>CAZOIF010000223.1:0-1532 GCA_964579975.1 uncultured Eubacterium sp. | reverse complement strand
ATCAGAAGGGCGTTTCCACGAAAGAATTGGCGCAAAGATATTATCTGACGGAAAAGAGCATACAGAGGATTCTCAGGGAAACGCAAGTGAAACCTCCTACAAAGCGACAGAGTTTTAACGTGGGAGGAAATAAAATTGAATAGAGAAAATAAAAGAAAAACATTTGAAAAGGGGTACTATAAAAGTCACGCCTGCAATGAAACTTTTGTGTGTAAAGTTTGCGGACGGCAGGTGATACCGGATGGTGCAGGCAGTAAGCACAGAAATCACTGCCCGAACTGTCTGACAAGCTTACATGTGGACATAGAGCCGGGAGACCGCGCCTCAGACTGTGGCGGTTATATGGAACCCGTGGCCGTATGGGTCAGAAAAAACGGGGAGTGGGCGATCATACATCGATGCCGCCAATGCGGTCAGATGAGCTCCAACCGGATCGCGGCTGATGACAATCCCATGAAACTGATGTCCATTGCAATGAAGCCCCTTACGACATCACCTTTCCCACTTGAGCGTATAGAAGAAATGACAAGGCTTATGGGAGGGGAAGGCAGTATGATGTGATGATGACCAGGCCGGAGGCTCTCTTGGAGAGAACTTCCGGCCTGCGCTATTTTATCGGTAATTTTTTATTTCCTGCATAAACTTTTCTGAGGCTTTGGAGAATACTTGATATTTTTTCCAGATAATGCTCATACCTTCTTCTCTTTTAGGGGAGAGAGGGCGGAAGCATAGGCTGCTGTTACCGGAAGTATTGATTATTTTATCAAAGCCGATCGCAAAGCCCAGGCCTTCCTCCACCATCAGGGAAGCGTTGAAAAGCAGATTGTAGGTGGCAACGATTTCCATTTCTGAAATTTCACGCTTTATCCATGCAGTCAGAGTTCCATTATCGTCATCTTGTCTTGATATGATCAGAGGCTTATCCCACAAATCTTCCGGTGATACAGTTGGCTTTGCGGCTAGTGGAGAATCTTTTCGCATCAGTACACCCCAGATATCTTTATATGGCAATGGCACCGAATTGTATTTTGTATGGTCTACGGAGCCGAATACCAATCCAAAGTCAATCAGTCCCTTATCTAACTGCTCCAGCACAAATTCCGCATTTCCACTGGCAATATGGTAATGTATGCCGGGATAGGTCCTGGAAAGTTCTTTTGCGGCCCTTGCAATAAAACGGATCGCATCTGTTTCTCCTGTGCCGATATAAACGTCACCGACAATGATCTCATCGGAAAGGGAGATTTCCCTTTCGTTTTATATGTCTCGTCTACAATATAGCATATCGTTGCATAGGCTTCAATTATGGAAATGAATTAAATATAAGTATTTGTTATTTGATATAAAGGAATATATAATGAAACTATTATGATCTGCGGACAGAAAAAGGAAGGCAGCATATGAAAAAAATAATTTGTATCATACTGGCTTTTGCGGTATTATTTATGACAACAGCCTGTGGGAGCAGCACAGAAGAACAGGAAAATATAGAACAGGAGAATGTAGAAATGAAGATGAAAATTCAAGTTGAA
>CAZOIF010000222.1:0-1532 GCA_964579975.1 uncultured Eubacterium sp. | reverse complement strand
TAATATATGGTTTCTGTCAAGAGCAGGATTTTCCATAACTGCTTTGATTTCTTTCAAGGGAATATCAAACTCACGAAAGAACAATATTTGTTGCAACCGTTCTAAAGCTTTATCGTCATAAAGCCGATATCCGGCATCACTCTTATCTGTTGGTTTCAATAAGCCAATCTCATCATAATAGTGAAGCGTGCGTACGCTGATACCTGTGATATTTGAAATTTCCTTTACTGTCCTCACCTCGTCAGCCCTCCTGTTCTTGATAATACCATCATAAGCTATAACGCTCCGTAAGAGTCAATAGATTTTTTTGATTTATTTTGCCCATTTCTTCTGCTGCTCCAGTACATACTCCCTGTGCTTTAAGTGCTAAATGCGGTATTTGTGGCAAAAAAAGTGTTTGCGGCGAGAGGATCGTGAATGCTGGGAACTCTGCTATTGGAAAAGCAATGGATTATTAAATTACTACTCGGAAAAAGTAGAATGCTGACGCCTGTATGTATCATTATCCTTCTGGCTTAACTCGCTCTCTACCTGTGCCAATTTTTCCTCCAGTTCCCTGACCTTCTTTTCATCCCCAGCAGCTGACTGTATCTGTTGTTCCAGCTGCTTCTTCTTTTCTTTCAATTTCTTGATTTCTCTGTCAACTTCATCCGTACTCCCGGTACACTTCTCCTCAGATTTTTTCGGATCATCAAAAAACACCTTTTTCTTTCCATCTTCATCCTGTCCTAACCGATACAGACCGTTTGGTTTAACACCCGATTTTTCACTGCTGACATACTCATCATGTGGAACAGGTATTTTTTCAGTTTCCTTTGCCTCCTCCTGTCCTGCTTTCAGACGCTCTGCATAATCCGTCTGGTACTGGCTATATCTTCCGTTAATCTCCATTGACATATGCTTATCCTCCTAATCTCTTTGTTATTAGGCAGCATAGTTCATAAACTTCTGCCTGTATTACCTTTTTCGTCGCTCAAAAAAAATCCTTAACCGATTTGCTGTGAGATGCTTTCTGATTGATGTGGAATGATAAGCAATACGCTGAGAATGAACGATGTACCCTGTGTCTTTATACTCATGGCACCATGATATTTTTCTGCTATTGTTTTCACATTTGACAGACCTGTTCCCTTTTTGAATAATCCATCCCCCTGGAAACTGTTCTCAATTTCCAGCAAAACAAAATCCCCTTGTATGCGCCCTGTCACGCGAATGTTTTTTTCCGCACTGCTGTCCATATTTTTACAGGCATTGATCGCATTGTCCAGAGCATTTGACAAAATAATGCAGAAATCTATGTCACGTACAGGGCATGGGTACGGCAGCCGCAGTGAACAGCAAACGTCTATTCCCATATTTTTTGCTATTCCCAGCTTATTTCCCACCAGAATATCTGCCACCGGATTATTTGTACTGCAGGGAAAAGATAATTCTTCGGTCATGCTTTCCATATCTCCAATATAATTTAATGCCTGTTCTAATTTCTCATTCTGCAAAAGTTCCTTTACAACCATAATGTGATTCTTTATATC
>CAZOIF010000221.1:0-1631 GCA_964579975.1 uncultured Eubacterium sp. | reverse complement strand
TATCTTTCTGTCGCAGAAATAGCCCCAAAATGGAATGTTTCTGAACGCAGTGTGAGAAATTATTGTGCTAATGACCGAGTGGAAGGTGCTTTTCTTACCGGAAAGACATGGAAGATACCGGAAGGAGTCCGTAAACCTGATCGCTTAAATAAAAAGGAAAAAGAGCCGGTTACATTATTAGAAGTTTTACAAGATGAGAAAAGACGAAAATATTCCGGTGGGATTTATCATAAAACGCAGATTGAATTGACTTACAATTCAAACCACATTGAGGGCAGTCGTTTGTCACATGATCAAACTCGTTATATTTTTGAAACAAACACGGTCGGTATGGAAAATGACGCGCTGAATGTAGATGATATTATCGAAACAGTAAATCACTTTCGGTGTATAGACAAAATTATTGACGATGCCAAAGTCGCCTTATCAGAAAAATTCATCAAGGAGCTGCATTCCCTATTAAAGGCCGGAACAAGCGATGCAAGGCTTGAATGGTTTGCTGTAGGCGGTTATAAGAAGCGGGCAAATGAAGTGGGAGGATTACCTACTGCACTTCCGGAGCAGGTAGCAGGTGAGATGAAGAGATTGCTTTCCGAATATAATCGAAAAAGTGATAAATCATTGGAAGATATTTTGGAATTTCATGTGCAATTCGAAAATATACATCCTTTTCAGGATGGAAATGGTCGCGTCGGCAGATTGATCATGTTTAAGGAATGTCTAAAATATAACATTGTGCCGTTCATTATTGAAGATAATATAAAAATGTTCTATTATCGCGGATTAAAGGAATGGAAGCGGGAAAGAGGATATTTGAAAGACACCTGCTTGTCAGTTCAGGATCAGTATAAAGCGTATCTGGATTATTTTGGAATTGAGACATAGTATCTCTTGTTTTAACATCAATTTTTACATTTATCAATCAGGCTCCTTCCTTGGTAAATAAGTTAAAAGGTTGTTTCTTGTATTTCAATTTGTAAAATATCCTCAAATCGAATCTTGGTATTTACGATTTGTAATAACCGGCTGGTCTCGTCGATGCGGGCGACCAGACCGGTTGTTTTGATGTATTCCCCTTTTTGAAAATAGATGACCGTCGCCATCTTTCCTTTGGCGAGCAGATGCATCTGTCTGTCCAGCGCTTCCTCCATTTCAGGCGAGAGTTCGATTTTGGGGACAAGAATTTTCTCCTTTGCGGCCAGAGCGTCCGGGAGTCCCCGCAGCGCAGCGAAAGGCATGAACTGTTTCGCCCTGTCTTCTAGGGGCATTTTGTTTCCGGGTTTACTCGCCACTTTTATGCCCTCCGATCTGATGATTTCGTTCTCTGGTGGTGGCGCCTTCCTCCAGATTCATACCCTTGAGAATGGCGTCCTTGCCGAACTTATTTTTGATGCTGATAACGGCCTTCTGTACTTTTCTGTTTTTCTCAAGTTCTTCTGCGTCCGCAAAGAAATTGTATTGGTGATATTCCTCCGGCATCACTTGATTGCAGGTGATATTGACGCGGTGGATCTGCCATTCGGGATTGACGATTTTTTCATAGAGAGCCGCCACTGCGGGAACAAGAATGAGGTCCGCGTTGGTGTCCGTCTCCAAATTGGCTGTGCCGTGGGCTGAGGGGACATTCAGGC
>CAZOIF010000220.1:0-1678 GCA_964579975.1 uncultured Eubacterium sp. | reverse complement strand
CGTATGTGCAACGATGGATGGGAGCAGGGCTGGCATGAGAGAAACGGCGGCAACCTGTCTTATCGCATTAAGCCGGAAGAAGTGGAAGAGGTCAAAGACAGCCTGTCAACGGGCGGAGAGTGGAAGCCGATCGGAACATCTGTTCCGACTCTTGCCGGAGAATATTTTATGGTGACCGGAAGCGGAAAGTATTTCCGTAATGTGATACTGGATCCGGAAGACAGTACCTGTATTATTGAATTGGATGAAAAAGGGGAGAACTACCGTATTCTCTGGGGACTGATAAACGGTGGCAGACCGACCAGCGAATTGCCCAGTCATCTGATGAACCACGAGGTAAAAAAAGCAGCGTCCGGAGGAACCCATCGCGTAATTTATCATGCGCACACGACCAACGTGATTGCATTGACTTTTGTCCTCCCGTTGAAGGATGAGGTGTTTACAAGAGAACTGTGGGAGATGGCGACCGAGTGTCCGGTTGTATTTCCTTCCGGTGTCGGTGTGGTGCCCTGGATGGTTCCCGGCGGAAGAGATATCGCTGTGGCGACCAGTGAGCTGATGAAGCAGTATGATGTGGCTATTTGGGCGCACCATGGTATGTTCTGTTCCGGAGAAGATTTCGACCTGACATTCGGATTGATGCATACAGTGGAGAAATCCGCAGAGATTCTTGTAAAAATGTTGTCCATGCGTCCTGATAAGCTGCAAACAATCACAGCGCCGAATTTCAGGGATCTTGCAGTAGATTTTAACGTAGTATTACCAGAAAAATTTTTGTATGAAAAATAAACGATATCTAGCAAAGGGCAGCAGCGAAGTAGTAACTTGCTGCTGCCCTCTTTCAAGTATCATTGTGATAAATTTTATTTCGATTCTTTGAGTTTATCCAGCTTCCACGCCCGTATCTTTTCCAGAGAACCGTTCAGATACAGCAGATTGAGCAGCAATCCCCCAAATGCCAGACCGGTGGCAAAATCGCTCATATTCTGGCAGGGCCTTTCCGGAATAAAACCGAATCCGCTCGTTGACTCCAGTGCAAGTGCAAACAGAAGGAGTATCATGGTTCCCAATGTCATACTGATCAAGCGCTTTTTCAGTATTTTCTTTTCCGCATCGCTGTATTCCGCCACTTTCATTAAAGTATTCTTTGTCTCGTTGTCCATATTCTCGCTTTTCCTTTCTCCATCAATAATTTCCCGGATATCCACATCATAGAAATCTGCGATCTCAATTAAGATGCTCAGATCCGGCATGTTGTTTCCGGTTTCCCATCTTGAAACAGTCCGAGAAGATACGTCGAATTGTTCCGCTAACTGTTCCTGTGTCAGACCTTTCTTTTTTCGCAGGTCCTTTAAAAAGATTCCTGTTTTTCTCTGGTCCATGTCTGGCCTCCTTTCGATGTCAGAATACCAATGTGCAGATAAAAATCACACGACACAAAGCGAGAAATGCGTGTTTTTTCTATGTAGACACGGCATGTCGGGTAGTGAAACTGCCACAGTGTAGTAACCCAAATCGAGCGCGCGGGCGCTCGATTTCTATAGCATTCCCTCAAGCTTATCCACCGCAATGCGGATATACTCACCCAGAGAATTTTCTGCACAACCTGCAATGTAGTGGTTGCAGCGGTTCACGGGGATCAGGATCTTAAAGGCCCTGCTTGCGCCCACAGCGGTGG
>CAZOIF010000219.1:0-1688 GCA_964579975.1 uncultured Eubacterium sp. | reverse complement strand
AAATTTCTCAGGACCAGTCTTTTTTATTTTAACTGACAATTCGTTTACTTCATCATATGCATGAAAACCTCTTGCACTTTTCAGTAAACAATGATATACTAATCAAAAGCAAAATTTCTAAGAATTCTAAATACAGAAGTATTTTCTAAACGGATGTGCCACTTCCAGTGGCATCATCATATGTAAGATTCCGAATCGAAAGTCTTTGCTTTATTCCAATGAAAGAAAAAATACGCAGGGCGGAGATTTGGAACAAGGGACGATAGTCCGGTTCATTTCCGCTCTGAAAAGGGAGGAAAATGAATGGGAAAAAGAAAAGAAAAACAAAAAGGGATGAAACCGGAGGCCGGATTCCCTCAGCAGGGACAGTTTCCTGCTGGCGCAGCGCCCCTGTCGGAACTGGATCTTTCCGACGGGTTTCTGTTCGGGGAAGTCATGCAGGATGAAGAGACCTGCCGCACGGTGCTGGGAATCATTCTTGGGCGCCCAGTCAGCCGTGTGGTGTACGTGAACAAAGAACAGCAGGTGGAAGCTGGGACGGGATACCACCGATACAAGGGGATCCGCCTGGATGTGTATTTCAAGGATGAAGAAAGCACCTGCTACAGTGTGGAGATGCAGACGCGGAATCGGTACAACCTGCCGAAGAGAAGCCGGCACTACCAGGGGATCATGGATGTGCAGATGCTGCCGGCAGGGGAGATCGATTACAATAAGCTGTGCGATAGTATTCTGATCTTTATCTGTACCTTTGACCTGTTCGGGGAGGGAAAACTGTGTTATACATTTGAGAACACCTGCGCAGAACTGCCGGGGCTGAAGCTGTCTGACGGCGCAGTAAAGATTTTCCTGAACACTGAAGGGAAAGAGGAGTCGGAAAGGGACAGTCTCCTGGCGGAGTTCGTGCGGTACGTGTCAGACCATAATGCACCGGCGGAGAGCCCGGAAGTGAAGCAGATTCAGAAGCGTGTGGAGGAAGTGAAGAGAAATCAGGAAACGGAGGCGAGGTATATGACATCGATCACTTATGCGAGAGAGGTATATGAGGATGGGAGAATGGAAGGAAAAGTCGATATGATTTTTGAATTTCTGGATGAACTCGGAGATATTCCGGAGGAACTTCGGACAGAGGTCAGCCGTGAGAGCGATATGGGACGTCTGACCAGATGGGTAAAACTGGCTGCCAGATCGGGGAGCATAAAGGAATTTGAAGAGAAGATGTATGCGTGTTAAAAGCCTGCTATTGCACTTCTATTTATAGGAGAAAACCATATGAAAATAGCAACATATAACATCTGGGATAGTGACATGGGTATGCCTATACGTTTCCGTCAGCTTACCGATGAAATCAGCAGAGTTAACGCCGATATGATCTGCTTGCAGGAAGTATCAGACGTTGAAAAACATCATAGTTTTTCAACGTTTTGCGGATATGATCATTCTCATTGGCAGACCCAGACAGGACTCTCCATTCTAAGTAGGTATCCCATTGATAAAACAGATGATTTTGAATATGGTACGTCTGCTCACATACAGTTAGAGAGCAAAACATTACTTATCATCAATGTTCATCTGCCATGGGAAAAAGCATCTTTAAGAGAAAAGGCGATTGTAAATATTGTAGAAAATACTTCAAATATAAAAGCTGACTATACACTTATAGCGGGCGATTTCAACAGTTCAGAGAA
>CAZOIF010000218.1:0-1732 GCA_964579975.1 uncultured Eubacterium sp. | reverse complement strand
GACAGCATTTATCGGAAAAGTCGGGGATGATTTTTTGGGAAGGCATCTGAAAGAGGTAGTGGAATCTGTCGGAATTGATACACAGAATCTGCTGTTGGATCAGGAAGTTCACACAACATTGGCATTTGTCCACACGATGCAGGATGGGGACAGGGACTTTTCTTTCTACAGAAATCCGGGAGCGGATATTAATTTAAAACCATCCGAGGTACAGGAGGACATGATTGCTTCTTCCCGGCTGTTTCACTTTGGTTCCCTCTCTCTGACACATCATAGTGTCAGGGAAGCAACAAAGAAGGCTTTGGCAGTAGCAAAAGAAAATAATTGTCTCATATCCTTTGATCCTAATCTGAGAGAGCCTTTGTGGGAGTCGTTGGAGACGGCAAAAGAGCAGATCCATTTTGGAATGGAACAATGTGATATTTTGAAAATTTCAGATAATGAGATCGTATGGTTTACCGGAAAAAGCGATTATGATGAAGGAATCGAGGAAATACAGAAAAGGTATAAGATTCCTTTGATTCTTCTCTCTATGGGGAAAGAAGGCAGCCGTGCTTTCTATCGGGGAATGAAAGTGGAGGCAGAGGCATTTTTGCAAGACAAAACCATTGAAACAACAGGAGCGGGAGATACATTCTGTGCCTGTATCCTGAATTATATTTTGGAGCATGGAATGGATGACCTGACAGAGGATGATCTGTCAGATATGCTTGTATTTGCTAATGCGGCGGCCTCTCTGATCACTACAAAAAAAGGTGCGCTCCGGGTAATGCCTTCTGAGACAGAAATCCGAAAGCTAATTGAAAAGAAGGGTTCCCATAAAATGTAGTAAATAGAGCGGCACAGGCTCAGGGTTTGTCAGGTGTTCAGAAATTTTATTTGAAAAAGTTAAAATTATATTTCCACTCTTACTTTTGAGCTCATTTATGATACACTTTAAAACGGTATCAAGGCGCTTTTTCTCGCACTCAGTTAAAATACATAAGAGTCGTAATGCCAAAGAAATAGTAAATATGATTTAAGCGGGCGGTCTTGTTATAAAGACCGTCTGTTTTTGTGCAGAATTATGAAAAAAGAAAGTGATATAGAAGAAGCAGGCAGGAAATTGCTGATACGCAATAGTACCGTGGATTTTCTTGTGTTTACGAGGGAGGCAGGGGAAGACGGAATTGAGGTGCGGGTGCAGAACCACGACGTCTGGCTGACATAGAAAGCAATCGCACAGCTTTTTGATGTAGAGCGCAGCGTGGTTACGAAGCATTTAAAAAATATATTTGAAAATGGGGAATGATCAGAAGAATCAGTTTGTGCAAAATTTGCACAAGTTGCAGATAACGGAAAAACATATCAGTACAAATTTTATTCTCTGTCTGCAATTATTGCAGTTGGGTATCGGACAAACTCTGCCCGGGCAACGCAGTTCCGCCAGTGGGCGACAAAGGTATTAGATACTTTTACAAAGCAGGGGTATGTGCTGGATAAGGAGCTTCCGATGGAGGAGGATTTAACGGAACATTTATTAGGATTAGATTTTGAATTTCCGCAAAATGGATATTACTTGTTTTATGATCGCCATAGCGAAGCGGATTTTCATTATGATTACAAGGAAATGGCGAAGAGACATAGTATGGATTTTTCTGTTCTAATTTTAGATGATGATGCGAAAAAAACTATTTATATAGAAAAGGACACGTAGAGATCCTTCTAGGGACGAAAAGAAATGGTAAATTAA
>CAZOIF010000217.1:0-1742 GCA_964579975.1 uncultured Eubacterium sp. | reverse complement strand
ATTAAAGTAAGCGTAAAACCACAGGGACATACCCGCCAGAAAAAGGCTTGCCAGACGGTATTTTCCAAGGCGGTTGATCCCGTACCAGCCAAGCAGCGTGAGCGGCAGAAATATGAAGATAAAAATGTAGGAATTGAATAACATAAATTCTCCCGGTACATATTTTTCAAAATTAAGTAAAAAATAACAGTATAAAAATGCTACGAAGATTATTCCCTATATTTTGCTTTAGTATATCAAATACTGATGCAGCTTACAAACAAAATTAAGAAATGGAGAGCAATATGCGTAAATTAATAATGGTCACAGTTGTATGCAGTCTGCTTGCTCTGACGGGCTGCGGAGAGGAAATGCCGGAAGAAGATCTGGTTCATCAGAAAGAGTCTTATGGAGCGGAAAAGGTTGCGGAGGATCTTCAGGCCAGCAGCTTCCCCTTGTTTCAAGGAGAAGAGCGGTTTTACACGCTTCCGGAGCTCAAGGATAAGGTGCAGAATCTCCTGGGTGATGCATATTGGCCTCAGGTCAGCCTGTCCGCCGAAGAGCTGGAAAGCCTTACCGGAATAGAGTCTGATATGTATGTGGATTTTTTGGCGGAGCGGCAGGTTTTGGACGCGCACATCGACACGTTGATCGTCATTCACGCAAAGGAAGATTATGTGGGCGAGATCGAGCAGGGAATCGAGGCTTACCGAAGCGGCATCATTGAGGCAAACAGGAATCATCCCCAAAATCTGGGTAAGGCGAAGGCCTCCCGCATGGAGACTATTGACGATTATGTCTGCTTCGTGCAGCTTGGCGCGGATACTACGCCTTATGCCGATAGAGGAACCGAAGCAGTGGCAGCACATTGTCTGGAGGAGAACGAGCGGGCGCTGTATGTGCTGGAACAGGCGATTTTGCAATAATTTCATTCTGGTTTTTTTGAAAAGACGCCTTCATGCGGCAATTTTCTATTGACAAATTAGTAACTAGTTACCATACTAAGATTAGTAAGTCATACATGGAAAAAGGGGAATCGGATGGTAAAGGATTTGATGAAACGTTTTTCCGACACGACGGAAAACCGGAGAAAAGCTATATTCAGTAACTTGTTTATTGCCGGAAATAGACTGCAGACGATTTTTGACAATAATATTCCACAAATATCATTAAAACAGTTTATGCTGCTTTCCATAGTCCGACAGTCCGGTGAGCCGTTAACCTTTACGCAATTGGGTAGCATATTGGGCTGCTCCAGGCAAAATATTAAAAAGCTGGCGGAGATCCTGGAAAAAAAGGGCTTTATTATCATTCAACAAAGTCCTCTTGATCCAAGAGCCATGTGTATTTGTCCCACAGAAAAAGTAAATGACTATTTTGAAAATGACTTTTCAAAATATCAGGAAGAACTGAAATACCTTTTTGAAGTATATACAGACGAGGAAATAGAAACATTCTTTATTCTTTTATCAAAGCTGTACGCAGGAATGGAAAATTTAGAGAAGAAAACGGTCAATAAAGCAACGCAATGATATCATGTGTCAGACAATGCAGCTATAAAAAGGAGGTTCGAGAAGATGAAAACAGCAGTCATTTATAATTCACAGACAGGCTTTACAAAACAGTACGCCGAGTGGATCGCGGAGGAGACGGGCGCCGACTGTCTTCCGTTATCAAAAGCGAAAAAGAAAGATCTGACAGTTTACGAAGCGATTATTTTCGGGAGCTGGGTATGCGCGGGCACCATCAAAAATCTGAGTTGG
>CAZOIF010000216.1:0-1767 GCA_964579975.1 uncultured Eubacterium sp. | reverse complement strand
ATCCGACAGATGATGTAAAAATCAATGAATTGCTGGGATACCTCAAAAACTCTGATCCATTTTATCAGACGAGAAATTTCCCAAGGATTGTGGAACGGGTCAATTATTTCAAAATACAGAAGGAAGGTGTTACAATTATGTGTGAAATTGCAGACAGAATCAGGCAGGAAGGCAGGGCAACCGGTATCATTGAAGGAAAAATCGAGTCTATACTGGAATTATTAGAGGAACTCGGAAATATTCCCAAACAGCTCATACAGCGTATCAGCAAAGAGACCAATTCGGATATTCTGAATAAATGGCTGAAGTGTGCAGCTAAGGCATCCAGCTTTGCTGAGTTTGAGGCAAAAATGTAAGGGAAAAGTCTTTCATTTTAGACCTCTCATCCTAGTTGAATTCCACTTTCCTATCTCGTTGTTGAAAGTATCTGGAGAATGCGGTCAACGTCAGGAATATTCTCCAGTTCAAAATACTGATCGTTTTGCCCGAATGATTGCCTGGGATTGAAAAACATATTAAACGCCGGAGTTGAATAAAAGCGAATAGTTCCGGTGCCGTCCTGATACCGCGTTACATTTCTTGTCGGATTCATATGATAGTCTAAAGTCTGTATCTGGTTTCTCTTGAAAACAAGGATTCTTTTGTTGGTAATGACATAAACAGTTTCTTTTCTTATGTACGATTTGAAGATGAATCTTCCGAATACCATATATAATCCGACACAAACAAACGGAATCCCCCACAGCTTAAAGAAGAAAGGCGCTCCCCCAGTAAGCACTCCGGTTTCCCACACAATAGCAAAACCGCACCACATAATACTGAATGGGATCATATAAATATCACTTGGAGCCATAAGATGCCCCTTCCCCGGTCTGCCATTCCAGACAACATATTCATCGGGCATTAAATATTTGTTTATCCAGTTGCGCTGCTCAAGATCCATCTTTAGAATCCTCACCTTTTCTGCCATTGTTTTAAATAGCTGATTTATGTTGTCCTTCGTTTATATTATACTTCTCCTGCTACTTTTTGTACAATCAGATTTTATGGCTCTTAAACATAAGAATATCAAATTAACACTCCCCAACCTGACCGAATAATATATTAAAAAGCAGGTAAAAGAGATATCTATGAATTTTATCACATCAACTGACGGAACAAAGATTGCCGTTTACGACTTTAATCCGTGGGGAAAACAGACGGTTTTCCTTATTCACGGATGGCCGCTGTCTCATCAAATCTTTGAATATCAGGTAAATCTGCTTACCGACTGTGGATATCGTGTCGTGGCGGTGGATCTGAGAGGTTTCGGACGATCAGATACGCCTGTATACGGATATTCCTATGCCCAAATGTCCGCCGATATCTTTCAGGTAGTTCAGCATCTTTGCCTTAATCGTTTTATTTTGGTGGGTTTTTCAATGGGTGGTGCAATCGCTTTAAGGTATATGAATTGTTACCATGGCGCCGGCGTATGCAGGCTGATTCTGCTTTCTGCCGCCGCCCCATGTTTTACACAGCGTCCCGGCTTTCCATACGGGAAAACTATGCAGGAAGTCAATGACCTGATAAGCCTTGCTGAGACCGACAGACCACAGCTATGCCGCAACTTCAGCAAGCAGCTTTTCGCACAGCAGCATTCGGATGCAGTTATTGACTGGTTCAGGGGCATCGCTTTGTCCGCGTCAGGAATCGGAACAATTAAAAGTGCTGTCGCCTTGCGTGATGAAGACTGCCGGAAAGATTTAGGATGTGTCCATGTTCCCA
>CAZOIF010000215.1:0-1788 GCA_964579975.1 uncultured Eubacterium sp. | reverse complement strand
AAAAGGTGCTTTCCTATTTTTATCTATTCTTTTCCTACAAAAACTTTACCCTAGCTTTATTACTTCCCTCTCCATATTGAATTTCACCTCTTTTTCATGTATAATCTAACCATAGATTGAAACACTTTTTTTACAGATCACAAACATGAGAGGAGGCTTTCCCATGAGTACTTTAGACGCAACTGTTTCCATGCTGGAAGCAATGCCGGAAGATGCAAGAATCAAGGTTATGGAATTCACGCAAAGACTATTCACTTCCAGAAAGCCTGCAAATCCATTTGTCCCAGTCAGCCAGGAACAAATCCTTTCTGATCTTGCCGAATCACGCCAGCAGATTTCTGATGGAAAGGGACTTAATATGGAAGAAGCACTGAACAGGATGGGAAACCAGCATGGCTTCATTTAATGTGATTATTTCGCCAAAAGCGCTGTCCCAGTTGGACAGCTATATTGACTACCTACAATACACTCTGTTAAATGATCAGGCCGCCTATAATGTATGGCAGGATGCCATGGAAACACGGGAACACCTTTCAAAAGTTGCCAGTAGTCTGAAATTTTGCACCCATCCCAAACTGAAAAAGAATGAATATCGAGCCATCCGTTTCATGCACCACCGCTATCTCATGCTATACCGAATAGAGGGAATAACCGTTTATGTAGATGCTATATACCATCAACTCCAAGATTATGAAAATACCTTTGCAGACGAATTAATCCGCTAAAACAAAAAAGGGGGCTGTCTCGCCAGCTAAAAACATTTAGCTAATTTATTAGAAAAAAGATTTAGCATCTACAACCTCACAACCCTGTCAAACTCCTCAAATGAAGTTGCCCGGTGTGTAACCATGAGTACGACTTTTTGTTTCATCAGCTCTTTCATCGCCTGATTGATCATTTTCTCACTCTGAACGTCTAATGCAGAGGAGGGCTCATCCATCAAAAGGATGGGCGAATCTTTCAAAAAAGCTCTCGCTATCGCAATACGCTGGCGCTGTCCGCCTGACAGATTACTGCCTCCTGCCTCCAAATGTGTATCATATCCCTGCGGCAGCAGCTTAATAAATTCTTCTGCATACGCCGATCTGGCAGCTCTGATGATTTCCGCATCACTTGCCTGCCCTTTTCCCGCATATCCAAAAGCAATATTTTCACGAATGCTGCCTTCAAACAGATAACTGTTTTGCGGGATATAGGTAAGTAACTGCCTTAACTGCGAAAGCGGGTATTCCTTGATATCATGTCCGTACAGCATGATCTTGCCTGAATCAGTTTGATAATAATGTAATAATAATTTCAGCAGCGTGCTCTTTCCGCATCCCGACTCTCCCATGATCATGATCTTCTCGCCATTCATGACTTCCATAGAAAAATTTTGTATCACATCCGTTTTCCCGTCATAAGAAAATGTCAGGTTTTCTATTGCGATCGACGCGCATTCTTTTTGCAGTTCTACCATACTGCTATCTTCCGCTTCTTCACAGTCCAGTTCGAGGAAATCAAAAACCCTGCCGGCTCTTACCAGATAGGAAGAAAATGTGGTAAGCGCAGATCCGAAACTCTGCACCATTGTGCTGATCTCGATCTGTAATGACACAATTGCCATGATCGTTCCGTAATCAATTTTACCGCGAGCTGCCAGGAACGTACCCGCACTGATCGTTCCGAAACTTGCCAGAATCCCTAAGAAAAAGGACAGCATTTCAAGCGCCGCCCTTTTCCGGCCCTTCAACATTTCTTCATTTGCCGCCTGCTCATTTTCGTTTTGAAAACAATCCAGAACAATGG
>CAZOIF010000214.1:0-1794 GCA_964579975.1 uncultured Eubacterium sp. | reverse complement strand
ACAGCACGGTTCTTTCTGTTTTGGCAGATAACACGAAATATCACACCGGGGAATACGGAACCTATGATGGGATGCGCATTGGTCTGCTTGCAGGGAGCAGCCAGAATGATACACTGGCGGAGTTTGCTAAGGAGAAACAATTTTTTTATGAAACGAAAGAGTATGAAGATTCACAGAAGCTTGCGGAGGCTTTGAAGAATGGCAGTATTGACGCAATCCTCACCAGCAATCTGAGAAAGATGGAAAATGAAAGGACGCTGGACACGCTGCAGACGGATAATTTTTATGCGATTGTGCGAAAAGAAGACAAAGAACTGCTGCAGGAGATCAATCATGCCATTGAGCAGATGGATATCAATGAGGGAGACTGGGACAATTCGTTGTTTTTCAAATACTATGGACCGGTTTACTCTTCCGAACTTGTATTTACCGAACGCGAGAAAGCATATATACAGGATGTTCTTGCGGGGAATAAAAAAATTACAGTGACGGCGATGGGAGACAGAGCCCCGTATTCTTACGTTGAGGACGGCGAGCTAAAGGGGATTATGCCGGATTATTTCGCAAAGGTTATGGAACTGTGTGGTCTGCCATATGAAATTGTTGTGCCCGAAAACCGGGAGGATTATTACAATACTGCGAATGCGAATGGTGTGGATATTGTTATAGACAGAAGGATATCCGATCTGACGACGGAGGAGGATTTATACCGTGGATTTAATACAGATACCTACATGACGGCCGGCATGGCAAAGGTGACAAAAAGTAATTTTACGGGCAAGATCAAGACGATCGCAGTTGCGAACACTCAGGGAGAGGAGCCACTGGAAAAGGAGATCATCGGCGATGCAAAGGTACTGTACTATGACACAAGGGATGAGGCGCTTCAGGCTGTCCTGAAGGGAGAAGCAGATGCCGCTTATGTATATACATACACAGCACAGATGTTTGTGGGTAATGATTTCACGGGTTCCCTGCAATATAGTATCGTGAACGGCGTAAGATTTGAATTCCAGATGTATGTCAGAGAGAATTGTGATCACGAGCTTGTGACGATACTCAACAAATGTCTGAAGCAGATGCCGGAGGACACACTCAACCAGTTGATCACACAGTATACCTCTTATACACCGCAGGATTTGACCCTTGTGCAGTACATGCGGGCTAATCCGGAGACGATGCTTCTGGTCGTTCTGGTTATTGCTTTGGTTCTGGTCATTATTCTGGCACTTATATTTTGGGCAAGGTGGAAAGGGAAAATTTTGCATGCATCTGAGGAGGCAAATGAGAAGCTGGAGGATCAGCTTGCCATTGTGCATGCGCTGAGCCGTGATTATCTCAATGTTTTTGCGGTAAATATTGGAGAAGATACGGCTAAAATCGTAAAGCTGGAGGGGTATGTAACTTCCGGGCTGGTAAAAGGTTCTCCGGAGACATTTCCGTATACATCATTTGTGCAGCAGTATATCGAAGAGCGTGTTTATTCGGAGGATCAACAGGAGCTTTTAGAGGCGCTGTCTGTTGATAAGGTGACCGAAAAGCTTGGCTCCGATATGGAATATATGGGAAGCTATCGGGTGTCGATTGATGGAACGATGCATAATTATCAGTTTACTTATGTTAAGGTGAAAGGGAAGAGATCACAGGAGGGCTTTACGGTTCTTGCTGGATTTCGTAATATTGATGAAATTGTGCGTGAGGAACAGGAGCAGAAGCAGACATTGGCGGAAGCGCTGGCACAAGCCCAGCATGCCAACCATGCAAAGACTGCTTTTCTGAACAATATGTCCCACG
>CAZOIF010000213.1:0-1797 GCA_964579975.1 uncultured Eubacterium sp. | reverse complement strand
CCGGCCTTTTTCAGACTTTCTATGATGGCATTGTAAATATTACCGGCACGGCATGCCCCGCCGGTCTGTGGCTCCATAAAGGCAATCTGATCCAGTTGAAACCGTCCGGATCGAATCGCCGCCAATACTTGTCCCAGAATCAGCACTGTGGGGAAACAATAATCGCTGCTGATGTAGGGCAGGGAATATCCCGGCAGATTCTTCTCCTCGGGAAGTATCTCCAGATGATAGCCGCCGGCCGCAAAGGCCGCCTGCAAGAGCGCATTGTGGTAGTGCAGCATGTCCGGCAGCAATATGGTATGCGTGGCTTTCATCGCCTTTGTAAACTCCGCTGTATGCGCTCGCTTCACAGAATGTCTCCTTCCGCCAATATTTCTAACATCTCATCTTGTGTACATAGCTCTGTTGGTTCAATGCATTTAGAGGTGTCAATCAGTTTATTGAGACATTCCCTATACTCTGTCTCCGTCATCAGACTGCCTTCCCAAAAATGATCATAATCCGCATCCCCTTTTTCAGCATCATAGTTCTCGGAAATCCACCCTGTTCCGATTTCAGAAAACTCTCCCCTTTCCAACTTATAGACATTACAAGGATAGAATCCCCTATTACCCCAATCACTATAGAACAATCCGCCATATTCCAGATACTGTATTCCGCCTCTCTCACGATTCATGGCTCTTACCTTCCCGTCATAAAAAGAAACCATGAATGCTCCGCCTGCCATGGACCCTGTATGTATATAAAGTTCAGGAATATCATCTTCATCCACATAAATCAAGGAATAATCCGACGAATTTTCCGACGTCCATATCGTACTCTCAGGTTTATTTATAAAGTCAATGTAGGCTTCCTGCCACGTCGCAAAATCCTTTAACCGTCTGTCCGTCCATTCCAACTCATTTTCCGTCTGTTTTGCGATCTGCTCCTCTCTGTACTGAACATACTGCTCCATGTCTATCTCATCCCAGCCGATCCATCCTCTAAAATAATCTTCTTCGTCCATGATCCCGTTCTTATTCATGTCAGACCAATAAAACTCCCCATCGCTTTCTGTACCGCCATCAGCGTTTATCTGAGTATATTTAATCCCTTCATACCCGTATCCATAATTATAATATCGCAGAATCCCGCATGCTTCATCCGTAACAACCGGCTCACAGCCCCACCGGCCCTCAAAAAGGATCTGCGGCGTTCCATCCACTGCCTTTATCGCATAATACACCACATCATCTCTGATATGTAATTCTTCACTGCCGTCCCCGTCTATATCCAGAAAACAATATTCGATATCATTACCCCAGAACAATTTGTCGATCGTAACCGGTTCTTCTTCCGGCTCGTTTTCTTGTTTTATGTAAACCTCTTGTGCTGCCGTAAGTTCACCATTGAGAAATAACTCATAGACTTCTTGCGAGGGTATTTCCTCTTGCTGTGTCTCATCCTCGTCATTAATCAAAGTTATGTCAACCTCTTCATCTTTTATACTATTCCCTCCCGCTTCTATCTTTTCCATCGTTTCGGCGCTTTCTGTGGTTTCAGCAAAATTCACATCCGCATCATCTCCACATCCGGTAAGAAACGACATTACAGATGCAAGAAGCAGCAGCTTGCATCCTGTGATGTATCTCTTCACTTTTTTCACTCTTTCATCCATCTTGTGTTCCTCGGTCTTTTAGAATGTACAAAAAACATCGCACAATACGATGTTTTAAGCATCAAGAGAGATTATATCATCACTTTCCTTTATCATTCTCCCGCTCTAATACCGAACGTGCATGCATCAGGGAAAATCCC
>CAZOIF010000212.1:0-1798 GCA_964579975.1 uncultured Eubacterium sp. | reverse complement strand
TTGAGCAGGTAAGCGAGACGATAGAAAACAGTGAATTGATGGCGCAGACAGCGGTACAGTTACAGGAAAAATCCAATCAGGTAAGAGGAATTACCAGTATTATTCTTGGTATTTCAAGCCAGACAAATCTGCTGGCGTTAAACGCTTCCATAGAGGCGGCAAGAGCGGGTGAAGCCGGAAAGGGCTTTGCGGTGGTCGCGGAGGAAATCCGAAAGCTTGCGGAGCAGACAAGGCAGGAAACGGAGAATATTACTGCGTTGATTGACGCTCTGTCTGTAAATGCGCAGTTGATGACGGAAAAGGTGACAGTCAACGTGGAGAAATCCAGACAGGAGAATGAAGCGGCAGAGCAGGCGGCGGGACGGTTTGCCGAGATTACGGAGAACGTGAACACGCTGTCCGGAAATATCAAAGAGGTAAGCGGGATGATAAACTCTTTGGTGGAGTCCAATAACGCGATTGTTGACAGCGTAAATACGCTTTCCGCTACAAGCCAGGAGATCAGCGCCAGTACGCAGGAGGCATATAACATCAGCGAAAAGAATGTGGATATGGTTAAGAGTTTTTCGGCTTCCATGGATAATATTTTGCGGGAGATGGAAGTTCTTCGAAGCTATACAAAACAGAGTAATTGATATCAATACATTTTTGTCAGCATTTCTTTTCCGTAACCATTCCCCGGTTTGCTTTATATAAGCGCAGTCTGTCCGCTCTATTGAAATTTTCTCTAAGAAATGATGGAACGATTCAGGGGTAATTAGGTATGGAAAACAGTTTGCGCTCCAAAAGGCATGCGTTCTTTCGTCATCAATCCTTGTAGTTTACCTATATTTTAGCATAATTTAGATAATGCAGCCATAAAACGTATTGGTAATGCCTCATTTAGTTTGATGGGGGACGGTTTTCATTGATATGATGATATCGGAGGTAATTTCTATGTCAGAAAATATTACAAAGTCGAAAGATTCTATGAAGGAGATTTTTAGTTATGTGATGCTGATAGCAGGTGCGATGATCGCTGCTTTTTCCATTGAAGAATTTCTGGTTCCATGTACGATCCTGGATGGCGGGATTGTGGGAATTTCGATTATGATCAATAATCTTACCAGGATTCCCTTGGGAGCACTGACTCTGGTACTCAATCTTCCTTTTCTGATCGCCGGTATGCGGAAGCTGGGGAAGAAATTTATTGCTAAATCTGCGGTTGCTATGGTGACATTCTCGAGTTTTCTGGAAATATTTGCGCCGCTTACGAATATGACGCAGGAGTATCTTCTGGCCGTCTGTTTCGGAGGCGTGTTTCTGGGAATAGGCGTAGGGCTTGTTATTCGCTCCGGCGGATGCCTCGACGGAACGGAAACGGTGGCAATCTTTTTGAACCGGCGTTTTAATTTTCCGGTGGGACAGACGGTTCTTTTCATAAATATCGCGATCTATACGACCGCAGGTTTCCTGTTTGGATTTGACCGGGCTATGTACAGCTTGCTGACGTATTTTATCACGTCGAAAGTGATTGATTTTGTAGAGACAGGCGTGGAGCAGGCAAAATCCGCCATGATAATTACGAATGAGGGACGAAGGATCGCAGATGAGATCTATAAGAAGATGGGACGCACCGTAACGATCTTGGAGGGTGAAGGTCTGATTAGCGGAAAAAAGGTGATTCTCTACTGTGTACTGAACCGGCTAGAGATCTATCAGCTGAAGCAACTGATCAAGGAGGCAGATGCGAGTGCTTTTATTACGATTAGTGATGTGTCAGAGATTATTGGAAATCATATTAAAAAGAAGGCGGATA
>CAZOIF010000211.1:0-1834 GCA_964579975.1 uncultured Eubacterium sp. | reverse complement strand
CCGCTCTCCTCATCCATCCAGATGAGCCATTTAAAATGCGGTATGGGATACACCACCGTGACCGGGTACAGGGGCAGAAAGGCAGTCAGCTTGGGGCGCATCTTTCCGAAATTGCCGTTCTGGATCTCTATAATATGTCCCTCTCTGTAAATATCTGCGATATAACCCTCCACAGGCACTTCATGATAATCCTCATTGGGTTCATAATAGAGCTTCATAACTGCATGAACAGTTTTTTCCTGCAGGGTACCGAAACCGTGGGGATCGTTCTGTTTTAACAGTACTTTTAGTTTTGCGCTTTCAAATGCGTTTTTATCCATAATGCGAGTATACCATATCTAGTGGTGTCGAACAAGTGTTTTCACAAAATACGATATAATCATTTACAAATAGATTCTTTAGGTGTATACTATAGTTGATATATTATTGATAAAAATTTATTTGAAATCGGAACATTATGAGAAAATGGAAACTCCGCCTGAAAAAAGGTGCCAACAACATAAAAAAGGTTCTTGGCGGTAAGATGCAGATGACAAACCGTCAGAAGTATCATGCACTGATCGGCTCCATCATATCTGTGCATGTACTTTTGCTTGTCATTTTTTTTAATTATCATGTCATGCCTATGTTTATCTTTAATATTTTCAGTGTGATCACCTATCTCTTCTGCTTCTGGCTGATGCGTGGCGGTCGTGAACACTATCTGGCGATCTTTTTTATCACCGATCTCGAAGTTATTTTACATTCTTTTGCGGCTTCGATCTGCATCGGCTGGCAGTTTGGATTTGCACAGTATATCATCGCTATTGTTCCGGTCGGCTTTTATATCTGCTATACACTGGAACTCAAACGCTACCGGTTTACCATCGCCACTCTGGCGGCAGTTTTTTCAGCGATTGCTTTTCTGGCGTGCAAATTCCTCTCCTTTTTTGTTGAGCCCCTTGTTATTTTGGATAATATTGCTTTGGAGCTTGTTCTCTATGTATTTAACTCGCTCTGCGCTTTTACTTTTTTAATCTTATTTTCTCTGATCTTTATTTTTGAGATTAAATTATCCAGCAATCAGCTCAAACACCAGAACGCGATTCTGGAAAAGCTTGCCAGTACGGATCCGCTGACCGGACTCTATAACCGCCGGAGCATGGATATATTTCTCTCTCAGGCAGTGGAGACGGATTCCAATTTTGCTTTGATCATGTGCGATATTGATGATTTTAAGAAAGTAAACGATACCTATGGACATGATTTGGGGGACGTGGTTCTGAAGGGTGTAGCAAGTATCACCGCCGAACAGGTGAAGGAGCAGGGATATGTCTGCCGCTGGGGCGGAGAAGAGATTCTGATTCTGCTTAATAATCCTTCGGAGGAAAAAACTTTCCGCATCGCGGAAAACATCCGCAGAAATGTGTCGAACAGACTGTTCGATCTGAATGAAAAGTGGGTACACTGTTCTCTTACTCTCGGCATCGCTTTTCACCATAGTAACGAGCCCGTGGAAGAAACGATCACACGAGCTGATTACAAGCTCTATCGCGGTAAGAGAAGTGGCAAGAATGTGGTCATTATGTAAAAGCCACAGCGTAAAACATTGAAGGAGAATGCGAAACATTCTCAGAGTTTGCCGAAGGCATACTCTTATTGTACGCTGCCGGGCGACGATCGCCTATAGTTCTCTTACATTTCTGTCACCGTGCAGAATCCTCTCTCTGTCTGATGCATTGATCTGCCGAAGCTGCCCGTTTCTGTCATAATAAGTTAATAAGTTGGAGTTTTTGGCTACGGATCGTTTTCCATCGTCAGTTAACAGGCTGATCACCTGATCCAGATTCCCGGA
>CAZOIF010000210.1:0-1836 GCA_964579975.1 uncultured Eubacterium sp. | reverse complement strand
ATCTTGATGCCGTAATTATCCTCTTTTGCCGTCGTGTAGGTAGACACGTACGCCACATATTTATCCTGACTCATCGCTGTAACCACGCCCTTTCCTCAATCTTAGGATTATTTTAACATAATATTTCACACTTGTTAATCCTTAAATTTCAGAACGGAAGGGAATTTCCATGCATAAAATAGAGTAAACCCACATAAAATGATAGGTTACAGATTATGTATTACGCCCTGTTTATTTTGTTACTACTCGCTCTATCCGGCATGATATTCTCCTGTGTCCGCAGGAAAAAGATTATCCGCCGGATCAATTGCATGGATAAATGTCAGAAATGTTCCAAATTAGCACAACTCGCCGAGCCGTTCGGTTACGATTATCATTGCCGCTATGGTTTCTTCTCCTCCACTCCGGATGCATGGCAGAAAGACGCCGGCTACACATGGCTCTACGATTATATGGCGCCCCGCTTTCAGATGGTTTTCGATGCCCTTCCGATCTATTTTGATTATCACGGCAAAACATGGCTGATCGAACTCTGGAAAGGGCAATACGGTATCAATACCGGCGCGGAAATCGGCATTTATCACGCCGACCGCCTTCTGTCGGATGAAGAATACAAGACAGCTTTTTTCACTGCAGCCGAAGACGCCGAGATGCTTCCCTGCACCTTACGACTGTGCGATAAAACGGAAAGGGTATGCGTCATGATTTCCGAGCGTCATTGGTGGCTGACTATGTTTTTACCCGGCCTATTCACAGAACCTTCTGATCTGTGTCTGGAAGCTTCCATCTGTTTCCCTACCAGACAGATGTGCAGTGCTTTCTATGATGGACTCTGTCATGCGGGATGCGCCATAAAAGATATCTCCATACAGGGACATCGTCTTTCTTTCCTATTCCAAGGCGACAGCAAAGAAAATTTCAATCTGCTGACACGCTTTTGGCGCCGCCTGTCCCAATTCCTCAACCAAATATTCTGCCAGCTGTATATATGGATCACAAGACCATTCCTCTGTACGGAAGACCGTATTCTTTTCCTCTACTATTATCTTCCTGTTGCTTTCAGAATGCTGCTTCGTCTGCGCAGATTCCACAAATGCTGTCATATGAAAAGCGGCTGCCGTCCGCCAAGATATTATCGCCCGTGCCGTACGTGTAAGGAGGATGTATCATGAGTACCTCCAGCCGTCTGGAACATGCCTTTACACAGGCTCCCATCCTCCCTTTCCATATGTGCTCCAAATATGTCCTTATGAGTGACTGTCACCGAGGTGTGGGTACATCCTCCGACAATTTTTTAAAGAATCAACACTTATACTTCGCTGCACTGGAGCATTATTATCGAAACGGTTTTACCTATATTGAACTTGGCGACGGAGAAGAGTTGTGGGAAAACAGAAACCTGCGCAATATTACCGAAATACACAGTGATGTCTATGATCTGCTTTCCTGTTACGATTCGCATAACAGACTGCATCTGATCTACGGCAATCACGATATCATCCGGAAGAAAAATCCGGCTTATCACGAGGCGCTCATCCTGCGCCCGGAAGCATTTCCCGAAAGATCCCTGTATCTGACCCACGGACACCAGGCCAGTCTGCTCAATTCCACCTTCTGGCGTGTAGCCCGCTTTCTGGTGCGGTATTTCTGGAGCCCGCTTGAAAATCTCGGCTTCTTAGACCCTACAAGCGCGGCAAAAAACTATAAAGTAAAAGAAAAATGCGAGGAAAAGCTGCGCCGCTTTGCAGAGGAGAATCATCATATTCTGATCACCGGACACACCCATCGTCCGGTCATGCCCGAGGAAGTTTCCTATTATTACAACACGGGAAGCTG
>CAZOIF010000209.1:0-1837 GCA_964579975.1 uncultured Eubacterium sp. | reverse complement strand
TAAATTCTGGTTATGTAATAATATAATGAATTGGCTATATGAATCAATCCGGATATATAATAAAGTAGAAACCGGAGGTGATTTAATGGGCAAGAAGATATTATTGATAAATGACTTGGCAGGATACGGGAAAGTAGCACTATCAGTTATGATTCCGGTACTGTCACATATGAAATATGAGACCTACAATCTGCCTACGGCAATTGTTTCAAACACTCTGGATTATGGAAGATTTGATATTCTTGATACAACACAATATATGAATAACACATTGAGTGTATGGGAAGAACTGGGATTTCAGTTTGATGCAATTTCTACAGGATTTATTGTATCAAAAGAGCAGACAGAACTTATTACAAAGTTTTGCAAAGAGAAATCCAGTAGTGGTTCTCTTATATTTACAGACCCCATCATGGGAGATGACGGTAAGCTTTACAATGGTGTTACAGAGGGTGCCGTTATACTTATGAGAGAACTGGTCTCAGTTGCTGATTATATTGTGCCGAATTATACGGAAGCAGCATATCTTGCAAATGTTACCTATCAAGAGGACGGCGTATCAGAAGAAGAACTTTATGCTATTATTGATGTGCTAAGAAGTTTTGGAGCAAAGTCAGTTGTTATTACCAGTGCAAAGGTAAAAGGATTTGATTCAAAGTGTGTTGTTGGGTATGATCATAAAGAAAAGTCTTACTTTAGAATTGATTTCAATGAAATACCGGTAAGATTTCCGGGAACCGGCGATATATTTTCATCAGTATTTATGGGGAATATTATGGACGAAAAAAATTTGCGTGAATCTACAAAACAGGCAATGCAGATAGTCCGCGAGATGATTGCGATAAATCTTGACAATGTGGATAAATATAAGGGGATTCCCATAGAAACATGCCTGGAGGTTATTAAAGTATGAAGAAACCGAAGATTAGGATTTCATTAATAGAACAAAAAGGGACAATGGGATGCCATAGAGGACATAAGGTAGGGGATACTTTTGATTTTGATACAGAAAGAGGGATGCTCTGCCCTATGGCAATGCATGTAGCATTTCCGTATGTAGACATTTTGAGATATGGTGGAGAAATTCCAAATCAGCAAAAAGGAACGGCGGTGTTTGCCTGTCCGGATGTGGATACACTCAATGTATTTAAAATCGAACGGGTAGAAGAGTAAAATCATTAAAATAGAGAAGGAGGAGATAATAGTATGAGTAAAGTGGCAATTTTTTTCGGAACAGGCTATGAAGAGATCGAGGCGTTGACCGTGGTGGATATTCTGCGGCGTGCTGGAGAAGAGATCGAGATGGTCTCCATCATGGGAGAAAAGCGGGTCACCGGATCCCATGGCATTACGGTGGAGATGGACAGACTGCTTGCGGAGGTGGATTTCGATGCACTGGACGTACTGGTGCTTCCGGGCGGCATGCCGGGAACGAAAAATCTGGAGGCCTGTGAGGCGCTGATGGAGCAGGTGGACGCTTTCGTAAAAGACGGCAAGATTGTGGCAGCAATCTGCGCGGCGCCAAGCATCTTGGGACACCGCGGGCATTTACAGGGGAAAAAGGCGTGTTCTTTCCCCACCTTTGAGGATCATCTGGAGGGTGCGGAAGTGTGTAAGTGTCCAGCAGTGATCGACGGCAATATCATCACCGGCCGAGGCATGGGTGCGGCGATTCCCTTCGGACTTGCCATTCTGGAAAAATTACAGGGGAAAGAAGCCGCGCAGGCGATGGCGGAGAAAATTGTTTTTAATTGTTAAAAACTACCATAATAAATTCACCTCATCCGAACATACTAACATCAAGATAAGCCGCAAACAAAGTGTGCTTCCGAAAAGG
>CAZOIF010000208.1:0-1848 GCA_964579975.1 uncultured Eubacterium sp. | reverse complement strand
GACACATGCCCTCCTGCCAGGTATCATAGGTCTTTTTATCCTGCAGTGCTTTTTTGCCGTCCTCCACGCAGACCCACTCCACCAGATCGTAAATATCCTTAAAATGGTAATAGAAGGCTATCCTGCTGATGCCGCAGTCCGCAGCGAGGTCATTGATCGTTATCTTCTCCAGCTTCTTTGTCATAAGCTGCTTTTTCAGGGATTCCGCAAGCGCCATCTTCGTCGTGTTTGCGTTTGGCATACTTATCTCCTCTGTTACAATAAAGTGTTCTCTTCTTTCGCCCATCCGCAGGTATATATCACAGCCTCTTTCCATCCCCGGATCCGGCTTTCCCTGTCTACCTCCACACAAATCAGATTTACCCCAAAATTCTGCATGGCTGTAGATACTCTTGTATAAATATAGACCCTTGCCTTTTCTCTTCTCATCCTGCCTTCTCCAATTGTGCAACGGCCGTTGCACTTTTTTCTACACTATCTTCTGTTATTCCAGCTCTTTTTCTATTTCCTCGATAGATGGCAGACTACTTTGCAGCTCTTCCGGCAAGGACTGCGTAATCTGATTTTTCCATTCCGCAACACCAATCGGGTTTTTATACCCAGTCAGAGAATACTCGACCACCGTTTCATTCTTTCCTTTAACTAGTAACAGACCAATAGTAGGCTTATCATCTGGATGTCGTAAAATGTCATTAGCCGCATTCTGATACATATTGAGCTGGCTAATAAATCCCGGTTCAAAATCGCAAGCTTTCAGTTCAATCACAACATAGCAGCGTAGCTTTAAATGATAAAATAAAAGATCAATATAAAAATCCTGACCGCCAACTTTCAACTGTACCTGCCTGCCAACAAAAGCAAATCCCTGTCCAAGCTCCAAAAGGAACTTCTGTATATGCTCAGTCAGTTTTTGCTCAATCTCCACTTCCCGCCTCGGTATATCTGTTCCTAAGAAATCAAACAGATAGGGATCTTTAAATACTTGGTTTGCCATGTCGGAATCCAAGGGCGGCAGTGCAATAGGAAAATTATTTACACTTTTCCCGCTTCGCTCTATTAATCCACTCTGAATCTGCAATTCAAGTATTGTGCTGCTCCATCCATTTTCTATCGTTTTACCAGCATACCATATGCGCTCTTCTTGAGTTTTTAGTTTGTCCATTAATGTTATATTTGCACGCCACGGTATTTGTGCAACAACCCGTTGCACAATTTCATAATCCGGCCAGCACTGTGCAAATTTACGCATATACTTGATATTTCGGGGAGAAAAACCAGACATTTCCGGGAACGCATCTTTTAAGTCTTTCGCCATACGATCTATAACCTTTGTTCCCCATCCCTCTTCTTCCTGCTTAGCTAAAATGGCCTTACCGATATTCCAATAAAGACATATCATGCTTGCATTGGCGTTCATTACTACAGAAACTCTCTGCTTCTGAATTTCTCTCTTGATTTTTTCTATAAACTCCAAATAACTGTCACTCATTTCTAATAGATTTGAAGCAACTGGAAAAATTACTCCCTCCTTATCTTGTCCCATGCTCTTTTGATTATCCATATGTATTCTCCTTTGCCCTTCTTTCTAGCTTTTCGGCTTTAGTTTGGACAATAAGCACACGATCTCCACATGCTCCGTAAACGGAAACATATCCACCGGCGTCATCTCCGACACACGGTAAGCGCTCTTCCCGGTAAGATATTTCAGATCTCTTGCCAGCGTCTCAGGATTACAGGAGACATAAACCACCCGCTCCGGTTCCATGCGAAGCAGCGCATCCAGAAATTCCTCCGTGCTGCCGCTTCTGGGCGGATCCAAAAATACCACATCCACCTTCTCCCCCGCAT
>CAZOIF010000207.1:0-1866 GCA_964579975.1 uncultured Eubacterium sp. | reverse complement strand
AATATCAGCTTTGAACCCACAATGCCGCCCATTGCCATAAACAGCAGGGCAAAACCGAGCCAACCTTGCGGCAGTTTCCCCTGGAGCTTTGCCTGCAAAAAGAACAGCAGCAGAGTGTCAACAGCGCCCACAAAAGAGTTGCACAGCATAAATCTGATCGCGTTTCTTGCTTTTTTCAGAAAAGAAATGCTTTCCTGAAAACAAGCGATCAGCTCGCTGCCTATCTCAGCTAAGCTTCTGTGTCTTCTTTTGGTGCTCTCATTTCCCGCGTAAACCTCGCAAAGAGAAACCAGTATCAGAATTTGTACCGTGCCTGTGATCAGGTCAGTTCCGTATGCGATCCTGTGCCCGACAAAAAGAGCAAAGCCGGCACACAAGGTGGAGATACCGCCGCAAAGGCGGTATATGATAAGCTGATTGGAACAGTATTTCTCGAATCTGCCTTCCATTTGAGCAATTTTAAGAGAATCGTATGCCAGTGCTTCGTCTGAACCGGAAGCGAAATTGTAGCTCAACGCGTGAAAAGCAAGGGAAAGACACACCATAGACAGGCCATTGGAAAGTATCATAACAATATTTCCTGTCATTCTCATAACGCTGCTTACAAGGAGCATTTTCTTTCTGCCGAATACATCGGCCAGTATTCCCGAAGGCATTTCAAAGATAAGGCTTATCATGTGAAAAATGGTTTCGGCAATGCCGATTTCCATCAGACTATAGCCTCTTGCCGCCAAAATGGCGACCCATGCACCCGTGAGCGACAGATTGCCCAGCACGGACGACAAATATAATTTCGTTAATTGCTTTTTAATTTGAAACATAAAAAACCTCCTTAACAATGATGGATTGTTAAGGAGATAATGCGACAAATTTCCCTGAAAAAAGGCGCACTATCCCCCTAAAGGAGATAAATGGAACCTTTTGCCAGTTGTAAATTTGTCGTTTTCCACAACATAAACATAACCTCTGAACTTAACTTATATCTTGTAGATTTCACAATTTATTACATCATATCGTAAATGAAAAGTCAATGTACATTTTTGAAGTCCAAAATATAGGACTCTATACATGATATCCTCTTATCAGAACACAGGTTCGGAACGACGAGCAGAAAGGAGTAAGAGGATATGAAAGGATATGCAGTGGAGAGCGGTTATATGGGATATGTGAATGGTGTATACATGCTGTTTGCCAGTGAGGAAGATTATCAGGATTATATCGCTGCGTAATGGGGAATAGATAAAAGGGAGTTGATAGAATGGGGGTAATCAAGTACAATAGGAAAGGAATATAATATAGGTATAAGATAGTGCATAAATTGAAAATAGCACGGGCGCACGGGAGAATGTATGGTCAAAAAGATAGATGAAATTCCTGTGAATTATATAGATGAGGGTGAGGGAGAGGTCGTACTTCTTTTGCATGGCTGGGGCGCGAATATCACCCTGTATCAGGGAATCATAGATACCCTGAAGCAGGGAAAGCGGGTGATCGCTTTAGATATGCCCGGATTCGGAAAGACGCCGGAACCGCCTGTACCCTGGTGCGTGGATGACTATGTGGATTTTGTACTGCATTTTATCGATACTTTTTCACTAAAAAATCTGAGCGTGGTGGTACATTCCTTCGGAGGCAGGGTCTTTTTCAAGATGAACGCCAGAAAGGATTTGTCTTTTTCCGTAGACCGGGCTGTGCTGATCGACAGCGCCGGCATCTTGCCAAAGAAGAGCTTTAAGCAGAAGGTGAGCTTGAAATGCTATAAGATCGGTCGTGCTTTTATGAGTACGAAGGTGATGCATTTCCTCTATCCCGATGCGGTGGATAATATGCGGCGAAAAAGAGGTTCCGCCGATTATAACAGCGCTA
>CAZOIF010000206.1:0-1888 GCA_964579975.1 uncultured Eubacterium sp. | reverse complement strand
CCGATAAAGCCACAGGTGAGTGTACTCATAGGACCATTCCCTTTCACACTTTTTCATTTAAATTTCGATTCTAAGATATCATAAAACGGGCGGGAAAGCAAGGAAAGATGGGGAGGTGAAAAATACAGCAGGCACTTGACAATATGTAGTGTAAAAGAGTAATCCGTGTGATACAATGAAAAGGATCAATAGACAGAGAGACCGGAAGAGAGGAGCGGGTATGTGGTTCCTGTTTGCATTATTGTCTGCGATTTTTGCAGCGCTCACTTCAATACTTGCTAAAGTCGGAATTGAAGGCGTCAATTCCAATCTCGCAACTGCCATCAGAACGGTAGTCGTTGTGATCATGGCATGGGGAATGGTCTTTTTGACTCATGCGCAGGGAGGAATCTCACAGATCAGCAGGAAAAGCTGGCTGTTTCTGATTCTGTCAGGGCTTGCCACAGGAGGATCGTGGCTGTGCTATTATAAGGCACTGCAGATTGGAGATGCGTCGAAGGTGGTTCCTATCGATAAATTGAGTGTGGTCATCACATTGGTGTTGGCCTTTGTATTTTTGCATGAAGAATTTACGATAAAATCTTTGCTTGGGTGTATTCTGATTGGGGCAGGGACATTGATCATGGTGGTATAAATTCTATTTTTGGAAAGGTGTAGGGAGGGTAAAATCATATGACGAGGGAACAGCAGAAAAAGCTCCGGGAGTTAAAAAATGCTTTGCCGAAAATGATTCAATCAGAGATTAAAAAATATAAATTGAAGAAAAAAGATTTCATGGTATGGGGCCAAAAAAAGGAATTATTTTTTGATTTGATGATCCATGTCAGTGAGAATGACGGACATTGTTATTGTACAAGTAAAGAGAGTTTAAAGCCAATATGGATGGATGATTTATTATGGGATATCCTAAAAATGCCGGAAAATAAAAACGAGCCGCTTAGTTTGCGCGCTGTGGGAGCTTTCACCGTATGCGGTTCTGAAATTTACAGCACAGTAACTGAACTTATGAACTGGGAATTGGAAGAACTAGGACAGTGTGTTGTTCGCTACATAGAACATTTTTATGAAAATATACAATCTTGTGTAATAGACGACTTTTATGATTGTATGTGTAAGAATTTATACCAGCAGGAATTGAGAAGAGGATTATCTTATATTTACAATGAAGAATATGAAAAGGCAATCGAGTATCTCAGTACATGTGGTAAGGGTAATTTGTGTAATAAAGGAATATGGGTCAACGATGCGATGACAGATTACTGTAAAAATAAAATCCATTACGAAGAATAATAGGATACAAAAAACATTAGAATGGAAAGGAAGAGAGAAATGTTACAAACGATTCAAACAATTGATATCGTCGGACTCGGTGCCCTTGGCGTTATGTACGCAGATTTTTTTACAAAAGCGTTAGGAAAAGAAAATGTGCGTATACTGGCAGATAAAGAGAGAATTGAACGGTATAAAAAGGAGCAGGTCACCTTTAACGGTGAGGTCTGCGATTTTCAGTACTGCGACGCCGCGAAGGAGAGCCGTCCCTCGGAATTGATGTTTTTCGCGGTAAAATATGGTGCACTGGAAACGGCTATGGAGGAAAATGCGCATCTGGTCGGAGATAATACGATTCTTATTTCTGTGTTAAACGGCATCCGCAGCGAGGAGGACCTGGGAAAGAAGTTTGGCAGGGAAAAGGTGGTGCATTGTATTGCGCAGAAAATGGCGGCTATGAAAGAAGGAAATGCGGCGTTTTGCACAAACAAAGGGGAACTGGCAATCGGCGTTCTGGATGGCGGCAGAGATGAAAACTTAGCGGCGGTCAAAGAACTTTTCGACAGGACAGGCTTTGCCTATTCCTGTCCGGAGGATATGCGGCATGCGTTGTGGGGAA
>CAZOIF010000205.1:0-1963 GCA_964579975.1 uncultured Eubacterium sp. | reverse complement strand
AATGTACCTGTTATCGTCCAAAAATACAGCGGAGAAGCAAACACAACCACATCGGTGTCTTCAAATTCAGCATATATTTGTTCCATATCGTCCTTTTGACTGCATGGACTTTTGGAATCCCTGCCAGCCTTCAAACATCCTTTGCAGCTATGGATTTCCATCCCGTCAAGATAAAAAATCTTTACCTGGTTTCCTGCGGATTCCGCCCCGTCTGCAAAAGCCTCCACCAATTTTGCCGTACTCCCATTCTTTCTTGCTGCTCCATTCAAAACAATAATTTTTTTATTCATGTGCTTTATGCTCCTGCTTTGTCGTATTTACCATTTAGTGAACAATCTCGGAATCAGGATCACACGGAAATCATTATTTCCAAACTTCTCTGCAACTCCATTTCCAAGTCCTTTTCCTGCACCTATAACTACGATTGTTTTCTTCATATCAATTCCCTCCTAAATTGCTTTGTTATTTTTCAATGGTTTTCTAATTGTTTGCCTAAATATGTTATAACAGAATATACATTGACTTCGAAGATACCAAAATGTTAAAATGGTTTTAAGAAAATCTAAAAGCGAGGGATAACTATGTATAACCGAGAGCTTATCACCTTTATTGCTGTCGCAGACCATGGCAGTTTTCTGAAAGCGGCACAGGAATTATATATCACACCTGCTTCCGTTATGAACCAAATGAACAAGCTGGAGCGCATTATAGGAGCTAAACTCATCGAACGTACCAATCAGGGAACCTATTTGACTGCTGCCGGACGTTCCATTTATCAGGATGCAAAACAAATGATGGAATTTGCAGACGAGGCCATCAAAAAAGCGCGACAGCTTGCCGCTTCAGAGCAGAACACAATCCGGATCGGAACCTCCATTCTGCGTCCCTGCAAAAGGCTCATTGATCTATGGGCAGAAATTGATGATGGGAGTCTGCCATTCCAGATCAACATTGTTCCATTCGATGACAATCCTGCCGGTTTAGAGTCTGTCCTTTCTGCACTGGGACAGCAGATTGATTGTTTTGTGGCTCCGTGTGATTCCATCGAATGGCAGACACAGCACAATATCTTTCTTCTTGACAAACTCCCCTGTCGTGTTGCTGTTCCAAGGAAACATCATCTGTCAAAGAAAAAAAGTCTTTGCTGGTCTGATTTAGACGGAGAAACTTTTATGATAGTCAGAAGGGGAGAGTCCGCTGTTTTAAATCAGATGCGGGATGATATATTGGAAAGCCATCCACGGATCAAGATTGTGGATGCTCCTAATTTCTATGACACATCCATATTCAATGAATGCGAACAGATGAATTACCTGATGGAGACCCTGGATATCTGGACAGATATCCACCCCTCACTGGTAACACTTCCTATGGAATGGGAATATAAAATATCTTACGGTATTGTGTATGCGAAAAAGCCTTCCAGGGCAGTAACAGAATTTATTGACAGCATCCAAAAAAGTATGCCCGGCAATAATACCAAAAAAGAACTGTAGAGTTATAAGGAGGAATCGTTCTTCCTTCACTGTATATGCCACCTGATTATGTAGAAACCCGCCCTTTAACCTGCACACATTTCGACCCTCACTTATCTCCCCTGTCTGCCTCCTTTTCGGATGCCTCGCATTGCCGGTCTGGCTTGAGGGGTGTTTTTGCCAAATCGCCCCGCGCACAGCTACATTTACAGAAATAGAAAAAGACGCCCATCTTTCGATAAAACGCCTTGTCCATGTTTCAGTCACTGACAACTCTGTTGCCATAGCTTCCCAAGCTCCGATATGCAACGCAATCCCTGCTTGTTTTCAGTTAATAGTTACTGGCCTGCTTACGCAGGTGTTTTTTCTTTCTGGCTTTTATAAGTCGTTTCTTCTCTCATAAAAAACCCGTAAATATCAGTGTTTACGGGCTTTCGTAGTTACTAACTACATAGCTCCCCGAGTAGGGCTCGAACCTACAACAACTC
>CAZOIF010000204.1:0-1964 GCA_964579975.1 uncultured Eubacterium sp. | reverse complement strand
GAAAAAGTGAAGCGGGATACCGGCTTTATGACGATAAAGCGTTGGAGACATTACAACAGATATTGTTTTTCCGCGAATTTGATATTCCTCTCAGGGAGATCAAATCTGTTATGGAAAATCCTGCCCTCGACAGAACCCGGATATTACAAATGCAAAGGAAGATGCTGGTCGCAAAAAAGGAACGCATGGAGCGTCTGATTGCCGGCATCGACGACATTCTGAAAGGAGAGAACAGGATGGATTTTACAATTTTTAATCAAACAGAACTGGAAGAAATGTTTCAGGCGATGATAGAACACATGCCGGAGGAAATAAGGCAGACAGCTATCAATGAATTTGGAAGCATCGAACAGTGGCGGCAGCATTACCTTGAAGTGACCTCTTCGGAAAAAATGCAGAAAAACTATGCCAAGGTGGTGGAATGGTACGGCGGAAAAGAAGAGTATCTGTCCGTCGTAAAAAACCCGGTCAGCAAAGAAGTAGCTGAGAGCTACAACAAAAGAATCGAGACGATCCTGCAAAAGCTGTACGACAAACGCGACTGTCCCGTGGATTCCTTTGAAGTGAAAGAAATCGTGGGCGAATATGGTTTTGTCATGAAACAGTTCTGCCAGATCAAAGACGAAAGAGAACTGATGCTGGCAAACGCCCGCTTCTACCGGAACGAGCATTACAAGTCAAATCTGGATCAAAAATACGGTGAAGGAGCCGCCGAATTTTTTGCACGGGCGATAGAAGCATTTTATTCGGAAAATTTGCACTAATACTTGTTTTAACTTGTATTTTAGGATAAAATAAAGTACACTTTATTTTATCCTAAAATCAAGGAGGCAGACAATGCGATATCTGGAACGTACATTGGAGCGTAAATTCTTGCATATGAGTTCCTTTTTTAAGGCAGTTCTGGTAACAGGAGCGAGACAGGTTGGAAAGACAACGATGCTAAAACATCTTGCTGCAGAACAAAATCGTACTTACGTCTCACTTGATAATACAATGGCACGCACACTTGCGCAGTCCGATCCGGTACTGTTTTTTCAGACTTATAAGCCTCCTATTATTATTGATGAGATACAAAAAGCGCCAGAGCTGTTTGAACAAATTAAGATCATATGCGATAGCACAGAAGAGCGAGGTTTATTCTGGCTGACCGGTTCACAGCAATACAAAACGATGAAAAACGTTCGTGAAACACTGGCCGGCAGAATTGGAATTCTGGAGCTTTACAGTCTGTCAAAAAATGAAGTGGAAGGATTGACATTTCCCAATGAGCTGGATTTTTCTCTGCCCTGTTTACTGACCAGACAATCCTTTACGAAAAAGAATGATATTATGGAAGTTTTTGAACATATCTGGCGTGGCGGTATGCCGGATGCACTGTCAGCTGATTCTGAGCAAAGACAGGAATACTTTAATTCTTATATTGAAACTTATCTCATGCGGGATGTAGCCGAGGAGGGCGGCATTACCGATACTGTCCGTTTCCGTAAATTCTTAAACGCTTGTGCCGCACTGACGGCAGAGCAAGTCAACTATAAGACTTTGGCAGATGCAGCGGAGATATCCCAGCCGACCGCAAAAGAATGGTTACGGCTCTTACAGGGATTAGGTATTATATATTTGCTGCCGCCCTATGCAAACAATGAATTGAAGCGACTGGTCAAAACACCTAAAATGTATTTTTGCGATACCGGTTTGTGCGCTTGCCTTTCCATGTGGCTTACCAAGGAAACTTTAATGAACGGAGCCGCCAGCGGACACTATTTTGAAAACTATGTTGTAATTGAATTACTTAAAAATTTTGCTTATGCGCCATCCAAAGTAAATCTGACTTATTACCGGAATTCCAACGCAAAAGAGATTGATGTGCTTGTAGAAGAAAATGGCGTGCTTCATCCTCTGGAAATCAAGAAAAGTGCAAATCCGGATCGGCGTGAAATTAAAAAATTTGCGTTGTTTGATAA
>CAZOIF010000203.1:0-2050 GCA_964579975.1 uncultured Eubacterium sp. | reverse complement strand
TGAGGGAGTTGGATCAGGGGCTTGCGATTATGAGAGATAAGCGGGAAGAATATGGGAAGGTGATGGACTTGCTTTTTTAGGAGACATGCTATAATCGTCGCAGGATCAGCATCCTGCGACCAAGGAATTACATCGTAATTCTTTCTGAAATGTTTTAGTGTACTGGCTTCTGAGAATATGATATAATGGTGACAAATTCAGAAAATGATTCGGAATTTGTCGGAGGCGCGCATGGATTATATAAAAAGGGCGATGGAAAGCAGGCTTGAAAAGTACAGCAGAACTTACAAGGCTGTTTTGGTAACAGGAGCAAGGCAGGTTGGGAAATCGACTCTGCTAAAGAAAGTTTTTCCGGAACGCAGATATGTGTCTTTGGATGACCCGTTTCTGGAAGAACAGGCTAAGATAAATGGGGAGATGTTTCTTACCTTAAATCCGGCGCCACTCACGATTGATGAGGTACAGCGAGCGAAAGAATTATTTAGATATATTAAAATAAAATGTGATGAAACAGAAGAAAAAGGTCTGTTTTGTCTGTCGGGATCACAGCCCTTTCATTTGATGGAAGGGGTAGTAGAGTCATTGTCGGGACGGATAGGTATTATAGAATTGTCAGGGCTGTCCATGAGAGAATTGTCCGCAGATTCTTTCGACAGGCATTTTTTGCCTACCATGGAATATGTGACGGACAGACGGGAGACGGTACAGCAGCCGGCAAATCTGTGGGAGGTCATACACAAGGGAAGTTATCCTGAAATGGCGGCCTCAGAGAAGGAATGGGGAGCGTTTTATGCGGATTATGTCAAAACCTATCTGGAGCGTGATGTGCGGGAATTGGCAGCGGTACAGGATCTGAATGTATTCAGAAGATTTATGATTGCTGCGGCGGCGCGAACAGGACAAATTCTGAATTACAGCAATATTGCGTCGGAGATCGGTAAAGATGCGGATACAGTCAAACGATGGATTTCTATATTAGAAGCATCCGGAATTATTTATTTGCTGGAGCCGTATGCGTCAAGTGCCTTGAAAAGAGCAATCAAAAGTCCGAAACTTTATTTCAGGGATACGGGGCTGGTATGTTACCTGACGCGGTGGCTGACCGCTGAGGCATTGGCGTATGGTGCCATGAATGGATCGATTTTTGAAACATTTGCCGTATCTGAGATTTTGAAATCTTATTCCAATGAGGGATTGGATTACCGCTATATGGTCTCTTACTATAGAGGGAAGGATCGGAGCAGAACCGGAAAGGAGTCAGAAATTGATCTTATTATAGAAGAAAATGGAACATTGTATCCCGTAGAGATCAAGATGAACAGCAAAGTAACAGCGGATATGACAGCGGCCTTTCAGGTATTGGATAAAATTCCGGAGAAAAAGCGGGGGATGGGCGCAGTTTTGTGTACCTGTCCGCAGCCAGGGATGCTCCGGGAGAATATACTCCAGATCCCCATATGGTATGTTTAATCTTGAAACTTTCCCCGTTTTGTTATATGATATCAGATAACAATATATTTCGCGGTGATTATGGATAGAGTGCGGAGGATGATATAAATGAGCGAAAGCTATGTAGAGTTATTGGTAGCGAGAAAACCGAATTTTGCAATGCGTTTTCTGAAGATGTTATTGATCATGTTGACGGTGGCGTTCGTATTGATTCTTATAATATTACCGGGAGTAGTAGGTTTGTTTCTGGCGGCACTGGCGGGGGTGGGCGCTTATTTTGCCAATATGTATGCGAGTGTTGAGTATGAGTACTTGTATGTGGGCAAGGAGATCAGCGTGGACAAGGTGCTTGCGAAGAGTAAGAGAAAGAAGGCGGGCAACTACACAGTAGATCAGATGGAGATCATGGCGCCTCTGGGTTCCCACAGACTGGATTCCTACAAGAACCGGCAGATGAAGACGGTGGATTACAGTTCCGGTGTGGCACAGCAGCCGGAAAAAAGATATATGATGGTGATGAATGACTGTCAGGTGATCCTGGAACCTAATGAGACTATGCTTAAGGCGATTCAGGATGTGGCCCCCAGAAAGGTCTTTCGTG
>CAZOIF010000202.1:0-2074 GCA_964579975.1 uncultured Eubacterium sp. | reverse complement strand
TTGACAGCCGGACACTTGTTGAAATTGCGCCGTATATGAGAGGAGAGGATGTGAGCGAGTGCTTCCGGTATCTTTTGGAGCACGGCAAAGTATCGGAATCTGATTTGGAAGATATTTTGACTTATTCAAATGCTGATCTGTCTTCTCAATATCTCATTGAAGCAATAAAGAAGGGCGAGTTGAATGAATTTGACGGAAAGCTTTTGGCTCAGATGAGTTTCCTGATATCACCGGATGATCTGATGTATCTTGTGCTGACGCTCGGAAAGGATGAACTGACATTTCGTGAACTGCTGGACTGTGTAATTCCTTATTTAGGAGAAGAACAGACGATGCAGTGCATTTACCACTACATCGATGTGGGAAATGTTTTGACAGATTCGCAGCTTTGGGAGTTATGGTCGCGCGTTTCGGAAGAGAATTATTTGCGGGTGATAGAATATAATGGGAAACAGAAATAAAGTAAGAACAAGAAAGAAAAGGCTGTCTGGAAGCAGGCAGCTTTTTTGCGCGAATCAGCAGATGGAGTATGTAGATGGGCATTATAAAAAAAGATGGCAAGCACTTGGATATCAGTATATAATTACGGTATGGAAAGGACGGATAGGATAATTATGGGAAAAGAAACAAGCCTTGTAAATATATACCTTAAAATACGTAATAAGAAGCCATTGACCATGGATGATTTGCGGTATCTGGCAGAATATGATCCGGAATGTTTTGAAAAAACCTGCAAAAATGTTGTATATAACATTCCGGAAGCAAAACCCATTATGGAGCCGGATGCCCCAAAACCTTTGGGGAATAAACCAAAGAAAAAAACTTTACAGAACAAACCTGCGCCGGAATCTTTTGAATGGCGCAGTATAGAAAATATTCTGGAAAATCTAAAACGTCTGGAAATTAATGATATTCCCATTTCCGATGTTGATGCTGACAAAGTAAAAAGTTTACTTGGGAATCTATATATGGAATTGCTGTTTCCACATAATGATAAAGATGCTTTCGTAAACATGGCGGATAATGGTGGTAATACTTCTACGTTTGACAAAAAGGCATAAAAGAATTCCAATATGAGACACGGAGGTTAAAAATATTGATTGGAAAATTGCGTATTCGAAATACAGTTATGCTTATATTTTGCTTGTATGCATTAAGTGGTTGTGGTGCTTCACAAGATAAGGAAGCTGTGTTGCCAGACGTTGAAGTGCAAGAAACCAATTCTGAAGAATCTGATGATAAGGGTACTTCCGAGATATCTATTCAGGACGACACAGTTGTTGACGAATTAGAACCGGAAGAACTGTTGGATGCATTTCTTGCCAGTGAAATTCCGGCATATTATGACAATGAGTCTGAAAGAGTTATCATGTATGACCAGTTGCCGCATGATGAGGATGATTATCTTAGCTACTATCATGTCGGAGAACGGATTGACTTGGATAATGATGGAGAAGTGGAACAGATAGTGAATGGTCCTTATGGAGGCATGTATTTTGATGCAAGAGACGGAAAAGTATATGTGTTAGCAGCCGGGGATGGAACAGCAATGGTTTTGTCATATACAGACTACGATAATGCAACATGGATTGTGTATAGTGATACCTTACATGGGGGAAGGCAGCTATATTGGCTGGAAAGACACGATGGCGGTGGGAATATTGTAGATGAATTTGAGTTAGGGGCAGAGTATTGGGATTCCACTGATTTTGAGTATCATGAAGACAGCGATTTTACTTATCGTGACGAAAAAATATCCATGAGCGAATATGAGGAATTAAGAAAAGAGATTTTGGGTTGGTAAATCTAGGGAGCATTCAAATGGAAACAAGCACAAGAACCTATCAAGCGGGAGAGTTACTGAAAAGATTTCTCCCTTATTATAAAAAATATTGGAAAATAGTAGTTATTGACCTATGTTGTGCAGGCTTAACTACGGTCTGTGAACTGGTATTGCCGATGATCATCCGTTTTATCACCAACATTGGGATGAATGATCTGGCATCATTGACTATATCGGTCATCATAAGGCTGGGAGTGCTGTATCTGTGTCTGCGCATCGTTGATACAGTGG
>CAZOIF010000201.1:0-2079 GCA_964579975.1 uncultured Eubacterium sp. | reverse complement strand
CACATAAATATAGTGACAAAATGTCAATTCGTGTGCTACAATTAAATCAGTTGGATAGCGAAACAGATGAGAAGCAATGGCCGGAACTTTATCATTGGGCGCGCCTTTTGAAGGCGCAGACATGGGAGGAGATGCGGATGATGGCAGAAAAGGATGATACTATCAGAGAGTGTGTGTTCACCCTTAAAGAACTTACAGCGGATGAGAAGGCGCGGATGCAGATGGAGGCCCTTGATAACTATTATCGTCGCTTAGATTGGGCGGAGGAGCGAGGACTAGAAAAAGGCAAGAAGGAGACAGCCCGTAATTTACTTTCCAATGTGGAACATGCCATGGAGAGTTTTCATGTGGATCTGGAAAGGGCTTGTGAGGGTCTGGGAATTACAGTGGATGCTTATCAGGCGGCGAAGGAATTAATTGTCCAAGAATAGGATCAGATAGATCATGGAAGAATTTATGGAGGAAGATACAAGATTGTGAAGAAACTTATTGTAATATTAGGTCCGAACGGTGTAGGAAAAAGTACCACCGCCAAAGCTTTTTTGAATAGGTACATGAGATGCGCTTATGTGGATTCAGATTGGTGTCGGGTAATCAACCCTTTTCCTCTTACTCCTTCAACAAAAGAGGCAGTAACAGAAAATATATATTGTATGATCAAGAATTATCTGCTCTGTGAGGATATTGATAAAATTGTATTTACACATGGCTGGCATGGTGAGAGAAAAGAGATTTTTGATACAGTGATTTGCAAATTGAAGGAAGATGGAATCGAGTTTGAACTGTTCCCGGTTGTATTGAAATGTTCCATGCAGGAAAATATCAGGCGCTGTGAGTACGACGGACGAGAGGCGGAACGTATTGAAAGAGGGATAAAGACTACATTTCATTTTTATGATGATTTTAAATATCCCTGTATTATAACAACAGAATTAAGCCCGGAAGAAGTCGCGGAGCAAATTGCGGAAATCATAAAATGAAATACGATAACACCAGAATAATTCCAAAAATTTACGAGGTTGCATTTACTCCCCGCGACATGTAAGATAAATGTATGTGCTGAAATAAAGTGTAAAGAAGAAAAGGAGGAAAACGCATGTTGATGAAGGAGACCGCGGTATCATAGCGATGGCTATGACATTTTAAACTAATCTGTGATAGCCATTGCCTTTCCTAAATCAACTGATTAGGAGGTGGCTATGAGCTATAAACGGGCGGATGATATTCTGCCGGAAAATATTCTTGAGATCCTGCAGTCGTATGTGAGCGGCGAAGCGATTTATGTGCCTAAGAAGAAAGCGTGCAGAAAAAGATGGGGATCGTCCACTGGTGTAAACGAGAAGCTACGGGTCAGAAATGAACAGATTTCGGAGCAGTATCAGAAGGGCGTTTCCACGAAAGAATTGGCGCAAAGATATTATTTGACGGAAAAGAGCATACAGAGGATTCTCAGGGAAATGCAAGTGAAACCTCCTACAAAGCAACAGAGTTTTAATGTGGGAGGAAATAAAATTGAATAGAGAAAATAAAAGAAAAACATTTGAAAAAGGATATTACAAGAATCATGCCTGTGAGGAAATTTTTGTCTGCAAGGTCTGCGGGCGGCAGGTGGTGCCGGACGGTGCGGGCAGTAAACACAGAAATCACTGTCCGAATTGTCTGACAAGCCTGCATGTGGACATAGAGCCGGGAGACCGCGCTTCGGACTGCGGTGGCTATATGGAACCTGTTGCAGTCTGGGTCAGAAAAAACGGAGAATGGGCGATCATACATCGCTGCCGTCAGTGCGGACAGATGAGTTCTAACCGGATCGCGGCGGATGACAATCCCATGAAACTGATGTCCATTGCGATGAAACCGCTTACATCATCCCCGTTTCCGCTGGAGCGGATCGAAGAAATGACGAGGCTGATGGGCGGGGAGGGCAGTATATCCTAGAATAAAAAAGAGAGAAGAAATTCTCTCTTTTTTTTATGCAACGGAAAGTAGCATAAAAAAAGCAAATGTATACAACTGTTGGTGGCGCAACGCAGGCTCTTTCGTTATGATTGTCACATCATAAAAGAAAGGCGGTTGTAT
>CAZOIF010000200.1:0-2125 GCA_964579975.1 uncultured Eubacterium sp. | reverse complement strand
AAGCGAATACAGACAAGAAATATGGTGACGGGGCGGCGCAGTTCTTTATGCAGGCTATAGAAACATTTTACAAGTAATGAATAACTTGTTTTTGTTATAATTCGGGTTATAGGGATAGCCCCAAACAGAAATGGTCTAAAAAGGCCATTTCTGTAATAAAGATAATCCGGGTTCAGCAGAGGGCAGGCATGAACTTGGCAAATAAATACAACCCATTTTCTCCAGCGTTTACTTCGTGTGGGACATTGGCAGGAAAAATGGATATTACCCCCGGCTCATAAGTGATTGCTGTGCCTTCGTTGATGCAGGTACCGTTTCCTGCGATAACCTCGTGGGTTTCTAACTGTGTTTCGTGAATGTGTTCCCCAATACTGCAATTTGGAGCGATCCGTACCAGATGGTAGCTGTAAGCGCCGTCAGTTTCTTCTGAGGTCAGGATATGTTTTAACTCTACGCCCGTAAAGGTTGGATGTTTTGACCAGGGAATGTCACTGAACTCTTTCGTAGCAACAGGGGTGATCAGTTTTCCATTGTTAAAGGTTTCAAACGTATTCATGTTTTGTGTCCTCCGTTTTTTATATTGTAGTGTTTACAGTATAAAAATAACGGAGGATTTTTGCTTGTAAAAAATTGCTGTCTTAGTCAGAGAGTTTTGCTTGAGGCAAGATATTCGGTTGGGGAAATTCCGACTATGTTTTTGAAAGATCTGTCGAAGTGGCTCTGGTCGTAAAATCCGGTATCTACAGATACCTTGGTTACGGATTTGTTTGTAAACAGTAAAGTCTGTGCTTTGCGGATCCGGTTCTGAAGGTGGAATTTATGGGGCGTCAATCCTAAATTTCTTTTGCATTTGCGGATAAGATAATATTTGCTGATATATAAGTCTTTCGCAAGTTTGTCCAGTGGTAAGGGATCCGAAAAATGATTCGTTAGTCTGTCACAAAGGATGAGCATATCATTTTCCATTTCTTTCTTATGTGTATCATGTAACTCATATACATAGGAGACTGCCTGTAGTAAGAGTTCTGTCTGGAGCTTTGTTATCTGTTTTTGGATTTTTGGGGACAGCAATAGCGTTTCCAGAATTTTTCTGCCTTTTTGGAAACCGTAATCCGCTACAAAAGATTTATCCATGCAGAGTGATGCAAGGGCGGAAGTGTCTGTAAGGCTCACTGCGTGGGGCATAAATGGCGGCACAGCAAAGAAATCATTTTCCTTTAATTGCAGGGATTTATTTTCCAGTGTCGCGGCAACACTGCCTTTTATGCAGAGAGAAATGATGTAATGGTTTGCATGATTGTGGGAAGAAAATTTTTTATTTATATTCTCGGATATGACAAATTCAATCGGGTATTGACTGGAACGGAAGTATTTCATTGGCAGTTCTCCTTGCTGTTTTGTGTACCACAAATCTGGTATGGTTGTTTGTATATTCTTCGACAAATTTTTTCCAAAACTTACTTACCGCAAATCAATTAAATAATGTTGCTTTGTCACACCATCTTCTACAAATTCATTACTCAAAACGCCTCCACAACCTTTTGCTGTCATAGCAGATGCAATATTACTCTTATCGCAGGCAATGATTACTTCTCTTATCCCTAAACTTTTCGCATGACTTAAAGCAAGTTCTAACTGCCGTCTTCCATACCCTTTCCCTCTCTCGGAAGGTCTTATTCCATATGCAATGTGACCGCCACTTTTTAATTCTTCCGTCAATGAATGATGAATTTTCAAGCAACCTACTAACTTGCCATCCTCTATGCGTCTTGTAAAAAAAGTACTTGTATGAACACCATTTCGTAACTCATCTGTTTCAATTGAAAGAACAAGATTAAGCCATTCGTCAAAATTATCATAATAAGCCAATCCACAAGTTCCGTGGACTTGTTTGTCTCCATATGAAAAATGCTCTTGTTTGTACATTAATATTTCTTTTTCTAAAAGTTTTGATGGTTTTATCAATATCAAATCATTAACCATTTTGCCTGCTTCACCTTTACTTTCTTTTCAATCCATTTAACATTATTGTACCAAGTCGCTGCCACATCAGCAAGCCCATTAAAAAAAAAGATGAAGTAAACGAATTGTCAGTTAAAATAAAAAAGACTGGTCCTGAGAAATT
>CAZOIF010000199.1:0-2131 GCA_964579975.1 uncultured Eubacterium sp. | reverse complement strand
GTATAGGTAACCGTGGTGTTATCTGTTTTGTTCAAAATATAGATCTTGGTGGTTGATTCATAGACCGGCGCAAGGACATAGGCGCTGATTCCAAAGCAAATAAGCGCAGCTATAACACCGGCGCCCAAGATGATCCAGAATCTGCTCAGCAGAATATGGATGATTTCCAGTAAATCAAACTCTATTTCATTATTATTTTCTCTCTGGTTTTCCATTGCGTTCTTCTTCCTGTCTATAAATGCAGCGCTATCTCTTCATCCCTGATCACACACAGCGGATTATCGCAGAACAATTTCCCACTGTAATTTTCACCATACTTTTTACTGATAAAATGGGCACAGTCTGAAAGATAAGGCGCTCGTTTCCCTAAATCATGTGCATCTGTCGCAATAAAATGGGCCTGCCGCTGCTTTAATATATTTTTAACCAACCTCTTTGTTTTAGATCCGGCGTTCCCCATAACACTGCCGGCATTCACCTGAATGTAGCAGCCCATTTCTATCAGATCATCTATTCCGTATTTTTTGATGCAGACATTCTGATATCGTTCCGCATGAGCCAGAACAGGATAATATCCGCCCATCAACAACGAATAAATTCCATTACGGATATAGTCATAATCCTCCAGCGGATTAAACTCCACAAGTACATAACGGGAACCTGCCATGGTTCCGGCCATATCATTTTCAAGTTCCTCCAAAAGACCATTTCGGTAATACAGTTCGCTTCCAAGGTATATGTCTATATTGATATTGCCTGCCGACATCATCTTTCGCAGGCTTTCCACTCTGGACATTATTTCGGAAAAATGCTTCCGCCGATGTCCCGGTTTATTATGTGGTGTGAGTATGATCCCGGATATTCCATCATCCGCTGCACATCTAAGCATCCGCACACTCATTTCAAAACTGTCCGATCCATCGTCCACCCCGGGTAAAATATGAGAATGAATATCGATAAAATTTTTCATTTGTCACCATATATCTGAAGCTTTCGCTAAATCAAAACTAACATCTCGTTTGATTATAATAGATTAAATCTTTTATGTCAACCGAAACATCCCATTAAATCTAGCGCATAATCCATATATGTAATGTACAATCTATTACATAGAGGAATTAAGGCTATGGAAAGGGCATGGTTATAATTGATGTATGAGAATTTTCTTCCTGACAGATTGGCCGAATTGAGAATGCAGAAGGGCATTTCCGCGCGTGATATGTCTTTGTCGTTGGGACAGGCAAACAATTATATCAATACGATCGAAAATAAGAAATCGCTGCCATCCATGCAGTCATTTTTTTATATTTGTGATTTTTTTAACATTACGCCACAAGAATTTTTTGACGAAGGGAACTCTAATCCCCAAAGGCTCAGAGAATTTATGAATGAAGCCAAGAAGCTGAACGATAATTCATTGTCATATCTTCTTGGCATCATGAAAGAATTGAACAAATACAGTTTTTAAAAAGTTTTCATATCCTCAACACTTTTCTTTATATCCGCATTGATACCTACCGCCCTGTCTCCGAGGTTTCCCGGCACGATGGCCTCCTTCAGATTCAGACGGATCAAGCGGATATTTTTATGCTCTTTCGCCAGCTTCTCAAAAGGAAACCGGATGATGGTAGGAGTATTAAAGCCAACCCCTAATTCCAGTAACACTACATTTGAAGTTTTATCAGCAAGCATTTCCGAAAGGAATTCCCCAAACCATCTCTCCGCCGCATGCCAGGCATCATCCTCCACGAAATGCCTGTCTGTTCTGAGATTCATGTTCATAGGACCGCCACACACCGGGCATTTCGGCACCAGAGCGGAAGGCACTTTACAATCTTTTCTCTCACGATCCATCTGCCGAAACAGTTCTACACCGTCATAGATTTTCGGATGGCACCCTTTGGCACACTGGATATGAAAATAGTCCCCCTGCGTGCAGAAGATCTTCTCTTCCGAAAGTCCTGCTTTCTCAAACTGTTTATCCGCATTCGTGCTCAATACGAATATCTTTTTCCCTCGCAGCATTTCCAAAATCGTCCGGTGCAGCGGTGTGTGGTCTGCATCTATACCTGCCAAAAGCGCCTGCTTCGACCAGTATCCCCAGAAGGATTCTTCATCGGGATAGGGATAA
>CAZOIF010000198.1:0-2169 GCA_964579975.1 uncultured Eubacterium sp. | reverse complement strand
TTGATGTTTTCTATATGCTGCTGCTTTTCATATTCTGTAGTCTGTGTGTAAGGGTATAACATCTCCTGGATACGCGAAATGTCCATTTTGCTAAGAGCCTGTATGGAACGATTACCCATGTGTTTTACCGAATCGCTGATATGCTGTCTGTTTATTACCACGACATCAGAGCTTTCTACGGTTATATCTTTTAATGTACATCTTTCGGAAAAAGCAATAAGCGAATAGATCGGAATATTTGTTCCGACTATTTCCCTTAACCATTTTACATGAGTGTCATTCTGCATAATGGGATTGTAAAAATGCTCTTTACGAACCTTTCCGTTGCCGCTGCGAAGCGTCTGCGTCCATGTTTTGCTATTCTCACTTCCAAAGATCCACCCGCTGTAATTTTTGCTTTCAATTACAAAAATGCCGGTAGAGTGTATGAGCAGTACATCAATTTCCGTTGTTTTGCCGTCATCTTTCGGTAAATAGCAATTGAACAGAAATTTTCCGCCGTCAGACTCATATTCTTTCAACTTCTTATAGGTCAGATATTCTCCATGTTTACCAGTATCAAAAATTGTTTTAAAAAAGCTGTTCCCGGTTATTTTATAGTAAGTTTCATGTTTAAATGCAATTACTTCAATTATCAAAAGAAAAATCAGAAACAAAATAAGTACAAAGAAAATTTTTATCAACATATATGTTGTTCCTCTCTTGTAATGGAAATATTCTATGTCTTATATGTTACCATAATAGAATATTGTCAAGCAATCTTTTGAGACAGATTTATCTATCTTTCTGACTTTTTAAGAATTTGAGGTGCATAAACCTTTGAAAGCCATACATGGACAAGAATCGTTTCCCCGTGTTAAAATAGGTCGAAATATTTGTTTGCGGGAATGAGGATTGTAGTATGAAAAAAGGAAAAGGATTATTAAAAATGGGCACCGCCATGTTATTGTGTGTCGGTGTCATATTTTATACAGGGTGCGGAGCGAGGAACGAAATTTCACATGACGGCAAAACGGCGGGAGAAAAACAGGCAGAGCAGATTCTTAAGGATAAGAGGGCTGCACTCTCTGCCGAAGAGAGCGCAGAGAAAGCAGAGAAAGCGCAGGCACTGCAGGAAGCACAGATCAGGCATTACTATGGCGGTGTGTTGTCGCTGGTCATTACAACAGGGCAGCTTCCTGATAAGAAAACGGAGAACTGGAATCATGATGAATCTGATAGAGAAGTCGTGATTCATAATTTTGCATTAGCGGATATAGATCAGGATGGCAGGGAGGAACTGCTTATCCGGTGTACTATCTCACCTATGAACAATATGTCTGAGATGGTATACGATTACAATCCGATCAGTGGGAAACTGAAACTGGAGCTTGCCTGGGCACCGCCCCCCATCTATTACGATAACGGTATCATCAAGAGTGAATTGCACTACTATCATGAGACTGGTGAACTCCGTCCCTTTATGATCTATTGTTATCAATCGGTAAGTGATTCCTATATGGCGGTTGCTTCCGTGGCTGATTGGAACAAAGCACTTAAAGATGAGTGGTGGGCTGACGGCCGGCCCTTCCCTGACGAGTTGGATACAGACGGTGACGGTATTTTGTACAATATTTATATAAAAGGTGAGGGGGAGGAGTCCTATGAATATGAGGATTACAAGTACAATCTGGCCGATTTCGATGAATTGTTTGGCGGGTATACGGAGGGTGCGAAGGAGCTTTCCATAGAGTATCAGCCCATGGAATATGAGTCCTTTGCGAATTTTACACCGGCATACCTAAAACTTCTTGCTGACGAGGCCGGAAAGGAGCGGACAGATACCGCTTCCGATCTGGGCCTGTTGATTTTAAATGAAGACTATTATTTGGATGCTGCGAAGACGCTTCTTTCTGAGAAATATGAAGTGGATCTTGAACAGCCGGAACCGGATTTTGAGGAGTGGACGGTCGGTTTGAAGGACGGCAGAGAGGTGTTTTCCTTTGAGGCGCTGAACGCGGGGCATATCGGCTACAAGGGCGAGCGGGTGGATGATGTAACTATCTTCGGTATCTATCCAGGCATCAGTGTGGACGGCGCTTGGGGAAAATTAAAGGCTTACGGCTTTTATGCTTCTCCCTATGGGGAGGTGGAAAACTGCCTCATTACCGGGGAAGGCTTCGGCAATGT
>CAZOIF010000197.1:0-2202 GCA_964579975.1 uncultured Eubacterium sp. | reverse complement strand
CTCCCTATGGGGAGGTGGAAAACTGCCTCATTACCGGGGAAGGCTTCGGCAATGTAAGTATCTGGTTCTCGGCAGAGGATGGTATTGTGACGGATATCACGGTGAGACCGTACTGCGCTTTTGCAGGTTAAGAGTTTAAGGAAGGTGATCTTATGATCCATATTGCAATCTGTGATGATGAAAAATATATGGCAGATAAAATAGAAAAAATGACAGTAGATTTTTTCAGAAAGAAAAGCACCGGGATCTCCGTTATGCAATACTCTTCGGGAGAAGACCTGTTAAAAAGCAATGAAAAAATAGATATTCTGTTTCTTGATATCGGGATGCAGAAACTGGACGGAATGGAAACAGCCAGAAGGGTAAGGGAGCAAGGGTATAAAGGCTTTCTGATTTTTATAACGGTTTTGAAGGAAATGGTGTTCCAGTCCTTTGAGGTTCAGCCCTTTGATTATTTCGTGAAACCTGTGCAGGAAACACAGTTTGAAAAGACGATGGAAAGGCTTCTTCTTTCCATGCAGGAAAGGGTATCGCCGGAAAAAGTAAGTTTATTGGTTCAAAAGGGGAATGAAAGCAATATCATCTCCTTTCCGGATATTGTCTGCTGTGAGATCATAGACAGGAAAGTGTATCTGTATCTTGCCACAGGAGAGGTCATTGATTATTATGACAGGATTGAAAACTTGGAAAAGAAGCTGGACGAGAGATTTTTCAGGTGCCACAGAAGCTATCTGATCAACCTGAGTCATCTGAAAAGTTACCGGAACAATACTGCTTATATGGCGAATGGAAAAGAAATACCCGTGTCGCGCCTCAGAAGCAGGGAATTCTCGAACGTGATCTTACAGTATATGAGGGATGGGATCGTGAAATGATTGGTTATTTGGATTTTTTTAGCAGATACGTCATAACAAGTCTTGAGATGCTGATGGGCTTTTGGTTCTTCACAGGATTTTTGCAGAAAAAGGGGAAACCTATATGCTGTATCTTGTTTGGAGTCTTTGGAATGGCTGTGTTGGAGAGCTTTAACCTGCAGGGCCTTTGGGCGTTACTTGTATTTGTCCTGCTTCTTATGGCAGTGGGGAAAATACTTTACAAAGTAGATTTTGTTTCTGCTGCTTTGTATGCAGTTGTAACAGCGGAAATAATGAATTTATGCTTTGGCTTATCGAATTCTTTATCTTATTTGCTGTTTCCTTTTGTCTTTAAAATTAGTCCCAGATTTTTCGGTATTATTTTAATGGGAGCAGGATATACCCTTGCTCTTACGCTGGCAGTCCTGTGTTACCGGGGCGTGCAGAAATGCTGCGGGTGTGATGAAACAACCGACAGAAAATATGTGTTCTTAATATTATTGCCGGCGCTGTTGATCTTTTTGGCAAGTGAATATATTAATGAAACGATCTATGGGAATACCATGACAACAGAAAATGAGGGAATGCTGTCCGGGCTGAATCCCTATCAGCTGTTATTGCTGCAGGGATTGGGAGTAGCCAGCCTGTTTAGTATTCTGTTTTCCTATAAAAAGCTGGCAGAAAGCTTCCGGCTGCATAAAGAGGCGGCGGTGTTAGAGCTGCAGGCACATTCTCTGCAGCAGTATGTGGAGGAGGCAAAATTGCGCTATGAAAAAACAAAATCCTTCCGGCATGATATCAAAAATCATATTACGGTAGTGAAAGAGTTGCTGCAAAACCAAAAGACGGAAGCGGCATTACAGTATGTGGAGGGGATGGAAAATCTGACAGCAGACATATCGTTTCCGGTCAGTACCAATCATCCGGTGCTGGATATTCTGCTTGGGAATAAACTGGGCATTGCAGAAGAGAATAGGATAGAGGTACAGTGTTCTCTGGTCGTTCCCTATCCTTGCGGAATCCGTGATATCGATTTGTGCATTATTTTAGGGAATGCGCTGGATAACGCCATTTTCGCCTGTAACCGGATCGACAGCGGCGGACAAAAATATATCCATGTGTCAGGGAAGGTGCAGGGAGACTTTTTGCTGATCGAGATGGCAAACAGCTGCACCGGCAGAAAAACGATCCGGGAAGGAACCGGGCTTGCCAATATCAGGGCGGCGGTGGAAAAATATCGGGGAGCAATGGAGATACGGACAGAGGGAGAAAAATTTACAGTAAGCATCCTCCTGATCATTCCGCGGCATTCAGAAAGCACTTCACAACAAATGGGTTAAAAGCAGTC
>CAZOIF010000196.1:0-2238 GCA_964579975.1 uncultured Eubacterium sp. | reverse complement strand
TTATGGTATACTTTTTTTAATTGATATTTTATCTGCACCCAAAAATGAAAATGAGAATGGAGGACATGAGATTATGGCACATCAGAACTTACCTGCATCGGAAGCATTGGCAAAGCTGAAAGAAGGGAACGCGCGCTATCTGGATGCGACCAGCAACCCGGGAGATGTATCTGTTCAATTACGAAAAAAGACATGTGATGAGGGACAGACTCCCTACGCAATCGTTATCACCTGCTCGGACTCCAGAGTTATTCCGGAAAGCATTTTTACGGCAGGCATCGGCGAACTGTTCGTCATCCGCGTAGCAGGCAACGTCATGGATCATCACCAGTTGGGAAGCGTGGAATATGCTGCAGACCATCTCGGCACTAATCTGGTAGTTGTAATGGGACATACACACTGCGGCGCAGTAGGCGCAACCATTACCAGCAATCCTTCCGGCTTCGTAAAATACATAACCGATGAAATCCGTCTGGCGATCGGCGATGAGAAAGACGAGCTTAAGGCTTGCCGCTTAAATGTAGAAAGAAGCGTTTCCGTAATCAAAGAGCAGCTGCACTTAACAGACGAGAGCGACTTAAAAGTATGCGGTGCCATTTATCATATCGACAGCGGCCGTGTGGAATTTATGGATTAATAATTTGTGTGCAAAGGACAGAGTCCAGCAAGCAAAACAGCCCCGGAAAACTGTATGTTTTTCGGGGTTCTGCCTTGTAACTTGCAAAAGCAGGAGGTCATTTTTATGTCAAAGATAGCTGTTTTCTTTCCAGGTATAGGATACCATTGTGATAAACCCCTTTTATATTATAGCCGGAATATTGCCCGTGAACTGGGATATAAGGACTGTCGAAATGTGAGTTATATCTATCAGGCCGGAAATATCCGGGGCAATGAAGAAAAAATGAAAGAAGCCTATGAAGCGCTGTTTTTACAGGCAGAATCTGAACTTACAGATATTATCTGGTCTGAATATGACGATGTGCTTTTTATTTCTAAAAGTATCGGTACGATTATTGCCACATCCTATGCAGAGAAATATGGATTAAAAGATGCAAGACATATCTTATATACGCCTCTGGCGCAGACTTATCTTTTTCCACCAAATCGTGCTATTGCTTTTATTGGAACAGCAGATCCATGGAGCGATACAGATGAGATTATCCGGCTCTCAAATGCAAATCATATTCCGCTGTCTGTATATGACGGCTGCAACCATTCTCTCGAATGCAATGATACATTGAAAAATCTTGAAGTCTTAAAAGATGTCATGCAAAAAACAATGGATTTCTGCACGGGAACTCATTAAAAAACTAAGTCCGGACAAAAGAAAACTAATAATGTCGGGACAGAATAAATGGCTAAGGCTATACTGTAATCACAGCGGGAGGTTAATGATCATGGAATGGACCGAGGCAATAAGCGCAGCAATCAACTACATCGAGAGCCATATCACAGACAATATTACCATATATGATGTGGCCAGCCATGTAAATATTTCGCCATTTTATTTTCAAAAGGGATTTAGTATTTTATGTGGATATTCCATAGCAGAATATGTAAGAAACCGTAGAATGGCACTTGCCGGAGAAGAACTGATTACCAGTGACATCACCGTTATGGAACTTGCAATGAAATATGGATATGATTCTCCCGACAGTTTTACCAAAGCCTTTTCCCGTTTTCATGGATATACACCTCTGACAGTGCGCAAAAATAAAACCATGATCAAAACTTTCGCACCGCTGAAACTAACAATTTCATTGAAAGGTGGTTGCATTATGGATTACAGGATTGTCAAAAAAGAAGCTTTTACAGTTTTAGGTGCATCAAAGGAATTTAGCTACGAAAACCCTAAACAGGAAATCCCCTTGTTCTGGCAAGAGCATTATGCTTCCGGAAAGGGTGAATATGTCTGCGGTATGTTCGGCATCAACATTGATCCCCAGATGGGAAACGAAAAGTTTGAATATCTGATCGCAGATATTTATAATCCGTCTGTAGATATCCCGGAGGGATTAACGGTAAAGACGATTCCTGCATTTACCTGGGCTGTTTTTCCGTGCAGAGGCGCGCTTCCGGATGCGTTACAGGATGTCAATACAAAGATATTCTCTGAATGGCTTCCTGCATTGCAGGATTATGAATTTGCAGCAGGCTATTGCGTTGAAATGTATGACATGCCCGACAAGTATCCGAACGGAACGAGTGACGAGAACTATTATACCGAGATATGGATTC
>CAZOIF010000195.1:0-2252 GCA_964579975.1 uncultured Eubacterium sp. | reverse complement strand
GAACCAATACTCTTTTAATTTTTTTATTAACTGTCTAAATCTTTACTCCATCTCCCCTTCCCAAATCCTGATCAATCGCATCTGTCGATCCAAACACCTCATCTATAACCTGATTCCAATAGTCTTCTGGTATTGAATATAATTCACAATTTCCTGCTTGCTTCTCATATTCTCCCATTGCCCTTCTGACTACAACAGCATGCGAAATTTCTCCTGTTTGAAGTAAATGCTTTGTAATGCGATACCATCCTGGAGCTATTTCGGGCAGCCTCTCCGCATCCATCATCCCGATTGCTTTTTCTTTATCATAACCTACTGTATAGAATTCTGTACTCCATTCATTTTTGTCACCATGAAGTATCATAAATTGCGCTTTCCCATTACTATGAAGCGGCACTCCAACCGACCCCGGATTTATCACTCGAATCCCTTTTCTTGTATAATCCATTTGTATATGAAAATGCCCACAAATAACAAAATTTGTATCAACTTTTCCTAACAAATCATCAATATACTTATAATCTGGGCGCATACTCTGGTTCACTTTAAACGGTGAGCCATGGCAAATGACAAAGGGCGGATATCCTTTATACTGTATTTTTTTCGTAATAGGCATATTTTCAAAAAAATTAATATCTTCAGAACTCAGTCTATCAAAATTATATTTTAACATCCCTGTTGGTGTCCTTCCATACACCCATTGATCATTTGGTTGTTTTCTATTCTTGATCCAATATTCTTCTTTATTACCTCTGATAAAGGTACAGGGATATTTATTACAAATATCTTTAAGCAATACAAGCGTTTCTTGTGGATATGCTAAATCCCCCAAATAATCACCCAGAAAAAGAAATTCCGAAACCTGTTGTTTTTCTGCCTCGATCATACATGCTTTAAATGCCTCTATATTACTGTGAATGTCCGCCATGACTGCTATTTTCATAGATTCATTCCTGCTCCTTACAATATCTCTGCATAACCGCTCTAGTTCTTTAACCAATCACTAAATTCTTTTAATTCTCTTTTCTTATCCTCAGAAAGACAGTTGAATTCTATATTATGGATCGCGCCTTCCAATGTATATAAATGTACCAGACAAACCTGAGGATACACCTCTTTTAGCTTTAAAAATGCCTCTTTGGCCCCTAACTCAGTCAGTTTCTCCGATGAATCAATTCCGACTGCGGTTAGCTTTTTTTCCATTTCTTTCCCAATATTCATCATGGATGTTAATTCTGCCATATTTACCTCCTTACTTCCGCCTTCCAGAAAGATCAAAAATTCATCCTATTTTCCTCACATCCAGTATCGTTACATAATGCAAAATATCAAAAACCTCCGGCACTGTCTGCATATATGCCGTATGTTCCCTCTCCCATGCTGCAATTTTACCCTGACTCAGGGATGAAGCCCCAATCCCACGGCACGCCTTCATCCTGCCATGCCAACTGTCTCTGGTGAAGGTAACCGGCAAATCATAGGCCAGCATATGAACTGGTTCAAACATATCTTCACACCACGCTGGCGTATCCAAGGAATATCTTGTCATATGTGCACCAGACCATGACGGATTATATTTTAGCACCATTTCTTCACTGGTTTTCGCTATCTCGCTTTCCTCCGGCAGCCATGCCATGAAAAGTACAGGAAATGCCCATTCGGTTTTAACATCCGATGGATTTTCGGCAAAATAACTTCTTTGTCAAAATACATAAAACACTGACAAGCAATGACCGCATCAAAACTTCCGTCCGGGAAATCAATATCTTCCGCAGCAGAAACAAGGTAACGGATCTCCATTTCCGCCTCTCCGCTAAGCCGCCTCGCATACGAAATCTGGTTTTCTGAAATATCTATCCCGGTCCAGTCCGCACCATAACCATACATATTTCTTGGGATCACACCTGTTCCCGTCCCCATATCTAATACGTTTTGACCTTTTATGCCCAAAGAAAGTTCTGCTAACTTTTCATAAAATTCCTTTGGATAAATGTCACGATATTTCGCATATTCTCTCGATGCCCGCCCCCAGTCAAAAGCCTCTCCATTATCAATCGTCTGATTCCTTATCTCCATTTCCTGACTCCTTTTCATTATCCTATTTTCAGGTCTTTTATTTCCCTCTGCAAGCAATCAAGAAACCCTGCCGCATGACCCCCATCCATCTGCGTATGATGAAACTGAAACGACACGGCAAGCGTCGTTTTCAACAATTTTTTATTATATCTGCCCCAGATCATAAAGGGGTTATT
>CAZOIF010000194.1:0-2312 GCA_964579975.1 uncultured Eubacterium sp. | reverse complement strand
TACATTATATAGTTTTTTGCTATACCCCATAAGAAAGAAATACCTTCTCTAAAAAAGACAGTTTATTAGCTGTCTTTTTTACTTTGTATAGGGCTTGGATTGTGTTGAAATCTTATAAACTCTTGAATATCCACAACATATAGTATAAAATGGTTATGTAGTGTTCGTTTTTAAGAGAAAGGCTGATTATGGACATCAATCAATTTCAGAAAGCGGAAAAGAATCAGCAGTATATTGCCGGTATGCATCCGATCCTTAACAGAAAGGCGTTGTTTTCCGATACAACGGCGGACTATCTCTCTCCGGCGGAGCCCAGCGCTTACGCTGAGGTTACCGTGCGGTTCCGTTCCGGTAAAAATAATATCGATAAAGTTTTTTTCGTGAATAAGGGCGAGAGACATCTTATGTTTAAAACAGAGTCGGATACGCACTTTGACTATTATGCGCATACGATACAGCTTGAGAATGTACAGCTGAGTTATTATTTTGAGATTCACGCAGGGAAGCTTTCCTGCTTTTATGATAAGCGGGGGCCGGTTAAGGATGTCAATGAGTATTACTTTTTTCGGGTGATTCCTGGTTTCAAGACACCGGATTGGGCGAAAGGCGCTGTATTTTACCAGATTTATGTTGATCGTTTTTATAATGGCGATCCCACTAACGATGTGCTGACGAATGAGTACCAGTATATTGGAGATAAGACTGTCCGGGTGGAGGACTGGAATAAATACCCGGCGGCTATGGGTGTGCGTGAGTTTTATGGCGGCGATCTGCAGGGTGTCCTCGATAAGATGGATTATCTGCAGGATCTGGGTGTGGATGTGATCTATTTCAATCCCCTGTTTGTATCTCCTTCTAACCATAAATATGATATTCAGGATTATGACTTTATTGATCCTCATTTCGGAAAGATTGTGCATGACGAGGGTGCTTTGCTGGAAAGCGGGCAGACAGAGAACCGTTTTGCTACCAGATATATCGATCGCATTTCCAATAGGGATAATCTGGAGGCCAGCAACAGGCTTTTTGTGGAGGTAGTGAAGGAAGCCCACAGAAGAGGCATGAAGGTGATTCTGGACGGCGTGTTCAATCACTGCGGTTCCTTTAATAAGTGGCTGGATCGGGAACGCATCTACGAAAACGCGGAAGGTTATGAGAAGGGAGCCTATATCGACAAGGACAGTCCCTATCATGATTATTTCCAGTTCCATGACGAAAATAGATTTCCCTATAATGGCTCTTACGATGGGTGGTGGGGACATGACACGCTGCCGAAGCTGAATTATGAAAATTCCAGACAGCTTATGGATTATGTGCTGTATATCGGGAGAAAATGGGTCTCTCCCCCTTATAACGTAGACGGGTGGAGATTGGATGTGGCGGCGGATCTGGGCCACAGTCCGGAGTTTAACCATCAATTCTGGAAAGAGTTTAGAAAAACAGTTAAAATGGCTAATCCCAATGCAATCATTCTTGCCGAGCATTATGGAAGTCCCAGAGACTGGCTGCAGGGGCAGGAATGGGATACGGTGATGAATTACGATGCCTTTATGGAACCGGTGACTTGGTTTTTGACAGGTATGCAGAAACACAGTGATGACTTCCGAGAGGATATGCGGGGAAATGCCGATAGTTTTTGGGGCGCAATGCGGCATCATAGCGCAGATTTTACTATGCCGTCTCTGCAGGTGGCTATGAATGAGTTGTCGAATCATGATCATTCCCGATTTCTTACCCGCACAAATCACCGGGTAGGCAGGACGAATACGCTGGGTCCTCAGGCGGCTAACGAGGGAATCAATAAGGCGGTTCTGCGTGAGGCGGTGGTGATCCAGATGACCTGGCCCGGCGCACCTACCATCTATTATGGAGATGAGGCCGGCGTCTGTGGGTTTACGGATCCGGATAACAGACGGACTTATCCCTGGGGGAACGAGGATCAGGAACTGATTGCCTTCCATAAAGAGATCATAAAGATTCACAAGACACATAAAGAATTTTTGAAAGGCTCTCTCAAATATCTGGAAGCCGACTACAATGTGATCGGATATGGCAGATTTACCAGAAAGGGACAGTCCGTGATTCTTGTCAATAACAATAACCATGAGATTACGAAGGAACTGTCTGTATGGTATCTGGGAATCCCGAAGGAGTGCATACTCAACCAGTTGATTCTGACTACGGCGGAAGGTTTTTCCACAGAGCCGAAGGAGTATCCGGTGGTTTCCGGAAGAGTAAAGATAACGCTGCCTGCTACTTCAGCTATCATTCTGAGATATGAGGATTCAGAGAAACGGAATTTCTTACAGTTT
>CAZOIF010000193.1:0-2330 GCA_964579975.1 uncultured Eubacterium sp. | reverse complement strand
AACTGATGATTCCGTTATATGCAGATTCGGATTATTATTTTTATGAGGATCTGGATACGGATGAAGTGGTAAAGTATGACCTGAAGCGGAAGAGAAAGATTTCGGAGGCGAGTACAGATTCAGATTGCGAAGATATTTTGCGGATAAGGGATTACTATGTCATGGTGGGAGAAGGTGGGGAAATTTACGTTCAGGATATTGATTCAGCGCAGTGGAAAAAGGTATCGGAGTATTTCGTAGATTATTATGGCGATTACGCGGCACCTGTTACAAATAATGCCGAAGCAGTTTTCTATCCCCAGGATGTCAATAAGAATGACTGGAGTTTTTATATCAAGAGGTATGACGGAAAGCAAGAAAAAGATTTTGTTACATGGGAGCAGTTAGAGCACGTAGTGAAGGAAGCAGCAGGAGTAGGAAAACTGGATATCTGTGTGCCAGATCAACTGTTCTGGCAGGAGGGCAGGCTTTATATCCAGATGCTGACAGGCTGGGTGAAAGATGGAACCTATCACATGGGATATATGATATTCAGTCAAGGAGAGAATAAGGACGGTTCTGGCTCCGGATTTTGCTATGAAAAGAAATTAACAGAATGTATGAAATCCCGTGTAAAGGCGCAGACCGGAAAATGGACAGATGGCGGGAAACCAAAGGAGACTGTATTTATAGAGCATATGGTCGCCGATGATGCCCAGTGTATCGCAATGGTAGAGGGAAAAGCCTATCTGAGCTTGTATGACTATGAGAAGGATAAGGGGCGTCTGGGGTGTTATGATCTGGATACCGGAAAATTTGAGTGGATCGGTGAGCAGGATGCGGCATTTTATAAGTTGGGATATGACAGCGGTGATCCGTATGGTGAATTTGGAGAGGTATTTGATAACCGCGTTAGGAATGAGTTTGCGGACAATTGGTGGTGGCCGCCTTCCAAGGATGAAAATGAAGATGGATATTTTGTGGAGGATAGAAAAAACGATGAGAAAAAGAAATAGTTCAATGGTACTTTGCATCATTTTATGTGTTAGTCTATTAGCCGGCTGTGGCGGCGAATATGCCGGTCTGACAGAAGGAGACGCGGTGAGCGGTTCTGCTGTGAGTGGGGAGGCGGTCAGCGGGGACGCCATTCAGGAGAAAACGGTGAGTGGTCCTGCTGTAAAAAACGGGAAAGATGGGATGTCCCGTAAGAAAGCAAAGCAGGACATGAGCAGCCACCGTTTCTGCACGGATACGAACCTTTATTACATAAGTTATAATGAAGAAAAACTCATGCAGGCGAGGACGGATGGCACACACCGCAAATGCGTCAAAGAATGGCCGGCGAAAGAGGGTGGAGAGAACTGTGTGGAAATCTTGTATGCCGATAAAAACTGGCTGTATTATGATGTGGTGTTTGACTGGGCGGAAGAGATCACATACCGTGCGCCCATCGAAAAAGATGCACAGGGGTATGATGTTGTTAAGATCTCGAAAGAGGAGGAGCTTGTGAAGACGGAACTGATGATTCCGTTATATGCAGACTCGGATTATTATTTTTATGAGGATCTGGATACGGATAAGATGGTAAAGTATGATCTGAAGCGAAAGGTTAAGGATTCAGAGGTGGATGTGGATTCATATAACGGAGATATTTTCCGAATTGAGGATTACTATGTTATGGCGACAGAATATGAGGAAATTTGTATTCAGAATATGGATTCAGCGCATTGGAAAAAGGTATCGGAGTATTGCGGAGATTATGACGATTATGGGGCAATTGTTACAAATAATGCCGAAGCAGTTTTCTATCCCAAGGATGTCAAAAAGAATGACAGGAGTCTTTATATCAAGAGGCATGATGGAAAACAAGAAACGGATTTTGTTACAGGGGAGCAGTTAAATCATGCAGTGAAGGAGGCGGCAGGAGTAGAAAAACTCGATGTCTGTATGCCACATCAACTGTTCTGGCAGGAGGGAAGGCTTTATATCCAGCTGCAGACAGGCTGGATAAAAGACGGAACCTATCGTATGGGATATATGATATTCAGCCAGGGAGAGAAGGAGGATGGCTCTGGTTCCGGACTCCGGTATGAAAAGGAACTGACCGAATGTATGAAATCCCGCGTAAAGGAGCGGAGCGGAAAATGGACAGACAACTGGGTAAAAAATGAAACGGTATTTATTGAGCATATGGTCGTCAATGATGCCCAGTGTATCGCAATGGTGGAAGGGAAAGCCTATTTGAGCCTGATTGATCATGAGAAGGATAAGGGCCAGCTTGGCTGTTATGATCTGGATACCGGGAAGTTTGAGTGGATCGGTGAGCAGGATGCGGCATTTTATAAGTTGGG
>CAZOIF010000192.1:0-2333 GCA_964579975.1 uncultured Eubacterium sp. | reverse complement strand
GCATGGACCACACAATACCAATAGCCGTCATGGAACAGACAAAGGGCAAATAATAGATCGAGCGCAATAATTTACAATACTTGTTATTTTTTGCCAGACATACTGTCAGCAACAGTGCCAGTCCAATCTGCAGCGGCACCTCCAGCAAAGTAAAATATAGACTGTTAAAGGTTGCGTTGCTTACCCTGTTGTCTGTAAAAAGCCGGGTAAAATTTCTAAGTCCTGCAAACCCAACATCCTTCATAAAAATATTCATATCTGTAACACTGATCACAAAAGATGCTATCAACGGAATGAACACAAATACAGATAGGATGAACATAGATGGCAGCAGAAACAAATACGCGCTCTTCTGATTATGTGCCACATACTTTTTTCTTTTTCTCTTATTGTTTGCCATATATCCCCCACTTCTACCGAAACACGGCATATTTTGTAAAAAAGGACCGCCGGAAGCGACGATCCTTTTTCTTTTGCCTTCCCTACTGCGCAAGCACTCTGTCCATAGCCTCAGAAGCTTCTTTTAGAGCATCTTCCGGTGTGGCGGCACCCGTCATGACTTTTTCAAATAAAGGTATCATTACGTCATTGTCAATCTGACTCGCTAAAGAATATCCGAGATTGTAAGAACGGCCAATCTCTGTTGCCTTGGAAATGGAATTGAGCACTTCATCTTCCTGTATCTCCGGATCCTGCATCAAAGTCTTAGACCATACAGGGAATCCGTTTTTCTGTGACCATTCTTTCAAAATATCATCTGTCAGCCAGTACTGCATAAACTTGTATGCCGCTAATCTGTGTTCCCCGTCAGTCCCCTTGGGAATCACGTAACTGCAGCCGCCTGCCGGGGAAAATGCGCCCGCACTTCCTGCTACACAAGGGGCAATGCCAAAATCAATTCCCTGCTCGCGCAGACCATTGATCTGCCAGGGTCCACTCATATACATACCGATCTGACCGGCCTGAAGCATTGTATCCGCCTCGGCTCCGGTGATGTTATTCGGTGAAACCTTTTTATTAACTGTTAAATCCTGCAGCCACTCCAGAGTTTTCAAATTTTCATCTGAATTAAGGAGATTGGTGTTCGTTTCCGGATCATCTGCATCACCGCCGTTTGCCCATAAAAATTGCATGTATGTAGCATTGGTGGGCAGTGCCAGACCAAACTGATTCTTGGACGAATCCGTAAGTTTCTCCGCATAATCTGCTAATTCTTCCAGCGTCCCCGGCGCTTTCTCAGGATCCAGACCTGCATCACGGAACAAATCTTTATTCCAGTACAGATAGGTTACATTATACTGCATCGGTGTGCCATATAATTTCCCATCCACATGAGACAGTTCCAAAACATTTTCCAGGATATTGCTCTTGTCCACGCCTGTTACATCCCAGAAATCACTGATATCTTCCAGTGAGTCATTACTGACATAAGGTGCGAGATTTTCAACTCCAAACAATACAAGATCCGGAGCCGTCCCGGTCGCAACTGCTGCCGGAAGCTTTTGCTGCAGCTGGTCATTAGGCATAATATCCATCTGAATCTCAATGTTGTCCGTATTTGCCTTGTTATAATTATCTACAATCTGACGCAAGATATCGCCGTCAGATCCGGTAAATACATTCCAGAATTCTAAAGTAATTTTTTCGCCGGAAGCCGATGCCTCCGCCGGAGCTTCGCTCTGCTCCGATCCCGAATCTCCCGCCGCTTCAGTCTGCGTGTCCGCGGGCGCGGCTTGTTCCTCCTGTGCGCTGCCGCCGCAGCCTGTCAGTAATGATATACACAGTGCTGTACATAAAATAATACTTAATATTCTCTTCTTCATAATCATTTCCTTTCTATTGGATTTGTATTACTGTCTGGTGAAGTGTTTTTGGACAGACGCTTTACATTTTAGAAAGAATGATTTAAAATAACGAATGTAAAAATATCCTAACGGTCTATCAGTTCTTTGCGGGGACGATAACGGTTGGGGTATTTTTTTGTGTTCCTCCCACAACACAAATATGATTTTCGCCTTTTTAAACTGCAAAATATAATGTCCTGTCCTGATTACTATGTGTAATTTAACTTTGCGTACACGTGTACGCTTTATGGAAATTATACGCTTTATACAAATAGGTGTCAATACTTATTTCTCACTTCCTGTTTTTACATTTCCCAACAAAAAGTGCAGAACCTTGAAATCTTCGCAGTTCTGCACTTCTATTAGTGATTCTTCCCAATTATTACCTATAGGCTATTGATTTTATATATACTTACTGGCTCCTATACCGCTCCCCCATACACTGCGGCAGATTCACCGACAGATCCTGTCTCACATGGGTATCCGCAT
>CAZOIF010000191.1:0-2362 GCA_964579975.1 uncultured Eubacterium sp. | reverse complement strand
ATTTCGGAAAGAATTACAAAGTAATTCTTTGGTCGCAGGATGCTGATCCTGCGACGATTTTAACATAATCTTATTCTCACTACAAGGTAAGCTCTCCGGTGTAGACACCCATGTCTAATAGCAAAAACATGGGCGTTCTCGTTTCCTGTCGTGTTTTTTATTTATGATATATGGTAGTCTATATGCGAAAGGAGGAAACTTTAATGGACGCAAAAAAAATCGGAGGATTCCTGAAAACGCTTCGGAAAGAAAAGGGCCTGACGCAGGAACAGCTTGCGGAAATTCTTTATGTGTCGGGAAGAACTGTCTCTCGCTGGGAGACAGGAACAAGTATGCCGGAATTAGGTATCCTTATTCAAATGGCAGAGTTCTATAATGTAGAACTGAAAGAGATTTTAGATGGTAAAAGGGAGGACGAGGTTATGAATCAGGAATTACAAGAAACATTATATAAAGTTGCTGATTACAATAAATTGGAGAAAGAAAAAGCAATAAAAGCCGGAAACCTTGCTTTTGGTTTGACCTTTTTGGTCTGTACCGCAGCGATTATAATTCAGCTGATCGTTATGGGAACATTGCCCGTTATCTTGGGCGAAACTGTGACACTGCTGACCGGCGGGATAGCCTATATCGGAATGATGGTGCACAATGGCGTATGGAGAACCGGTGCTGGAATTAAAAGCACACCGCTTAGAGATATTTTGATCAGTATAGCGTGTTCGTGCGTGTTCACTGCGGCATTAGTCCTCTGCTATATCCGACTTGGAGCAAACGCAGTTCAAACAGCGCGTATTGCAATGATATTTTTTGCAGGAGCCGCAACATTTGATTTTGCTTTATTAAGAATATTGACATTTTGCAATCAAAAAAGAAGAGAAAAATTGAAGTAAACTCCCGGAGACGTTGGGCCAATCCTACGAATGCACCAGCTTCCGCACGGATTCGTCCAACGTTTCCAAATCGATCGGCACATTGTTAATCTGAATATCGGAAAGCCTCGTGAGGTTGCTTAAATTAGAGAGTGTTCTTATATGATAGTTCTTTTAAAAACTCAAAATTTTCCATCTTTATCCCTCTCAAAGATAAAGACTTTAAACTCGCGATCCGGCTGATACTCTCGATGTGTCTCTTTGCCTTTTGTCCCAGAAAAAGGGTATGCAGTTTCTTATATTTCAAGAGCCATTCACAGTCAAATTGTCAATATGCCGTTTTCCCATGTTTTTTTGCTATGTGAATATGGTTGGTAAAGTCGACCCACGCTCCCATAAGCTCCCTCCATATATCGGTTTGGTCCTTCAAATGCTGTGATCTGTTCACAGACGTAATAACTGATTATCCTATACATTGATCATTTTTTGTTATCCTCTTCCCACAATGCAATCTTCTGTTTTGCATTTTCATACTCTTCCACAGATATTTCAAGCCCCTCGCAGGCTTCCTGTATATTCATATGGTAATTTTTCATATTTAACTCTACGCTTCTTACCAATGTTTTGAGTGTCCCTTGTTCTTTACCTTCTTCTATGCCCAACTCTTTACCACGCTCCACACCAATCTCAAAAATGTTCATCTCCACAGCCTCCCATTCTTCCGATTGCTTTACTTCTCTGACGATCTTATCCAAATCCAGAATTCGATCATCTTTCTCCGTAACATCTTCATTATCTAAAGTGGTATATTTCATATACTGCAACAGACTAACCAGTTCGGGTCGCCCATTTTTACTCGTCATATTCAGAAAAATCTTACATGTACCATCTTCTAATGCCACATCGGGAATTTCCTCACACCGCTCGCTGAAAGTATACATTGCTAAATCTCTAGCAAAAATATCCTCCTGTGTAATGAAAATGATTGCAGTCGACGGAAGGTTTTTATATCTGGTTTGCTTTCCCGATTTCAAAACCGGCGTATCGATCATACTCTGATAAAATCTGGAGCGTTTACGAACATCATCTCCGTCCGTATCATTCTGCATTTCCATATCGAACTGCCTGTCCCGTACATCCAAAGCCCACGCATCCAACCGAATCGCACGTTTCCCCGACTTATTCAAGATGACCTGCTCAACCTTAACCTCTTTCAGCCGCAAATCTGGCTCATCCAATATGATGCTCAACACATCCTCATATGCTTCCTTCACCTTCATAACCGACAAAAACAGTGCAAAATCGCTTAAATTGATCTGATACTCTCCGGAAAGTATTCCCTTTGATTTCTCTTTTGTTTTCTGCTGCATACAATTTCCTCTCTTTCTTCGTAAGGCAGAGAGGATCATCCCGTGATATCTTCCTCCCCGCAATTATTTAGTTGTAAGCAAGGAGTTTCCGCAGAGAGCACTCTGCATGGATACGGATTTTAG
>CAZOIF010000190.1:0-2371 GCA_964579975.1 uncultured Eubacterium sp. | reverse complement strand
AGAAATCCATATATTTTTTCTGCACTTCCTTACTGCTCCTTCTGGGAATAGAAATTTTGATGCCGCTATGCATTTCCAAAGCATTTCCGGAAATTCTCCGCACAAAAGCGAGGTTTACGACATAAGAGACTCCCACTTTTATAAATCCGGGATACTTCTTCATTTCCTCAAACATCTGCGATATTTTCATGCGTATCTTAAGAACTTCGCCGGAAGAAAGACTGATCCGCAGATAGTGGTTCTGCGACTCTATGGATACTATTTCCGTTACGCAGACCCGGTACATGCCATCCACACAGGCAAGGGAAAGGAAATCCTGATCCTCTGTTTTTTTCACCGCACGGTCAAGCGCTTTGTTAAATTGTTCCTGCGAAAACGGTTTAAGCAGATAATGGGTGGCATTCAGTGCAAATGCCGTTATCGCATATTCATCACTGGTTGTCAGAAAAATAATACCCATATCCGGACTTTTGGCAAGCATTTCCTCTGCGACATCCGTTCCGAGGACACCCGGCATACAAATGTCCAACAGAGCAATATCATATACCTTTCCTTTTTCCACTGCATGTAAGACGTCAATCGCTGCACCGTATTCGTCAATATCAAAATATAATTCAGGATATGCCTCTGCATAAGTATCCAAAGCGGCCCGGATTGTCTCCAGTTCCTTTTGTATATCATCGCATATTGCGGTCTTTATCCATGGCATTTTCATATCACCAGCCTATTCTTTCATTGATTTGCACGTAAAATCACCCGGCATTATCCCGTTAAAATTAGCCGCCGGCACGATATCGCCTAACATGAGCGATTGACACACGAGGGACTGTCCGTTCATTTTTCATTATACTATACTTAAAGAACAATTTATGTATTTTGGAACAGAACGCACTTTTTTCGGTATAATTTGTTGTTCCCGAATGTAAGTCACACAATGAATTTTTAATCTGCACTTTGCGCCAGAATCGCCTCCACGCTTTCTTTCCGCTCAAACAACACGCATCCGCCGCTGTGCTCTTCCATCAGGACGTCCTGTTCACGCAAAGCGGCAAACAATGGTGAGCGCAATGCCTGACGGAGGGATGTATCTTTTACATTAATGTCCGAATACGGCGAGAACGGACACGGCTCTGCCCCGCCATGGGAATTAATATGGAAGAACCCACGCCCTGCCGCCAGACATCCACCGGAGCTTTTCTCATCACCCGGGAAAGAAATGAACACCATATCGGAATATTCCTCACGGATCACAGACAAACGATCCTTCATGTATTCCCTCTCCGCTTCGCCCGGAGCCAGATCTTTACTCTCCTCTGTGACTGGGACAAATTCCACGTAGATGACCGCCTTGCATCCTTCCTCCTGCAGTCCGTCCAAAAACTCCCTGCCGGTTATCTCCCGCAGATTTGCAGTCGTAACTGTAACGGATGCGCCAAAGATCAGTTGATTTTTCCGGATGCGTTCCATGGCCTCCTTCACTCTCATATAAACACCCGTACCCCGCCTCGCATCTGTCTTTTCCAGCTGTCCCTCAATGCTTAAAATGGGAAGCAGGTTACGTTTTTTATCAAATAGCTTGATGTACTCATCATTCAACAATGTCCCATTTGTAAAAATGGGAAACAGTATCTCAGGGTAGTTTCCTGCAGCTTCGATCACATCCCGTCGGATCAGCGGTTCCCCTCCGGCAAGCAAAATAAAACTGATCCCAAGCTCCCCTGCCTCAGAAAAGATATTCTCCCATTCGTGTGCAGTAAGCTGATCCAACGGCTCAGCATCCGTACAGGCATGATTCTGACGGGAATAGCACCCCGCACAGTGGAGGTTGCAGCTACTGGTAATACTAGCGATCAGAAACGGTGGAATGTTTTCACCTTCCGCTTCCGCTTTTTCCCTCCTGCGGGATGCCTCACGGCTTGACCGGGCAAACCGCGCCATAAATATACTTTCCCTTGGATCAGTGAGGGTCGCCCTGACTGCTCCTTTCACGATCCTCTCGACGCCGCCAGTCAGGTATTCGCCGAGATTAAATTCCTTATTTTCCATAATACCTCCTTTCCCTTATGTCCGCATAGTTTCATCACTTATCGAAGTATAATTTTTCTTGCGGCATGGATGCCGATTTTATAGGGCAGAGGCCTAAGGCCACGGTCAGCTTCTTTTAATTTTTTACGGATATTGATATGCTGTGGGCAATGTTTTTCACACTGACCACAGCCAATGCACTGCGATGCAAAGCCAGGCTCCTTGCGCAACCCCATATTCTGGGCAAACTCAAAGCGGGCAGAGGACTTTTTCTCCATATACATCAAATTATAATAATAGAAATTGCCCGGAATATCCACTCCCTTGGGACAAGGCATACAGTACC
>CAZOIF010000189.1:0-2388 GCA_964579975.1 uncultured Eubacterium sp. | reverse complement strand
TTCAAGTCTGGTATGAGATAATGCGAGTTAAATTGAGAAAAATTTAGTTGACAGTGACCATATAGTAACCAGATTGTGTTGGAAGTACCGTAAAATCAATGATTGCGGTAACTATCGAGGAAGCGGCGAAGGCTGGGAAGTTCTAAAAATGTAAGAAAATGAAAAATGCCGTAACCTCATTGGGGTGCGGCATTTTTTCACCTGGACAACGAAGAGGAGATGAGTTATCAATGAAAAAAGTTGGACGCATTTTGGGGGCATTATTTATGATATGTCTTTTATCTGGCTGCTCAGACGGAGAGGATGCAGCAGATACAAGGATAGATGAACCTTTGGCGTATGTAGTGGAGAGCATGGAAGAGCCTGCGAAAGAGTTGACGGAAGAGCTTATTGTAATAAAAGAAGCAGCTGACTTGGTGAATCAGGATACTGAATCAGTCGGGGAGATTGAAACAGTTGAGGAAATTGCCGAAGTATCGACGAATGGTTATCTTATCGTAATTGACGCCGGACACCAGGCAAAAGCCAACACTGAAAAAGAACCGGTCGGACCAAATGCAGCCGGGATGAAAATGAAAGTGGCAGGCGGAACATCTGGAGTTGCCAGTGGTCTGGCAGAATATGAGCTTACTTTAATAGTATCGAGTAAACTATGTGATGAATTAGAAAACAGGGGTTACGAAGTTATTATGATAAGAACCACAAATGATGTAAATATCAGCAATAGCGAAAGGGCGCAGATCGCCAACAAAGCGAATGCTGATGCTTTTATCAGAATCCACGCAAATGGCAGTGAAAATTCTAATGCAAATGGTGCAATGACAATCTGCCAGACTTCAAGTAATCCATATAATGCTGATCTGTATACAGAGAGTAAGCAGTTATCGGTTGCCGTCTTAGAAGCTCTTGTTACAGAGACAGGCTGTAAAAAAGAGTATGTCTGGGAAACGGACACAATGAGTGGCATTAACTGGTGTCAGGTTCCGGTCACAATCGTAGAAATGGGTTATATGACTAATCCAACAGAAGATGCCCTAATGGCGACAGATGAGTATCAGAATGCGATTGCTGTTGGAATAGCCAATGGAATAGATGATTATTTTGGCTTATAAATAACAATTAAATACAGATATTAACATTGCTCGCTCATGACCATCCGTTCAAACTCGTCAGCGGGAACAGGTTTGGAATATAAATAACCCTGCAGATAGGAAACGCCTATGCTGCGGATGATATCCTGAATCTCCTCTGTCTCTATCCCTTCGGCTATGGTCTGTATGGAAAGCTGCCGGCACATATTTACAACGTTTTCGATAATAGCCATATCCGTCAGATTTCCTTCGAGAATAAGGCCGCGCACAAATTTCTGGTCTATTTTCAGGACATCCATACTGACGTCATGCAGAAGTCCGAAAGAAGCGTACTCTGTTCCAAAATCGTCCATCGCAATTTTAAAGCCGAGTTTTTGAAGCTTGTCAAACTGGCGGGAGAGCATTTCTGTGTCATCGGCATTGCAGCTCTCTGTAAGCTCAACCATGACAAGTCGTGGATCTACCTGTAATTCTTTGGCTTTAGCAATCAGTCTGTCAATAAACTCCCCATCCAGAAGCTGGATGTAAGAGACATTAAAGCTTACGCTGATGTTATTGTACTTTTTCTGCCACATAGCGGCATGCCGCAACGCTTCTTCCATGACCCAGGTGCCGACTTCTCTTATTTCTCCGCTGTCTTCCAAAATCTTAATGAATTCGTAGGGGGTTGCATCCTGTATTTCCGGTGTTTTCCAACGTAATAATGATTCACATTCAATGATTTTTTTCGTTTTTGCGTCAAGTATGGGCTGGAAGTACAGTTCAAAGCCCTCAAAATTGTTATGGATGCTTTTGGTCAGCGCTTCGTGGAGTTTGCCTATGCGAAGATGACGCTGTGAGATTTTCTCGGAAAATTCAGCGATCCATCCGTGTTTCTGCTCTTTGGCATATTCCAATGAATGTTCCAGATTGCTCATCAATGTATTGAAATCCGTTCCGTCCTCCGGGTAGGATACAAGTCCTGCGGAGATGGAAAAGCTTTTGAGCCCCCTGATATTGGTACAATATTGATTTGCCTTTTCAAAAAGCTTACACAACTCATCCTTGGAGCCGTTCGGCGACAAAACGACAAACTCATCTCCTTGAAAACGGTAAACTCTGTCAGTTTTACCGGTGAGCTGTTCGAGGTATTCAGCCAAGGCAACCAGTACTTTGTTACCGTAGAGGAAACCGTTTGTGTTATTGATCTTCCGGAAACCGTTTATACCGAGAAGAAGGATAGCGCCGTTACCCGTAGAAAAATCATATTTCTGCATTTCATAGTTTGTCAGCAGATGGGTAAGCGGGTCATATTTAT
>CAZOIF010000188.1:0-2441 GCA_964579975.1 uncultured Eubacterium sp. | reverse complement strand
ACCCTTTTCAGTTTCCTGTCATCCACAGGCTTCAGCAGATATTGGAAAGCCTCCAAGTCATACGCTTCAAACACATATTCTCTACTGGAAGATACAAAAATCAGTATTTTATCAAAGGCCCTTTCGCGGAAAATCTGAGCTGTTTTCATCCCATCCAAATCCTGCATCATAATATCAAGGAAAATAATGTCAAAGCTTTCTATTGCCTCCAACAGTTCCCTACCGCTTTGAAACTGGCGGATAATGCATGGTATTTTCAGCTCTTCCAGAATATCTTTCACTTTTCTTGCCATGTTGCAACATTCTATGACTTCATCATCACATACTGCTATGGAAAGCATTTTCATCACCTGCCTTGTAAGGGTATATCGTATATATCGGCATGAATACAAACAAGGTATTATTGTTGTCATGAATGGACATTTACCTGTAACGTCCGTATATCCTTAGCTTTGCAGCAATTTAATCGGATAAATACTCCTCTAGGCATATCTGCTTATTGAATATTTCTTCCGCTGCTTCCCTGCCCACATATCTATAATGCCACGGTTCATATGCAGTTCCTGTGATTTCTTCTTTTCCCAGCGGATACCGCAAGATAAAGCCATAGTTCTGTGCATTTTCAGCAAGCCATTCATATACCTCATCATTCGTGGAAAGAGTCTTGTCCGCATTAATATCAACCGCTATGCCGAGCTGATGCTCACTCGTTCCCGGCAGTGCCACCCACTCTTTTGCAAGCCTTTCGGCTCTCCCTCTGAAATAACCCTCATTCATATAGGTTTTTACTTTGTCATTGAATATTTTTTCTTGTTCCTCTGCTGTCCGATAGCCTTCCCGCACAATAGGATATATCCCGTCTGCCTTCATTTCCTTAAACATTTCCTGCAAATACGGATATATCCTGCTATCCACTTTCTGACCGTTTGATAATTCTGTTAAAGATACGGAAAAATCCGCCGGTATCTCATTCCATCGATTTACGACGATCAGATTCCATTCTTCTGAGACAGAAATAATATGTGAATCCGCATTTATTTCAATATACTGCAAAAGAAAAGGAAGTACATCGTTTTGTATTGCGCCGACCACAATCCATACCAGAAATAGAATTACGATCACTTTCCGGTATTTTCTTCCCTTCTTTTTTGCGCCTCTTTCTTTTGCCATTCTATATCACTTATGCCTTCCGTTTGCTTTCTAACATTGCTCCTGCTTAAACTATTCATATATAATAACGAATCATTTTCCCCAAATGCTCCAAGCTTGACTAATTTTTTAAATTAGAGCATTAAAAAAAGCCCTCCAAAATTGGAAGGCCTGTGCCATAACTTCTAATATCCTTTACAAACATCCACCCACCCTGCATAACCGGAATGCTTCTCCAATTCAGGGATCGTAAGCTCTATCGCACTGTTAGAACTTCCGCAAGCCGGAAATACCGTATCAAATCGTTTCAGCGATACATCCAAATAGACATCCACACCCTCATTGACTGCAAACGGGCATACGCCGCCCACAGCATGACCTACCAGCGTCTCCACTTCTTCCAGCGAGAGCATCTTTGCCTTTGTGCCGAACTGTGCCTTATATTTTGCATTGTCAATCTTCGCATCCCCGGCAGCCACTACCAGCATTGCATGACCGTCCACCATAAAGGAGAGTGTCTTCGCTATCCTCTGCGGCTCACAGTGTAATGCGGCGGCAGCAAGCTCCACTGTTGCGCTGGACACATCCAATTCCTGTACTCTTTCTTCCATTCCGCATTCCTTGAAATATGCTTTTACCTTTTCGATTGCCATATTCTTCCTCCTCTACTCTCTGCCACAACAGCAAGTCTTTTTCATCAAGTTGTCAATAAGCTCAAAAAATGATAAAATATCCGGAATCGGAACAATACTGAGGCTTCGATATGAAGTTCCGGACCGTTCGTCAAAAGGAGCAACCCTTATGGAGATAAAGCGGATTTCCATTTTCAATGAATTTAAATGCATCGCAAAAGACTGTCCGGTAAATTGCTGCCGCAACATCTGGTTAATTCCCATTGACCCTGAAATGTACACGAAATACCGCAATGAAAAAGGTATTTGGGGGCTGCTGCTGCGCTGTTCTATCGTGAAAAGAGAGGACATGGTCACGTTCCGGAGCACTTGCAGAGGTTGTCCCTTCTGGGGAACAGACCATCTGTGCTGCATACAGAAAAAACATGGCACATCATACATGCCTGTGGTATGTATCCAGTTTCCCAGGCAGCTGTGCAATCTTAAATTTTTCTGTGAAGAAACACTGTACCTGGCGTGCCCTGAGGCCGCACGGCTTTTTCTGGCCTCCGCTGCTGGAGACAGACCATTTGAATTTACAGTGACAGAAGGCGATGTCAGCTATAAAGTAAACACCACAAACGATGACAGGGAATTTCTGGATTATCTGCTGAAAGCAAG
>CAZOIF010000187.1:0-2456 GCA_964579975.1 uncultured Eubacterium sp. | reverse complement strand
CGCCCCGCGTCTCGTGGAGCCGTTTCTGCTCCTCGAACTTTTCTTTCGCGTGCTGTCTGGCATCCTCTTCCGCCTTCTCCTTTAAATATGCTGTTGTAGCATGGCTCTCCTCTTTTGTCTCTTTGACTGCCGGCTTTCCTGCGGCTGCAGCTTGTTTCGGCGGCTTTGCCATTTGCATATTCTTATTTACAGGCACGGCCGGTCTCACGGGAGCGCTGGGCTGATTCGCCATCGTATTGGACCCGGCATCATTTCCTTTCATGCTGTTTCTTTCTTTCGCTCTCTGTATATTTTTATAAATCGCTATGATTAAAATGATATAAAATAGTATTTGAATCATGCTGTCATCCTTTCAGTCTGTCGTATTGGTTCTGCTGCAACTATCCTCTTTGGTTATTCTTTACCATTTCAGAATACCGCATAACGCTTCATAAATCAATTATCCGGTAAATCGCCGCACAAGTCTACACATTTTATTGCAACACTTACTTGACAGAATTTCGTACTGTTGTTATAGTTATGTCAAAGCATAAATTCTATTATCTATATGAGTTATTCTAATCTCAACTCTTTTTATCAAAGAAATCTATGCTTTTATTCACAAGAAACTTAAGCAGGGATTTCAAAGATAAAAGGGTTCGGAATCTCCTGCGAAACGCAAAGGAAAGGAGATTCTGCAATGTATCAGAAAAAATTTGAGGAACTGGAACTGCGGGATGACTTTATCTTCGGTAAGGTCATGCGCAATAAAGCAATCTGTAAGAAAACTCTGGAAATCCTTCTGGGGATTCCGATTGAAGAGATTGATTATCCCGAAACACAGAAAGCGATCAACATTACTTATCAAGGAAAAAGCGTGCGGCTGGATGTATATGTAGAGGACGACAAACATTCCGTCTACAATGCGGAAATGCAGCAGAAAGGCGATGTGGAAAATATCCGCCAACTGCCTAAGCGGAGCCGTTACTATCAAGGAATGATAGATTTGAACCTGATAGAAAAGGGACTTCCCTATACAGCATTGAATACAAGCTATGTCATTTTCATCTGTACCTTTGACCCGTTCGGAAAAGGACACTATCAGTATACATTCCGGGCTTTATGCCAGGAAAATCCAACGTTTGCTCTGGAAGATGGAACGACACGGATTTTCTTTAACACAAAAGGAAATCTGAAAGATGCGCCTAAAGAATTGCGTAAATTCTTACAGTACATAGAAACTAACCAACCGGAAAGCACTTTCACAAAACAGCTTGACCACGAAGTACAATGTGCGAAACAGAATGAAAAATGGAGACGAGAGTATATGAAGGAACTTCTGCATGATTTCGATATCAAAGAGGAAGGCAGACGGGAAGGTAAAAAAGAAATCAACCGCTTGATTCAACTGCTTGCCCAGCAAAACCGTATGGAAGATATCATCCGTTCTGCACAGGATGCAGAATATCAGAAAAAACTGTTTGAGGAGTTTCAAATCTAAATAACGCATGACTGGGGTCAGAAGGTCGTTCGTTTTTACGATCCTGACGGGAATCTGATTGAGATGGGAACACCGATGTGACTGCGATAACATTTTATAATAATATTATTTTTGATATACAAACAAATTCAAATTTACCGGGAGTTGAACGGTGCGAAATCGGAGGTTAAAAAGACATATGGATAATACTAAGGCGGCAAAAAGCGAATCATATCTCTGCCAACTGTTCAATGCTGCTATATTAGCCGGAATGATTGTTTTGTGCATAGGGATATATTATTGCGTAATGAAAGCCGGGATTCCTTATCAAGACCCTACATTAGAGTTACAAATACAATATGCCATCAATATGGGGATTGGGGAAATCTTGGTAAAGAATGGTGTCATGATTGCCGTATGCGGAGCACTTGCCCGTTTGCTTTTTAAATTTGTAAAACTGTCCATTCGCATATTGGAGCACCGTATATGATCTGCTCTATTCCCACAGCCAACAATACTTCTTACCCCCAAACCTGCAAAGACTAAACAAGCGGCTGCCGCTTTACGCCATTTTTACGACAAGCGTGATATAGAATCGTTCATCGCGAATATCCGCATACACCTCTCCGCCCATGAGCGACATCAGCCGCTTGCAGATAAAAAGTCCAAGCCCGTTGCCCGGTACCCTTCCCGCATTATTTCCGCGATGAAAGCTCTCAAATATCTGCGGCAGTTCTTTCGCTTCCAGTGTGCAGCCTGTATTGGATACCGTGATCAGTTCACAGCCGTCCATTTTATCAAATCCGATTTCAATGTGTCTGCCGTCGCCGTATTTGATCGCATTTTCGATCAGATTTTGCAGACACTCCGCGAGGCGGTCGGGGTCGCAGGAAAGAATGCAGTCACCATATTTCTGAATCAAAAACTCCGTTCCCGACATGGCAAGCTGTGGCGCATATCTCGCATCTATTCTTTTAATGATAACGCTTAAAAAAGC
>CAZOIF010000186.1:0-2459 GCA_964579975.1 uncultured Eubacterium sp. | reverse complement strand
GGCTCCATCGCGAATATCCCCTGCGATCAGGCTTATTTTACGGAAGAAAAGGAGTCGGGAGATCTTGTCGTCAGAACAGTCACCAAAGATGAGACGATCTTCGGGCGGAAGCTGAGACTGGAACGTGAGATCAGGGTTTCCACAGAAGAGAACAGCTTCATCATTACAGATACCATCGAAAATACGGGCGACAGAGAAGAACCCTTTGAAATTCTTTATCATATGAACATGGGATATCCGCTTCTGGACGAAGACAGTGTGATCACGATTCCCTCCGTAGAGGTAAAGTCTCGTGACCAGCATGCGGCGGAAGATGTCGCAAACTGGATGCATATGGAGAAGCCGACAGATGGCTATCAGGAGCGGTGTTATTATCACGTTTTTGAACAGACATCGAACAAAGTTGACAATCCTTTTTCTACGACAGTTTCAATCAAACAGCCTAAAATAGATACGGAACTTGCTATCTCCTTTGATGCTGCCAGTCTGGATGGTTTTGTCGAGTGGAAGATGATGGGCGTGCGGGATTATGTCCTCGGTCTGGAGTGTGGCAACTGCTATCCGGATGGCAGAGATGTGATGCGCAAGACCGGAATGTTGAAATTTTTAAAACCCGGTGAGAAACAGCAGTATCGAGTTAAAATAGAATTGCATTAAATATAGCAGAACCAGCTGTTGCATAAAGGTTGTAAAGGTGAAAAAGATGCAGGAACGTACGAGAAGAATATGGATGACGGTAAGCGGTGTGTTGATCTGTGGGTTCAGCGTCGGAATGTTCAATTTTTCGGCGCTGGGTCTGGATCCGTTTCAGGTTTTTGTACACGGGATCTTTTATATTCTGCCGGAGGGGGCACCGGGCTTCGGCACGGTGTATGCGGTGTTGAATCTGGTTCTGCTTGTTGCGATCTTTCTGGCGGACAGAAAGAAGATCGGGCTGGGTACTCTGATCAATATTTTTCTGTTGGGCTATGTGGCGGAATATTCCTCTCTGCTCTTTGAGAGACTGATACAGGATCCGTCCCTGCCTGTCAGGTTTCTTTTCCTTTTGCTTGGCATCGTTATCATGTGTTTTTCTTCCGCTCTTTATTTTACGGCAGATATGGGAGTCTCCGCCTACGATGCGGTTTCCCTGATTCTTTCAGAGAAGAAAAAATGGAAGTTTCAGCTCTGCAGGATCTCTTCTGATCTGTTCTGTACCGTGGTGGGTTTTGTTTTCGGCGCAACGGTGGGAATCGGCACACTGGTGACGGCATTTTTCATGGGACCGTTGATTGCCTTTTTCAATCGGACGGTGGCGGAGCCCTTGCGGTATGGGAAACGAATGTCTTGACTATTATTCAAAATCTAGGTAAAATAATCTAGGAAACCAAGAATATTGGTTCTTTGTTTTGCAAAGGATAAGGAGTGAAAATAAATGGCGACAGCAATAATGGAGAGTAGGATTCCTATGGAAATGAAAAAGATAAGTATTTCAGCAAAACGACAGATTACTATCCCCCAGAAATTTTTTGCCATGCTTGGATTTGATACGGAAGCAGAGTGTATGGTGCGCGGAAATGAATTGGTGATACGTCCCGCAAAAAATAATACAGGAGGAGAATTTGCTGAGCAAATATTGGCGGATTTGATTGCGCAAGGATACAGTGGCGAAGAGCTGTTGAAACGTTTTAAGGAAATGCAGGGTCAGGTGCGACCAGCTGTAGAAGCAATGCTTGAGGAAGCGAAGCGCGTCGCTGATTCAAAATCTGAATATGCTTCCTGTGAAGATGTTTTTGGCGTGGAGGAAAATGAATGACAGAGGTACGATTTCTTCCACCGGCAGAAAAATATATCAAAAAAATAAAAGATAAAAAATTAAAAATGTTATATCTGGAAGCAATTGACAGGATACGGGAAGACCATACGGTGGGCGAAGCGAAAACAGGAGATTTGTCCGGTGTGTATGGATATGATATCTATTATAATAAAACTAATTATGAGTTGGCATATACGTTAGAATATAGGAAAGATAAAATAATTGTTGTCATTATGGCCGGAACAAGAGAAAACTTTTATGACCAACTGAAGCAGTATATGAGAAAGATATAAGATAATGAAAAGCAAAGTAATGGCATATAAAGGCGCAATTTTCGATATGGACGGCCTGTTATTTGATACGGAGCGGGTTTACCAGCAGACTTGGCATGAAATCGCAGAAGAGAGAGGTGTGGTTCTTGGTAATGATTTTGTCAAAGCTATATCCGGAACAAACGGGGCCCACATGCGTCAGGTAGTGGAAGGCTACTATCATGTTCCTGACGGTGCGGGAATTATCGAAGATTGTATGAAGCGTGTAAGAGAAAAACTGTCCAGACAGGTTCCGATGAAAAAAGGTGTGCCTGAAATATTAGAGTATTTTCAGGAAAACAAAATTCCTATGGCAGTGGCAAGCAGCAGCCCCGTAGAGCAGATCGTATCAA
>CAZOIF010000185.1:0-2465 GCA_964579975.1 uncultured Eubacterium sp. | reverse complement strand
ATTTCTGTCTGGGGAGCGACTTCCATATAGGAAACCATTGTTTTCACCAGCATATAGCTGTCGATGAAAGCCGCTTTTACGACCAATGCTACCATTAATGCCAGAAAGAAAGCAATGATGGGAGACCAGTGAAACAGTGAAAAGATTCCTCCGATGATCCAAAATGGAATGATCCATGCAACGACTGTCGCTGCCATTACGATAAGGGATGTGACTGCGGCGTTTTTTAATAGATGCTTGGCATTCTGATAATAGATTACGACGCCGTCGCATCCGCACTTGAAAGCGCCTTCCTCTTTCTTGTAAAAAGTATAGCCAAGACAGCATTCATCGACATATCCGAGGGCAATCCCGATAAAGATCTGTACAAAATTTACAATGGAACTGACGCCTGGGATTCCGCCGAAAATATCATCAATCTTACCGACTGCTCTCTGTAGCTGTTTGACTGCGCCGCTGATCAAACGATCCAGCGCAAAATAGGCATTCGATGCCGCAAAACGTTCTTTGACCATTTCCTTTCCGGTCTCAACCATATTATCGGGAATTTCTCCCTCTGTGACTGCTGTCGTTATGATCGCGATATGTGCCGCTTTTATCATGTAACCGACATAGTACATTGCAAATTGATAGATACCGAAGGTGGCGGACAGCCAGATCAGTACCATTATCATAAGGATGGTGCTGTTTCGGAATAAAGCCCCTATCCCTACAAATATCAAAAGCAACACTATGGATATCAAAGTGATCGCTGCTCCCACAGCAAGTTTCAGCCATGAAAATTTCATGGTTTTAAAATAAATGTCTTTTACGCTCATCGCCGCCTCCTTTGTGTTTTTTTGATCTGTCTCGTCAATTATATGTAAGATAATCTTTCAATACAATCCATTAGGATGGGCAATTTGCGCAACTTGTATTTGCTACTGCATATTGATTTTTTGTTTTATTTCAGAAATGATCTGAGTTATCGTGTCCAGTGTTGAAATGATGGATTCCATTCTTATTTTCTCATCATCGTCAATGATGCCGTCTCTCATAATATCGATCAGTTCCTCTGAAATGTTGTCCATGTCCTTCGCAGAGCCGAGAAATTTCAAGACGACACGGTCAAGACTGTCGTGGCTGTCACGCTGTATATTGTCTTTTAACAGATAGTCTGTTGAAACGCCGAAAAAATCGCTGAGAGCGATCACTTTATCCGTCTCAGGCAGAGTTGCGCCAGATTCCCATTTAGAGACAGCCTGCCTGCTCACATTCAGCTTTTCTGCCAGTGTTTCCTGAGAATATCCGTACTCTGTTCTCAAATTCAGTAATTTTTCCGCAAAGTTCATTGTAATGACCGTCCCTTTCCTTTTCCTATAGGAGTTATATTTACAAATGGATTTTATCCCTTTCATAAGCATTATATTTTATCAACGTGATTTGTTCAACCATTTGGCGTGGCAGTTTTATGGCTGATGCGCAACTTGGGGTTGCGGGTTGATCGATGCAACGGAAAGTAGCATAAAAAAAGAAAAAGGATACAACTGTTGCTGGCGAAACGCATGCTCTTTCGTTATGATGGTCGCATCATATAAAGGAGAGGGGTTGTATTATGGATAAAAAGATCGTCATATCAGCCAGGCATTTGAAAAAAGCTTTTGGCAAAGGCGAAAATATTCAGGTCATTTATTCAGATCTGAATATTGATATTTATAAGGGGGATTTTACTGTTATTATGGGCTCCTCGGGGGCAGGTAAGTCTACTCTGATGTATTCCCTCTCAGGAATGGATAAGCCGGACGGCGGGGAGATTCTCTTTGACGGAACGGATATCACGAAGTTGAACAATGATAAATTAGCTGTGTTTCGGCGCAAGGAGTGTGGATTTGTATTCCAACAGATCTATCTGATCGATAAGATGAACCTTATGGATAATGTTATTACTGCAGGAGTATTGACGAGTAAAGACAGGGAAGACATCAAAAACCGGGCAAAAGAGCTGTTTTCTTTGGTGAATATTCCTGAAAAAACCTATAGAAAAACATCTTCCCAGATCTCAGGCGGCGAAGCACAAAGGGCAGGTATTGTCAGGGCGGTGATCAACAGTCCCAACGTACTTTTTGCGGATGAGCCGACAGGTGCGTTGAATTCTGCAAATTCAGGGGCGGTACTTGATGTCTTTACTTCCCTGCATCAGAAGGGGCAGAGCATCGTCATGGTGACTCATGACAAAAAATCAGCCCTGCGCGGAAACCGCATCATTTATATTAAGGACGGAAAAATATTCGGCGAGTGTGATCTGGGGAAGTTTGAACAGGACGATACCGAAAGAACTGAAAAACTTGACAGATTTATCAAAGAAATGGGGTGGTAGTGATGAAGAAAATATCCACTCTGACTCTGCATAACCTGAACAAAGCAAAGGGACAATACATATCCTTTGGCGTGTTTATCTGCCTGACCGCATTTATTATCAATATTGC
>CAZOIF010000184.1:0-2480 GCA_964579975.1 uncultured Eubacterium sp. | reverse complement strand
AGGATGAGATGAGCCGTTTCCTTTCGGGTGGTAACTTTGAATGCGCATTTTATCAACAGGAGGATGAGTACGGGATCGTCAGGAAGCAAATGTAAGCGTCGCAGACCCGGCAGTCTGCGACCAAAGAATTGCATCGCGCTTCTGAGATATGATATAATCGTCGCAGGATCAGCATCCTGCGACCAAAGAATTGCGTTGCAATTCTTTCTTAAATGTTTCACTATAATGGCATCTGTGATTGTGATATAATAGACGCACAGGGAGTGCAATATTTTAGATGAGAGTTTATAATAATCTGTATGTGGGAGACACTGTTAAAAAGCCGGAAAGGCTCATAAAGAAGTTGAAAAAGCACAAAAAACTGTCGCGATTTTATGTGATCGCCTTCGACAAGGAGACGGACTCTCTTTCGATCTATCACAGTCTGATGCTCACGCAGTGGTATTATAAGGAGAATCCTCCTGCCTGTATTGTGGGACTGGCGAGCGATAAGGAGGAGGCTTTTGCGCTGATCGAGCAGATCGCGGCGGAGGCTCTTACGGCTACCGGTCAGGTATCGCTGGTGGAATATCTGTCCCGGACGGATCCGGAAAGCTTTCAAGGATAAGACAAAAACGACACCTGTAAACAGGTATTTGGAGAGGAAATGCTACATATTCTGCTATTGCTGTTAAAGATCATAGGGATCATAATTCTCTGTATTCTGGGAACGATTATATTTGTGCTTTTATGTGTCCTTTTTGTACCTGTCTGCTATCGGATCGAGGTTTCCAGAAGTGAAGGTGAGAACGAGCCGCCGGTGGTGGTACGGGCAAAGGTCACCTGGCTGTTACATTTTGTAAATGTGCTGATGATATATTCCACAGAATTGTATCTGCGCGTACGGCTTCTGTTTATTCCGGTATTCCGACTGCCGCGGAAAGAGAAGAAAAAGGCAGGAAAGCGAAAGAAAAAAGAAACGCAGGAAGAGGAAGCGCAAAAGGAAGAAGAGAGAAAAGAAAAGCGGGAAGAGAAAGTAGAAGAGAGAGAAGAAAAGCCAGAAAAGGTAGTAGAAAAGAAAGAAAAAATTGCGGCGGAACACGGGAAGGAAAATGTTGAAGAGACATCCAGGCAGGCACGCGACGAAAAAAGCGGGAAAGAGATTCCGAGGATCACAGTAAAGAGGAAGGAACGGGAAACAGAGAAAAATATCGGTTTTACAAAGGCGGCGGAGGCGGTACGGCCACAGAAATTTGTCCATAAGCTGCATGCGCTGTGGGAGAAGGTTCATAATTTCATTGAAAATATACAATACACAATCGGAAATATCTGTGATAAAATAAAGGCGGTATGGAATGACATACAGTATTACAGCGATGTGGTAAAAAGTGATGTGTTCCAAAATACTTTTAGTCTGTGCAAAAAAGAACTTTACAGGCTTTTGAAAGAAATCCTGCCGGGGACTTTTGAGGCGGATCTGGTAGTGGGAATGGACGATCCGGCAGCTACGGGCCAGATTCTGGCTGTCTGCGGTATGCTCTATCCGGTACTGGGCGGGCATATAAACGTTGTGGGTGATTTTGAGCAGAAACGTTTGGAGGGCAGCATATTTATGAAGGGCAGGATTTATGGCATTACCCTGCTATATGTATGTGTGAAGATCTACTTTAATAAAAATGTGAAAAAATTGTACAAGCTATTGAAAAAGGAGGCAGTGTAAATGACTGAGAATAATTTTAGCGGAGTGATAGATTCCCTGATGAAAGGCATGAATGCCGTGATCGGCACGAAGACGGTGGTGGGAGATGCCACGCAGGTAGGAGATACTATTATCCTGCCTCTGGTGGATGTGAGTTTCGGCGTAGGAGCAGGCGCGAGTGCGGCGGACAAGAAAAACGGCGGCGGCGGTGGTTTTTCCGCCAAGATGACGCCCAGCGCCGTGCTTGTGGTCAAAAATGGAACGACCAAGTTAGTCAATATCAAGAATCAGGATACTGTCACCAAGGTTCTGGACATGATTCCGGATATCGTGGAGAAGTTTACCGCGCCAAAGGAAGAGTTGCTTGCGGATGACGCGGCAGTGGATATCGCTTTTCCGGAACAGGAGAAGTAAAGGTCACTTTTTCTGATTTTCGACATATAATGTCATAAGAGCATAAGCAGAGGAAGCCTATGAAAAAAATGATTGGGTTTGTGGCGCTTTGTGTGGCGGCCGGTATGTTGATCATGCTTTTTTTGGTGAACCGGTTTTTAGGCTTGATATTGATCGTACTGCTTGTGCTGATCGGATATAGTTTTTTTTGTTGTGATTAAACGTCGCAGGATCAGCATCCTGCGACCAAAGAATTACTTCGTAATTCTTTCCGGAATGTTTTAGTGTATTGGCATATGAGAATATGATATAAAGAGGCGTAAGATGGAGAACATAGAAGAAATACTTGCAGAGGAGACACCGACGGAGGAATCCCTGCAGGAGTTGAAAGCATGGCTTTTTCGGGAAA
>CAZOIF010000183.1:0-2494 GCA_964579975.1 uncultured Eubacterium sp. | reverse complement strand
AGCCGACAGGAGCATTGGATTCCAGATCATCTGCAATGCTGTTGGATACCTTACAAGTTATGAATAAGGAACTGGGTGCAACGATCTTAATGGTAACGCATGATGTGTTTTCGGCATGTTATTGTGACAGGATTTTGTTTTTGAGTGACGGTAAAATATATTGCGAATCAGAGCGGGGAAATCTGAACAAACGAGAGTATCTGGATCGTATTTTCAACATACAGTCCCGAATGGGAGGTGGAGAGTTACTATGCTGAATAAGATTGCATTGCAAAACGCCCGCAGATTATGGAAAGACTATCTGAATTATTTTTTGACCTTGAGCGTGATAACAGCGTTAATGTTTTCTTTTCATTCTTCACTTTTTTCAAAGGATATTTATGAGATGATCCATTATGGGAATAACGGAGAATTATCTACGGCTGGCATGATGCTGATCACCTTTATGACCGTTTCCACAGCAGTGATCCTCATTATAGTGGCCTGGCTGATTCATTATATGACACGCTTTATCCTGGAAAAAAGAAGCCGGGAATTCGCTGTCTACCTGTTAGCAGGAATGCAGAAAAAGCAAATAGCCGATCTTTATAGGAAAGAAAATTTTTATCTTGGGATAGGTGCTCTTTTTGCGGGGCTGCTTTTGGGAAGCGGGTTAAAACAGATATTATTCTTAGTTTTCTATAAAAGCATCGGGAAAAATTACGAGTTCAACAATACTGGTTTTCAAGAAAATTTCTCCGCCATTTTATCGACAGTGTTATTGTATGGGGTGTGTTTTTTTGCTGCCCTTTTTCGGAATCAAAAGAAATTCTTCCATATGGAGATCATTGGTCTGCTCAATATGGATAAGCAGAATGAGACAGTAAATGAAAAGAGAAATTTCCTGTGGAAATGGCTTCTCTTTTTCTCTGTTGGCAATCTTTTCTTTTTATATTTTCTTGTCTTTACCGGAAGAGTGACAAAAGCAGCCGTAATATGGGAAATAACCGCGCTTACTTTCACGTTTTACTTTTTCTACTTAGGGCTTTCTGCTTTCCTGATGAATTTTATAAAAAACAGAAAAAAGTTGCTTTACAAAAAGGAATATCTGTTTTTGATGAGACAGTTTTCCTCAAAAGTGCGAAATACCTGTTTTGTGCTGGGCACATTAAGCCTTTTATTTATGTTTGCTTTGGTGGGAAGCTCCCTTGCATTTATGTTGAGCGACTATCAGAACAAGCAATTAGATGTGGAATATCCCTTTGATGTGATACTCATCAGTGACGAAAAGGAGAATGATTTTTCCGGAGAGGAGGCGCTGATCAAGGAGAGTGTAGCCATACAGGATATATGGAAATATGCAGTTTATCAGAACGGAACATGCGATGTGGGCGATTTTTTATATCAGAATCTAAGGGTATTTTCCGACAGAGAGAGTGATCCTGTTATGGCGGAGGGAAAAAGGGTTGTTGCCTATTATGATTATGATGTGTATATGGGAATTACCGATTATAATCATTTGCGTCAGATGCTCGGTTTAGCGCCTGTTGTTTTGCAGGACAATCAATATTTGATTCATATGCCAAATCGGGTATATCAGGAGATAAAAGATAAGGGGATGGAATTGGAAAGCTGTTTGGATATCGGACTCCAATTCGCCGGATTCAAAACGGAGGGCTTTGCACAAAGCGGTCATAATGGGGCGGATTATATGTTGGTGGTGCCGGACTGGAAGCTTGCGGAAATGGATATCTATTTTTCTCTTATGGCAGTTATGACTAGAGGAGATGTGCCGGAAGCGCTTTCGGAAGCGCTATATGAATTGACCGGGAAAACAAGAGGATATGACGAACTGGCAGATTATATCAGAATGGGAAGTGAGGAACTTTTTTTAATGCCCGCCACAATACAAGTCAAGAGCCGGGAAGTTTTGGAATTAAAATTCTTGATGAGCACTCTTTCATTTCCGTTATTTTATATCGGGCTGGTATTTTTATGTGTATCGCTTACGGTTCTTTCCGTTCAGCAGCTGAGCGATTCCAATAAATATCAATTCCGGTATCAGATCCTGCATAAGCTTGGGATGGGGAAGAGAAGGATTAAAATGGTGGTGGCAAAGCAGCTGTTTTTCTATTATCTGTGTCCGGTTATCCTTTCGGTTATGATCAGTGCGGTATTTATTTTATATGTAGGGCGGCAATTTGTTATCTACACAGGAATACATACGAAATGGGGTCTGTATTTTGGTATCTCGGTGACCAGCTTTTTGGGAATATATAGCTTGTATTTTATGCTGACGTACTTTCAGCTTGAGAGAAATATTGCAAGGAAATAGAATAGGACAATGGTTAAAATTACCTAAATCTCAACTTAAAAGGGAAGTAAACATTTTAAAGCATAATGCTTTACAAATGCTACCATTTTGGATATACTATAGATAAATGAAAGACAAAGAAAGAGGTGATACGATGGCTCAAATTAGTTTGCGTATAGAAGATGATGTCAAGAAAAAAGC
>CAZOIF010000182.1:0-2503 GCA_964579975.1 uncultured Eubacterium sp. | reverse complement strand
CAAACGATGCGGCGGTTATTGCCCGGGCGGCACAGTATTTGAGGGGCTTTGCGCCGGAGGCGGTCGTGACGGCGATCCTGTTCAGCTTTATCGGGTATTATAACGGACATTCCAAAACCTTGTTTGTGATGCTGCAGGGACTCGCGCAGACCTTTATTGTACGTCTGCCAATGTCCTATTTTATGAGCGTTCAGCCGGATGCAAGCCTTACTATGATTGGTCTGGCAGCGCCCTGTGCAACGGTATTCGGAATTGTGATCAACTTGCTTTATTTTGCAAAAGTGAGCCGGGAAATGGAAATTTGTAGGCCGCTGTAAAAATATGTTGACATATGCCGAACTATTTGGTAGTATAACAAAGATTCAACGCGTGAATCTTTAGAAAAATTTAATAAAATTTATTTTTTTTAAATATATCATATTTGCAAGCAATTCCTGTATATTTAAAAAAAGTAATAAAATTAGGAAGGAGTATAACAAAAATGGAAGAGAATACAAATGTAGTTGATAATGGTGGATTTTATGGGGATTACTTGGATGCTGTATCCCGATTGCCGGTTTGATTTTATTCCTTGTTTGGAAGGATACAAAGCCTAAGACTGCTAAGGCAGCAGGAATCGGTGCCCTTGTATCAGTCGTTTTAGCGATACTTTATTACATCGTTGTGATTGTTGTAATGGGAGCGGGAGCAATGTTACTTGGCTAATCGTATCGGTAAGTTTCTGCGAATTTTTTTCGGATGCCATGCAAGACCGGATCGTTCTTTCTATTTCCGAGGCAGACAGTTTCCAATCTGTGCGCGATGTACGGGAGAACTGGTTGGCATGCTGCTTGGCATTGTTATTGCTATCTGTTTTGGCTGTCCGGACTTTTGGGTTGTATGTCTGCTGATGCTTCCGCTGGTGGTGGACGGATTTACGCAAAGGCTGACGGCATATGAAAGCAATAACATTCGAAGATTATGGACAGGGATTTTATTTGGCATTGCTTTTATATTTATGTTTATTTATTTTCATCGTTTCTGTGTACGGATTGCGGCGTGGATTCTAAAGCTTTTTTACGATCCGCAGGAGGTAGACAGGGTGATGGAACGGTTTGTATAATAGGCGTAGAGAGAGCTGGACAGCATAGAGTGCTATTCGGCTCTTTTTCAGTTTTATCAGATATTATAGCGGACATTCGTTCTGTGCAGCGGTATTTGGGAGTGCTGTCACAATATTGTCATATTTTTCTGTTATAATATACGCAAAGGGCAGAGTCAAGCGAACGAAGATATAAATGCCGAGCTTGCTCGAGCAGATATATCTTCGTTCATTTGACGAGCGAAGCGACCCCGGAAAACCGTAGGTTTTTCGGGGCTCTGCCCTGTAATTTGCGAAGATATGATTATAAATAAAAGACGAAAGGCGGAAACCGGCTGTGATGGAAATATATTATGTGGAGGATGACTCTGACATAGCGGATATGGTAAAAAAATATCTGGAGCAAAAGGGCTGCAAGGTGAAGGTGTACTGTACGATTGCTTTGGCCAGACAGGCGCTGCATGCGTGCGTACCGACCATTGTCCTGATTGATTTAAACATGCCGGACGGGCGGGGGGAAAGTCTGTGCCGATGGATTCGCGGCAAGTGGAAAGCGCTGCCTGTTATTTTTCTCACAGTCCGGGGGGATTCCCGCGATATTGTCTCAGGGTTCCGAAACGGCGCCGATGATTATGTGGTGAAGCCCTTTGATCTGGATGTATTGTATTCCCGGATTCTGGCTCTGCTCCGAAGAGCGGGCAATGTGACAGAGCAGTATCTTTCCTGCGGCGGGATCGTGATGGATCTGGATCGCAGAACGGTTTCCGATCACTCCGGAGAGGTTGACTTGAGCGCGGCGGAGTATGAGCTGCTTTACTATTTGATGCAGAACAAGGGAAAGACGGTTACCAGAGAACGTATTTTAGAGCAGGTGTGGGATGTAAACGGCAATTACGTGAATGACAATACCCTGTCGGTCACGATGAAGCGTCTGCGGGATAAGCTTGGGCAGCCCTCCTGTCTGAAAACAGTAAGGAGTATAGGATATCGCATGGAGGATACAGTATGAGCGGATGGGAAAATGTCTTGTTTGCGGCAGCAGGATTTTTGGCTGGCGCTATTTTTTTCACCCTTATTTTTTGCCATTGGAAGAAGCGGCAGACTGCATGCATTCTGGCGTTGGAAGATTATTTGGAGCAGGCTGTCATGGGAAGGGTGCCTTTGTGCAAGAGCCTGGGGGAGGACGCTTTTTCCAGACTGGAGGATGCAATTTACAAGACGGTAACCTCTCTCTATCAGACAAGGGATGCGGCAGTTCAGGCGAGAAATGCTTTCGCTGAGAATTTGTCTAATATTGCGCATCAGATCAAAACGCCGATCACGGCAATCTCTCTGTCGGTGCAGATGTTGCAAAAGGAATATAAGGAGGAGCGGCTTTCACAGATACAGAAGCAGCTTTTACGGCTTACCCATTTGGAGGAG
>CAZOIF010000181.1:0-2512 GCA_964579975.1 uncultured Eubacterium sp. | reverse complement strand
CATCAAGAATGGCAGTTATGGAAAGCTGATGAAAGCCTATTATGCCAGGCAGAAAGTCCAAAGTGCATCCGAGACGGGAGATTCCGCACAAAAGCTGACGCTTATGAGAAGCAGCACAGATTCTCTGAAAAAATCTGCGGATGCCCTAAACAATGCTTCCCTCTGGGAAAAAAAGAAGACTACGAAAAAAGACGAGGAAACCGGAGAAGAAATTGAAGTAGAAGATTATGATTGGGATGCGATCACCAAAGCGGTTAAATCCTTTGTTACAAACTATAATGCGGTGGTAACACAGGCGGGCGATTTTGATAACAAGAATATCCTCCGCAATGCTGTATGGATGACGGGCACAACAAACACATACGAGAATCTGCTCGCAAAGGTTGGCATCTCGATCGGAACAGGCAACAAGCTGGAACTGGATGAGAATGCCTTAAAGGGAGCAGATATGGGTACTTTAAAATCCTTGTTTACAGGCAACGGTTCTTTGGCAGATAAGATTTCCCAGAAAGCAAGTACTCTCAGCAATGTGGCTGCCAGCGCGGCGGTTCGTGCGAATGGAATCCCTTATACGAGCAATGGCAGCTATTCCGATACGCTTTCCAAGCTGTATTCCAGCACCGTGGATGAAAAGATCGGAAATAAGAATACGGCAAGTAAAGACAAAGCAGAAACGAAAGATAAAAGCTCTAACAGCACATCAAAAATTACTGACAAAAAAGAGGATAAAAATAAGGAAAAGGATACCGAAAAGACAGGAATTAAAAAAAACAACTAATAAGGAGATACCTCCTGTGCCAGTCCGGCATGGGAGGTGTTTTTATGAAGAATGCTTGTATTTTCCCCATGAAAAAGCTATACTGAATATGGTAAAAACAGAATCTTAGCACAGGATACAAGAACTCCCATGAAAAAATTATTAACGCCGAAAGGCAGCTATGGCTATTTAAAAAATCGAAAAGTCTACACAGCACTCAGAACAGTGCTTTTCTTTTTGCTCTCCATAGGGCTCTATGTGATCGGTCTGGTGACTACGGGCAGCAACAAAAACCTCCTCACGATAGTGGCGATTCTGGGGTGTCTGCCCGCCTGCAAGAGCGCAGTCAATTTCATTATCTTTCTGATGGCAAAAGGCTGCAGCGAAGGGCTGTATCAGACGCTGAAGGACTATGATGACAAGATAGATACCCTCTATGATCTGTACTTTACGTCCTATCAGAAAAATTATCCTATCAGCCATATGGCCCTGAAAGGCGGTATCCTCTGTGGCATTACGGAAAATCCTACCTGTGACTGCCAGGCGGTGGAAAAGCACCTGGAGCAGCTCCTTGTGCAGGAAGGCATCAGAGGTGTGACGGTTAATATCTTTTCTCAGGAGGATAAATATATTGACCGACTGAGTCGGTTGATGGATATGGATGTGGATGAACATAAGGACAGAGAGGGGATTCTGCAGCTTCTGTATAATGTTTCTCTCTAGAGGTAAAAAACATGTATCAACGGGAAATCACCGAGCGGGAGGCCGGGCAAAGGCTGGACCGCTACTTATATAAATTACTGCCGGAGGCAGGCACCGGCTTTCTCCACAAAATGCTTCGCAAAAAGAACATTACCTTAAACAACCGAAAGGCCGAGGGGCGGGAAGTGTTGGCTGCTGGGGATCAGGTAAAGTTGTTCTTTGCGGAGGAAACGCTGCATAAGTTTATGGGCAAGGAGCTGTCAAAGACGCAAGACGCAAAAGAGAGTCTTTTCTGGCGGCAGGCTTACGAACGCTATGGGAATCTACCTATCCTCTATGAAAATGAACATATCCTGATTGTTGACAAACCGGCAGGACTGTTGACCCAGAAGGCGAAAGAGACAGACATTTCCCTGAACGAATGGCTTGCCGGTTATCTTTTTTCCAAAGGAGAACTGTCGAATGATTCACCTGCCGCCTATAAACCGGCCGCCTGCAACCGCTTAGACCGCAATACCAGCGGCATTGTTTTATGTGCTAAATCTGTCCGTGGCGCCCAGCTTCTGGGGGATCTTTTAAAAGAGAGGACGCTTCATAAGTATTACAGGCTCTATGTGAAGGGGTATGTGGAAACTTCACAGACGATCGAGGGGTATCTTACAAAGGATGAGATTTACAATAAGGTGACGATTCAGAAGAATCCTCCCGATAGAGAGCAGACGGCTTCCTATATTAAGACAAGATATCAACCACTGAAACAGGAGGCGGATAAGACGCTTCTGGAGGTGGAGCTGATTACGGGAAAGCCCCATCAGATCAGAGCCCATCTGGCATCCATCGGGCATCCTCTGCTGGGGGATTATAAATACGGGGATAAAGCATGGAATGACCGCTATAAAAGGGTCTGCCGGATCGAAGCTCAGCTTTTGCACGCCTGTCGGGTAGAATTTCCCGAACTGAAAGAACCCTTTACGGAGCTCAGCGGGCAAGTCTTTTCAGCAGAAATGCCGCCTGTCTTTGCACAGGCAGCCGATATGACCTTTGACTGAACGG
>CAZOIF010000180.1:0-2527 GCA_964579975.1 uncultured Eubacterium sp. | reverse complement strand
GAAAGAGTGGAAAAAACGGCACCCATGAAAGATTTATCTGCCGCGGAGAGACAAAATAATTTGAAAAGGGCTTTCAAAATCCGTCATAATGATGTAAAATTAAGTACGATTATAATTATCGATGACATATACACGACAGGCAGTACCATAGACGCTGTGAGTCGTGAGTTTAAGAAGGCAGGTGTAACACGGATTTATTTTCTGACCCTTGCTATCGGAAGGGGCACCTGAGAAAAATCAGCCTAAGGGAGGATAGGATATGAATGTAAGAAACTGTAGAAAATGCGGCAATCTCTTTAACTATGTTTCCGGCCCGCCGATCTGTATTCCGTGCCGGGAGAAGCTGGAAGAGAAATTCCATGAAGTGAAAAAGTACATCCAGGATAATGGCCATGCAACGATTCCCCAGGTGGCGGAGGCATGCGATGTATCTACGAATCAGATTCATCAGTGGCTTCGCGAGGAGCGTCTGGAACTGAGTTCTGATTCCGGTATCACGCTTTCCTGTGAAAACTGCGGTGCAGCTATCATGACAGGACGTTTCTGCTCGAAATGTAAGAACACCATGGTGAACGAACTGGGGAACAGCATTAAGAAACCTGAACCGCCCAAGATGGTTAAGAAGGATACCAAGGAAAATCCGAAGATGCGTTTCCTGAATTGATCTGTTTCGAAAATTGGAGAAGTTCTATGTTAAATGAAGAAAGAGTCGTTCTGATGACCAAGATGGCTTCCTATGAAGCACGCGAGGGGAAGAAAAATCTTGCCATAGGAAGCTTTTTTCGGAACGACTATATAGGCTGGCAGGTGCTTAAATCCATTATAAGTGCAACCATCGCATTTGTAGTGGTTTTTGCTATGTACATTTTTTATGATTTTGAAATTTTTATGACAGAGATCTACAAGATGGATCTTCTGGAGTTTGCGAAAAATGTTCTGTTCTTTTATTTGGGGACGATAGGCGCCTATGCGGTCATCTCCTATCTGGTCTATGCAGTCAGATACAGCAGGGCGAGAAAGAGTCTGCGGACATATTATATGAACCTGAACAAGCTTTCTGCTATGTACAAGAAAGAACATGAACGATAAAAGGATTGATTTGCAATGACTACTTTACTGGTTATAAAACAGATGCTCATGATTATATACAGTAAATACGAGGTGTACATTACGCCGCTTTTGAAGTTCCTTCTGGCGCTTATAACACTTCTTCTGATCAATTCCAGGCTGGGTTATATGGAGTCTATCACCAAACTGACCGTGGTATTGATCGTGGCTCTTATGTGTTCCTTCATGCCGATGAATTTTATCGTCCTGATGGGCGCTGTTTTTGTACTCCTGCACCTTTATGCTTTCAGTCTGGAGTGCGCCGCGGTAGTGGGGGCGGGATTTTTACTGCTTTTTCTGCTGTACCTTCGGTTCTCGCCGAAAGATACGCTGGTAGTGGTACTGATGCCGATCTGTTTTCTTTTGAAGATACCCTATGTGATTCCTATATCCATGGGTCTGGTGGGAACGCCCGCGTCGGCTGTCTCAGTAGCATGTGGTGTGATCGTTTACTATATGATCCACTATGTGACGCAAAATGCGACGGCGATCGCGGCCATGACGGAGGAGGAGACTGCGGCCAAGTTCAGGTTTATTATTGACGGATTATTAAAAAACCGGGAGATGATCGTGATGATAGCGGCATTTGCCTTCACGGTGATCATCGTGTATCTGCTAAGGCGTCTGAGTATAGATTATGCGTGGACCATCGCCATGATAGCAGGGGCAGTGGTGAATATCATGGTACTGTTGGTGGGAGACCTGATCTTTGACATAAACCTGTCGCTGCTCAGTGTGATTCTGGGAACGATCATATCCTTCCTGATTGTGCTGGTATTGCAGTTTTTTGTGTTTTATGTGGATTATAGTCGAACAGAAAAAGTACAATTTGAAGATGATGAATACTATTATTATGTAAAGGCAGTGCCGAAGGTCACGGTAGCGCGGCCGGAGAAAAAAGTAAAGCATATCAATTCTGCGAGGGCATCTTCCGGAAAGGCTGCAAGACCGACGAATCACTAGAGAACAGTATAAAAGGCAGGTGAAGAGAGATGGAACAACTGAATAACTGGATCGGGGTCTATCTCGCAAAACTGCACATGCCTACAATTCACTGGAACGACGTGGCTGAGATCATCATCCTAACCTTTGTGGCATACCACATTCTGGTATGGATCAAAAATACAAGGGCATGGGTACTCTTAAAGGGCGTTATCGTAATCCTTGTCTTTATCATAATCGCAGCGATTTGCAATATGAATACGATTCTTTGGATCGTGCCCAATATCATCAGTATCGCGGCAACGGCCTTTGTGGTAGTGTTGCAGCCGGAGCTTCGCTCTGCGCTGGAGGAACTTGGGCGTAAGAACTTTTTTGCTTCTTTGTTGGACTCCAGCAATAAACGGGAGGATGGACGTTTCTCAGACCGCACCATCAATGAGATCGTGAAGGCTTCTCTGGAAATGGGGAAGGTAAAGAC
>CAZOIF010000179.1:0-2543 GCA_964579975.1 uncultured Eubacterium sp. | reverse complement strand
CAATCAAATCCTAACACAGAAAAAGGTGCTTTCCTATTTTTATCTATTCTTTTCCCACAAAAACTTTACCCTAGCTCTGATCATAACGTGTTTCGCAACCTATCCTTTTAATGCCACTTTTACTGATTCCATTATCAAGCTGATTTCCCTTGTTTTTTCTCTGATCAGAGTTCATAATGGCTTATAAGAAATTATAGCACTTTTTTGATTGCAAATAAAGAGCTGATAATAATTCTATGACGGAGTACATATTATGAAAAAGAAAATCTGCTTCCTATTGATTGAAATGCTCCTGGTAACGTTGCTAACCTGCGCATGTTCCGCCGGGCAGGAAACAGACAAGACAACAGAGAGCCGGAACGATGCTCCGACAGGGACCGTTACGCCCCAATCTGTCACTCCCGACCTGAACCACAACGGTATAGCCGAAGAAATGCGTCTGACAGATATCGATGATGGAGCAGGTCAGCGGTTGGAAATCATAGAAAATGACAAATTAATCACTTCTGAAGAAGGGTATTTTGCTCACGCAGGATGGACGAGCATATTTCTGTGTACTCTGGACGGAGAGGATTATCTCCTGCGTTACCAACCAATGATGTTTCAAGGCGCATGTACATACAGCTATACGCTGTCCACTCTGGCAGACAATACAGAGACGAAGGTACGGCAGAATGAAATTGATTTTGATATCAACTTTGGTTCTCCCCTTCACGGTGATTTTGATCCGGAAGCCATCGCCGCTTTTATGGATGAGATCAATGATCTGCTCTTCCACAGCGTCCAGCTGCTCAATACCGACAGCGACCTACTGGGTACTTTTGAAAAGGAAGGGCGGCTTTACGACAGTCTGTGGTGGCTGGATAGCTGGGAGCCGGAGTTTATCAGAGATGAGAGCAAGTCTTTGGTGGAAAATCTAAAGGACTTCCAGACCGCTGTAACAGCGATTCAGGAGCCGCAGGAGGCAGACTGATGAATGAAGATTTTAAGCGAAAACGTATGGTGATCTTGAACTAATCAGAATATGGCTGGTGTACGAAGAAAAGCTCCAAAACAGGTATATTGATATAGAATCAATCTATTAGCAAGGAGGAAATACGATGCAGGCAATCATGGAAACTTTATTCGATATCATCTATTTAACAACCGTACTTACCTTAGGAATCCTAATGCTTGTGAAATGTAAGGGAAATAAGCAATACCGCTTATTTGGTATTATGGCAGTTATACTGGGATTGGGGGACGCTTTTCACCTGATTCCGAGAGCCTACGCCCTCTGCACAACAGGACTTGATCACTATACATCCGCACTGGGAATCGGGAAACTCATTACCTCTATCACGATGACCATCTTCTATGTCATTTTGTATTACGTCTGGCGCCTGCGTTACCGCGTAGAAGGCAAGAATATGATCACATATGCGGTATATTTTTTGGGGATTCTCAGAATCGTTTTGTGCCTGTTCCCCCAGAATGCCTGGACAAGCCCCGATGCTCCCCTATCCTGGGGAATTTATCGCAATATTCCTTTTACGATCTTAGGGATTTTAATTATCACACTTTTTTATAGGAGTGCAAGAGAAAAACAAGACGTCATGTTCAAACATCTGTGGCTGACGATTTTGATCAGTTTCGGCTTCTATTTACCTGTTGTCCTATTTGCTGATGCGGTGCCGATGATCGGAATGCTGATGATGCCAAAGACCTGTGCTTATGTATGGACTGTACTGATTGGATTCAATGCGATGAGAAAGGAACTTTCTTCAGCAGAATAAATCGCAATTTTTCGACCGGACACGACGTGTCTGCATGAAAAAACACGCATTTCTCGCTTTGTGTCGTGTTATTTTCATCCGTACGCCGGTATTCTGTATTCTGGCATCATAGGGAGGACAGAGATGAATCAAAGAAAAATCGGAAACTTCTTAAAGGACCTGCGAAAAAGCAAAGGCCTGACACAGGAACAGTTGGCGGAAGAGTTCAATGTATCTTCCCGGACCGTTTCACGATGGGAAACCGGAAGCAACATGCCGGATCTTGGCATCTTAATTGAAATCGCAGATTTCTATGATGTTGACATCCGGGAAATCATTGATGGAGAAAGGAAAAGCGAGAATATGGATAACGAGACAAAGAATACCTTAATGAAAGTCGCTGAATACAGCGATACGGAAAAGAAAGCGCTGAAAAAGCGGCTGCGCGGAATGACATTGGGAATCCTGATCATCCTTCTGTTTTCCGTTCTGTTGGAGGTAACGGAGGGATTCGGGTTTATTCCGGAGCAGCCCTGCAAGAACCTGAGCGATTTTGCCACCGGTCTGACTTTTGGAGGATTACTGTGCAATATGCTGTATCTGAACGGTTCTCTGGAAAAGATAAGGGCATGGAAGCTCAGCCTGTTCAAAGCATCAAAATAAGCTTGGAGGACCCCATGAAAACAAATAAACTTCTCTTCGGCGCGGCATACTACGATGAATATCTCCCTGAAGACCGCATTGAGACCGATATGGAAATGATGAAACGTGCGGGCATGAACGTGATCC
>CAZOIF010000178.1:0-2570 GCA_964579975.1 uncultured Eubacterium sp. | reverse complement strand
GGTATCATAAGCATACCGATCATAGGAACCGCATCTGCAAAAAGTACTACAGGAATATAAAATCCGAAGCTCAACACAATCGCCAGCCACAGAAACCGGAATGCTCTGTCGTCTGCTTCGCGTGCTTTTCTGTAAAAAAGGACAATGATGATCAGCCCAAGCAATACAAACGGAATATTCCTGTAGATTCCCCATGACAGCGGTGCATCTGCGGATGTCCATTCATTTTGCGGAAACAGGCACAAAGCGATTCTGGAAGCCGCCAACAGGCAGATGCAGGCAGTCAGGCCATTCTGTCCCTGCACACGATAACGGATTCGCCATATATAATACAGCAGCACATAAAATAGAGTCATGGTAACAGAAGTAATCAGCTTGCCAATGCCAAGCGCCGCAGTGAAATTTTCCAGCCCCGTCGTGCATAATGCATAGGCCCGTGGAAGAAGATGGAATGCATCACCGCAGCCGAGAATTACCGCCATCAGCCCAAACCAGAAATACTGCCTTTCCTTCCTGCCTTTGATCATCATCCTAATTCCGACAGTGATGACCAAAAGTAAATACACAACGTCAAACAATGTTTCCATGATTGCCCGCATAATCATTGCCCTTTCCATTTACATTTTCTTTTACAATTCCTTTTCCGTGTCAGGATAACCCATCAAGCAGTTTATACAGAAGCCGGTATAGCTGCTGCGCCTCCTTCGGTTCCAAATCAACACAGGCCCCCAAGCTCTCAGGGATCGAAACCGCCTGTTTCTTCAAGTCCTCGCCCTTCTGTGTGATGGAAACGATCAGATTCCGTTCATCTGCTTTCGAGCGGTTCCGTACCACATAGTTTTTTTCTTCCAGTTTTTTCAGTACAGGAGTGAGCGTACCGGAATCCAGATAAAGGCATTTCCCCAGCTCCGTGACAGTTACCTCTTTTTTCTCCCACATTACCATCATTGCGATATACTGGGTATATGTCAGGTCAAGCTTGTCGAGATACGGTTTATATCTCCTGATCACTTCTTTGGAACAGGCATAGAGCGGAAAGCATAACTGGTTTTCAAGTTTTAATCTGTCGTATTCGTTGTTTGGCATATTATCATAACTCCTCATAGCATTTTTATGCTACATCATTTATCACGATATGACTTTTTTTGCAAATTCCGCCGCAGCCTTGCAATCCTTGTCATCCGGTTTTCCTTTATGCATAAGACCAAAAGACCCTTTGCAGTAAAATTCTTCCTCGGCCTGCACAATTCCCTTTTCCGCAAGAAGTTTTCCCACCTGCTTATAAGTGGATTTTACTAAAGCTGCCGTACTAAAGTTTACAACTTTCCCCACCGCTACATCAATGTTGGAAATAAACTTTTTAATCTTGTCATCTACCCCATACGCATAGACGGAACTGCCAAGAAACAGGATGTCAACGTCCTCCCGAAGCGGCTCTTCAACCGTCTTCGCCTCTACCCCTACCGCTTTTGCAATGGCTTCCGCCAGCTTTTTCGTATTGCCCGATCTTGTGTAATACCTTACCTCTATTTTCATACCTATTCCTCCTCTTTTTGTTATTCATAATATCTTTTTCTTGTTATAAATTGCATAAAATTAAATTTTGCAAAATGCTTATTTAGATTGTACGCAATTTAATTTGGTTTGTCAACTATATTTTCTGTTTTTTAGCTGGTCCGGATGTATTAAAATATAAGCCATGACTTTATGAGGCAGATTGGGAATTGAAAACAACCGCAGCCCACGATAAAAGGCGCCTATCTTTCGATAGAACGCCTTGCCCTTGTTTGTATCACTGTTTGTTTTCCATTAATTCCGTTCGTACAAATCCGCAAACTTCTCCAGCGCCCCACGGATTTCTATATGCTGGGGGCAGATCCGTTCACACTTTCCGCACTTGATACAGTCCACAGCCTTGCCATGATTCATGGAATATCTCTCATAGTACATATTCGTCTTCTTACCGGTGGCAGCATACATATTGTACAATCCAAAATAGGCGGGAATATTGATATTCTTGGGACACTCTTCCATACAATACTTACAGTTTGTACATGGTGTCATATTGCGATTCACAAGATCGGTAATTCGTTGCAGCATCTCCCGCTCTTCCTTGTCAAGCGGTTGAAAATCCCTCATGTAGGAGGTATTGTCCATAAGCTGTTCCAAATTACTCATACCGCTTAATACCATCATACAATTGTCCAGAGATGCGGCATAACGAATGGCATAGGATGCGGGTGACCCCTGAGCGCCTCTTTTCTCCATCTCATTTCTGGCTTCCACAGGGAGATTTGCCAGACTTCCGCCCTTTACAGGTTCCATGGCAATGACCGGTTTCCCATGACGGCAGGCCACCTCGTAACAGGCGCCCGACTGAATTGCCGCACTGTTCCAGTCCAGATAATTGATCTGAAGCTGCACAAAATCCATCTCTGGATATTTTGTCAGGATTTCGTCCAGCAATTCTGCGTCATCATGATAGGAAAACCCGATATTTTTCACCAGTTTCTGTTCTTTTAATCTGCAAAGGAACTCAAAACCGCCATATTTTAAGGTGTTGGCATATC
>CAZOIF010000177.1:0-2719 GCA_964579975.1 uncultured Eubacterium sp. | reverse complement strand
GTCGTGCCAATGATCTGGCCATGGCGATGGAGGCCAGATGCTATCGGGGCGGAGAACATCGTACTAAGATGAAGCCACTGCGCTATCATGCCGCTGACGGAGTGGCCTACTGTGTGCTGCTTCTGTATTTTGCAGGATGTGTGGCGATACGGATATATCTGTGAGGAAAATACTGCTGTTGCCATAGATGGTCGGGGAGAAATCACAGTGATATTATGTAAATCGTGAATTGTGGTGCATAGAGGAGCTTTGAGGTAAAAGAATTGAAAAGAGTTATGTTAACCATTGCATACGATGGGACGGCTTACTGCGGCTGGCAGCTACAGCCAGATGCGGAGACGATAGAGAGTGTGCTGAATCGCTGTCTGGGCGAGCTTACAGGGGAGCCAATCGAGGTGATCGGTGCAAGCCGTACCGATTCCGGGGTGCACGCTCTGGGCAATATCGCTGTATTTGACACGGAGAGCCCCATTCCCGCCGATAAATTTTCTTATGCTTTAAACCAACGTCTGCCGGAGGATATCCGCATCCAGGGTTCAATGGAAGTGGCATCGGATTTCCATCCCAGGCACTGCGCCAGCCGCAAGACCTATGAGTATCGGATCTTCAATGCGCCATTTCCGCTGCCGACCAAAAGGCTGTACGCGCATTTTACCTATGTTCCGCTTAATGTTGAGTTAATGAACCAAGGGGCGGCGTATCTGGTGGGAGAGCATGATTTCAAGAGTTTTTGCAATGTAGATACCCAGGCACAGACCACGGTGCGGCAGATTGATGCCATAGAAGTGGTAAGGCAGGGAGAGGAGATCTGCATTCTTGTTACCGGCAGAGGCTTCTTATATAATATGGTAAGAATTATTGCAGGCACTCTGATGGAGGTGGGCAGAGGGCATCTGTCCCCCGAGAAGGTAAAGGATATTTTAGAGGCCCGGGACAGGCAGGCGGCAGGGCCCACTGCGCCGGCCTGTGGGCTGACGCTGATGGGGTATGAATTTTTACAGGATAAACTTATAAAGACACAAAAATGTTAAGAGAGTGGGGGCTTGCCACATTCTCTTTTTTACTATATAATCTCGGTCAGCACTCTTAGATGCCTGGTTGGAATAACAGTTTATATGGTTATTCGGCTAATAAAGGAGTATTGCTTGACGGAAAAAGTACTTTATCCTATAATCGTATTGTCACAGAAAATACGAAAAACACTACGATAGGAGCGGTGTTTTCATCGTATTCGGACATATGAAGAAGATGAAGCAGTTTAAACCAGGGGAAATGAAAGTATATACTTTTATAAAATATGTTATTGCATTGTGTATCAGCATCATCTTTGGAATGTTGATGCTCATTGCTGTTTATTTGCTGCCAATTGAAAATATGAAGGCAAATGTAGCCCGTTCCAGTGAAATTTTTAATTACGAGGGAATTTATCCACAGCTGGTAAACGGGTACAAGTATATGCAGTTGGATAATTTTACTGACAGTATTATGCTGGGCGCAGCCATTTATGACGGAGGGGAAGGGACGATAAAGAAAGCGGCAAGTAACTATTACCCTGGTTCTGAGCAGCTTTCCCCGGAGCTTGCCTTGACGAACTATGCAAATGAAGTTTCCGCATTCGAGTATTTTCGGGTTCCCTACGGGCGTTACTGGCATGGATATCTTGTGCCTTTGAAGCTTCTGCTTTTATTTTTTGATTATGCAGACATCAGAGTTCTGAATTTTTTCATGCAGAATCTTTTGTTGTTTTCTGTGCTAAAATTGTTATGTAGTATTCGGCTGGAGCAGTACATACCGGCTTTTCTTATAACGGTATTTGTCATAAATCCTTTGACGGCAGCGGTGTCTTTACAGTTTTCTTCGGTCTATTATGTGATGCTGCTTTCGGTAATATATTTGCTATGGATTGTCTGGAAAGGAAGGGCAGAAGAAAAGAAAATAAATTTCTTGTTTTTTATAACAGGTGTTTTAACTGCGTATTTGGATTTACTTACTTATCCGCTTGTGCCCTGTGGGATTTTGATTGTTCTATACCTTGTTATAAATAGGGATAATATCGGAATGGTCAGTGTGAAAGCAGTTTTTCAGAAAATGCTGTTATGGTGCTTCGGCTATGGCGGTATGTGGAGCGGTAAATGGCTGGTGAGCAGCATTCTTAGGAAAGAAAATATGTTTGGGGATGCACTGAATCAGATAGCATTTCGTGCATCGTTAGGCAGTATGAAAGAAGCGGAATGCGGTCGTCTGGATGCGATTGTTAAAAATATAAGTGTATTTATGAAGTGGCCGTTTTTGTTGGCATTTTTATGGTTGGGGATTCTCGCTTTTGGCATTCGGAAGCTCACACGCCGTATGGTGTTTGAAAATGCGGTATTCATTCTTCTTTTAATTGCGATTACGTTTTTACCGATTGGATGGATGCTAGTCATGGCGGAGCATTCCTACAGCCATTATTGGTTTACCTATAAGGAATTTGCAATATCCAGTTTCGCTCTGCTGAGTCTTGGCATTTATCTGAAAAACTTGACTGAAGGTGAAATGGATGAAGGAGAAACGGAAGAAAAACAGGAACAATAAGAGCATGAAAAAACCGACGGGTTATCCATCGCTTTTTTGTCACGGTTTGATATATTTGTTCAAAAATCAAAGCTAATCAAATAAAAAATAAGTTGACACGCGCGGAAGCGTATAATATAATAAATAACTGTGGCGAATTGTTTAT
>CAZOIF010000176.1:0-2733 GCA_964579975.1 uncultured Eubacterium sp. | reverse complement strand
GAGTCCGATCCCGAAGCGTTGATGGCAGGCAGGATCTTGTGCATCTGTCCTTCCAGATGCTCTGATTCCATGTTCTCCTCTCTGGCCTGCATCTTATCCGCATTACCCCGTATGGTGTTAATCTCCCCGTTATGTACAATAAAGCGGTTCGGATGCGCCCTCTCCCAGCTTGGATTCGTGTTGGTGGAGAAACGGGAATGCACTATGGCGATGGCCGACTCGTAATCCTCATCCTGCAGATCGGAAAAGAAGGTGCGGAGCTGCCCCACCAGAAACATTCCTTTGTAGACAATGGTACGGCTGGAAAGACTGACCACATAAGTCACATCCGTGGACTGCTCGAAAGTACGTCTTAAGATATATAGTTTTCTGTCAAATTCAAGCCCTTTCTCCACATTGGCCGGCTTCTTGATAAACGCCTGCATAATACAGGGCATGCACTCCACCGCCTTGTGACCGAGAACAGACGGCACCGTAGGTACATCACGCCAGCCTAAGAACTCCAGTCCCTCTTTTCTGGCAATGATCTCAAACATCTTTTTCGCCTGATTGCGCTGCAATTCATCCTGGGGAAAGAAAAAGGTGCCCACACCATACTCTCTCTCCCCGCCGATGGAAAAGCCCAGCTCCTTAGTTACCTTGACCATAAATTTATGGGGCATCTGAGTCAGGATCCCCACACCGTCACCAGTCTTTCCCTCCGCGTCCTTACCGGCCCTGTGCTCCAGATTCTCCACAATCTTTAAAGCGTTTTCCACGGTAGCGCGGCTCTTTTTCCCCTTAATGTTCACACATGCACCAATACCGCAGGCATCGTGCTCAAATTCCGCCCGGTGAAGCGGGGAGGCGGGAATATCCGTCTTTACATCAAACATAACTCTTCCTCCTTGTCGAAGCATTTTGCTGAGACACGCGAGCAGAATTTCAGATTCTGTTCTATGCTGTTATCCCGATAAAAGAAGATCGCAAAAAAAGCCATCTAGCGCTCCTTTGCGATCTACATGTATACAATAATACACCCGTTTCGACAGATTGTAAATAAAGACTTTATGGTAAATTGTCAGATTATTCGTCAATTTATTCTTTATAAATAAAATCATCTAAATATTCCGCCGTGCTGGACCACATACGCTCCCCGTAGGATTGTGATTCACTTAATGATATGCTACAATTTCAGTATTATGGATGAATATGAATGATTGCGTAGATAAACTCCAGATTATATATCAGATTGAGGGAAAGGACTTTTATAAAATAAATGGATTCAAAAAGCTTCGATTTTCATAGAATTGCAGAAGGATATAAAAGGCGCCCCTTTTTACACAAGCAGATCATAGAGCGATTCCGCAAAGATGTCACTCCCCGTTTTTTCTCAAACGGGCTGGATATCGGCTGCGGTGCCGGTTTGTCCTCAAAAGCACTGAAAACGATCTGCGGCCATGTGACGGGAACTGACATTTCCAAAGAAATGATCACGGTTGCAAGAGAAGTATGCACATGCGCCGAGACATACGATTTTATTGTAAGCAGGGCCGAGGAACTGCCTGCGTTTGCAACAAAGTTTGATATCGTCACCGCAGCCGGTGTTGTTCAATGGATAGATAGGGATCTCTTTTTAAAGAAACTGAACAACGTGATGAGCGATCACAGCTATCTGTTAATCTATGATTTCTGGATCTCTGACAAAATGAAAGACTGCTCCGCATACACCACCTGGTGGCATGATGCTTATTTAAAGGAGTTCCCGAGACCATTCCGCAACGAGTCCGTCTGGACAAAGGAAGATGTGGCGCGGTACGGTTTCTTGATGAAAAATCAAATCCGGCATGAAATGGAATACGAATTTGATCAGGATTCCTTTATTGAATTCATGATGATTCAATCAAACGTGAACGCAAAGATTGAGGGCGATAAGAACTCTGTCAAAGCCGTGCGCAAATGGTTTGAACAGTCTACCGCTCCGCTTTTCCAAGGCGGAAAAAGAACGGTGATCTTTGCCGGCTATAGCTGGTATATGGAACGTGCTTCTAACTGCCTTATGCATAACACTTTCCTCTGAGATAGTATATAACTTCAATGACAGTACTTGTTGTGCCAATAGGTATTTGATAAGATTATGATAATGAAAAGGATTTCAGTCAATCCTAATCGTAAAAGGAACAAACTTTTCAATAAAAAGGAGGAAAAAGATGAAGAAAGATTTAGGAGTCGTTCAGGCCGTTTATCCTATGCCGGTCCTAATGGTAGCTGCATATGGAGAAGAAGACAAGGTAAATGTCATGAATGCCGCATGGGGGATGATCTGTAATGAGGACAGAATTGCCCTGTTTATTGACGAAGATCATAAGACTACCCAGAATCTTCTTAAGAAAAAAGCTTTTACGGTAAGCATCGCAGACCGGGCACACATGGATGTGGCAGATTTCTTTGGTATTGCTACTGGAAACAAAATGTCAGATAAATTCGAGAGAACCGGATATACCGCATCCAAAAGCGCTCATGTGGGTGCACCGATCATCGAAGAATTTCCGGTAGTCATGGAATGTGAACTTGCCGAGGTCGTTGAAACAGAGAGTTTCTATTGCATCATAGGGAAAATTGTAAATACTGCGGCAGAGGAAAGCGTTCTTTCCGATAATGGAAAAGTCGATCCTGCAAAGCTGGACGCCCTTATCTTCGATCAGTTTCAGCATGGATACTATGTGTCCGGTGAGCAGGTTGGAAAAGCATGGA
>CAZOIF010000175.1:0-2739 GCA_964579975.1 uncultured Eubacterium sp. | reverse complement strand
ATCGGGATACACCGTGATCATAAGAGAGAGATTACCCTGTCGGAAGAGAGAACGTCTTCTTAATGTTCGATGATATTATGAAACACTTCATCAATATCCACATAATAGTATTTATAATCTTCATGATCCAGATAAACCTTTACCATCTGATCGGTCAGAAAAGGCTCCGGGTTAAAGTGCAGATACCGGCTCCTGAACATATGGATATTTCCCGATGCGTCTTGATATTGACAGGTAACGGCATAAGGATGATAGCCATTTAGTTTGACATTATAACAGGCATTGTTCAACTAAGATATGTTGACTAATGGGACAAAATATACGATGATATAGAAGAGTCATTTACGGAAATGGGATGTAAGGTCAGCAGAGGATATAAATGCAGAGTTTCATAGAAAACTACGAATACAAAAGAGCAACGATAGAAGATATTGACGAGTTAGTGCGGACAAGAATCATCGTCCTTCGTGCGGCAAACAAGCTTTCTGACAGAGAAGATATGTCGGAGGTAGAAAGGCAGTCGCGCGAGTATTATAGGCGCGCGTTGCCGACAGGAGCGCATGTTGCATATCTGGTATATGATAACAGCAGGTTTATCGGTGCAGGCGGCGTGAGTTTTTATCAGGTCATGCCTACTTATCATAATCCCAGCGGCAAAAAGGCTTATATTATGAATATGTATACTGCGCCGGAGTATCGCAGACAGGGAATCGCCCGCAGAACATTGGATTTGTTGGTAGCAGAGGCGAGGGAGCATGGCGTTTTGCAGATCACACTGGAAGCAACCGAGATGGGGCGCCCGCTGTATGAGAAATATGGTTTTTCAGCTATGCGGGATGAAATGGAACTTCTAAGGATAAAGGAATGATAAAATGAAAAGGAAAGCCTTATACCGTGTAGGTGCATATATACTGATCATGCTGATGCTTTTTTGCGGGAGCCTTCCGTGTCGTGCCGCGGAAAATGAGGTGAGCACGCCTTCTGTGGAGGAGGGAAGACCGGCAGTTACATCGGTCAGCATTTCTCCCGGAACTACTGTTGTTTCCAAAAACGCATCATGTGTTTTTACGGCTTCTGTGGCTGGGGAAAACAATTACAGCAGAGAAGTGGCATGGAGTGTATCCGGACAGACAAGTCAGAACACGTTTATTGACGGGAACGGGGTTTTGAATGTGGCTTCGGATGAAACAGCCTCCTCATTGATCGTGAAGGCGGTTTCCAGACAGGACAGCAGATACAGTGCGTCGGCGTTGGTGACTGTACAGCCATCCACCTATAATATACAGCTTCAGGCCTCTCCTGATAACGGCGGGGCGGTATATGGGAGCGGCGTTGTCAAGGAAGGCGGTTATGCTGTAATCTCTGCGGTGCCTAACGAGGGCTTCACTTTCGAGGGATGGCTGCAAAATAATAACAGAGTATCACAGGATGCCCGGTATGTGGTGGATAATATACATAGCGATGCCACCTATGTGGCAGAGTTTAAGCCGATGGATGTTCAGATCAAGACAGAGCCGAAAACTTATACGATCACTGCTTCTGTATCTTCTGCGGGCGGTACGGTTACGCCGGAGGGTAAAACTACAGTCACAGAGGGATCAACGGTATTATATACGATCACACCCAAGAGCGGCTATGCCATCCGTACTATATATGTGGACGGAAAAGAGATAGGAAAAACATCTTCATTCAATTTTACGGATGTAAAGGGAGACCATACGATTTCTGCAGACTTTGTGGAGGCGCCGGGGCAGAGTGATAGTGGAAAGACAGACGTTAAAGATGATCCGGAAAGAAAACCGGAAGCTGGCGATAGACAGGAGAACAAGGACGACGACCAAAAGAAACCGGAGGACGACTTGAAAGAGGAGGAGGCAACAGGTACTCTCGCGGAACTCAAGATTTCCGTGGATGAAGCCAAGCAGCTGATCAAGGAGAATAAGGATGATGAATTGCTGGCTGCTGCGCGGAATACAGGGGATCTGCAGCTGATCGTACGAAATGACTTTATGGACAGGGAGCAGGACAATTTTGGAGTTCCCGACATTGAGAAGGTGCCTGAACTGCTTTTGAGCGGGGAAGAAAAGCTGGAGATGCTGCAGGGTAATATGCCGGTTACCATAGAGCTTGCCATAAAAGATACGGAAGGAAAAGAATCGCAGCAGATAAAAGAAGCTTTTGAAGAAAATAAGCTCCCAGGAATCATGATCGGGCGGTATTTCGAGGTATCGTTAAGGGAAACGAAAAAGAAAGATACGCAGACGATTTCTGAACTTCCGGAAAAATTGAAAATGACAGTTTGTATTCCGGAGCATTTGAAGGCGGAGAACCGGAAGTTTTATATTTTAAGGCTGCACACAGAACAAGATGGAAGTCAGGATTTTGCACAGCTTTCGGATGAAGATGACAACCCGGATACGATCACTTTTTCTACTGATAAGTTTTCTTCTTATGCGATTGCGTATATTGACCGGGAAACGGGGACAGAGGAGGCTTTGGAGAATACGGATAGTGTGACCGGTAATAATAATGCCATAAATGCTGTTATGGCTGTAGTGATAGCGGTCGCTATTGGGATTACCTCACTATTGATTTGGTATATTATGGTCAGGAAACGTTCGCGATAGTTTTGGGCTATTGATTTCCTAAAATGGCAAAAGGTGTTATAATATATAAGAAAAATTTATAAGGAGGGTATAGCAATGGTAAATCGTTTTGTACTGAATGGAATTTCTTATC
>CAZOIF010000174.1:0-2747 GCA_964579975.1 uncultured Eubacterium sp. | reverse complement strand
TCGAACTAAAACGTACGGGTTATTCCGAGGCGGATGTGGTAAATCTGGTAAAGGAGATCTATTCTTCCATCTAAAGCTTTGGCAGAAAAATTTCAGAAAGGAAAGAGAAGCAGATGTTAGAGATAAAGAACTTACACAAAGGCTACAATAACCGGCCGGTTATCCATGGAGTTGATCTCTGCGTTCATCAGGGCGAGATTCATGGCTTGATCGGGTCTAACGGAGCCGGCAAGACCACATTGCTGAAATGCGCTGCGGGGATCTATAAACCTGCACAGGGAACGGTACAGTATGATGAAAAGGATATTTATGATAATCCGGAAGTGAAAGCAAAAGTGGCGTATGTGTCGGAGCAGCTTGATTTTATTAATATCTATTCTGTGGCAGGAATGGCAGCATACTATCAGAACTTCTACGACACGTTTTCCAGACAGAAGTTTGATGATCTGGTGAAACGTTTTGGCATCAATCCCAAAAAGAATATAGGCACTTTGTCCAAGGGGCAAAGGTCGAAATTGAACTTTATCTTAGCGATTGCCCAGCAGCCGGAGTATCTGATTATGGACGAACCTGAGAGTGGTATGGATGCGGAGAGCAAAGCAATGTTCCGCAATATTCTGATTGAAGAAGTGGACAGAGAGCAGATCGGAGTGCTTTTCTCCGGTCATGATCTTGCAGATGTGGAGCGCATGTGCGACAGCGTGACCATGATGGAGGCGGGAGAGATTTTCGCACAAAAATCCGTAGATGACTTCATGGAAAGTGTACAGAAATGGAAGGGGATTCTGCCACAGGAGGCAGCCGATGACAAGCGGTTTGCCATGACTGTCCATGCAGCATCCAGGATCGGAGACTTGTCAGAATTTTACACGGTGGGAGAACGGGAAGAGAGCGAACGCATACTGCATAAACTGGGCATCGAAGATTATTCCGGGCAGCAGGTCACACTGGAAGAGATTTACATGCTATTAAAGAAAATACATATGCAGGGAAAAGGAAGGGTGAGTGACGTTCAAAAAGAGGGAGGATTTCAGAATGAGTGATTTCAAAAAAATATTCAAAAGGGACCGATTTTACTGGGGGATTATGATGGTAGTCATGACATTGCTGGTAATTTATTTGCTAACGAACGTATATGGCTCGTATCATAAATTATTTCACCTGGAGGATTACTCAGAACGTGCGGAATATCTGCGTAATCTTTGGAATACCCATCCGGATCTGTTTGATCCAGGCAGAGCCTGTATAGATGAAATCCCGTATGTATCTTTGGAACCTATGGTGTTGATGACCGTGATAGCGGCATTCATAGCGCAGGCAGTCAGGCTGCTGGTGCAGGAAACCCAAAACCGCACAGAAGTACTGCGCATATTTCCGGTAAAGTCACGCAATTTACTGACCTGCCATTACCTGGGCGGACTGCTTATGGCAGGGATTCCTCTGCTGGTGCAGGCAGCGGTCATCCGACTGAATATACTGTATGTGGAAAAAAACACGGATTTTATTTTTTCTAATAAAGAACAGCTTTGGATCTATGTCGGGAAAGCCGTAATTATATTTATGCTGTATTATTCGCTGCTGATCGTCTGCAGAAAGGTGACAAACCACGTTCCGGGAACCATCTTTACTTTTGTTGCAGTGAAAATTGCAATGGAGGTACTGGCCGGTTATTGTCTGGGCATATATGAGAACCTGGCGGAAGATAATATCTTCCATTGGGTGTTTTGGGTAATCGAAACGGTCGTTTTGATCTTTTTCTCCTATATTGCGGATCAGAAAAAGGACGATGCGAGAAACGGATTTTATGCTTTCCCTGTCGTACATTGGGTGATGATGGGAGTAGTATTCGGAGAAATATATTTCATATTTCATGGCATATATGGAGAAATACCTAAGGCGGTATCATTTCTTGTGGCAATTACAGCCTCTGTGCTGATTACCACTGGGGCGCATTTTATCGCGAGGCCGAAAAATATATAAAATAGAGGGGCTGAAGCGATAGGCATAGAAAAACCACCCTTGCGAGGGTGGTTTTTCTATCTTTGCCAAGATCAATCAGCTTATGTCTTGTGAATCAGGGCGAAATTCAATAATCTCATTTGGTGTGCATTTTAGGATGTTACATAATTTCTCAAGTGTTGCAGTAGAAATATGGCAGCCTTTCTTTAAGTTGTATATTGTTTTATTGCCAATCCCATGTTGAATCAAATAATATTGACTAACCTCGTGTTCTTTCATATATTTCCATAATTTTTCATAGTCGATCATAATATCACCTCTTATATATTATCTATGAACGCAACGAAAAATTGCAGAACGTAAAATTACGTTACGATTATATTCATTGCGATATTTAGAACAATGTGCTATGTTCATAGTATCAAAGGGAAATGGAGTGCAAGATATGGATAGAGAGGTGATACATCAGATTCTTTTAATTTTCAAAGGTATTGGTATTGTGGGAATTATTGCATGGAACATAGTGCGGATAGTCCAAATGAGACATTGTTGGAAGAGGAAAGAGCCATGTGAGAACTCTCAATGTAAATGGTGGTACTTTTGCGATAAACATGGGGAAACACTGACAGTAGATTTATATCGATTGAGAAAAATTAAAGAAATAATAGAGCGTGAACAAAAAGAGAGAAATAAGTGATATAATTATGCTGACAACTTTTATTTAATGAAATGGTAAATTCTGGTTATGTAATAATATAATGAATTGGCTATATGAATCAATCCGGATA
>CAZOIF010000173.1:0-2751 GCA_964579975.1 uncultured Eubacterium sp. | reverse complement strand
ATGCGGAGGGTATCGGACATTCCACTTCTATGGCGAGACGAATCGAGGCGGCTACAGGTATTGAGACCAGAGCCACTATTCTGGGATACATGCAGCGTGGCGGTTCTCCCACCTGTAAGGATCGGTATTATGCTTCTATCATGGGATGTTATGCTGCTGATATTTTGTGTGAGGGCAAGACAAATCGTGTGGTGGGCTATCAGCACGGAGAGTTTTTGGATTTTGATATCGAGGAAGCCTTGAATATGCAGAAAGGGATTCCGGATTACGCCTTTGAGATGTCGAAGATTTTATAGCGGCAGAGACGTGATTTTGCGAGTCCGCAGAAATATAGAGTAGGGATTTTCCCCGCAGATGATGCAATCTGCGGGGATTTTTTACGGTTTTTTCAAAAAATGTAAAAAAATAAAAATTCTTATTGACATATCTCCTTTGTTAATATATTATTGTTAATAACAAATAAATAATAACAAAGACGAAATAAAAAGGAGGAAGAGAAAATGAAAAAAATTTTGGTGGTAGTGGATATGCAGAATGATTTTATTGATGGGGCATTGGGCACGGAGGAAGCGCAGGGTATCGTGGAAAGGGCGGCATCCCTGATCGAAAAGTTTGAGGGCGATATTTATGTGACGATGGACACACACCAAAGCAATTATCTGGATACGGCGGAAGGAAAGAAACTGCCGGTTGCTCACTGTATCAAAGGGACGGATGGCTGGCTGCTGAACGAAAGGATCATGGCGGCATTGGCTGAAAAAGAGTATAGCACGATTGAAAAGGGAACCTTCGGTTCTACGCGATTAGCCGAGGAGATCCGTAAAGCCGGCGATCAGGAGGAGATAGAGATCGAATGCCTGGGACTCTGTACTGACATATGTGTCGTTTCTAATGTACTGCTGCTAAAAGCGAATTTCCCGGAGACAAAAATTACGGTTTATGCGGAATGTTGTGCAGGGGTCACGCCGGAGACTCACGAGGCGGCATTGAAAACCATGGAGATGTGCCAGATAGAAGTGGAGGGAACACGATGATCAGAGTTAATAAAAATGACATTAGTGTCAATAGATTTCCGGACGGAACACTTTTATTAAAGGAGAAGATTCCGGAGGAATGCGGGGAGAGAAAACGGAAGGCGGTGATCACCTGGCTGTTTGAAAACAATGAGGAACTGGTAACGCTGGTCTATCTGGCGGGACATCTTCGAGCCCATGGAATCACGGAGTTGGCGCTTGATATGCCTTATATCCCGAACGCTCGTCAGGACCGGGTTAAAACGGAAGAAGATGTGTTCACTCTGAAATATTTTGCACAGGTCATCAACTGGCTGGCGTTTGAGTCTGTGACGGTTCTGGATCCTCATTCTTCGGTCAGTGAGGCGCTGATCGACAGAATCTGCGTGAAGACCCCGGAAGCTTTCGTACGGAAGGCCATTGACAGGATCGGCGGCGTGGAGAACCTGACGATGTTTTATCCGGATGAGGGAGCATGCAAGCGTTATTCCGGAATGTTCCGACTTCCTTATGCCTTTGGGATTAAGAACCGCGACTGGGAGACAGGTGATATCAAGGGGCTTGCCGTCTCCGGCATGACAGATTGTATCCGGGACAGGAAGATTTTGATCATGGACGATATTTCCAGCAGAGGCGGCACTTTTTATTTCAGCGCAAAAAAACTCAAGGAGCTTGGCGTAAAAGAGATTTATCTTTACATCTCCCATTGTGAGAACACCATTCTGGAGGGAGAAGTCTTAACAAGCGGACTGATTGAAAAGGTGTTTACTACCAACAGCATTTTTACGGAAAAAGATGAGAGGATAGAGGTGTTTGATTATGAATAGAACAAATCCGATGCTGCTGATCGATTATTATAAGGCGGTACACGCGGAGATGCTTCCGCAGAAAATGACAAAGTCGGTTTCCTATTTTACGCCGCGAATGAGCAGGATCGACCGATGGGATAAAGTGGTCATGTTCGGATTACAGGGACTGATCAAGACATACCTGATCGATTATTTTAACAAGGAGTTCTTTGAGAGACCTTTTGAGGAAGTCATTGCCGAGTATAAACGAGTGCTGGATCACACACTGGGACAGAAAGTGTATGGCATCGAAAAAATAGAGAAACTCCACAGGCTGGGTTACCTGCCCATAGAAATTGTGGCACTGCCTGAGGGAACGAGGGTTCCTGTTCATGTGCCGATGTTTGGTATCACGAATACCCACCCGGATTTCGCCTGGCTGCCGCAGGCTCTGGAAAGTCTGATTTCTGCGGAAAGCTGGCATCCTATGCTTGCCGCTACGGTGGGCTTTACGTACCGGGAGATCGTAAATCGATACTATGCGCTCACCTGCGATGATACGATAGACAGGGCAAAGGCGCTGGGAGCCTTCGATTTCAGAGGGGAGGAATGTACGGAGTCAGCGGTTAAGGCGGGTGCGGGCTGGTGTCTGTCTTTCCTGAATACGGCTACGGTTCCGGTAATTCCTTATCTGGAACAGATGTATGGATGTGACTGCACGAAGGAACCGGTTGCTTTTGGCAGTCCCAGCACGGAACATGCGGTCATGTGCAGCAATTTCGCGGTGGATGGCGACGAGATTACGCTGCTTCGCAGGCTCCTTACCGAGATATATCCGAATACAAGCTTTTCGGTGGTGCTGGATTCTTATGATTATTGGAATGTGATCGATACAATACTGCCGCAGTTAAAAGAAGAAATTATGGCCCACAACGGCTGCATGCTGATGC
>CAZOIF010000172.1:0-2785 GCA_964579975.1 uncultured Eubacterium sp. | reverse complement strand
AACGGCTACGGTTACGGTGTTGGAACAGACGATTGATTCGGTGGCTATTACAGCAGCGGGCAAAGTGACAAAGATTTATCCCGGCAATAAACTGCAGCTCTCTGCTAATGTAAAAACGACCGGAGACCCGGAGACGAAAGTTACGTGGAGCATTGATCCGGAACTTAGCGGGGTAAGCATTTCAGAGGATGGACTGCTGCAGGTTACGGAACAGGAGGAAGGTACTGTGATCACGGTTAAAGCGACTACGAGCATGTTAGCTGATCCTGCCAAAACGAAAACCGCGACATATAAAGTCACGGTTCTTGGTGACTTTGTGGATCCGCATGAAGTGAAGGCGATAGAGGCCAACCAATGGGATGCATTCACGGAGGATTATTATCGGAATCTGAAATACGATGAGAAGGAAGGCTCCTGCTACTTTGAAAGCAGTCCAGATGGTAATCTGGCGACCGGTTCTAAGACCGCAGCTGTCGGGTTCCTGATCAATAGCGATGGGAGCACATTTGATGCGTCTGTGTACAATACGCTGACGATCCGGCTGAAATGTAATGCTTCTGGAAGGGGGAAATATCCGGACAGGGCTATGCTTTCTTATCTTACCGTATATTCTGAATCAGATACGGGATATAAATCATCTCCTAAGATCAAATTATCAGCAGGAGATAGCTGCGACCGGATATGTAGAATACCGATCAGCGATCTTGTTTCCGCGGGTATATCTCTTACTGATATGAAAGCACTTTCACTAACAGCACCTACTGTGAGCGATTCAGCAATCAAAGTTTATAGTTTTACTTTTGAGAACCTATCCGAATACGAACCGTATACAGTGTCAGTCAGTCATCCAGGAAATAAAAAAATAATCAAAGAAAAGAAATCAATTCTTCTGACAGCAGCGGCACAAGATTCAAGCGGAAAAGAAATGGACAATATCAATTTCATCTGGAGTTCTTCGGATGACAGCATCGCTACAGTATCAGACGATGGTATAGTAACGGGTGTGTCAGCCGGTGAAGTCATAATCAGCGCCACTGTTGCAGGCTCGAAAACACAAGGACTTTACAGTATAACAGTATATGACGATACACCTGTTGGGATAGGTGTTAAGGTAGGTGATCTCACTTATTACCCCAAAGGTAGCAATCATAGAATTCTTTGTACTGAAGAAGAACTCTCAGATGCTGCAGGAGGGCTCGTTTTGAAAGCAATGCAGATAAATGCAGGTAACGAACCAGTTGAAGAGTCCTCTGAATCTCTATCTGCAACTATTACGGAAAACAGCCGGTGTTCCCCTTCCTATGAGAATGGTGCCTTAACAGCTACATTAAATGAGGGAGCAGATAGTGGAACTATCACTATGAAGGTTACAATAGGTGACAATACAATAAAGTTGTATTTCTTAATTTATAAAGGACATCGTGTCCCAATAAATTCGGCTACAATGTATAATGCATCAGTTGGGAAACAAAAGGAAGACATCACCCTCAGTTCCGGATATGCTACCATTGCAGCTTCAACAGATTCCATGAATGGGATTGGTTTTAAATATACGCTCCCAGACGGAAAGAAACTGAATCAATATAAAAGCGTATTAGTTCACGTCAATCCAGCAGATGGTGAGTATCCATGCTCTCTCTACATGCCAGCTAATGGTTGGGATACAGATGCCATAACATGTACAGAAAGTGACTCCAAACTGGCAAATAATAAGAGTTTCAAGACTGATATAGAATATGATATGGAGCATGAGTTTACACTTTCTATAGACGAAGGTGAAACAGATACTGGATTGGTTCATTTTGCGCTTGGATTCGGCGAAGGATGCACTGGTGACCTCTCAATAAAGAGCATTATCCTTGTAGAATAACCCAACAAAAACTCTTACACCTAATTTATAATAAGAACCCACCCCTGCAATGTGTCCGGAAAGGCACGCAGGGGTGGGTTCTTTCGCAACAAATTAGGACTTTTACTTTCCTACTAATTTGTTTGTGTCCCTTAAATATTCGGCGCATTCGCAACACCGTCTCAATTTAGTTCTCTGCTTCTTCTTTCCCAGCAATATAAAACTCATCTGTGCCACCTTTATACTGTCCTCTGATTCTACTGGCTTTATCTCGTTTTCAGCAAGAGAAGTCAGAATCATAACATTCATATCGGAATTTTTATCAAAATCCCCTCTCGCATATGAACTCATTCCTCCCCTACTTCTGGCAGAAGTTCAGGACTGCAACGGCTTACGCCAATACAGACTCCCTTTTTTTGATGACCGCATCTACTTCCTCAATCGTCTTTTTTACAATTTCTGCTATCTGGGCAGATGTATATCCTTTCTCATGCATAGTCATAATCAATTCCTCTTTGCCCTCTTCCCTACCCTCTTCCCTGCCTTCTTCCCGGATCACCCTCATATGTGCTTCCTCGTCGTATTCAAATATGCTCATCTGTACCACCTCCGCACAGTTTTTCTGAAAAAATTCTGTCAGTATCCCTTCCCGAATTACGCATATTCTTTTCTTCATGATAAAAACTATTTCCGTTTTCAATTAAGTCGTTTGCTTTTTCATAATGTTCCAATGAGTTCAGACCTTCTCTATGACCTCAAATTTCTCCATCAATCTTTTCATATATTCCTCATCTTTAGCCGCACGTCTCAAATCCTCCAAGCGGTTCTCTGACAGGAGACGGTTTACGAGAAACATTGCCTCTTCTCTGCCTTCTTCCCGGATCACTCTCATATGTGCTTCTTCGTCGTATTCAAATATGCTCATCTGTACCACCT
>CAZOIF010000171.1:0-2789 GCA_964579975.1 uncultured Eubacterium sp. | reverse complement strand
GAAAAGGTTTACCGGATGTTGAAAATATGGTAATCATAGCAGAGATTTTTAAGACCACTCTGGATGAGCTGCTTACGGATTCCGTCACAAAAAAAGCCCCGGAAACATTGGTGTATACCAGTGAAACAATTTATGACATCGACTGTGAGAAACATTTTGACGTCAATATCGGCAGTGCGGCCACGATCATGCTGTCCTCAGGGGATGATGAGAAGCTGCATGTCAAGCTGTCCTCCGAAACTCTTGAGAATTTGGACTCCATGTTTAAGATCAAGCTGGATGACAGGCAGAATAAGCTGGATGTCATTTGTCTCAACAAAAATGAGCTAAGCCGCTATGAAGCGGAAGAGTCGTTGACGGTTGAGATTACTTTTCCGAATAAATATTCTGACCATTGCGAGATTGCAGCCAGCGTGAAACTGCTTACAATCAGTCATCTTCATCTGAACCGTTTGGAATATGACGGTGATGTGGAGCAGGTCCTGATCTCAGACAGCAGCGGGAGTCTGGAATTCACGTCAAAGACAGATTATGAAATTACGGTCGATAAGATTACGGGAAGATTGGATATGAACCAATGGAAAGCGAAAGCAATCATTCATATTCCGGAAGAAAATATGGTAAATGTTGTAAACAAAGGCCGAAAATGTAATGTTTATTATGTAAAAGAAGGAAAAGCGGCAGAGTGTGAAAATGCAGCCGACAGTGAAAATGAAATCAGTATTTCGGGAATAGGTTCGGAGCTGGTCGTGGATCTGTTGAGGTAATCAAATCGGGCAGAAAGAATTACTTTTGCACAAACGCAGAGCCGATAAACTTGTGAGCGATCACAGTTTATCGGCTTTTGCTTTCGAAAATCCCTCCCTGCTTCTTAAGTAACCATTTACCTATCTTATAGCAGATTTTGAATTTACACAAAACTTGTAGTAACCCTTATACATTTATCTTGGATACGCAAAATCCATACAAAGTGCATAAATGCGACTGTAAGCTTTCTCAGAAATAGATTTGTCATTGTACTCTTTCCAGCACAAATTCGAAAGTTCCTGGAGTTCCTTGCAATCTCCCTTTTCCCTGCCGATTCTCTTGACTTCGCTTATGTAGTTTAATTCTTTTTGAGTAAAGTTATCATCTTGCATCTATTTCACCTCTATGACTTCCCAGTATCCGTTTTTATTTGCCCCATGTCGTATTATTTTTCCCTCTGCCTTTAATTTAGCTAAAATACGCTGTGCCTGCCTTCCGGTAACTCCCACCGATACAGCCAACATATTAGCTGACATATTGCCATCCTGCCTTAAGAGAGCTATTATTTTTTCCTCATTTGTTACGACATTTATACCGACATTTATTGCGACATTTGTTCTGTTATGTGTTTCACTGATCTCCTTTAAGGCATTGCGAATCATCTCGAGCATAAACTCTACAAATTCAGTAGAATCCCCGATATTATCAGCCCATTGCAGTACCTTATAATATTCCTCCTGATTTTCATACACAAGTGTTTCTACCGGAATCCATGCAAAAACTTCTTTCCATTTCTGCAAAATCAACGACTGCCATAACCTTCCTGTACGACCATTGCCATCAGCGAAAGGATGAATAAATTCAAACTCATAATGAAAGACGCAGGACTTCACAAGCGGATGATATTTCGATTTCTTCAGCCATGTGAACAACTGATTCATTAAATCCGGCACATATTTTGCCGGTGTCCCTGCATGAATCAGTTCTGTCCCGGCATAAACACCAACATTGCTGCTTCGAAAACTTCCCGCTTCTTTCACAAGCCCTTCCATCAGAATCTTATGGGCGAGCAAAAGGTTTTTTACACTGTATGGATCTAGCACGGATATTCTTTCATAAGCCTCATATGCATTCTTTACTTCACGAATATCCTGTGGCGGCCCTAATATGCGCTTTCCATTTATCACATCCGTAACCTGTTCCAGAGTAAGCGTATTCTGCTCTATCGCCAGAGATGAGTGTATCGTCTTGATCCGATTTTCCCTGCGGAGAATTGGATTCGGACGCATAGCATCGTAAGTTGTAATTGTACCAACATATTCTCCTATCTCTACTATTAAGTTTGTTATCTCCTCATTCATTGTAAAAGGAGGTTTATAACTTTCACCCATATTATTCTCCGATCATTATTCAGGCAATCCAAGCTTTATAACTCCATTACAATTATTTTATCACATATTGTGGTAAAATAATACTTTTTTAAACCTTTTCCAGCCCAGCCCTGAAGAACAGGAGTCGCAGTCTGGGCGGCACTTTGATGAAAGCGGGGATTGCCTTTTCGGGGGGTGTGGTATAAAGTAAGTGTTAGGGAAGCATCCGGCTTTCTCATAAATTAAATTTTTATAGGGGATTATTACATGAAACTCTTTGAATTAGAACAACAACTTGGATTTGTTTTTCCAAAAGCCTTTCATACTATCTATGAAACAGGTGCAATGAAATGGTTGGAACTGAGTGAAGAAGAATTTAGGAACAATAGAGAAGCATGTATAAACGCTCCTAAAGCATTTTTAATTCTTTACTGCGATTGTGAACCATATCTGTTTGATCAAATACCTGAAGCAATCGAAACCCTTAAAGAATGGATAAGTTGGCAAGAACGAGACATGAAAGTTACGCTTTCAAAAGAAATAACACTTATTCCATTTGGTTTCAATGGTGCTGGAGATATGTTTTGTTTTCTTTATACAAAGAGTGATCATGAACCTAGAGACTGTAAAAAATTTTGTGTATACTAACTGTAGGTAATATATATCCTCATG
>CAZOIF010000170.1:0-2827 GCA_964579975.1 uncultured Eubacterium sp. | reverse complement strand
AGAAGAGGGCTTGGCTATCTGATCATCTACGGATCCCAGGTGTTCCAGCTCAACATGGTGATAACCTCCATCATCATCCTCTGTGCCATCGCCATGCTCTTCTATCAGCTGATCCAGCGCGCCGAACACTATTATCGCAAAAAATATTAAAGGAGCAGGCCACTTGGCCTGCCCCTGTCATGCAGAAAAGCTTTCCCTGAATTGTCTGATCCTTAACACACTGATCATAAAAATGCCATATACACTGATTCCTAATTCCCTCCATGTAAAATAGGAATGACTGCTGGAATGGTTTTTTGTAAAGAAATACCAGACAAACGGATATAGTGATACCGTCAGAAGCATTCCCGCAAATGGTAACAGACTTCGATCTATGCTAATATGATTTTTCATTCTGACTATCAATATATATATTCCTATACCAAACACTGCAAGCAAAAAGACCTTCCCGTTGCAGATGCTCAGATTCAATTTCAGCGTATCATAATAGGAATGCTTTACACTGAAAAAACCGCTTCGATATTTAATCTCCTTATACGCATCATATATGATATTCTCATCTGTCAGCATCGAGGCAATAATCCATTTTGCAGACCACATTCCTCCATATCCTATACCCCATGAAATTGTATGGAAAAAAACATTTTTCCATCCGCAAATTCTGTTTTCAGATAAACGTTTATAATCTGTTCCCAGATAAGCAATCAATGGTACACCTAAGGTTATGAACGGATAAGTCAACAGATCAAAATAAGCTGTCAAGATCCCAGTTAAGAGAAACAGGTAATTTCTCCTTATATCATTTAGCGCTTTCCCAACTCCAAATAACACAATCAATGCAAGCATCATGATATAAAAGCAGGGAGAAAATTGCAACGAACTAAACAGGCTGATCGGACACAGGAATAGATACATTCCCCAAAAAGGAATGATAAAAATTCTATCCTTGGATCCTGTCAGAATACATATCAGGAGAAAAACAAGCATAAGCTGCAAAAACATATTAATCTGCCGTATATCCGAATAGGTGAAGATACACAACAACGGGCGCAATATGATCTGGTATCCGTGCCAATATCTTCCGTAATTTTCCACAGTATAATCAGCATCGGCTAATGCCGTTACCTCGTAGAATGATTCCATCGGGTTTTTACCGTCCACTTCAACATATGTATCTAACAGAATATCCCTGACCCCATCTTTTGTCTCTGTATAAGAAACATTGATCACCAATCCGTCTGTAAAAACATCCAGCATCGTCTCCTCTATGTTCTGCCAAATATGCGCTCCTAATCCTTCATTGTGCAGGATAACAGAAGATTCATACACATTATCCCACATATCATCCTGGGGGATAAGATATGTCATTGCAAGTACAGCAACACCTGTTATTGCAGAAAGCACAACAATAACAGCTTCTCTCAGAAATAACTCCCATGTTTTCTTCATTTATGATCCTTATCCGTCAATTTCCGTATACTTCTTACTCTTCCACTCTATTCTCATCTTGTTGTTCATTTCATTATAAGATATTTAATATCTCACGTCAATCTTTATAAGATTTTGTATATGACATTGCTACATATTTTATACTATATAATTTACAGATAAGGTGGTGATATCATGTTTGAAGATTTTTTTATTGAAAGACTCACTTCTCTTCGAAACCAGAAAAACGTATCTGCCAGAGAAATGAGCCTGGCTCTCGGACAAAACGGGAGCTATGTTAATCGCATTGAAAACAGACTGGCATTCCCTTCCATGCAGGCTTTTTTCTATATTTGTGAGTATTTTGAGATTTCACCCCAGGAATTTTTCGATGAAAAAAACCCGGCGCCCGGAAAAATAAATCAGATTACGGAAGAAGCCAAAAAATTAGATGATTTTCAACTTGATACTGTTATGGCCGTCATTAAAGGACTGCAGCATAAGGCAAAATAGAAAAGTGGCAAGGAATTTACCCCTGCCACTTTTGCTTAATAAGCATCGTCCTCTATTTATCTGTTTCTTCTTTACCTTCCCACAGTACGACCTCTCCCCGTTCCAGAGATTCCCGTACCCGGATGATCCGCTGGTTCCTTGATCCACGGAACTGCAGGCTGATATCCTTCTGCTCCAAAAGAAACGGCCCGTCCACGATCACATCGAGATAAGATAGAAACTCCTCCATCTGCGCCCATTGCACACAAAACTTCTCCAAAATATCCCGCTCAAAAAGATACCCTGTATAACACCAGATATTTTTTGTCGGAAATCTCTCTTTGACCGCCCGTAACAGCGGCAGGAGCGCTCTCCGGTTCTCTTCTTCCAACGGTTCCCCGCCAAGCAGCGTAAGTCCTGCAATATAGTCCGGCGCCAGCGCCGAAAGAATGGTATCGATGGTCTGCTCCGTAAAGAGCTCCCCGTAGGCAAAATCCCAGGTCATCTCATTAAAGCAACCCTTACAGTGATGGGTACAGCCGCTGACAAAGATGGTCACCCTCACACCGGGACCATTGGCGATATCATTTTTCTTAATTTCCGAATAATTCATATCACAAATGCAGTACCCTCTCCTTGATTTCCTGTGTGCGCCCCTGATTCCAGAACTGGGTGCCGATGTATCCACATGTTCTTCTCGCCACATTCATTTTATCCTGATCCGTATTACCGCAGTTAGGGCATTTCCAGATCAGCTTGCCGTCTTGATCCTCGACGATTTCTATCTCACCGTGATAATCACAGACCTGGCAGTAATCACTCTTGGTATTTAGTTCTGCATACATAATATTATCATAAATATACTGCATAACGGACAGCACCGCATCCAGATTATTTTCCATATTAG
>CAZOIF010000169.1:0-2882 GCA_964579975.1 uncultured Eubacterium sp. | reverse complement strand
CCGACAGTTCCGGCTGCAGGTACGCATAGAAGTAATGCGGATCTAAATCGATGCTGCCTTCGTTGAATGTCTGAAAGGTGGTTATGTATCCGGGTATGTCCCATGCATATCGCCCGGCAATCTGCCGCTTCAATGTCCCGACAACACCCTCACAGTCCAGGATATATTTTGCACTTTCCGTATCATTGCCGTCCCCGTGCAGGGTGACTTCCACAAATCCGTCCTGCTCCGTGCAGGAAATAGCTGACACGCCATCTCTGACCTCTGCGCCGCTCTCCTTGGCCTTTTTTGCAAGCCACCCGTCAAAATGACTGCGCCATATATTAAGCCCATCCTGCTCGAAACGGTATTCCTTCCCTTTATCATCCGTGAAGATCATACCCCGATTCTCTGTCGGGGTACACATGGCAGACTTCGGCACATCCTCCCCGAAATAGGTCTTTACAAGTTCCATCGATTTCTTGATCAGAACACCCGAACAGGACTTATACCTGGGCATCTTAAATTTCTCCACCAGAAGAACTTTATAGCCGTTTTCCGCTAAGACCTTAGATGCTGTACACCCTGCAGGTCCTGCGCCGACTACTATCACATCATACATCCGCATACTCCTTCTCTCTTACTTCGACTGCATCGCTGCCAGATGATCCAGAACCGCTGAAATTGTTTTTTCGGAAAGTTCAGCCGTCAATACTTCCGATATTTCCGGCTGATACCTTTGAAAATAGTAATAATCCCCATAAGAGTAGTCTTCATATTCTCCTTTATAAACCCGAATTTCAGAATATGAAGTATTCTCATCCGAAATCGGTGAATAGCTCAGTATCATGATAATATCCGAAGCGCCATCTTCATCATAATCGGTAAATGTAATTGCATCTATCTTATCAAACACCTCTGTTGCCCTGATATTGTCACTGCACACTCCATAAAGCCGCGTGATCTCCCACCCGTCTTTTATAATGGAAAAGGAAACGTCTGCAAGCGGCATTTCCTCCGTATTCGGTAAATAAGAAGCAAAGAACACATCCCCGACGGGAGCTAAACTGACCCGAAAGCTCTGCTCTTCGATCAGCCCTTCTTCCAGCATCAGCCGATTTGATCTGAATTGATATGTCTCCCCGTTCTTTTCCAGAATCAGTTCATAAGGCATCTCATGATATCCATCCACATAACCATAATTTTCAGGCTCAACCCGAAGCACGAACAGCTTTTCATCCGCCGTATACCCCTCCTTACAGTTAAAACTCCTATAATTGGTGTCCCCATGCTGTGAATAGTAAGCATCAAACTCCGGCAGATAGGTCCACCCCAACCTGGTATTCATCTGCTCATAAGACAGACCTGTTTTTTCCATCAAAATATCATTGAGCTGTGTCGCGGTTATTTTATTGAAATCCGTAAAAAGCTCACTTTCTCCTACCGCTTCCAGATAAGCCTGCACCTCGTCTTCTGTGATCATGTCCTGATCTGCTCCCAGACCGTTATAGAATATTTCATTTAAATTCGCGTCTGCGGGTGTATCATATGCAGACAGCAAAAAGCCATAATTACCGTATTCCTTTATCATTTCATCAAACATCTGCAATTCTTCAGCAGTGAGCGCTCTTTCGTTTTCAGCATCTGCTTCATCAACAATTACCTGCTGTTCATCTGCTTCTTTCAGATCGACCAGAGAATTTTCCTCTTCTACAGCATAATCCGTTTCCTCTGTGTCAGACATTATCTCTTTTCTTTCCTCTCCACACGCGCTCAATAACATACATGCTAAGACCAAAAGCAGAATTTTTGTTCTTTTCCTATTTTTCATAACACACCTCATTTACATATGCCTACACATTGTTTGTTGCTTTTGTGCGATATTCAGTATAAAATAGTTGCAGTGGGAACCGCCTGGGTCTGGCGTTTGACAGACATGGAGGAATCTGCTACAATAAAGTCACAAATGGGAATACTGCCGATAGACGGTCAGCCCAAAAATTTAGTTACCAAAAAAGTAACCGCATTCCTCGGCTAAAAGGGCGGTTACTTTTTTATGTGATTTATGTACGCTATCAAAATCGACACGATAATCCCAAGGATCATCAGAACGACTGTCAGCAGTTCATAGTCACTCATAAGCAATCCCTCCTTTCCCGGTTTTACCCGTAATCAGAGGGATAGTCCCTCTGTTAAGAAGGACTGACCGCCTACCCGTTATGGCAGTACCCCATAAATATATTCTAACAGAAAACAACGGCTGACACAATACTTTCGGTAATTTTATAATTCAAAAAATCCCATACAATTAGATGTAATTGTGTATATTCACCTCCAATCACCACATTATCGGCGGTATCAAAAAAGCGGCTTCACAGATTATCCTCATATCAATATTCTCCCCGCTCCTTATCGGTTGACTTTTCTATCAAAATATTTACAATATACGTATATTGTTTTTCAACCAACTCATGCATCTTCCTTACTATTATTTCATTGTAAAACCGGAGAAAAAACAGCTATGGAATACATATGGTATGTTATCGCCGCACTCGGTGCCGGAATAGGAACAGGGCTTGCGGGATTATCGGCAGCAACTGTAATGGTGCCGATACTGATCGTACTTTGTCCGAGCTTCAGCGGAGAAACCGGTGCTTATCAGGCTACCGCCATTGCTCTTGCATCAGACATACTCGGATCAGCGGTAACAACGATCACGTATGGAAAACATAAAAACATTGACCTGAAACGTGGCTGGATCATGCTGACATGTATCCTCACTATGAGTACGGTAGGCAGCTATGTGGCATGGCTTGCAGGAAATGTAGTATTGGGTAGTTTTACACTGTTTCTGACATTTTTCATTGGCATCCGTTTTCTGATAAAGCCGGACACATCACGGG
>CAZOIF010000168.1:0-2981 GCA_964579975.1 uncultured Eubacterium sp. | reverse complement strand
AGTTTTCTGTCAGAAGAAAACTTTTCAGCATATCACTGATCTCGGTATCATCTTCTACTAATAAAATTTTCATTTCGTTTTTCCCCGCAATTCTTTATTTTTCGTCTTCCTTTATAACCTGTGCGCTTAAAACCTGATAACTTTTATATAGAAATACAAGAAAACAAACCGATGCAACAAAATCCTCAAATGCGCTCAGATAAATGAGGCTTTGCACTGGCCAAAACGACACTATCAGATAAAATATGCTGACCACCAACTGCGTCTTCCAGACAATTTGAGCAGACCGGACTATTTCTTCAGCACCCAGCTCTTTCAAAACTGCCGCAACGGACGTACATACAAAATACACCATCAGAAACAGCGCTGCACAATGCACGGTATCAATCATTTTTTCCTTTCCATACATCAGAAACAGCGCTGCATTATGCACGGCGTCAATCATTTCTTTCATCCCAGATCCGCACCCAACTAGCCGCACCCCCTGCGTACCACACATTGCGGACGATATACTATCATGTTCAATCCTAAATCTCAACATAATGGCAACTGCATCCACAAAGCATAGCACCGCAGCTTTCTTGCACGCGCCGATCTCCTTTCCCACTCTATATAAGCCCATCATACACATTACAGGAAACAATATTCTTCCCAAAAAGCAGGGATACATAACCAGTATAAACAAAGTGCCGTGTCCCCATAATGGATAAAATACGATAGTCGGCAATGTTTCACAGATCGTTTGACACAGCTTGGCAGAAAACACCATCTTTAATTTGACCGCCGTGTTTTGATATTTTTCCAATCTGCATATCCTCCGTGATTTCATATAATAACAGGGGCATCAACCGCAATAAGACTTGTAGTCTGTTTTCAAGATTTATCTTACTATCATTTCATAATGTATTCTTTGCCCCGCATATTCGGGGTGAAATGTTTCCACACTCTTTTTTACAAATTGAAAACCTGCGCTTTCATAGGTGTGTTGCGCGGGAACACAAATCTCACTTGTCCAAACGACTATCTTACTTGCTCCTTGCGCAGTTATGCGTTGAACCGCTTCCTTCATCTGTCGTTTCCCATAGCCGTTCCCCTTGTATTTCGTCAAAATACAGTTGTGTCCGACTTCTGCTGATTCCGGCAGATTGGTCGGATTCCACGAAACAAACCCGATAGGAATTCCCTCTAAGACTGTCATAAATCCACTAACCTCGGCAATGTGGGGATTATCATAAAAGAAGTCATCAAACTCCTGCCATTGATCATGCCAATCACGCTCGAATTTAGGCTCGAAAGAATATCCGTCTTTCAAAAGAGCTGCAAGTGTTCCTCGAGGAAACTCTGTTATTTTTCTAAATTCAATATCCATTTTTCTCCTTTAAATTGCATAAGCCGCCTTATCGGCAGCTCATGTATATATTGATAGATGATATTTCTACATTCAAGTTCTTTTTCTTACACGACCCCTTACGCCTTCATCATCATTGCTAAGTATTCTACGAATTTATCAGAGTTTTAAAATCGGTTATATAGTATATGTGTATAATAATATTAATCCCAGTTTATTGCCTCATGAAGAATTGTTCCATTCTCCGCTATGCTTCAATTAGCCCTCTCTATAGCTTCTATCTCATCCGGTAAGGGGCATCTTCCGTATATCTGTGCAGTCTTTTAACATCTCCATCAAGTAATTTTTCTATTGCATCTTTCAATCTTTTTCATGTGGGTCCGTTTACTTTGACGCAAGCTATTATTTGTTATCATACTAAAGTTTTACATATTTATCAATTATTTAATCATTTATCATGCTTTGACTCAAAACAGTTGACAATCATCTATATCTCTATAAACACACTGCAGGCATTTCTTAATTGATCCGGTGCTTTGCTTTCTCCTATTCCAACAACTCTTTTCCCTTGTGCACGGAGTTCCCTGATTGTAACAGCATAGCCCTTATCAGATGTTGCCACGCATACTATATCAACATTCTTATGTAGGGTAATTTCCCTTTTCATATCTTTTTGCATTTTTCTATCGACTTTGTTTTTTTCAGGGCCGCCATATAAACGGATATCTGCTATACCATATTCCTTTGCTTTATCTGACCACCTTCTGGTGCTGTTATCCTTTTGAAGCCCATACACCCTTCCGGAAAAGAAAACGCCCTGCTGTTTTGCAACGAACATAATGAGATCTACTTTTTCACAACTGATATTTTCCCCATCAATGAACAAGGCTGTATTTTTCTTTTTCTGACACATATTCTTCTTCCTCCATTGTCAATCGTTCTTGCAGATTGTGCAAAATATATTACTTTTCCCGAAACCATTCCAGCAATTGACGTCCTCTATCATTTATTTCCCAAAACCACATATCATCTTTCCCACTCTCGGATACCGGTCGATAATCTGTCACAGTCTCAAGCCCATATTGAATAGTTGGAATATTAAATGATTTTCCATAATAGCCCTCACGCCACAGATCCGGCTTAAACCCACACATCACAACCACTTCTTCCGGCACATCTTCTCTGGGAGAATTCGCCCAATGTCCATCCGTAAGATGGATTCCCCCTTTCTCCAGAACAGGAAGGATCATTTTAGCCTTTTTCATGGATATCCGCATATAAAGCCAATCATCGGCCTCATATCTCACAGGATCATCTCCCCAATCTGCCATATCATCTGTCGGCTTGACACCCTTATCAATAAACTCACAAATCAGTTCCTTCGGCAGCTTCTTCACATCAAACTCAGACTCCGGATTCTGTTTCAGTACTTTCATCAGAAACTCGGTCTTGATATACTTTATCACGTTATGAAGACCGTCCACTTGGTTCATAAACTGAATGCTTCCCACCCTTTCAATAAATCCATACGGAATCTTTTTCAGGTCATCATATAGCGTATTAAAATCAATCACCGCTTTCTTCAAATATTCCGCATCGTAAATATACAATAGTCCGAACAAATCCTGCTGTG
>CAZOIF010000167.1:0-2987 GCA_964579975.1 uncultured Eubacterium sp. | reverse complement strand
GATTATAAAAGATAGCTGTTTTATTATTCTCCTGATCTTCTTGTAAAATAAAAAAGTCATCATCAGATCCATACTTAAATCCACACGCACGAGCCAGTGGCGGAATATCAAGTTTCGTTTTTCCAAAAAGTTTCTTCTGTTTAATCTGTAATGTAAATGCCATAGTATTTTCTCCTTATTATACAAAAAAGAATCTATAAGTAATGACACCTATAGTAAATCTTTTCTTTCGTCCATTAGCGATTTCTACCAGTGTAGATTAGTAATTTTCTGTTGTAATATAATCTTTTATCTCATTTGCAAAAGGCACTTTCTTATTTGCAAAATTTTTATAATATGTATTTATATAATCTGGAAACAAATCATACTTCTCACATTTCTTTCTTATCACTTTTCCAGCCATTGATTCAATAGCATCTTTAGGTATGTAATTTTCTATCTCTTTTCCTTTCGTAACCCAGCAGAACATGTCTAATTTATCAAACTCTTCAATTATCCTTTTCTTTGTATCATTCAATGGCGCGGCTTGATATCTTTTATCACTATCAATTACAATTGCCGCGTTCCTATTGGTAGTAATTATACTAATTAAATCCGTTTCCTCTTCCGCCGAGTATTGTGACAGCAGCCTTTCGCCATAATATAAAAATTGATAATGTTTCCCTTCTTCAAATTGATTATTACAGAATATTTCCAGCCACTTCTTAATATATATTCTATCCGAAGGTCCTTCTACCCAAATTATCCCGCTTGCCTGTAAAATATCACTTGCCTTTATATCCAAATCATCTAAAATCTCAGTCTTATCAATATAGGATTCTATTCTTTTTATGGTAGCTCCGTTATTTTCTTTAACCACATGATATATACACGCCTTTTCTTTATTAAAAAAAGTATTAATTGCAACATGAGAATGTGTTGTAATAAAAACATATATATTCTTTTCCCCACAGCAATTCCATACGAAATCGATTCTTACTCATACTCCCGGACATGTCATGAGGTAAAGACAAGTAATACTCTCTATTATTCAAAAACTCACCCTTTTAGTCATTCTATCCCCAGTGCCTTAAACACTGCATCTTCCGCACTCTGATATGGAATTAAATGAAAAGCACTCATCAAGTCTGCCGGTACACTTTCAGAGTCCGCAAAAGAAGTGCTTGGAATCACTTCCCAATCATCTTCTAGTTTCTAACTTAACAAATTTTGCATCGACTCGGTGCAAAATTACAAATTAATTAGCTCTACAATATCTTCAATGCGGTGAAAACTATCCAGTAACTTCTTCGATATCTCATTTGAAAGCTTATATCCACTAATGCCATCAGCTTATTCAAATCCTGCAAAGCATATTCCACGACCATTCAATCTATAGCACAATAACGATTTCATACATTACCATCTTAAACTCTATCGCTAACTGTTTCTGTTCTCTACCCACTTCTGCAGTACCGCTTCCAGCTTTCTAAAATCACAACAGCGCCTTTTCAGGAAAACGCTGGTCTTTTCACCCTGCACCATCGCATACAGTTTATTTGCCTTTTTTACAATAGCTTCCTGATTGTGTTGACACCAGTCAAGCTGTTTCGCCGCCATTTTTTTATATCTCCTCATGACAGTATCATCTTTTCCGACAATTCGAAGATTCAGTGGAATGGTACAGCTTTCGTCTACCGGAATCATGTTGTTAAAATTCAAGACCCCAATCAACTTTTCTCCATCCATAATTTTCGTAAAATCCACATCATTTTTCATAGATTTATGTTTTGGTTTTGGTGAACTCAAAGGGACACAATATTTCCTTGTACCGCATACAATTACAATTCCCACAAAAGGCCTGGTTTCCTTTCCAGCCTGCGGTGATACGGACATAACATGGTCATCCGCCTTTGCAAGATTCCGTATATATATTTCATGTCTATGAGATATAGATTCAGTCGTTTCTGTTCCATGTCTATCCTCCAGCCCTTTTTCAGAATAAAAGGTTGAGGCTGCGCAAAGCACAGCCTCAGATTGTTTCCACTTACGGTAGGACTCACCGCTTTTATCGGTTCCACTCTCAGTAGGACTCACTGCTTTTTACAGGAGTTCAACTCCCATACGATAAGCTACGCCTATCTCTAATTAATTTATACAGAAAAACAGAAACTATGTCAAGAAATTTCTAAGACATTTTGCCGACATTTAGCACAGAATTGTCATAAATATGACATAATGGGCTATCTACTGATACACGATCTCCCGCAGCACCACTTCCTCCGCCATAGCCCTCAATCCATTGACCTTCCGCTCCCACGCCATCTGATCCGAAGCTTTCAGTGCCTCATCTACACCCTGCCTCTCCATCATCTTTCTGCGCAGACATTCCACTTCTTCCTCCGCCTGTCTGTCGATCTCCTGCAGATGCGTCGTAAGGCTCCCCATCAGGAGCATTGCTGTATATGTCCCATGCCGGTGCTCTTTCATGAAGCGTTCTCTCAACTCCCCATACTGCCCTATCTCTTCCTCCGGGCAGTCTTCATATCCTTCCCCATCCAGAACCAGTTCCGGGATCAGGTAATCTCCTTCCACTCTGTATGTGATATCAGCCATCGTTCTTCCTCCTCTTCTTCACTCGTGCATATTGATGTGTTACATTGCCGAAAAATTGCATAGTCAATTGATTCCCTAAACTTGTTTCCAAGCAATTCACGCTCAGAAGCTTACCGGCGGAAAAAGAAATATCTCCGTCCGCAGCTTACGGCTACAGTAAAAGTAAAATAAGAAGAGCAGCGCTGTCCCTGTCTGTTTTCGGTTACCAGTCACATGGTCGATTTAGCAGCCATGCGATCTATTTCTTTGTCTGATACTAAATATTTTTACTACAACAAAACCCGCAAACATAAACGTTTACGGGCTTCCTGGAGTTAATCACGAAGTGATTTACTCCGCCTCCCCGAGTAGGGCTCGAACCTACAACCCCGCGGTTAACAGCCGCGTGCTCT
>CAZOIF010000166.1:0-3000 GCA_964579975.1 uncultured Eubacterium sp. | reverse complement strand
TTAAATGGAACTTTACAAAGTTTCTGATCGATCAGCAGGGGAATGTGATAGAACGTTTTGAGCCTACCACAGATATAGCGGTAGTGGAAGAAAAGATCGCAGAGCTGTTAAAACCGAAAAATGTTTTGGAGTATACATACAAGACACATGATACCTGCTCCAGTGAAATAAAGTTCAATATCGAGGGAAACGTGGTAACAAACATTTCCTTTACAGGGGGATGTAACGGAAACCTGCAGGCGATACCGCGTCTTGTGGACGGTTGGACCGTGGAAGAAATCGAGAAAAAGCTGTCAGGCATAATCTGCGGGCGCAGGCCGACTTCTTGCGCAGATCAGCTTGCCAAGGCTTGCCGGGAGGCATATGAAAAACAGAAAGAGAGGATGCAGGCATGAAAGTAGAAGTAAGATATCACACGAGATCAGGGAATACAAAAAAACTGGCTGAGGCAATTGCAAAAGCTGTCGGCGTAGAAGCAAGGACAGTTGATGAACCGCTTCAGGAAGATGTTGACATTCTGTTCCTTGGCAGTTCGGTCTATGCTTATGGGGTAGATGACAATATTAAAAAGTTTATTTCCAACATTGATGTACGGGTAGGTAAGGTTGTAAATTTCAGTACGGCTGCTTTAGTAAAATCTACCTATAAGCAGGTGGGAAAACTTCTTGCGCAAAAGGGAATCGCGCAGGCAGAGGAAGAATTTTATTGCAAGGGATCTTTTGGCCCCATGCATAAAGGAAAACCGGATGAAAAGGATTGCAAGGAAGCTTCGGAATTTGCAAAAAAAATCATATCGTGATAAATTATGTAGGATAAAAATGATATGAGGAGTTATGATGACATGCAAGATAACAAGTACGACTGCTTAAAACTTGAGAATCAGTTATGTTTTCCGCTTTATGCGTGTTCCAAAGAAGTAATCAGGAGATATAAACCTTATCTTGACAGGCTTGATCTGACTTATACCCAGTATATCGCAATGATGGTGATGTGGGAGAAAAAAGAGGTGACTGTCAAGGAACTTGGAAAATACCTTTATCTGGATTCGGGTACGCTCACTCCTGTACTGAAAAAACTGGAAGAAAAAAATTATGTAGTACGAAACCGCTCCAAAGAGGATGAGCGCAACCTGATCGTTTCCATTACACAAGAAGGAGAGGCTCTAAAGGAGAAGGCGGTTCAGATACCTGCGAGCCTGAGTGCCTGTGTTAATGTGAAACCGCAGGAGGCACAACAGTTATATCAGCTTCTGTACAAGCTGCTTGATGGGTTATCTTAACACAAAAATTTTTATGAACACAAATTTACAGTCCGAATTCTTTTACCAATGCTCTTTCTGTGAAAAAAATTGAGATAAACATGATAATGCACTCTACTGTTATGATGATTGAACTCAATATTCCAATACTGTCATCACCTTTTCCAATTACAGGGAGCATGCTGATCATTGATAAAGGCAGCATGCCCCACCCGATCTTCCACCACAGCTTTCCACAGTATAAATGGGCAAAATTCCATGTATCCTGGTTTTTCATGGAACGGGATGTCCGATAGCCGACAATGGCGTTGATCGTCTTTGGCGGATTTTTTACAAATACCTTTCCAATCATGATCATCAGTACCGGCAGCATGAGATTACAAATTGTCATAAAAATCCAGAAACCCATCATACATCACCCTGCTTTCTATAATATACACGATCCAGTTTATTGTGGTACGCTACCATAACAAGAAGCCCGCCCATCACTTCCACCATGCACAGATATCCCGTGATGAATCCTCCAAAGGGAAGGCCGCACAAGAAGCTGAGAAGAAATCCTACTCCATATACGATCCACATCAGACCATGTTTATGGTTATAGGCTTGCACATCCGTTATTTCCTCTCTTTTCGGCGGTTTCTTCCCGGACCAAAAACCGACCGGCTCTATGCTCCTGTACTGAACGATTCCTATGGTGATGATCGGTCCCATACTGATCAGCAATATTACCAAAAAAATGATTGTTTCCGCCATATTTCCCTCCTGCCAAACCTACTTTACAACGATCCTCTATGTCAGAATTTAAAATTCTTCTTCTTTTTACCTCACATAGACTCCTGCAAAGCGCATATCCTTATCGTATGTCAGGCGATATGTGACGCTTATATTTTCATAAGTAACCGTCATCTCGCCGACAGCAAAATGCTGACCCATCTGTATCAGCTCTACCATATAAACTGCGCCAAACTGTTTTCGTTCTCCCCAATCATCAGATAACGTTCGTCGAATCTCATTTACGGTTTTTTCAGTTAAATAGGGCTTCATCTTTGAAATGGCACTTTCCTGTAAGGCCATATAATCTCCTGCATCCATCAGTTCTACCGTTTCCTTCATGGCAGCTTCTACCTGTTCTTTGGTAAAATATGTGCTCTGCTCGATATCTGCAGTTTTAGGAAAGATCCAGTATACAAGCGATCCCAGCAAAATCAGTATCACGACAATGGGGATCACAATTTTCAACACTTTGTTTCTGCCATATCGCTTCTGTTCTTCTAACGAAATATTTTCATTAAAGCCATCCGCAATTTCCGCTGCCGTTCCCATCTGGGAAATGATCTCTTCCAACTGTTCTCCCTGCTTTAGACGCATCTGAATATCCATCAGAAGCTGTTTTTTGATCTCCTTTTTCCTATTTCCGGTACACTTTATTTTTCTCGCGATCGCGTCTACATATTGTTGTTCATTCATCGCCTAATCCTCCATTATCTTCGCTACTCCGTCGGAAATTCGATTCCAGACGGCTTCTATTTCATCAAGCGCATTTTGTCCCGCTTCGGTGATCTCATAATATTTTCTGGGCACCTGTTTTCCCACGGCCTCGCTCCACTTGCTTACCACCAGCTTATCATCTTCCAGTCGATAAAGGATCGGATATAGGGTACCGTCTTTCAGCAAAAAGGTATCTTCGCTCTTTTCCTTCATCTCCTGAATGATCTGATAGCCGTACTTTGCTTCCGATT
>CAZOIF010000165.1:0-3021 GCA_964579975.1 uncultured Eubacterium sp. | reverse complement strand
AGCGCTCTACCAAACTGAGCCACGCTTCGATTTGAACAACTATGATAATACAACATTTTTAATAGAGTTGTCAACGTTTCTATGCACTATCTTTGAAAAAGTTTTATGACGTGGAACCTTTTATAGGTAGAAACAGAGGATGTTTGAATGGATACACACGCGCTTAAAATTCCATGCAATGCTATGCCTTTTGTTTGTGAGGCAGATTACAGTGTTACACTGGGACAGATGATCCATGCGGATCGGATTGTGCCTTTTCATGTGGCGATTTATTTATTGAGAGGCTCCATGGAGATCATAGAGGATGGGATTTGTTACAGTCTTTCACCGCATCAGCTTTTTTTCTTAAAAAGAGATGTGCATCACTGGGGAGAAAAACCTTTTGAGGAAGGCTCCGCCTGGTATTATGCTCATTTTTATTGTGCGGAACCGGAACCGCAGATGCAGAAGCTTCCCGAAAATACTTATCACGATTCAAAACTCACTCTGGATTTACACGACAATGAAAAGTATCTCATACTCCCAAAGCTGACGGACTGTGATCCGACGAGCCGGATCCAGCGAAATTTTGAACAATTGATAGAAGCACATAGCTATGGAAATATTCCTCAGGCATCCGTCAGATTATGGCAGATTTTTTTGGAGTGTGTGAAAAATGTTGCGGAAGATTATGTGGGAAATGTCTATGTGAGAAAGCTTCAGGAGTATATTCGTTCACATTATATAAATAGTTTTACTGCAGAGGAGATTGAGGCAGCTTGCGGCCTGTCTTATAAATATGCGGGAACGATCTATAAGGAAGCGACAGGGCAGACCATTCGGGAATACCAGCGGACATTGCGTATCCGGCGGGCAAAGCAGTTATTGGAGGAGACGGATACTTCGGTTACTGAAATTGCACAGATGACAGGTTTTTCTGACGTATTTTATTTCAGCAAGGTGTTTCGTGCGGAGCAGGGGTGTTCTCCAAGCGAGTATCGCAGGACATATATCCCGGGAATCTAAAACAAGTAAAAAGCGGGAGCTTTTATGCTCCCGCGCCCATGATATATGACATAAAATCGTAGCTGTCCTGTGCATCTGTCAGGAAAAGATCCAGCCAAAGTTCATTCGGATTGACCATGTAAAGCATCTGTAAGGCATCCTTGTTTTGTTTCAGATCGCATAGCGTCTGATTGGGAAGTCCCAGATATACGCGGCCCCGGCATTTCTCCACCATATTAATGAAATTTTCCACTTTTCCGATTTTTCTGATATTTACTCTATACATATACTCTTCTCCCTTCTTAAAATATGATCCTTTTAATAGTTTCATATACTCTTTTCTTTTTCCTTACCTTGTGATATGATTATATCACCGTTAAAAATAATAATGTTAGCATTAAATAGGCAATATATATGACTATATTTTCAAAAATGAATCATAATGAGTGTAAAACGCAATTTGAAAAATGAGCCGGGAAAAGGAGATCAGGATATGATACAGCCATGTAGTGTACAGACAAATATACAGGGAGAGGAACTGCGGGAGCACGGAACGCATTTATTTCCCGTGGCCTGCTACTTAGATCAGCTTCCTCATGATGATATTCCGTGGCATTGGCATAACGAATTAGAATTTGGTCTGGTAGCGAAAGGATCTATAATAGTGGAGACGGCTGCCGCTACATATACGCTTCAAGAGGGAGATGGATTCTTTGTAAATAGTAATGTACTTCATACCGCCTTTTCGCCGGATAATGATTTATGTGAAATACACTCTGTGGTGTGCCATCCGCGAGCTGTCAGCGGCAGTACGGACAATATTATCTGGCAGAAATACCTAAAGCCCTTGATGGAAAATCAATCCTGCCCCGGCTTTCACTTGAGAGCAGAGGTGGACTGGCAAAAACGGGTTTTGGACTGTCTGTCTTCTCTGTGGCGGGAGGCCGAGCAGGAGTCCTATGGTTTTGAAGTGAGGATTCGTAATGACTTGTCTGCGATTATATTACTGCTATCAGAATATCAGCCGGTGATAAATAAAAAATCTTATGGCAAAGCGCAGCGGGACAATGCGCGAATTAAAGAGATGCTGACTTATATTCAGACCAACTATGGTAAGGAATTGACAATTGAGGATATCGCCTCCGCTTGTGCTATCAGTACAAGTGAGTGTATTCGCTGTTTTCGTGCAACGATCAATACGACGCCGATCGCTTACCTGAAATCTTACCGTCTCCAGCAAGCGGCCCTGAAACTGCAGCTTACAACCGATAAAGTATCAGCCATTGCCGAAAGCTGCGGTTTTCAGGAGATGAGTTATTTTGCCAAATCTTTCCGCGAGGTTTACGGCTGTACGCCCTCGGAATACAGAAACGGAAAATAATACAAATATAGCAGAAAATAATCTATTTAAATGCCATATCTTTCAGAATATAATACATATTAACAGGGCAGGAACTGGAAAACATTTAGAATCCGGAGGAAAAGATATGGGTGATTTAAAATTGGTCAAAGATTTTCAGGTTGGAGATGGATTTTTTGGCAGGTATGAGAAACTGGTAAAGGATGTGGTTTTACCATATCAGGAGCGCGCCTTAAATGATCAGATCGAAGGTGCAGAAAAAAGCCATTGTATCGAAAATTTCCGCATGGCGGCACAGAAGCTTGAAAGCGGAAGCTGTGACGGAGAGTTTTACGGTATGGTATTCCAGGACAGTGACGTGGCAAAGTGGCTGGAGGGTGCGGCCTATTCTCTGGCGCAGAATCCCGATGAGGCGCTGGAGAAACGATGTGATGAGATCATAGAGCTGATCGGCCGGGCGCAGCAAAAGGATGGTTACCTCAACACCTATTTTACGGTGAAGGAACCCGAAAAGCGGTGGACAAATCTTCATGAAGCACATGAGCTTTACTGTGCAGGACATATGATTGAGGCGGCGGTGGCTTATGCGGAGTGTACGGGAAAGTCCAGACTTTTAGAGATTATGTGTGATATGGCGGATCATATCTATCAGCACTTTATTGAGGAAGGCGCTGAGG
>CAZOIF010000164.1:0-3113 GCA_964579975.1 uncultured Eubacterium sp. | reverse complement strand
GTCAGCAGCATAAGCGCTATTGCTGCAATACATCATTACTGGGGGAGAGGCATGAGCGGAAATATCCAGGCAACCGATGAACAGCAGCAAGCGCTTACAGAAAAGAATGTAGCAAAGGTGTACAGTGAAGAGCCGGAAAGTCCGTCACTTGCCGTGACAGATAATGGTGTTACCATAGAGCCGGATACCGTGATTGTGGATGAAAGATTTGTATATATGGCATTTCGTATTTCCGGTTATAGCGTAGCGGATCGGATGGAGCCGGGATTTGATATGGTAAATGTGTATCTGGGAGATAATCCGGAGGATGAAAGTGCATGGGTTAATATGAGCGGAACCATGTATGATGGCATTGTCCTTGATGAAAACGGTAAACCGGTGTATGAAGACGGGACAGCTTTAGAAAGTTATGAGGATGGAAGCATTATCTCTCATTATATTGATGAAAACGGAAATATGGAATACATTATTCAGGCAAGTGTTGTGGATGAGAACGATTCCTTTCTCGGCAAGACAATGCACGTTGCATTCAAAAATTTGGGAACGGTCGCAAAAGCAGCGTTTACTCCGGCAGTGGATGGAGAATGGAATTTTGAGATACCTCTTTCTGATGTCAGTTCGACTCAAAATATTACGGTAGGGCAGAAAGTGGAAGGAACAGGTTTCACGATGGAAGATATCAATATCTCACCGATTTCCATAAAAGTGAATTATTCTGTCAGCGAGGCACCGGTGGAAAAGGAAGATGATCTTGGTATTCCGGAAGTCATGGGAGCCGTATTGAAAGACGGGACAAGAATTCCCTATTTGACGAATGGCGGCGCATTAGGATATACAGACGGCAGCAAGTCGAATGCGTATCAAATGGCAGGTTTTGACCGGGTTGTTGATGTGGATGAGGTAGCAGCGTTAATTGTAAGGATTCCGTCTAAGGATGAAAAGATTGAGATTCCAATCTCAAAATAAAATGTAAATGAATAAACTTCCGGGAGGTGAAAAATGAAAAAGATTTTTTATATGCTTATAACTATTACCGTATTGTTTTCGTTCACGGCTTGTAACGGCAGAACAGATGATACGGCAACACTTCAGGCGATTATATTAGAAATACATGATGATTATTATCTTGTCGAGCCAGTTGAAGGAAGCGCAGAACTGAACAGCGCAGACCAGATAACTGTTCCTATGACAAGCATGAATGTTTCATCAGAACCAGAAGTGGGAGATGTTCTGCAAATTGTATATGACGGTGCGATTGCGGAATCCTATCCAGCACAAATTACCAATGTTTACAGTATTAGTGTTGCCGAATAAAGAGTAACGGAAATATTGATAAAGATTCCCGGTCATCAGAGCGAAAAAGCACTTAGAGAAATCTAGGTGCTTTTAAAAATTTTTTGTAAGTGCGACATTTATCATAAATAAATCGTATCTGTAATGGGAGGTGAAAATAATGGCTCTTTCATTGTATGCGGATGAAGAAATTGCGAAAATCTACAATCGTCATTATGACACTGTCTACCGTATTTGTTTTTCTTTTATGAAAAATGCAGAAGATGCGGAGGATATGGTGCAGGAAACATTTTTGAAGCTGATTTCAAGCAAAAAGCAGTTCGAGTCAGAGGAGCATGAGAAAGCGTGGCTTATTGTAACGGCGTCTAATACCTGCAAAGATGAACTGAGACGGTGGAAGAGGAGGCTGGAAAATATCAAGTCATTATATCTGCAGGGAAATGCTGTCCGAAAGGAAGATGACAGAGTTCTTGAATGGGTGATGGCTCTTCCGGTCAAGTACAAACAGGTTATTTATCTGTATTATTACGAGGGATACCGTACTTCGGAAATTGCAGGTATGCTGCATTGTTCGGAGTCAACAGTACGGAATCAATTGCTAAGAGGGAGAAAGCTTTTGAAAAAGAACAGTACATACCATGCGGGATCAGGAATTGTTTTGGCTGCGGTTTTGACAGGGAGTCTGTTAGTGGCCTCAACGGTATATGCCGTTTATGTCTATGGATTGCGCGATCTTCATTTGGGGAGAGAAACGGTTTTAGATCTGTCCAAACGGGAGGAACTGCCGGAGGAAGTGTCTGAAAAAGATATCCCCCAAAAGGAAGTGGATTTTATTACGCTGGGTGGGTTGACAGGGAGTCAGGAGTACGGCGCCTGCAGGGAGTGGACAGCGTTTCTCGACGGGTACGATACGGATGGCGCAATACTTTCGGAGATTGGAAATGGTTTTGCCGGGTTAGGGGAATACGAATTTATCTATAATTGTTATACGCAGGACATGGCGGACAAGGTAGATGAAATTTGCGAGAAGTATGAATTATCCATGCTGCAGGGCTTAACCATTGTGGATGATTATGCCGCTTTGTGCAGACAGACAAATATCGGAGATTTCTGTGCAGGTGCAGAGGAAAATGTGAGATGGGATTTCGGCGGCGCTAATCTGTACGATGACGGATCATTTGCTATGGATGGCAGAGTGATATGGAAAGGTCCGGCTGAATCCAAATTGCTATGTGTAGCAGATTATCAATTCGGACGGAGCATGAAAGGTTCTTTTAACCCTTTTACGCTGAATGTGGGAGCGATAGAGGAATACCATGAATGGGAATATGTGTCTGAAAGCGGGCAGACCGTGCTGCTGGCGAATAGCAGTTGGAAGGCATTGATCATTGCAGAGAGGGATAATTCGTTTATCGTAGTGAATGTTCTGGGAGATTTGTTCTCAGATACACTTGAGATGAGTGATGAAATGCTGGAAGAACTGGCAGACCTTTTTGATTTTTTGGCGATACCGTAAAGGGAGTGTAAAATATGGAGAGGAGATACGACATGATAAAGAAAAAAGTAATGATTGTTTTGATTGCGGCAATGGTAATGGTGGGAAGTCTGACGGCGTGCCAGAAGACAGGGAATGGGACAGTGGAAGAAACGACAGATGAAACAATAGTTGAAGCAGAGGTATCCGGTACAGAACAGGAGACAGTACTACAGAAAAGCAGCGCCTTGTTAGAGTTTCTTACGGACAGTCCGGAATATAAGGCGAGTACAGAGTGGTGGGAGTTTGAGAATGGATATGATACAGATTTCGCGATTCTTGAGCA
>CAZOIF010000163.1:0-3195 GCA_964579975.1 uncultured Eubacterium sp. | reverse complement strand
ACGGGAAAAGCCTCCGTGTTGTATCAGATTCGTAATTTACTGTACGATTTCGGGATCTTGCAGCAAGGGAATTTCAGGAGTGCAATTTTCGGGGAGAAGGATGAACTGTTCCGCTTTCCCTATGAATTTTATCAGGGAAAAGAGATGGAAGGGATTGTCGTGGGCGGAAATGTGCGCTGTTTTTTGAAGCTGGCGGGGACAGAGTATTTTCCTGAAACGATAGATAAGATCTTGCTGCTGGAATCCATGGGCGGCACCGTACCCCAGATGCTCACCTATTTCAGCCAACTGCAGCAGCTTGGAGTATTTGAGCGGGTGAAAGGTATTCTGCTGGGTACCTTTACACAGATGGAACAGGAAAGGTGCGAGCCGAATGTGTGGGAGCTGCTTCGGCGGTTTGTCAGCCCGGAGCTTCCTGTAGCGAGAACAGCTTATATTGGACATGGAGCGGATTCTAAGGCGATACTGGTGGGGGAGTATGCGGTGTTTCGCAGAATATGAGCTTTTAATATTGTTGACACAAACTTATAAAAACTTATATAATAAATGAAAAGTTATATAAACTTATATAAAGTTATATAAGAGAAAGAAACTTATAAAAAGTTATATAAACTTATAAAAGGAGTACCGTATGAATAATCCTTTTACACTATCTTTTGGGAAAAAACCCCTACAGTATATTTCGCGTATCCCCCAGACCAATGAGATACTTGAGAATTTCAATGCGTTAAAACCGTCCAATCAAATTTATATGATTACCGGGGTAAGAGGTTCCGGCAAGACGGTCATGATGACAGGGATAGCGAATGAATTGAATAAAATGGAAGAATGGATTGTGGTGGAGTTAAATGCTGCCAGAGATCTTTTGCAGAGCCTGGCGGCAAAATTATATAGTTTACCGGAAATGTATGCACATTTTGTGCAGGCGAAATTGGATTTTTCGATATTAGGACTGGGAGTATCTTTAGAAAATGCGACACCGATTACAGATATTGAAAATGCCATTGCATTGATGTTGGCAGAGATACAAAAAAGGAAAAAAAGGCTGTTAATCACAATTGATGAGGTTACAAATTGTGAATATGTCAGAGTATTTGCAAGTGCTTTTCAAATTTTTATGCGTCAGGAATACCCGATTTTTTTATTAATGACGGGATTGTATGACAATATTTATAATTTGCAAAATGAGGATTCTCTTACATTTTTATATAGAGCGCCCAAGATGATATTGGAGCCATTAAATTATACGGCAGTCAGAAAGCACTATGTGGATATTTTTGGGTTGGATATGGAAGCGGCAGGAGAAATGACAGGATTGACAAAGGGCTATCCTTTTGCTTTTCAGGTGTTGGGTTATCTTTATTGGGAAAACAGAGAAATAAAAACCATAGAGGAAATACTACCGGAGTATGACCAATATCTTGAAGAGTATGTATATGACAAAATATGGTCCGAGTTATCTGAACAGGATAAGCAGATATTGATTAAAATGTCCCAAAGTAAGGCAACCAAAGTCAAAGATATCAGAGAGAATATTGAAATGAAATCCGAATTGTTTTCTGTATACAGAGATCGGTTAAAGCGAAAGGGTGTTCTGGACACAAGAACATATGGAGAGGTTTCTTTTGCTCTGCCGCGATTTGCGGAATTTGTTCAGACAAGAATGCTCTGAAAAATTTTACCAGTGAGCCCCTGCAACTGTCAGTTGACAGATTTCCAAGTGTTCTATATAGTTTTTTAGCAAGTTCATCTCCATAATAGAAGCAGCGGCTTATAAAAGAGGCCGCTACAGGGTGGTACGGCCAATCTGAGAAAAGGAGAAAAAGATGACGCTTGGAGAGAAAATTTACAACTTGAGAACAGAAAAAGGCTTTTCGCAGGAAACTCTTGGGGAGAAGCTGGGGGTATCCAGACAGTCCGTGTCAAAATGGGAGACAGATCGGTCAGTTCCAGAATTGGAAAAGATCGTGGCGATTAGCGACCTGTTTGAGGTCAGTACGGATTATCTGTTAAAAGAAAAGGAAGAAGTGTATTGGGAGAAAGAGGAACCTCGCGGAAAAGAACTTGTGCAGGAGTCATATCATTGTGGCCGGGGGTTTCACTATGAATATAAGAGCAAAAAAATGATCGGAAAACTTCCTCTTGTGCATATCAATCTGGGAACAGGTATCTATCGGGCAAAGGGTGTTATCGCCGTGGGTACGATCGCGCAAGGAGGTTTTGCTGTCGGGCTTGCAGCAGCGGGAGGGCTCCCCATCGGTATTCTGTCGCTGGGGCTGCTGGCTTTTGGCAATTTTGCCTTTGGTCTTATCGCCTTTGGAACCTTTGCTTTCGGCGTTATCACTTGGGGGGCTTTCTCCTTTGGAATCTTTTCTATGGGAGCAGTGGCTTTCGGGCAGTTTGCCTTCGGCGCCTCAGCCCATGGGGCACAGGTAGCGGTGGGCGATGTGGCAAGAGGGAAGATCGCGCTTGGGTATTCACAAGCTGTTGGCACATATACGGAGGTAAGTAACAGGAATCCGTTTGATTATGAAAATGCTTGTCGTCTGATTGACGAACATGTATCATCGCACTGGCTTTTCTTTAAGACCTGGGCAAAAAGTATGGTAAAATGGTTTTAAATGCGCAGAACGGGAGAATAAAAATGGCAAAAGTTAAAATCGGATCCCATGTGGGAATGGCAGGAAAAGAAATGTTCTTAGGATCGGTAAAAGAGGCCGAATCCTACGGGGCAAATGTCCTGATGCTCTACACGGGAGCACCGCAAAATACAAAAAGAAAAGAGATTGCAGAGTTGAACATAGAGGCGGGATGGGACTATGCCCTAGAAGCAGGGATTGAAGAAATTGTGGTTCATGCGCCCTATATCATCAATCTGGCAAATACCGTGAAGCCGGAGATATTTGAACTGGCAGTGACTTTTCTGGAAAAAGAAATAAAACGGACGGCGGCTATGCGCAGCAGGATATTGGTGCTGCATCCGGGTTCGCATGTGGGAGAGGGGATAGAGGCCGGAATAGCGCAGATTGTAAAAGGTCTTAATCAGGTTTTGGATGATAACGAGGATGATGTTTTCATCGCGCTGGAAACAATGGCGGGTAAGGGAAGCGAGTTGGGTGTAACCTTTGAAGAGTTGCTAATGATCTATGATGGCGTGCATAAAAGAGATCGGCTGCGCGTCTGTTTTGATACCTG
>CAZOIF010000162.1:0-3260 GCA_964579975.1 uncultured Eubacterium sp. | reverse complement strand
AACAGGATGAGCGGTTTATGGATTATGGGGGTAAACTTGCCCCTAAATCAAAAGCAGACTATGCCTTTTTATTACATGGGTTCTATCATTTAAAGCAGACAGGTACGATGGCCATTGTTCTTCCCCATGGTGTTCTGTTTAGGGGCGCAGCGGAAAGTGCGATTAGGGAGACTCTTCTTGAGAATGGCTCAATCTATGCGGTCATTGGCCTTCCATCTAATATGTTCTACAATACTTCCATTCCTACTTGCATTGTGGTACTAAAAAAGCATAGGGAAGGGCGCGATGTATTGTTTATTGATGCATCAAAGCTCTTTGAGAAAGAAAAGAAGCAGAATGTCATGCATGAGGAACATATCGACAAAGTGTTGGAGTTGTATAGTGCCAGAAAAACTGTTGATAAGATGGCTTATCTTGCATCTTTCGAGGATATCAAGGCTAATGATTATAATTTGAATATTCCCAGATATGTAGATACCTGTGAGGAAGAGACGGAAGTAGATCTCAAGCAGGTTTCTGGGTCAATAAGAGAGACAAGCAGAGCCATCAAAGTTGGAAATGATGCATTACTTGAAATGCTTGGAGACTTAACTTTTGCAAATACTGAGACGAGGGATGCTGTTGAGGAATTTATCAGCGTTCTCAAGGAGGTGTGATCATGGCAGATGCACCGAATATGAGATTTAAAGGATTCTCCGATGCTTGGGAACAGCGAAAGCTGAGAACAATTATTACTGAAAAACTTTCAAATGGTGTTATTAATGAATATGGAACAGAAGTTTCAAATGTAAAACACATAAATGTAATTAATATGTATACTCCAGATAAGATTCATATTGATGATTTAACACCAAGTTCGCATGATGAGAATACTATTCAAAAATGCAATGTGGAAATTGGCGATATTTTTATGACAAGAAGTTCTTTAAAACCTGAAGGAATTGCTGAAGCCAATGTTTTATTGGATTCAGGAAGATATGTATTTGATGATCATCTTATACGAATGAAAGTTGATAGGTCCAAATACGATCCTATGTTTGTAAAAATAAATCTTGGAAACAAAATGATAAAAACACAATTTGTAAAGAAGTCTAAGACCACAGCATTTACAACCATAGGGCAAGAAGATATATTAGAATGTTATGGAATGTTTCCATTTTTCGAAGAACAAAAGAAAATAGGTGATTTTTTTCAGAACCTTGACCATCTTATTACTCTTCATCAGCGTAAGTGTGACGAGATAAAGGAACTGAAAAAATATATGCTACAAAAAATGTTTCCTCAAAATGGTAAGAAAATTCCAGAGATTCGGTTCGCAGGATTTACTGATGATTGGGAACAACGTAAGTTTGGCGATGTCTTTGAAGAATACTCTGAAAAGAATCATGCAGAACTTCCGCCTCTGACAATAATTCAAGGCGCTGGCACTATATTAAGGGAAGAATCGGATAGAAATTTACAGTATGATAGATCCAGTTTATCTGGATATAAAATGGTGCGGAAGGATGATTTTATCGTTCATCTCCGGTCCTTTGAAGGTGGTCTGGAAAAGGCAAATAGTGATGGTGTGATAAGTCCTGCGTATCATACATTTCATGGGGTGAATACGGATTCAAGATTCTATTATCCGTTTTTCAGATCAAGACGATTTATTGAGGGTTTGCTGAAACCACATGTTTATGGAATTAGAGATGGAAAAAGTATAGATATAGATGGAATGAAAAAGATTATGATTCCAGTGCCTTTATATGAAGAACAGAGGAAAATCGGGGGATGTATTGAAAGTATTGATAGTCTCATCATCCTCCACCAACGTAAATGTGATCAACTAAAAGAAGTAAAGAAGTTTATGCTACAAAATATGTTTCCACAGAAAGGATAACTTATGGCAGAATTAGAATCCGTAATAGAAAAGAGATTGATAGACCAGCTCTGCTGTGATGAGTCTCAATGGACTTACAGACCCGATATCAGGACAGAGGAACAGCTATGGAATAACTTTAAATATATCCTAGAACAGAATAACAAGGCAAAACTTAACGATGTTCCTCTCAGTGATTCAGAGTTTGCAAAGATCAAGAATGATTTATCACACGCTTCCTTTTACGATGCCGGGAAATGGTTGGTGGGAGAAAACGGTAAGGTATATGTCCATGTCCAGCGCGGGAATGAAACATTGCATCTTGTAGTGATAAATAATGAGCATGTGGCCGGTGGGACAAGCGTATACGAGGTGATCAACCAATATCAGGCTTTTAAGTCAGAAGATATGGAGGGAGACAGGGACAGACGTTTTGATGTAACGCTCCTGATCAACGGGATTCCTTTAATCCATATTGAGCTGAAAAATAAAGAGCATTCTTACATGGATGCCTATCGCCAGATTAAAAAATACATTGCGGAGGGTAAGTTTCACGGCATTTTCTCAAATGTACAGATGTTTGTAGTGAGCAATGCTGTTGATACAAAGTATTTTTCTGCTGCGAGGGATACGGAATTAAACAAGAAATTTATCACAGGGTGGCTTGATGAGGAAAACCATCCTGTCTGCGATTACATAGAGTTTGCCGGTGCAGTTCTTAAGATACCACAAGCGCATGAGATGATTGCCAGATACACGGTTCTTGACAATGATAAAAAGAAGCTTTTGATATTGCGCCCATACCAGATCCATGCGATTGAGGCGATGCGGGCTGCTTCGAAGCAGGGTAAATCCGGCTTTATTTGGCATACAACAGGTTCCGGGAAAACGATGACTTCCTATAAGGCTACCAGAAATCTACTGATGGATATTCCGGCAATCGAGAAAACAGTATTTCTCATTGACAGAAAGGATCTGGATGTACAGACTAAAATGGCTTTCCAGTCATATGCTGATAACGATACGATAGATGTGGATGATACGGACTTTGTCGATTCCCTTATAGATAAAATGGCGGATGACAACCGCCAGATGATAGTAACCACCAGACAAAAAATGCAGATTATGGTAAATCGGCGTTTGAAGGAAGGGACCAAGCTGTATGAAAAGATTAAATCCCTGAAGGTTGCTTTTGTGGTAGATGAATGTCACAGGGCTGTGACGCCTCAAACCAAAAGAGATCTTGAGAGGTTTTTTGCTAATTCATTATGGTATGGTTTTACGGGGACGCCTATTTTTGAGGAGAACAGTTATGAACAGAAGGGCAATCTGCCTCAGACCACGGAGCAGTTGTATGGGGAGTGCCTGCATAGTTATACCATTAAAGAGGCCATCCATG
>CAZOIF010000161.1:0-3294 GCA_964579975.1 uncultured Eubacterium sp. | reverse complement strand
CATGAACGCTTCCAATGCGGCGGAGTTGTTATCCAAGCCCGACATTGACGGCGGCTTGATTGGCGGCGCGTCCTTAAAGCCTGACTTTGGTCAGATTGTAAACGCATAAGCGACATGCTAAAATTTTACAAGATAAAATAGGGGCAGAATAAAACTCACTTCAAATTATGGATAATATATAATTTGGAGTGAGTTTTACCTATTTTTTGGTTTTTATAAGAGTGCAAATGTGTGCTTCATTTATTTCAGCGGGAAGTTTATTATTCAATGGTTTCGGAGGAACATATGGATAAGATATATAAAATGATTGAGTTGAATAAAGGAAATAAATTAATCAGATTAATCAAATGTGTAATTTCTTCGCTGGCGATATACTATGCATTCTGTATAAAGGTGGAGGAACTATTCTGGCTGGTATGCGGCATTGTGCTTTGTACATATTGTACATTGGAAAAAGATGGCAGGCATAGAGGAAAAGATTTAAAGCAAAGGGTTGTGTTTGGTATTGTAAGCTGCTATATAGCATTGTGTCTGACTCTGGGGCTTTGCTATTATGAGGAAGCAGGGCATTCCACGATACAGTGGATCATTATTTTTGCAGGGTTGTTTATTTTGTTTTATGAAGGAATGGGATATATATACGACATATTGTGCAGGGTGTCATTAAGGCAGTTTGTCCTCAATGCCAGATGGAGCAAGGGTAGAAGAATTTTAGTGTGGAGTGCACTGTTGCTTTTTGCAGGTTGGGTTCCAATGCTTTTGGCAAATTATCCCGGAATTTTAATGTATGATTCTACGGAACAGTGGTTTCAGGCAGTTGGTGAGTGGAGTTGGAGCAATCATCATCCTGTATGTCATACAGTGATAGTTTGGTTTAGTACACAGATTTGTAAGCTTATCTGTGGAGAAGTTATAGCGGAGTATAGTGTACTGATTTATTCGCTGATTCAGATGGCGATCATGGCAGTGATATTCTCTGTTGTCATTGAATGGTTGTATCAGGCAGGTATTCCAAAAGTGTTCTGGCTTGGAGGCATTTTGTATTATCTGATTTTGCCTATTCATGCGATTCATTCTGTTTCTATGGTCAAGGACAGCCTGTTTGGAACTTTTGTACTTTTGTTTACGGCACAAATATTTAAACTGTACTATTCTGAGGGTGAGTGGGGAAAAAGTTGGAAAAATATGATTGCATTGACAATAACCATGATGGGTGTCGCTTTTTTTAGGAATAACGGATTTGCGGTTATCATGATATCGGGACCGGTGTTGTTTTTTGTATTCAAAAAGATAAGGAAACAGATATTGATTGCCGGTTTTATAGTTGCGGCTTGTTTTTTATTGCAGAATATAGTTGTCTTTCGTGCCATGGATATCAGGCAGACGCAATTGGCGGAAGCGATTGGAATACCAATTAATCAGATTGCTAATGTAGTATGTCATGACAGAGAGTTAACAGAGAATGAAAAGATATTGATAGAGGCAGTTATGCCCATAGAAGCTATTAAAGACAGTTATAGTATTCGATATTCGGATTCCATTAAATTCAACGAGAATTACAAAGGATATGTGGTGGAACAGAGTAAAAAGACTTATTTTAAATTGTGGGTAACATTGTTGTTGAAATACCCGATGGACTGTATGGAAGCTTTTCTCAATCTCACAATTGGCTTTTGGTATCCAGGAGTCAGTAAGGGAGTTGTGAGTGTTTCAACGATGGATGATGAAGATATGTATTTACAGAAAATTGGAATAGATACAGAGAATCTAAAAATAAGAAGTGATATTTTTGATACCTTTGCAGAAACCGGAATTAGGGAGAATGTGCTTTTCTCAGGTTTTTTCAGTATCGGAAACACAGTGATACTTATGTTTTTGCTATGTGCGTTTCTTATTGCCCGTAAAGGATGGAAGATAGTTATCATTTTTTTGCCATGTATTACAGTGTGGTTGACATTGCTGGCGGCTACCCCGTCTTTTTGTGAAACAAGGTATATTTATTCTATATTTGCGACAGTGCCAGTGTTTTTTGCAGTATTCGGAAAAGAAATGTTTCTTTTTGACAAAAGGGAAGAATGATGATGCACTGCCAGCATAATTGAATACTGCATCAGTTGCGGCAAATGGAATAGGGTGAAAAGCTCTGCGAGTTGGTCACTGTGAAGCGGGTGGCTTTCTGTGGAGGGGGAGACCGTGGTGGCGGCCGATCAAGATGTTAACTTGATGTGATGTCATTTGGGGAGGAACAAGCGCTGGCCATGGGCGTGGATCTGATCGTGCCCTATATCGCAAGGAGGCTCTTTGGCGCGGCACACAGTAGGAAGATTTCGGCCTGTGCTTTGCTTGGAGGAACTTTTCTTGTGCTGTGTGTTCTGGGGCCAAACTGTTGCGGTAAGACGACGCTTTTGAGGGCTCTGGCAGGGGTGCTTTTATGGCGGGGATATGTGGAGGCAGATGGCATTGCATTACAAGAGATTTCCTCGAAACAACGGGCCAAAAGAATCGCACTGATGAGTCAGTTTTCTCAGACAGCCTTTGATTACACGGTCTACGAGACCGTGATGCTTGGGCGTTACGCCCACCAAAGAGATTCCTTGTTCTCTACGGAAACCACGGTCGATCGGGGCGTTGTGGAGGATGCCTTACGGCGTACAGGCGCATGGGAATTGAGAGATCAGTCGGTAACAAGACTTTCGGGTGGTCAACTACAGCGGATGTTTCATGGTATCAGTCTGGCGCTTGCTTTTGAGGATACGGCACTTTTGCTGAAAAAGGGAAAGCTGTTTACCTATGGCCCCGTGGAGAGGCTGGATTTGGAACTGTTAGATCGGTTTTTTGCTTGCACTTAAGCTCAATGTCTTGAATGGGGTGGAAGAGCCCTTCTATCATAGTCGGAATTACAGTTAAAGAAAGCAAAATAAATGCAGATGTAAGGCCATTTTCAACTTCACAAATGTGGTGTTATTTGTTAAAATATTCCTATGGGAAAGAGCTTTTAGAGATAAGGTGGGATGGGTTAAAATATGACGCATAAAGAGAAGGCGGAGAAACTTTTACATCAGAAGTATCATTGTTCCCAGGCATTGTTCGGTGCCTTTGCATCGGATTTTGGGCTGGATTTCAAGACAGCATTCAAGATCAGCACCTGCTTTGGCGGGGGCATGCGCCAGGGTGAAGTATGTGGCTGTATCACGGCTTCCATGCTGGTGCTTGGCATGGCGCTGGGTTTTTATGATTCCCAGGATACGGAGCAGGAGGTCTACGGCAATAAAAAGACGGACGAGTTTATCAAGC
>CAZOIF010000160.1:0-3300 GCA_964579975.1 uncultured Eubacterium sp. | reverse complement strand
CGTTGTGTCGGGTAGCCAAACTCAACCAGCAGTTCCGCTTCGGCAAAGCCAAGGTTTTTGAACATCTGTCGGTATCCGGTATCCGCTTTGTCGCCCTCCCTGAAAGTCGTGACAGTGATTGCTTCTGTATCTGCCAGCTCATGTAATGCTTTTTCACAAAAAGCTTTAGCAACACCCTTTTTCCGGTACTGTGGGTGTACGCCCAGAAAGTCAATGTTTCCTGTCCCTTCATGAAATGCCATGATTCCGACTGCAGTTTCTCCGTCTTTCAAAATCAGAGCCCGCCTGTTTCTGATGCACTCCTGTAACTGTGCAAAATACTGTTCCTCATCCAGATGCGGAAACCCGTCAATCACAAGATGCACCAGCTTCATCCATTCCGAAATATCTGCGTCTGTTGCATAGGTGATTTTCTGCCGCCAGCCGTTTTCCGTTTCCAGGTTTGCAGGATTTTCATACAATACATATCTTAACTGCAGCGGGTAAAACTCTCTTTTCTCTCTGTACCGGTTAGGAGCCTTTTTATACATGACACGAAAACTGTCCGTAAAAGACTGCTGACTCTCATATCCGGCAGCAAGTGCAATTTCAAGGATCGATCTGTCGGAAAAGACAAGCTGCTTTGCGGCTTCCGTCAATCGGCGGCGCTGTGCGTAAGCCCGGATCGTCAGTCCCACAGTATCCGTAAACATTCTGTGCAGATAATATTTGGAATAATGCATCGCTTCCGCAATCGTTTCCAGATCCATTTTTTCATGCAGATGGCTTTCGATATAGTCGATTGTGTCCATTACATTTTTGATATTTTCCTGCATCGCCGCCCCTCCTTTCTCACATGATTATAACAGAATATTATATTCCTGTTTTCATCTATCTTGCGGTTTTTCGGGCATAGAAAAACCGGAAAGCCCCTTGATAAGTGTCGGCTCTCCGGCTTTCTCCTACTTTTTCATAATTTTTCTCAGTTGCTATTTCCCATTGACTATTTTACTTTCCACTTTTTCTGTTTTTCACGATAACAACAATCCCAGCAGCTATAACCGCTACCACGATCACAATCGGAATCATCGGGCTTTTACCCGTCTTTTCTGTGGGTGTGCTCACAGTATCATCCGCCTGGCTTATTTCTTCTCTAATCGTTTCCTCTTCCGGCTGCAAGTCCTCTTCTGCCCGCACCCTCTCTGCTTCTGCCTTGCGGTCGTTATAACGGTTAATAATATATTTACTGGTAGTAGTCAGGTCGTCCTCTGTCCAATTTCCATTATACTTAGCCAGATTCTCTTGAAAATATGCTGCTGACTCATAAGAATTGCTGATTGCCCAGCAAGCGTAACTCACATTATTTTTGTCACATATATCTAACCATACATCCGCATTTTCCACATCATAGCGCCCATCGCCGCTGGCTGTACATACTCCATACTCCGATACAATAACAGGCACTCCGTTTTCCAATGCATCCGTCAACTTTTTCATAGGATCTGCGTAGTGGGACGCGGAATAAAAATGACAAGTATAGATGGTATTCTTATCTTCCAGCAAATATCCAGCCACCTCATCCACCTTGGAAGAATAATTGTCTGTACCGCAGATTACGATCGCATCACTTCCACACTCACGAATCACATTCGTCAGCTTGGTGCAATAGGAATACAGGTCATTGTCCGAACCATCAAACCAGGCGGTTCCTGTCGGTTCATTACAAACCTCAAATATGACATTATCATAATCTTTGTACATTGTTGCATATTTCTGAAAAAATGCAGTTGCCTCTTCCAAATCTTCGTTTGGATTATAGTTCAGCACATGCCAGTCGATGATCACATACATCCCCAGATCAGTAGCTGACTGTACGCCCTCTTGAATCAGTTTATCATTGTATTCCTGATTCTGACCCTCCACATAAACATGACCTTCTTTTTCCGTCAATTCCTTTGCATATTGATTCACATAGGCATTCTCCCCTTCATGGGCATATACCGCGATACGGATCAGATTCACACCCCAATAATCACGAAATGTCTGAAATGCCTCTTTATTCACATACTGCGGAAACCAGGAAAGTCCATGGGTGCTGACACCACGAAGCTGGTACGGATTCTTGTCCTTGTCCACGATTACCGGTGCGGTATAACCGTCCACATCAGCGATAGACAGTTTACCATGCTTTCCGATCTCCGTCTCTTCCGGAGCGATCTCTTTCACTGCACCGGAAGGTTCATACTTCAGTTCGATATTCACTTCTTCCACTTCAGCCAATTCTCCTTCCCCTATGATTCTGACAGATTCCACTTCCCATTCGACAGAGGACCCCACTTCGCATCCTGCCACTTTCATTCCAATCTCGCCCAGAGTTCCCTCCGCAATATAGGGCGCCATATCCAATTCCATTTCTGCCCTTTGCGGATCCTGTGTCAGATCGCAGTTTGACTGATTCCAATTTCCATACCTGGAATCCATCCCGTAAATGTACACGATCGGTGTCAACAGATTGCCGTTCGCATCATAGTTTTCTCCTGTCAAAGGAGTGTAATTTTTAACGGTGGCGGTCACCTGTAATTTCAGCCAGTCAAATCCGTTCAGACCTTCTTTCAGTCCGCTGGGAATAGCAAACTGGCAGCCCGCTATATAATCGTCTCCATACGGGTTCTTTTCAATGGTACCGCCGGTTGGTCCCCCATTGGCGCCGTTCCAGATTTCAAGTCCTTCCGCAATCACAAGGTCATCACTTACTTCATCTGCTTTTACCGGCATTACGATCATTGTCGCCAACATAACAGCCGCACACAATATGGTTCCTGCTTTTTTTCTAAGTCTGCCTGAAACATATTTTTTTCTCATCAAATTCGCTCTCTCATACCCTCTGCCACAACAGCATACTGTCCTGAAATGCAGCAGCCAACTTCCCATTATCTTTCAACCAGGACAGATAGGAACGCACCGTGCTGCCAACCAATACATATTGTTCAAAATTCATGAAAAGTCCGTACCCTTTAAATACTTCCTGCAGAATCTTTTCAAAAGGAACAGGCTCCTTGCAGATAGACAAAATCCTCTCTGCGATGCTCTGTACCTTATCCCTGTTGTAACGGACAAGCTCCCTGATATCGGCAGACGCCTCCGCATGGGCCGGAACAAACATGAGGGCATCCATACCCTCCACCATACCCAATGTTTCCAGATAAGCGCCCACGTCATAAATGAAAGAAACAGCATACTTCTCCAGCGTTTCCCTGCTGCTGATGCAGTCCGCAAGGAATACCACCCCGTCCGGCATACGGAACCCTACCATATCAAAGA
>CAZOIF010000159.1:0-3340 GCA_964579975.1 uncultured Eubacterium sp. | reverse complement strand
GCTCTGCTATCGGTACTGCCAGCCACACACCCGTCACTCCCATAAATTCCGGCAGAATGAGCAGGAACACAAGTATCAGCCCGAATGTCCGCAGAAATGATAATACCGCCGACAGCTTGCCATTTGACAGCGCAGTAAATGCGGCGGAAGTAAAAATGTTCAGCCCGCAGAACAGAAAGCTGAACGGAAAGATCCAGAACCCTTTCCTTGCAATCTCATAAACCGAAGTCCCCTTCTCCGCAAAAAAACTGATCAGAGGGGAGCCAAAGGCAATAGCCGAGCCAAAGATAACTATGGAAACCAGAATAATGAACCGCATACAAATGAAAAATACCTTTTTTAACTGTGCATTGTCCTGTTTTCCATAGTTATAGCTTATAATTGGCGCTACTCCCATAGAAAATCCTATGTATAGGGTGGTCAGCAGAAATTGTGTATAAATAATGATGGTGATGGCGGCCACGCCGTCCTCACCAAGCAGTTTCATCATGATCCTGATAAAAAGAAATGTGGTCACCGCAGAGGCCGCCTGACTTACCATTTCTGAGAAACCATTTGCACAGCTTCCCGTCAGTATGGAAATATCCATGACAGGCTTCCTGAAATGCAGGCTGCCATTTCCCGCTGTGAAAAACAGGAGGCCCGCCACTGTCGGTATCAAATACCCAATACCCGTTCCTAATGCGGCTCCCTTAATCCCCATCTGCAGCGGAACCATAAAAATATAGTCAAAAAGAATATTGGCCGCTCCTGCGCTTGCCCCAAGCACCATGCCAATTTGGGGGCATCCCGCCGTCACGATAAAATTCTGGAAAAGAACCTGCATCATACTGACAGGCGTGAATAAAAGCAGGATAAACAAATATTCCCTGCAATAAGGGAATAAAATCCTGCTTGCGCCAAGCCCCCAGATCATGTTGTCTATGAATGCAGCCCCTAAAACAGTGATTGCCACTCCTAATAAAGCGCCTACACTGACGATCCATGTAAAATCCTGTGATGCCCTTACAGTTTCCCCTGCCCCCATTTTTCTTGCGACAATTGCACTCCCTCCCGTGGCAAGCATAGTCCCAAGCCCTACAATCAGGTTGATGACCGGGCATACGATATTGAGCGCTGACAGGGCATCGGTTCCTACAAACCGTGCTACAAAAACCGTATCTACAATCGTGTACAGCCCCATGAACAGCATTGTTACAATCGTTGGAAATGCAAATTTCAGCAGCAACTTTATATCAAAGTCCTGCGAAAGCGGATTTTCTTCTGCCTGTGTTTCATTCATGCCCTGCGCCCTCCGTTTCTTTTTTCTGTAATACATGATTACAGAAACCGTTTTGAGGTTTCTGTAATATGAAACGCTGTGTCGGGTAACCAAACTCAACCAGCAGTTCCGCTTCGGAAAAGCCAAGGCTTTTGATCGTATTTCGTTGTCCGGTATCCGCTTTATCGCCCTCCCTGAAAGTCGTGACAGTGATCGATTTGGAGCATACCAGTTCGTGCAGCGCCTTTTTACAAAATGCTTTTGCAATACCCTTTTTCCGGTATTGCGGATGCACGCCCAGAAAGTCAATGCTTCCCGTCATTTCATGAAATGCCATGATGCCGACTGCGGTATCGGCATCTTTCAGGATCAATGCCCGCCTGTTCCTGATGTACTCCCGTAACTGTCCAAGATACTGCTCCTCATCCAGATGCGGAAAACCATCGATTACAAGCTGAACCAGTTTCATCCATTCCGGGATATCCGCCTCTGTTGCATAGGTAATCTTCTGCGGCCAGCAGGCTTCCCCTTTCAGGTTTGCAGGCTTCTCATTCAAAACATATCTTAGCTGCAACGGATAAAATTCTTCTTCCTCCCTGTACTGGTTGGGAGCCTTTTTATACATAGCTTTAAAACTGTCAGTAAAAGACTGCTGGCTCTCATATCCGGCAGTGAGTGCAATTTCGAGGATTGGCTTATCGGAAAAAACAAGCAGCTTTGCGGCTTCGGTCAACCGTCGGCGCTGTGCGTAGGTCTGGATTGTCAGACCCACCGTGCCTGTAAACATTCTGTGCAGATGATATTTAGAATAATGCAGTGCTTCCGCAATCGTGTCCAGATCCGGCTTTTCATGCAGGTGGCTTTCGATATAGTCGATTGCCGCTATCACATTTTTGATATTTCCCGACATTGCAGCTTCCTCCTTTCTCATTAGCATTCCGGTCAGAATGCTATGATTATAGCAGGAATTTCTATTCTTCTTTTCATTTATCTTGCGGTTTTTTATGTTTTTAAGTCATTCTACCTCAACAATGCCATGCTCCCGGTTAATTTATTGACTTTCTTTTTGACACCGCAGATGGCGATCCCCAAATACTTCAGTTCCGTTTCTGAAACGCCCTTCATCTTTTCTATAAACTCATCATAGGTCTTACATCCCTGCGCCAGATCGGAGAAATCAACCACCGTCAAATCGGAAAATTCCGGTTCATACAGCTTTTCACGGATGGCTTTGATCACTTCCGCATTCCCCTTTAAGATCGGCACCGGAAATTCGATGATTCCCAAATGCCTGTTACCTGTTTTGTCATACACATCTGCGCCTACAATCTCCGGCATCTGCTTTCCAAGCGTAATACCCATGATGGCCGCCGTGTTTGCAATAATGCCAAGCGGCAGGTTCTCGTCAATCACCATGGCGCATTTCTCATTCTGTAAATCCATGTTCAATCCTCCTTCAGTTCTCTTTTCCGCTGTATTCAGAAAGAAAAAGCCCTGCGACCGCCAGAACCGTCCCCGCGGCGGAAATCCATGTCACCTGCTCTTTCAGTACCAGAACGGATGTCACCACTGTTATGACGGGAACCATGTAAATATAAACACTGGTCTGCACTGCACCCAGAGCCTTTACCGCAAGGTTCCATGTGACGAAACAGAGTGCGGATGCCCCCAATCCCAGATACAGGATATTGAACAGATGCGTCATATCGGCAAACCGTTCCAATCCGATTCTAAATTCAAAAGAAAATAATGCCGGAACCATGAAAAGAATGCCAAAAAAAAATGTCCTCCGTGTGGTAAGGATGACAGGATACCCAAAGCTGCTGATCTTCCTTGTCAATATGGAATAGCAGGCCCATACAAAAGCCGCTAGGACTGCCAGCAGGTCACCCACAGGGTTCAGCTCCAGTTTGGAGCCATTAAAGCTGATCAGTGCAACACCTGCCATTGCCACCACAAAACCGATGAAGAAATTTGCCCGCAGCTTCCCTTCCGATTTCAGGAATAACCGCGACAGTATCGCTGTGAAAAACGGCGCAACCGATATGATAACTCCCACATTGGAAGCCATCGTGTATG
>CAZOIF010000158.1:0-3372 GCA_964579975.1 uncultured Eubacterium sp. | reverse complement strand
CTTATTACATGGTTCCTGATGTGCTGATTCAGTTATCGGAAATGCCGTTGACTGCAAATATGAAGATTGATAAGAAGGCACTTCCCCGTCCGGTGTTTAAGCAGAAAGAAATTGAGGTGCCGGAAAACCGCATTCAGCAGAAGATTTTTGATATTGTATCGTCTGTCACGGGAAATACCAATTTTGGCATCAATACCAATCTTTACCGGGCAGGTCTGACGTCATTGGGCGCTATGAAGCTGAATCTCCTTTTGTCCGAGGAATTTGGCATTACAGCAAAGACCAGTGACATTCATGAAAATAATACGATTGTACTGCTGGAGCAGTTCATTCAGAATGCACCAAAGAAGACCGTGCATGAAGAGAGGGAGTATTATCCTCTCACAGGATCCCAGAAGGGTATATTTGTAGAGTGCAATAAAAATCCCGACAGTACGATTTATAATATTCCATTCCTTTTTGAACTGGAAGAATCCATCGATATAGACAGACTGAAAAACGCAGTTAGTGAAGTGGTTGCGGCTCATCCTTATCTCCTGTCCAGAATCGGAGTAAGCGAATCGGGAGAACTCTACCAGAAGCCCGGCAAAGAGAGTTTTACACCGGAATGTATTACCATGACGGATGAAGAGTTTGCTCAGGAGAAAAAGAATCTGGTTAAGCCGTTTCTTATTCAGGAGGAGTGCTTGATCCGCATCTCCATTTACAAGACAGATTCACGGAAATATCTGTTTGTAGATTTACATCATATTGTTGCGGACGGAAATTCATACGACATTTTCTTTGAAGACTTGAACGCGGCTTATCAGGGGAAGGCTTTGCAGGCGGAAACGTATACTGGTTTTGATGCCGCTATGGACGAGGAGCATGAAATAGAAAGTGGAAGATACAAAAAGGCGGCATTGTATTATGATGAAGTCTTTGCGGGAATAGAGACAGAGTCTCTGCCTATTGCGGATAAGAAAGAGCCGGTTCCGGTAAAAGGATTTGTTTCCAGAACCATGAAACTTTCCAGAGAGAAGATTCTTCAGTACTGCGAGAAAATGCAGGTAACCCCCAATACGCTCTTTACCGGGCTTTTTGGTGTGGTGATGGCGAGATATTCCAATACAGAAGATGCACTGTTTGCCACCATCTATAATGGTAGAAATGATTCCAGACTGGAAAATACCATCTGCATGCTCGTAAAAACCCTGCCCGTTTACTGCAGATTTGACGGGAAAATGCCTGTGAGCGCCTACCTGATGGCAGTGCAGGAGCAGATGATGAATTCCATGGCGAATGATATTTTCCCGTTTTCCGATATAGCGGCAAAGTATGGGATTACTTCGGATCTGATTTTTGCCTATCAGGCAGAACTGACAGACGATTATCCATTGGCAGACACCACGGCGAAAGGAGAGGATTTATCTCTGGATATGCCCAAGGAACCGCTGGTGGTTCAGGTGAGGGAGTATAGTGGTAATTATGTGCTGACAGCAGAATACCGCGGGGATATGTATGAGGCAGATACTATTGAGAGAATTTTGGAAGCATATGAAGCGGCTTTTGATTCCATGCTGAGAAGCAGATATGTATCAGAGATTTCCATTCTTTCTTCTGATCAGGAGAAGGTGCTGGATGGCTTTAATGAGACGGAAGTACCTTATGACAGAACAAAGACTGTTGTAGATCTGTTCCAGGAGGCAGTACAGAGTGCTCCGGATCATACGGCAGTCGTGTACCGTGATGTGAGGATATCATATGGGGAATTAGATGAAATTTCAGACCGTATCGGTGCATGGTTGACTAAGCAGGGACAAGGAGCAGAGAATCCGGTTGCTGTTCTGATTCCGCGATGCGAATATATGGCAGTGGCAACTCTGGGTGTGTTAAAGGCAGGCTGTGCATACCAGCCTCTGGATCCCACTTATCCGAAGGATAGACTTAAATTTATGCTGGAGGATTCCGGGGCTTCCGCATTGATTGCGGATGAGTCCATGCTGGATCTGGTGCCGGATTTTGGAGGGAAAGTTCTGCTTACCAGTAAGATTAAAGAATTACCCGAGGCAGATGATCCCCTTCCGAAAGCAAAGCCGGAGGATCTGTTCATTCTCCTCTACACATCCGGTTCCACAGGCGTACCCAAGGGTTGTATGTTGGAATACGGCAATATTACTGCTTTCTGCAGATGGTATCACAGGTATTATGGACTGACTCGGGATAGCCGCCTGGCCACCTATGCATCTTATGGTTTTGATGCCAGTATGATGGATATTATGTCCTGTCTGACGGCAGGTGCCGAACTCCATATTATTGAGGAGGATATCCGTCTGGATTTCATGGAGTTGAGCCGTTATTTTGAGGAAAACAGCATTACCCACAGCTTTATGACCACTCAGGTAGGACGGCAGTTTGCCGTCAGTGTGGAAACCCAGGCCTTGCAGCATTTGTCTGTGGGAGGAGAGAAGCTGGCTGCCATGGAACCGCCAAAGAACTATGCTTTCCACAATCTTTATGGACCTACAGAGTGTACCGTGGCTGTAACGGGTATGCTGATTGATAAATATTATGATAATATTCCGATCGGATCTCCCTTGGATAATCTGAAATTATATATTGCAGATACACAGGGACACAGGCTGCCGGTAGGCGCTTGCGGAGAGCTTTTGATCTCCGGTTTACAGGTGGCAAGAGGATATCTGAACCGTCCGGATAAGACTGCGGAAGTCTTTACGGTTAATCCCTATACAAAGGAGAAGAATTATCAGCGCATGTACCATACCGGGGATATCGTCCGGTGGCTTCCAGACGGCAAAATTCAGTTTGTGGGACGCCAGGATGCCCAGGTGAAGATTCGGGGATTCCGTATAGAGCTTACCGAGGTGGAGGAGGTTATCCGCAGATTCCCGGGAATTAAGGATGCCACAGTGGCGGCCTTTGATGAAAAAGGCGGCGGAAAATTTATTGCTGCCTATGTGGTGTCAGGCCAGGATGTGGATATCGATGCCTTAAATAAATTTATTCTGGAGACAAAGCCTCCTTATATGGTTCCGGCCGTAACCATGCAGATTGATGCAATTCCGTTGAACCAGAACCAGAAGGTCAATAAGCGTGCGCTGCCGAAGCCTGAGAAGAAACAAGAGGAACTGATTGCGCCGGAGACAGACATTCAGAAGCGTATTTTTGAGTGTGTGGCAGAGGCGGTAGGACACCGGGAATTTGGCGTTACCACGGATATTTATTACGCGGGACTCACTTCTGTCAGCGCCATCCGCTTGAATGTGCTGTTGGCTAAAGAGTTTTCTGTTACGATCAAGACATCGGACATAAAGAAGAATGCTACCATTTTGCAGTTGGAGAAGTTTGTTCTGGGAAGTGAAGCGGTAAGTA
>CAZOIF010000157.1:0-3389 GCA_964579975.1 uncultured Eubacterium sp. | reverse complement strand
AGGTCGGGCATTTCACCGCATCCTGCTGTCAGAAGCGCCACCATCAGACCACACACAAGCACACTTACCTTTTTCACGTTTGTATCTCCTCTGTAATGTTATATTATATAGTATACCTTACTCTTTTCATTCTTACAAGTCAAAATGCCCGACTTCTGCGCAGCAACCCTTAAACTGTTCACGCCATATCCAGTTCAAACCAGAATTCCACACCATTATCGTAATTGATCACGCCATACTCCTGATTCATGGATTCCATAATCGCCTTGACAATAGAAAGCCCGACTCCACTGCCGCCGTATTCTCTGGTTCTGGCCTTATCTACCTTATAAAATTTCTCCCACAGATGTTCCACACTCTCCTGCGGAATCGGCTCTCCCGTATTAAAGACCGAGATCCGCACCCTCTCCTGTATCTTAGTCACCTTGACGTCAATGACCTTTTCCTTTTGTGCATAGTTTATGGCGTTTGTGAAATAATTCATAAACACCTCCTCCACACGAAACTCATCTCCCCAGACATAGATTGCTCCATAATCCTCCATGCGGACGGAAATCTCCTTTTGTCTGAGAAGAATCTCGGAGGAAGCAATATAATTCTTAATCAAAGCAGTCACATCAAACCGTTCCATATTTACGACATCATTTCCGGCCTCCAACTGATTGAGGGTGAGCAGATTTTTGACCATGGAATTCATTTTGGCCGCCTCATCCATGATCACATCACAATAAAACTCTCTGCTCTCCGCATCCTCATTGATTCCCTCTTTCAATCCTTCTGCATACCCCTGTATCAATGCGATCGGTGTTTTCAGTTCATGCGACACATTGGAAAGAAATTCTCTGCGTCTCTCATCCACCTTATCTTTTCTCTCGATATCCTTCAACAGTTCATTATTGGCTGTTTTCAATTCGGAAATCGTTTCCTCTAACGCCTCTGACAATTCGTTGATATTATTTCCCAGTATCGCGATCTCGGTTTTGTCCTTCCCGGTATACTTAGCCTCAAAATCCAAATGCTTCATCCGCTCAGAAATATCCGCCAGCTCCAGAATCGGCTTGGTGACACGGTCGGAAAGCCAGATGACTAAAAAGATGCTGACAAGAATGGCCGCCCCTCCCACATAAGTAAGAAAACGATTAGAAATGGATACACTCTCCCGAATACCCTCCAGAGCACTTCGCAACATAAAAAGATAGCCATTATCCAAAAGTCCCCACATCTCGACATACTCAGTCTGCGTTGTATCATCCCGGACCAACTGCATTTTATAGGTGTCACCATTCAGCAAAAGGCCGCTCTCATCCACCCCGAGAAAAATATTGCCAAGAAGACGTTTGAGTACGGTCTGGGGATCGTTCATGGAGTATTTCAGGACCTCCGATTCCCTATCCGCCACCAACACCTGAATATTGTACTTTTCACAGATCTTTTTCAATTCAATATCGTATTCCTCAGAAGTGATATCTCCCGCATTGGAGGCTGCGTTGATACTATAATAAGCGCTCACTAACGCATTTTTCTTCTTATTGAGATAATAAGTTCCCAGAAGGGTCGAATTTAAAATCAAGCACAACAGAATCGTACCCGTGATCAGTGTTATAAATAAGAAAGCAAACTGCCTTTTCATGGAATATTTCATCACTTTATAATTCCGCCCTTTGTTCCGTCCGGTTCCTGTCCTGTTTTGCCACCACGTTAGCACTTCACCCGGCGTTTGTCAATAGAGTGGCAGCCTTGACTTTCCCTATGTATATGATAAAATTATAGTTATTGTTATACTATAAACTGACTGCTTTTATACATTTTCAGGAGGAAATATCCGTTGAATAACAAACACCGGTATATTTGGGCCAATATGAAATTGGTCTTCACCATAGTTCCCATCGTATTGCTGATGATCTCCATCTATTTTGTTCTTGTCAGACGCGAAATCCTGGTTCTCTCAAAAGAGAAGCTGGAATTGGAATCCGACTACTACGCGGAAAAGATCAGCACCTGGACTGATTCCGTCCTGAACGAAGTAACAATCTACAAATCCACGATCGAAGACTTAGGGCTTGACGAAGAAGCCACCTGTGAATTTCTTAGCACCAGCGTCAACACTCATGAAGCTTATCCCAACGGTCTGTATTTTGGAGACGATCATGGGCATTACTACTTTGCCTCCGGCTGGGATCCGGGGGAAAATTACGTTGTGACAGAGCGCTATTGGTATAATGAGGGGCTGGCTCACGATCAGTTCGCCTTCGGAGAACCTTATCTGGATGTCATCACAGGAAAAACCTGTGTGAGCGCGACCAGCCGCTTAAACATGCCCTCTGTCGTGTCCATACTCTCTGCAGATATCTATCTGGACTATGCCACCCAGCTGACCTCGGAGGTCTCTTCCGGGCAGATTACCCATGCTTTCTTTGTCACAAAAAACAGCCGGCTCATTGTAGCGGACAATGACGCTGCTATGATTGGCATGACCTTAACTGACGAACACGATTCTCTGTTGTATCAGAACGTGAGCCGTCTGTTAGACGCCGGGCAGACTGGATCCTATGAAATTCTTGGTGATGACAGCGTCTATTTTGTAAATATCAATCTCATTGAAACCATCGACTGGTATCTGGTCACCTGCATGAACCGCAACGAGGTGTTAAAGGGTCTGTGGCGAATCGAGTTTCCCATGCTGATCATCGCCGTGATCGCCTGTGCTCTGCTCTTCCTTCTGACCTCCATATATTCCAGGGAGATGAACACGATCCGTACCAAATCCAAACTGGATCCTCTGACCAAGCTGCCAAACCGGGAAACCTTTCAGGAATATGTGCAGTCTTATCTGAAGGAAAGACCCGGTCAGGGTATCCTAATCATTATTGATATGGATAATTTCAAACTGATCAATGACCAGCTCGGGCATCCCGTGGGCGATCAGGTACTGCGAGAATTTTCGACTGTGCTGGAGAAGTTTTTCAATCGAAACATGGATATCGTCTCCCGTCTCGGAGGTGATGAATTTGCCGTATTCGTAGGCCGGGATATCAGTCCCGCAGAAGCTGACGGAATGCTTCGCAGATTTATGACTGTCTTTCATCAGAACTTTGACGGCAAATACCCTCACCAGAAACTCGGCGTCAGCATCGGTGCCAGTGTCGTAGTACAAAGTGATACCTACGAACTGCTCTACAACAACGCTGACAAGGCGCTGTACGAGGCAAAATGGAATGGAAAAGATCAGTTCCGTATTCGGAACTGATCCTGCATCCTTTTACCTTCTTATTCTTTTTATTCTTTCTCTGCTTTTTTCTGTTCTTTTCTGGCGCGTCTGGCTTCTTTTTTCTCTAGTCTCTTCTCTCTTCTGCTGCGCTTATCTATGATCAGATAGAAGGTTGGCATCA
>CAZOIF010000156.1:0-3476 GCA_964579975.1 uncultured Eubacterium sp. | reverse complement strand
ACCGCTTTGGAAACCGGGTATTGACTTATGCAAAGGTGCATACCTGTGATTTTAGCGTGGAGCAGCATTTGACGCCGGGCGAAGGATTTATAACGACAGTGCTGGATACGGCTTGCGGGAAAGTTCAGGTTGGCGCGATGATCTGCTATGACAGGGAATTTCCGGAAAGTGCGAGGGTTTTAATGCTTGCGGGAGCAGAGTTGATTCTGGTACCCAACGCCTGTCCCATGGAAATCAACCGTCTGTCTCAGCTTCGCGCCAGAGCTTATGAAAATATGCTGGCGGTTGCTACCTGTAATTATCCGGCAGGAGTACCGGATTGTAATGGCGGCTCCAGTGTCTTTGACGGGGTGGCTTATCTTCCTACAGAGACGGGATCCAGAGACACCTGTATTTTGCAGGCAGGCGGTAAGGAGGGGGTTTATGTAGCATCACTTGATCTTTCTCAGCTAAGAAGCTATCGGGAAAGAGAGGTGCATGGCAACGCCTACCGTCATCCCCGAAAATATACGGCTCTGACGGATACCGTGATCGTGGAACCTTTTATCAGGCAGGATTATCGGGCGTGAGAAGATGGAAAGTGCGAGAGAAAAGTGTTATGTGCTTTGAAAAACGGTCGGATCCTGAAAAATTCGTGTTCCCGGAGGATGATAAGTAAAAAACATAAAGCAGATGAAGAGAGCAATTACCAGGCAGCACAATAAGACTGTATAAGGCTCTAATCGACAAGACAATGTGAGTTTGTAGGAAAGCCAGAAGGCAATCAGGATACTCAGTATAAATATGCCGATATCTAAGATAAAGACGTCTTGTCCAAGAACAGAGGTGTAGGCATAGAAAAATATAGGGATCAATATGATCCCCATTAAAATTCCAAAGCATAGGGAAGAAGTGATACGCGAGTAGGTTTTCCTGAATTTAAAAATGAGAAAAAGGGAGTAGAGCAGCATGGGATAAAATAACAGCTTCATATGCTCCCAGATCGATTCATTGATCGGAGTAAAAAGGCCGACTATATCATTTTGCCCGGACCAATCATACAGAAAGTGATCAAGGGTTCCTTTAGCCAGGACAAAAATGATGCCAATAATGGTATATTTTTTTAAATGTTTCATACAAAGCACCTCTTGGATAGTATGTGAAACGGATGTACAATTATGTATAGAAATGGAGAATATTGATAACCGACAGGAGAACCCAATGATACATATACTGCCATACTTAGAACACACCATTATCACAACAAAATCCCCGCAGGAGATCCATGACATTATGCAATCGGTAACGTCCGAAAAAGGGGAGTGGTTTTCGAAGCCGTCGGGTGAATTTATGGGCAAGATCGGTCCGTATGATTTTAAGATTATGCGCATAATTAATTATCGCAATTCCTTTTTGCCTGTGATAAAAGGCGCGATTAAAAAAGGAGAAGGGGCGTATATGGTGGCTCTGAAAATGCAGCTTCATCCGCTTACATATGCGTTACTTGTATACTGGTTTGGTTTTACGGGATTACTCCTCTTAATTGGAATCCTTAGTCTGTTTATATCTATGCCGACAGATAGAACGATCTTTTTATGGACAGGCGGTTTTATTGCGTGGGGTCAGTTTATATCAAGAGGGGGATTCTTTTCTCAGGCGAAGAAAGACATACAAAGGCTGGAGGAACTGCTCGGCTCTTATGATCAAGACGCTGCGCGATAACCTACACTATTCAAAAACTACAAGATATGGTATGATGAACTCGTAAAAGGGGAACATGTATTGATTATAGTTCATTTAGTAAATTATAATCAATACATGGAAAGGAAGCTGCAGAGTGATCTGCGGCTTCTTTTTTGCAAAATTGAGTCTGGCTGAATTGTAACCAAATATTTCCACCACAAATCCAAAAAAATCTCTATACATTCCCGCAGAAACATGGTATAGTTGTTAAGGATTGTTACAAAATGTGACAAATTGTAATATTTTGGAAACAAAATTGTTACAAAAGTGACATGGCAGCAATCTTCACAAAAGAAAACGGTATATGAGAATACGAAAGGGAAATATCCGGCGGCAGTGTCGAGGGATATAAAGTACAAATGATAAAAATAAAAGAAGCATTGTTACATAAGCTGCAAAAAGGTGGGAAGCGGATTTTCACGGTGTGTCTTGCGGGGACACTGGCTCTCGCACCGGGGATGCGGGCGGAAGCTATCGGAGCAGGCAGTTCCATTGCCAGGGGCATTGATGTCTCGAAGCACAATCTTGCAATCGATTGGAGTCAGGTTCCCTCCTCCGGGGTTTCTTTTGTGTTTGTGAAGGCGGGCAGTACCAATTCCGGGATTGATCCTTATTTTGACGCTAATATGCGCGGCGCCAGTGGGGCGGGTCTGCGGACGGGCGTATATTTATACTCTTATGCGACGAACGTGGAAGAGGCAAGGAATGAGGCGAATCAGCTTTTGCAGTGGATCGGCAATTATACGGTGAATTATCCGGTGGTTTATGACGTGGAGGCGCCCTGTCATAAAAATATGTCTCAGGGACAGCTTCAGGAGCTGATCAATGCGTTCTGTTCCATTATTGAGGCGAACGGTTACTATCCGGTGGTGTATTCCAGCAGAAATATGTTCCGGGATAAGATCGGAAACATCGGTTATGACAAGTGGGTGGCGCAGTATGCGGATGCGCTGGAGTACGACGGCGCTTCTTTCTGGCAGAATACCTCCCACGGCAGCGTGGCGGGCATTCCCACCAGAGTGGACATGAACTATCAATTCAAGGATTACGCGTCGCTCATCGTGGCGGATGGCTTTGCGAAGCGCGGGGACCAGATGGTGTTCTATGCAGGCTATCGGATGCAGAGAAACTGCTGGGCAAACTGGGAGGATAAAAAGTATCATCTGGATGAGAACGGTTTCGTGCAGAAGGGATGCTGGTTCGAGGACGAGACAGGCCGATATTTCCTGGCAACGAAGGACGGACACGCCCTGCGGGAGGATGTGACGATCGAGGGACAGGATTACTACTTTGACGAGAATGCGGTGATGCAGAGAGGTCTGGTGACCAGACCGGACGGCAACGTTTATTATTATGACCCTGCCACGGGAGCTTTGCAGAGAAATGTGACCGTAGAGGTGGACGGTGTAAGCTACGCGGTAAATCAAAACGGTATTGCGACGGCGGCAGCAGCAGAGGCGCCGGCGGCACAGCCACAGGAGCAGCAGGTACAGTAAAAAATGGATAAATGATCTGGAAATCGGGCGCGGGAGCGCTCGATTTTTTGTTGTCAATGCCCCTGCGATGGTATATAATAATTTCTGTGTGGGCACCTGTGAACGAGCCTGTGGAAAGATGAGCGGCGGATATGGACTGTAAAGATGCGGAGAAAAAAATACCTCTCTTTCTGGACGATGATCTGGATGGGAGAGATCTGGCCGAATTTGTGGAGCATATCGAGGATTGTCCGGATTGCAAGGAGGAATTATCCATCC
>CAZOIF010000155.1:0-3649 GCA_964579975.1 uncultured Eubacterium sp. | reverse complement strand
TACAGGGCACCGCTAACGCCCCGGCTGCACGGTTTAATCAGTATACTGTTTTTTGGCGGTTTTGTCAACAAAGCCGGTTTTAAATCCTGTTTTTAGTTCCCCATTCGCACATGCCGTCCAGAATAGGCATCAGAGATTTTCCGCGTTCTGTCAGACTGTATTCTACTTTGGGCGGAATCTGCGGATACTCTTCTCTGTGGACAAGCTTGTCGGCTTCCAGTTCTTTCAGGGTAGAGCTTAAGGTTTTGTATGAGATATTTCCGATATATTTTTTCATTTCATTAAAGCGGACGATCCCAAATTCCATTAATGTATAGAGAATCGTCATTTTATATTTTCCGTTGATCAGAGACAGCGTATAGCTGAAACCTGTGTCATTCAAACATTCCGTTGATATACAGCGATCTTCCATTTTACACTCTCCTTTGGGCAAGTATACTACTTTGTAGTAAGTATCATACTTGAATGTAAGTATTTGCAATTAGTTTAGCTCATGCTAATATCATAATATGAACCGCAAAACGAGTCAAGGCAGTAAGAGAGAAACAATAAAAGAGTATAAGGAGAGGACAGACTATGAGTAAAAAAATTGTTGTGATCACAGGAAGCCCGAGGAAAAACGGAAACAGCTTTGCCATGACGGATGCATTTATCAAGGCGGCTGAGGGGAAGGGACATACGATTACCCGTTTCGATGCGGCTATGAAGAAAGTGGGCGGATGCCATGCATGTGAAACATGCTATTCCACAGGGAAGGCCTGTACCTTTGATGATGACTTTAATACGATAGCGCCGGCTATTCTGGAGGCGGATGTCATTGTGTTTACGATGCCGGTTTACTGGTATTCCATCCCGGCACAGATCAAGGGAGTTATCGACAGGATCTTTTCTCTTGTAGTGGGTGGCAAGGATATCGCAGGCAAGGAATGTGCATTGATCACCTGCTGTGAGGAAGAGGATATGTCTGTTATGGACGGAGTTCGCGTTCCCATGGAGCGTATGTGCGCTCTGAATAAGTGGAAGATGGTTGGTGAGGTTTTGATCCCTGGTGTACTGAATGTCGGCGATATTGATAAGACGGACGGCTGTAAACAGGCGGCGGAACTGGCAGACAAAATTTAAGGCGTAATGGCAATAGAAGATATAAAAAACATTTTAATAAGGGTTGCAGTGCTGAAAAGTTTTGCGTTGTTGGAGGCTATAAAATATGTTAATATAGTAAAGAATGCAACAGGATGTGCAAGAAGCAAAAATTGAAAATACTAAAGGAAGGTAAAAGATCGTTATGAAAAATGTAAAGCTTGCAGTAAAGATCAGCGCAATCTCTATTGGAGTGTTAGTGATCGGTCTTCTCGGACTTTGGTTTGTGACAAATAACCGGATGTCAAAGGTCATGGAAGAATCCATTCTGCAGCAGCTTAGCAGTTCGGTGGAAATGCAGGCGGAGATCGTGAAGAATTATGTGGACGAGGCGGAAACCTATCTAACCGGATTTGCACAGGCTCCAGAAGTGGCAGAGGGACTCCGGAATTCGGGGAATCCCGATGCAGTGGAAGCACTTCAGGAGTATACGGACGCCTATGCGGAAATAGGTGATCTGGAAAATGTCTATGTCGCGGATTATGGCTCCACAGTGGTTACGTCCCATGTTCAGGGCGCAATCGGGGCGACTCTCAGAGAAGGAGATTCTTTAAAACAGCTGCAGGATGCCATTGCAGGGGGGATATATAACGCCGGGATCCTGACATCTCAATCGACGGGAAAGCAGGTCATTTCCATCAATTATCCTATAGATGATGAGGACGGGCAGCATTTGGGATATGTAGGCGCCGCGATTTATGCGGAGGGACTGCGTGATACGCTGAATGAGTTATCCGGGGAAACAGAAGGCAGTAGTTATATGCTGTTGGATGCAACGAAAGGAACTTATATATTCTGTCAGGAGGATGAACTGATCGGGACGCCGATCGAAGATGAGAATGTGCTTCAAATGATCACATCGGCAAGGAACACAGATGGTAAGGTGGAATTTCTCGAATATACCGACAATGCAAGCGGAAGAGCAATGATATCTGCAATGTGTTATCTGATGGAGCGGGACTGGGTTTTTGTAGTCTTAACGGATAAGGAAATTGCGTTTGCCTCTGTCAGGGCACTTACAGGAATGCTGGCGGTGATCTGCGCAGTCGTTCTTGCTTTAGTTTCATTTGCAGTATGGTTCTGTGTGTCTATGCTGGCACGCGATATCAATAAGGAAGCGGATATCATACAGGGACTTGGAACGTTGGATTTCACGAAAAAGCAGGAGTTAGATCGTTATTGCGGCAGAAAAGATGAAGTGGGAATGATCGCGGAGGCAACTAAGACTATGATCGATTCTGTCTTTCAGGCAGTATCGGAAGTTAAGGCGAGAAGCACGGAACTTCAGAAAACAGCGCTGCTTATGAGTGAAAACGCTTCCTCAACCACAGGTAATATTATGAATGTGGAAACCGCTATACGGGAGATTGCAACCGGAGCAGAAGGTCAGGCATCAGAAACTGAGAGAGCATCACAAAGTGTGGTACATATTGGTAACGGGATCGTGGAGACCAAGGACAAATCAGCAAAGCTGAGTGACGTGGCTGAGAAGATCAGTGACTCCAGTAAGGAAGCATTAACGAACCTGAAGACACTTGTTGAGATCAATGAACAGGTCAAAGATGCGGTGGAGCAGATCAATGCGCAGACGCTTACAACCAATGAATCTGTTTTGAAAATAAGAGACGCAGCACAGCTGATTACCTCTATTGCGGAATCTACCAATTTATTATCTTTGAATGCGTCCATAGAAGCGGCACGGGCCGGAGAGCAGGGAAAAGGCTTTGCTGTCGTGGCAGGTCAGATAAAAACCTTAGCGGAGCAGTCAAATGATTCCGCAAAATATATTGACCAGATTATCGATACGCTTCTTCAGGATTCATCCAATGCAGTGCAGTTAATGAATGATGTGAAAAATATCATGGATACGCAGAGTGAGCGCTTAACAGTCACAGAGAATCGGTTTGAAGAAGTAGGACAAGAGGTCGTTGCTACACAGACTGCGGTTAAAGACATTGATGAAGCTATTTCCAACGTAGACTTTGAGAGAGAAAGCGTAGTTGATGTTGTGCAGAGTCTGACGGCTATTGCAGAAGAAAATGTTGCATCGACGCAGGAATCTCTTGCATCCATGGAAACAGTCAGCGGTATGGTAAGAGAGGTAGAAGAGATAGCGGGGCAGCTTGCTGGATTAGCAGATGCAATTGAGAGTAATATTGAAATTTTTACATTATAAATTCATATGATGTGAAGAACACGGAAATGAAATGCTATGATTAGGGGCCATCGCCCAGCTAAAAATTTTTAGCTAGTGCGACAGCCCCTTTTTAGCGGAGATGGAGGGATTCGAACCCTCGTGCCCCGGAGGGCTAACGCATTTCGAGTGCGCCCCGTTATGACCACTTCGATACATCTCCATACGAATAAGATTATAACCTTTTTTCTTTTCCTTGTAAAGTATCAGAGGATGGGCTAAAATAATTGTATGAGATTTGCAGTTTTTTCAGCGTAAATACGGCAGAAACGGGTAAACGGAGGCGGCCATGACGCAGGACGAAAAGTACATGAA
>CAZOIF010000154.1:0-3801 GCA_964579975.1 uncultured Eubacterium sp. | reverse complement strand
CAACCACCAAGATCTATATTTTGAACAAAACAGATAACACCACGGTTACCTATACTGATGTACAGATGGGAACGCAGTTGACAAAAGACTACGCGGAGTTGATCAACAGCAGATACGTTATAGAAAAAGTGATAGGACAGCTTTCGTTAGAGGATATGGAGTATAAAGACCTTATGAAAAAGGTATCCGTGAATACTCCTGTGGATACGCGCATCGTGTCCATCACGGTAGAACATACGGATCCGGTATTGGCTCAGAGAATGGCAAACTGTATCAGGGAAGTGGCGGGTGAGCATATTCAGCAAGTGATGGATATAGAGGCAGTCAATGTGGTTGAGACAGCCAATTTGCCGGTCGAGAAGTCCGGGCCCAGCATTGTGAAATGGACACTGATAGGCGGTCTGGCAGGAGCTTTTTTTGCCTGTGCGGTCATTTTGATCATATTTTTGCTGGATGATACCATCAAATCTTCGGAGGATGTTGAAAAATATCTGGGTCTCAGTACATTGGCGCTGATACCGGTGATTTCAGATGATAACACCGCAAAAAAGAAAAAACTTAAGAGGAAAAAATAATGCAGAAAGTAAAGCTATTTTTTGAAAAAAAGAGCGATTTTTATATAAAAGAAGCCTTCAAGACTTTGCGCAGCAATATAGAATTCTGTGGTGATGATATCAAAGTGATCGCCGTTACAAGCTGCATGGCACATGAAGGAAAATCCAGCGTTGCCATGGAACTGGCGAAGTCATTTGCGGAAGCCGGTAATATGACATTGCTTGTCGATGCGGATATGCGTAAGTCGGTATTGATAGGGCGATATAAGACGGGCGCGGTAAAATATGGTCTGAGCCACTGCCTGATCGGGAAACAGCAATATACAGATGTGATATGTGAGACGGACATTCCCAAGCTGTATGTACTTTTTGCCGGTCCGGTGCCGCCTAACCCCAGTGAACTTCTCGGGAGCAAAAAATTTACCGAGATGCTGAGTCTCATGAGAAAACCGTTTGCCTATATCATTGTCGATACACCGCCGCTTGGGAGCGTTATAGATGCAGCGGTAGTAGCAAGAAACTGTGACGGCACCGTGTTAGTGATAGAGAATAATGCCGTCAGTTATCGATTTGTCCAAAGAGTAAAGGATCAGCTTGATAAAACCGGGAGCAGTATTTTAGGAGTTGTCCTGAATAAAGTGGATATGAACAGTAAGGGGTATTATGGGCATTACAGTAAATATTATGGCAAATATTACGGTAAGTATTATGGCGAGTACGGAGAAGATCCTAAATTATTAGAAAAGCAGGAGAAAGAAGAACAATTGCGCCAGGAGCTTCAGAAGGAGTTCCATGAAAACCAAAAACGTGAAGAGCAGGATAGGAAAGAACAGGAAAAAAGAGAACAGGGACAGATAAGAAAGCAAAAGATGAAACAGGCTGCCGGGAAGTCGGTCAGATTTATTCTTATAACAATACTTAAAATTGTGCTCATATGTGCATTGCTTTTTGGAGTATTTGAAGCTGTAAAGGTTGTAGGGAAAAAGCGTCTGTTCAGTACCTCTGACAGTGCGTGGCCGGACTTGCAGACTGCAATAGGTACGGAGGAACTGTCGAGAGAGGAAACACTCAGATGGCAGGATGGCTGGGTGAAATATCAGGATACCATTTATCAATATGATCAGGATATTCTCACATTTCTCATTATGGGCATTGATAAAGACGGAGATGCGGCAGCTGTAGAGGAGGGAACGGAGGGCGGACAGGCAGACGCATTGTTTCTGGCAGTTATGGATCCAAAGGATATGAGTGTTAAGATCATTGGAATCAACCGTAATACCATGACGGATATTGATGTCTATAACGAGGAGGGGGCCTATATTACCACGACAGAAGCACAGCTTGCAGTGCAGCATGGCTTTGGTGATGGAATGGAAAAGAGCTGCGAATATCAAAAGAAAGCAGTAGAACGACTATTTTATAACCTGCCCATACATGGATATGCCGCTATCAATATGAGTGCTATTCCTACCATCAATGATACGGTAGGCGGTATAGATGTGAAGGTATTAGAGGATTTGACTGCGGTGGATAAAAGCCTTGTGAAGGATGACTATGTGCATTTAGATGGAGATAGTGCCTTTTTGTATGTGAGATACAGAGATACGGATGTTTTTGGCTCTGCGGATATGCGGCTGTCAAGACAGAAACAGTATTTGAGCAGTTTGATCAATTCCGTAAAACAGAAAACGAAAGAAGATGTTTCCACAACACTGAACCTGTATAAGGCAATATCATCACAGATGGTCACTGATATTTCCACAGATAAAGCAGCTTATCTGACATCCGTTTTGTCAGGCTATACATTTGATGAAAAGGATTTTTATTTTGTGGAAGGTGAAACTGTCATGGGAGAAGAGTACGAAGAGTTTTACCCGTATGAGGACGCCTTATATGAGATGATTCTGGATATTTTTTATGAGAAAGTGGAGTAGGTATTTATCCACGGGATGAGGTAGACATATGTGGAGCAATAGGAAAAAAGCAGGCGTCTTGTTATTTCTGCTGTTGATCATTGCTGTGATCTGTGTGGGCATAAAGATTTATGCAGAAGTGCGGCAGGTGGACTGGCGCAATGCAGACCCGCCGAAGGATACGGTAGAAACCTCGAAAGATATGCAAATAGACATTAGCACGTTAAGAGAGAAAAATTCTGATATCTTTGCATGGCTCTATATTCCCGGCACGGCAATAAACTGCCCTGTTTTACAGAGCGAACAGTCAGATACTTTTTATGAAGACCATAATGCTGATGGGGAAGAAGATAATGCAGGAGCTGTTTATATAGAACTTGCCAATTTGACCAGTATGTGTGATTTTAACACCGTACTCCATGGAAAAACCGGAGCGGACGGGAGCGGTTTGTTTGCAGATCTGTACAGATTTGCAGATCCGGATTTTTTTAAGGATCACGAGTATGCCTATCTGTATCTGGATGGAAATGTTCTGACCTATGAGATTTTTGCCGCTTATGAAAGAGAGAACACAAGCCTGATCCGTACCTATGACTTCACATATCTGTCCGGCTGCCAACAGTTTCTGGATGATCTGTATGGGACCAGAGACATGGCGATGAATCTGCGCGAAGGTTGGGAGAATGTCAATGCATACAATTATGTGATCACACTCACAACACAAAAAACAGAGAATGCAGAAAAACAATTCGTGGTGATGGCAGTATTGGTGCAGGATGAGGCAGGAACCATAAACAGAGTAATTACCGAATAAAAAGTTATTTGCGTTTCCTGAAACGTAAATATAAACCACACTTAAAATATGAAAGGAGGGTTTCCAATGAAAAAGTTTTTAGCGCTTGTAATGGCGGGAGCCATGCTGTTTACCATGCCCGTTTTGGCTGCAGACAGTCCGCAGGCATCTTCCGTATCTGCAGCTGTAGCAGCGGCAGCGGCCGAGGAGGGAAAAACCGTTGGCGAGTATCTGAATAATGTACTTGTAGCGGTTCCGGGACTGGATAACGCTGTGACGATCGGACAGGGCGGTCATGTTATCATCAATGGCGCTCCCAGCAATCAGGTGTTCACGCTGTTAAAGCCGGCGTCTGCCGTTGTTGATTCCGCTAAGAAATTTGCGGATACTCTGGGCGGCAAAGTTTTGACTGTTACGCGCGTTAAGGCGTCTGTATCAGGCTTTAAGACTGCACAGGTGAATTTCTATATGAAAGGCATTAATGCGGGGCAGAATATTAAAGTGTTCCAGATCAATAACGGACGGTGGCTGGAGGTTGATG
>CAZOIF010000153.1:0-3850 GCA_964579975.1 uncultured Eubacterium sp. | reverse complement strand
TGACGGTGACCCGGGTAGACCACCGCCGGGTGCTGGAAATTCGGGTGGTCGTCCTTCCGGAAAAGGAAGCCCAGGAAGAGAAATAATAAGAGAAACGATAAAGCCGTCTGTTCTTACACAAGAACAGACGGCTTTACTGTATTCTGAGATTGTCAAAATGTGCCTCAATTTAAGGCTTGTTTTACTAATCTTCAAGACATTTATCCAAAAACTGCTTTGCCAAAGCCTCATCAACCCTTGCGTCGAATTCGTTAATAATCTGCTCTAAAGAGGTTCCGTCATATTGTGTAACACCACGAGAATTTCGTCCTGCCCAATGCTTCATAATGCGAGTACCTGACAATAATTGTCGATTATACATAGAGCATAGGCGTGTACGAATCTTTTTGTCCGAGTCAATTGCAACAACATAAATCAAATACACACTCTTTTCTGTTGCAAGAAACGAGAGCATTTTATCAATATTATATCCTTTGGGATTGCTGGACAAAAACATAACTTTTGTCTTAATGTCTGTTTCTGTATTATAATGCTCAAACTCCCGCCCATAGTCTCCCAGTTTGTCTGCTGTATAAATTTCCGGCAACGGATTTCCACTATGTAGGCAATCGATCAATGTGGCCTTCAAGTTATCTGTTGCAGTAATAAGGTACTCAATAATGCGGCCTCGCAAATTTACATTATCGATTAAAGCCGCAATCGCAATCTCAGATTCGACTGCCTGCACACGCTCGCACAAATCTTGGTTAAGTACAGTATACTCATTAGATGCTAAAAAAGAAATAGAGCGACTGATTGATTCATAAATACACCTATTTTGTGCTGCGGTAGGATAAAATCGCTTGCCAATAGGTGCAATGTTATTTGTTGCTTCCACTAATCGTTTGAGATTTTCCTCAAAAGTGTAGTTTTCATGGGAAGTAAACAAAAATTCAAAGTTTTGAGGAATATTCTCAATCTCCTCAAATGTCCGCATAATATCGCTACCGTTAAAGCTCCCTTTAATATTATCTTCTCGTAACTGTTGCGATGAGTGGCTAATCTTTTTGAGTAAAGTCGTGTTGGCAAGTAGCATATAGTTTTTGCTGGGAGTGACAAGGCATACAATGAAAGGAATAGTGTCATATTTGTGTAATGTCGATAGGGCAAGTACAGTGTTACTAAAATGTTTTGACGCAGCAGTACAAAACCTGATAGCAAACCATTTTCCATAAAAAACGCTACGCTCTTTGACTAAATCATATCGTTGCTTCACTTGGGTAGACAGGGCAGCTTTATTTGAAATGCCATCCTTTGATGAGATAAATTTCTCCAAATCAACTATTAAGTCTTTATTGTACATCTCCGCCCACCACCTTGCAATTAGCTGCACTCTCTGAAAAAGTGGCCGTATCGCTATCAAAATCCTGTCTGGATTTTGGGGTTTCCGCTCTTTTAGAACGACTAGCATTTTGATCTGTCAAAGAATTTCTTTCCCAAAAAACGCCGCTCACATAGCCTTGAATGTCTATGTCATCTTCAGCCATAGCAAGTCTCTGCTCTGCCCAAACACAATATTGCGGGTCTATTTCAATGCCGATGTAATGTCGGCCTAATTTTTTTGCAACCACACTTGTTGTACCTGAACCTAAAAACGGGTCTAATACAACATCCCCCTCTTCTGAACTAGCCAATATTAGCTTTGCAATTAGTTTCTCGGACTTTTGAGTTGGATGTGCAGTATTTTCAGCCATTGACCAAAACGGAACTGTAATATCATCCCAAAAATTTGAGGGGCAGGTATCGCGATAATTTCCAGTATCAGATTCAATCCAATCTTTGGGCCTTCCATCAACTCGATAAGGCGCAATAACTTTTTTCCTAATTTTAACAGCGTCAAGATTAAAAGTGTAATCATCACTGTTTGTTGCAAACCAAATATCTTCCATACCATTTTTCCAATTAGCCTTTGCGCCACGTCCCTTTTCGCGTTGCCAAGTTATCCTATTTCTAACGTAGAAAAACTCCCCCAAAACTCGCCCAACTATTAGACTGGTTTCCCAATCGCAGCACACATAAATTGAGCCAGTATCTTTCAATATGGGCTTAATCATCTGTAGCCATTTGCGAGTGTAATCTTCATATTCGGAAACTTTCTTTTTTGAAAAAGTTGTTCCATTAAATGACTTTGTAAGATTATATGGAGGATCGACTATAATTAAATCTATACTTTTAGTCGGCAAAAGCGAGCAAACGCACATCATATCCCCTAATATCGTCTTATCTAATAGCGGGAAGATATTTGCTTGCAGTTGATTAACGGCAATACACCGATTCAAATAAATTTTTCCCTCAGAAAGCGATGTATCAATTGTCTTATTTCTCCCTGCTTTAACGGTCGGCATATTATCCTCCTATAAGCTCTTGTAAGCAAACCACTCTTTATAATACCAAAACTGCATATTCAAATTGTACCATGGAACTATATAGGATTCAAGTTTTTTGATTTGAGTAACAGATAACCATATTCTTCGCACCCTGGGCAACACTAAGATTTCCAACCTGATTCGTATCCTTCAGCGGAAAAACCCCTACGGTGATGGTCATGGACGAGTACGACTGTGCCAAGGGGCTACGTCCTGGAGGACATCATAAAGTAGCTGGTGGGCAAAATTTGGGACGAGCACAACGAGGTTATCGAGGAGTTCAAAAAGCAGTTTGACGGCAGCTATATCATCGTTTTTTTGACAAGAGGCTTATTCTTGTTTTGGCTTAACAAGTAGAGCAATTAGCGCAATTAGCTGTAAAGTTGGATACCCAATATAGTTAATCCATGGATTAAAAATGGTTGGTATTATATAGCCAATTCCACCCAAAGCTCCGCCAAACAGTGCAAGTAACAAAAACGCTAACACCTGTGTTTTCTTGTCCTTAAACGTGTTCATAAAGGGTACACACAATGTGATAATCCAGGCTAATAACCCACCAGACAGAAATTTTAATAATGGAACACTGTCTGATTGGTCTTTTGAAAAGGTTATCCCAGAGACTGACCGTTCACGTTGCTTTTCGATGTCCAGAAGAATTGCGTTATATTCCTCTTGCAAGGCAGCGGATGAAGCTACCTTCTCCATATTAATCTCGGATAGGTTCTGCATAATATTTATTCTTTTTTCAATCCGACTATAAAAGAAAAAGTTTGCGTCAATATATGGAAATATAAGAACTATAATAACTATTAACCCTGCAAGTGCCGCATATAGCCTTGGATTTTTGAGATTTTTTTGTATCCCCGATATAATTAACTCTATTGCCTTATCCATAGTGATTTCCTTTCTCTTTTTATGATGGTTCGGTCTACCACGTAACTAATCTTTACAGACAAACAAAAAAGCCGACGCTCCCTTACCTGGAAGCGTCGGCTAATTGTTGTACTATCCAAAGTCGCCTTCACATTGGCGTAAGTTTGGCGTAAATCGCCTATTCTTCCTACCAAAAATCCAGTGATTGTAGGACTTTGGATGGTCTCTTAGTACATCCCGCCCATGTCGGGAGCGGCGGGAGCAGGGGCGGGAGGCTCGGGCTTGTCGGCCACCAGGGCCTCGGTGGTCAGCAGGATGGAGGCGATGCTGGCGGCGTTCTCCAGGGCGGTGCGGGTGACCTTGGTGGGGTCCACGATGCCCGCCTTCACCATGTCGCAGTAGGTCTCGCTGTATGCGTCGTAGCCATAGCCCACCTTGCCGGAGGCCTTGACCTTCTCCAGCACCACGCTGCCGTCCACGCCGGCGTTGGCGGCGATCTGGCGGACAGGCTCGGTGAGGGCGGCGGCGATGATGGCAACGCCGGTCTTCTCATCGCCCTCCACGGTCTT
>CAZOIF010000152.1:0-3854 GCA_964579975.1 uncultured Eubacterium sp. | reverse complement strand
AGTTGGGATATGACAGCGGTGATCCGTATGGTGAATTTGGAGAGGTATTTGATAAATACGATGATAATGAATTTGTGGATAACTGGTGGCCGCCATCCAAGGATAAAGATGACGATGGATATTTTGTGAAGGATAGGAAAAAACGATGAGAAAACAGAAATATATGTTATCGTTACTGTTATGCGCCGGGGTGTGTGCCACTTTGGTTGCTGGCTGTGGCGGTGAATATGCCGGTCTGACAGAAGGAGATGCGGTGAGTGGTCCTGCCGTGAGCGGCAATGCTGTCCGGACGGATGCCGTATCTGGTGGGGCAGCAGATGTTTCGGACAAAAAGGCAGCATCCAATGAGCAGACAGGGGATTGGAACCAATATACATTTAGCAATGACAGCCATGTGTATTATTCGGATCTTTATGTTGATGGTGATGCGCAGATCATCGAATATGACTGGAAGGATCATTCCGAGAGGAAGATTCCTAAAAAAGATGTTGACCAGATCCTTTATGTGGATAATGACTGGGTCTATTATACTACAACTGTCGTTACGGAGAATGATGAGGAGGATGATACATTCCAGAGTAATCTTTGGCGGGCACCGGTGGAAACGGGGATGTTGAAGGACGAGAAAGAAGAACTCCTTTTTACGGAGGAAGAAGGTTTTCATTCTTGCCGGTTGCTCGGTGATGGGCAGTATCTGGTCTACACGACGATTTCAGATGACGTGTATAAGAAATATGATCTGAAAGAAAAACGGTTTATCGGAAATTTTGATTCGGAGGAGTACGAATATCCACAGGTCCTTGGTGTGACAGGGGAGGAGATTGTTCTGGGTTTGGGAAGTGGTCTGGCCTGTCAGGATATTGCCGGGGAAAGTGTCGATGTGATTTCAGAGTATGCGCCGGCCTATGAGCCCCTTGTTGCTATGTCAGATTCCGATGTGTTTTATGAGGAAGGGTATGATGAGGATGAGATCTGGCGCTATCATCTGGCTGATGGAAGCAGGGAAAAACTTTGTGAAAGACGACAGATCAAGGAGCTTTTGAGCAAGGAAGGATTTCTGGATGAGTCAGGAGGAAAAAAACATACCTATTATGTAGATCATCTTGTGGCAGCCGGAGACCGCCTGTATATACAGATCGACATAAGCTGGAAAGAAAATGGTGTGGGATACCGCAATAAGGTAATGTGCAGTGTGAAACCCGGCGGTGGGGAGAGCTTACGCTATGAGAAGGAACTCACCAAATGCCTAAAGAACCCGAAAGAAAACCAGAAGGTATTTACAAAATACTATTACAGGGCGAATTCGGAAGAGGTGTTGTTTTTTAGCCGTGGCTCGGTGATCGCAGCATCCGGGCAGCAGATTTATTTCTGTCTGTACGAGCCTAAAAAAGATAAAAACACGTTGGCCTGCTATGATCTTACCTCTGGCAGCCTGAAATTTTTGACGAAAAAAGATGAGGAGAGTATCCGGCTTCTTGCGGAAGGAATTCTGCCCTTTGAAAACTGGGATGGTCCGGAGTATTTCCGGCCAAGCGGTCTGTTGGCAGATATGCCGAACGAGCAAGTGCTGGATTTGTTGTGGTGACAGGTAGTACCGCCTGGCTGACTTAGTTTGTGGCATAAAAGAAATCATAGAAATGAGGGATACCTATGTGGAAAAGAGAAATCCGCAAGACTTGTAAGATAATCAGTGTTTTGCTGCTTGTGTCAGGGCTTACCGCCTGCGGCGGGGAGTATGCCGGAACGACAGAGGGAGAAGCGGTAAGCGGCTCTGCGGTAAGTGGGGATGCCGTCAGTGGTGGTGTTATCCGTGAGGAAGCAGTATCCGGCGGTGCTCTCCAGGAGGAAGCGCCAAAGGATTCTTACCGGTTTGCTACCGATACCAATTATTATTGCGATCCGGAACAGGGGGATATCGCGATTTGGCAGTATCGGCTTGATGCGACAAAGAAAAAAGTGATTCCTTTGCCGCATAAAGATGCGTATTGTTCGGAATTGATCTGTGTGGAAGACGGATTTTTATATTATTATATCGATCTGAAAATAAAGGGAGAGGATTCGCCTGCTTCTAAGATTTTCCGTGTTCCGGTCAGAAAGGATAAAGACGGATATGATGTGGTGGATATGAATGAGAGGGAAGAGATCCTTTCGGATGAAAAACATATTCTGACACATGGTGTGTATATGACCTCCCGTTACATTTGTTATCTGCGGACCGACTGGTGGACAGATGAGTGGTGTGGGAGAGGTGAGGTGGTAAAATATGACCGAAAGACCGGCAGAAAGCTTCCGGTAGAAACACTTCCCATGGATATTTCTGAGGAAATGGAACTCGATGATCTGGAATTTGCCGGGTATGGGGATATGGTATTTGTCATAAGTACGGATGAAGTGTGCTTCCAAAAGCTGGATGAAACGAAGTGGGATAAAATAAAGAGAAAGGCTTTTTATTATGTGGTTTATAATGAGAATGCCATATTTGATGTAGATGGGAATAAGAGATATACAGATATTTATAAATATGATCTGGCAGCCAGGCAGTGGCAAAGTTATATTTCCGAAAAAGAATTGAGCGAGGCTGTAAACACAGCACTCGGTTCCGGAAAGGCAGAACAGATGGAGTGTCGGGTGGATCATATGTCATGCCAGGGAGACCGGATTTACATCCAGGTGATCGCGACATGGAGAGAGGGTGAGGTTACTCATTTTAAGACCTTGTTCTTTAGTAAGGGAGATGAGGACCGTACTGTCTGTTACGAAAAGGAACTTGCGGAATGTGTGCGTTCCCATGTCACGGTAAATGAGGGAAAACTGGTAGATGACATGGGCGACGGGAAACCGGTCGTGCTGGAGGATGCTGGTTTACGCGGTATCATAAATGGAAAAGTGTTCCTGTCGTTTTATGACTATGAAAAAAAAGAGGGAAGGCCTGGATGCTATGAGCTTTCTACCGGGGCATTCCGGTGGTTGACAAAAAAGGATGCAGAATATTATGAGCTGTGCTATGGTACGCATAATGACTGGTACTCCCATGGTTATCTGCCAAATTATTACTTGGTATGGTCCTCATTTGACGATATATTGAAAGGGGTGTTTGTCCTGAAATGAGATCAAAAAAATGTTTAGTGGGAATCGGGATTTGTCTGGCGGCGGCTCTTTTTACTGCCTGCGGTGGGGAGTATGCCGGAACGACAGAAGGAGAAACGGTATCCGGTGGAGCGGTGTCAGGCGGGGCAGTATCGGGGCAGGTAGTCTCTGGTGGCGCTGTGTCTGATCCTGTGGTAAGCGGGCCGGCACTGCAGGACAAGGGGACGGAAAACTTCGTATCTAAGAAAAAGAAATCAAAACACCAGTTCTGCAATGACAGCCATCTGTATTATATGGAGAATGGATTTCCACCGATCATGGAATACGACCTGTCGGATGGTTCCCGCCGGGAGATTAAGTTCGGAAAAGACCAGCTCGGGGAGGAGGATCGTATCAAAGCGATCTGTTATGTGGATAACGACTGGGTCTGGTATATGAAAGGAATAGAAAGACCTGTTGGCCGGTCAGAGATCTGGCGGGCTCCAATTGAGAATGGGAAACTGAATGTCAAAAAGGAAGAGTTTGTGTTTTCGGATCCGTGTGGTATGGATGCGGAGGAGATTTACTGTGATGGCAGATATGTGCTTTATATGACGTATAGCCTTGATAAATATGAGGTTTATCCGTCAGCTTTGTCCTCCTATTATCGGAAATATGATCTGAAAGAGAAGAGATATATCGTTGACGCCACATCAGATGAAGAAGAGTATTTTGGAGAGGATATGCTTGTCGCTGTGACGGGAGGAACAGCTTTTATTGATGGAGAT
>CAZOIF010000151.1:0-3859 GCA_964579975.1 uncultured Eubacterium sp. | reverse complement strand
GATTATGGTCGATAAGCAGAATGGAGAGTATGTGACGGTGACAGGGCTGTTGGAGAAGGAGGAATTTCTGCAGATTTTTGAGGATTGGTCCAAGGATGCGCTTTCGCAGGACGAGGCAGCGGCAAAGCTGAGAGAGCGATGCAGAACGGTGATCGGGAGCTCTTGGGAAAAGGCGGATTCGGTAGAAACATATTTTGGGAAGAAGAATGAGATATTATTTCTCCAGATCGTACAGGAAGGTATCCGGGTGGGGGTGTGGTCGGATGCGGACGAAAGGATGAAATATTTTATTATGGATAAGGAGTATTTCTGGGGAACGAAAGTCTGGGATTTTCTGAAAGCTTGAATATGCTTATGAGGACGGGGCTTGGGTGACGGGAAATTGCCGAGCTGGCGGTTGCCGGGAAAAGAGGTAACATGAAAAAATATCTTATAGGAATTGGAATGATTACAACATTCGTGGTCTGCCTATTGACTATAACATATCACAAAGAGGTACAAGTATTCGATAGAGAATATCAGGAACAGACGGAAGAATTAATTGACAAGGAATATCAGGAGCAGACGGCGGAAGTGGAACAAAGCGATTCCAAGGAACATACGGAGCAGGAAACGGAAGCAAAGGATGACAAATTGGAAGATCCACAGATCGATCATATGACGAATCCCGCAGAAACCCCTGAAGAAGATGTGGCAGAAAGAAACAAAGAAAAATATGGGGATATTGTACAAGTAATTTATGAACAGAATGAAGAAGATATTTCCGATTTTTTTGAGTATTATCCTGATTTATGGCAGCGTTGGATTGAGTTTTCCGCCTTTGATTTTACCCGGGATGGACAGATGGAAATAATGTGTTCGTATGTGTATGTGGAAACTTCGTCCACCCTTCACTATAACTTTGTATATGACATGCAAGGAAATAAATTGTTTGAGTTTGTGTCAGGAGGTCCATGGTATCTATATAAAGCGGAGGATGAACTTCACTATTATATATACTGCGATTTGTGGTTTGGTGCAAATACTGCTGTGGATATCTATGAGGAAGTCAGTAAGACGGAAAGCTGGGATGTAGAAATCAAATATGTGGAATGGGATACAAGGGATGGGAAAGGAATCGCTGAAAACCAACAGCAAGGATATAATATTTATTCTGATTTTTCCCAAGAGGAAAAAGACCTGTTTATGAAAAAGAATTACCGGGAGGGAATGCTGCAGGTATTTTGGAATAAAGAGCCGTGTGGAACTGCTGAACAGGTCAGGCAGTACAGTGAGATTTATAAGAGTCTGCCAGAAGATACGGTTGAACGATTTGCTTACATAGACAGGTTGGAAAATGGGGTAATTTGGGAAGCGTATTAACGATGTGATTGAAATACAGCAGTGATAACAAATCGGTTAGGAGGTTGGTCCTATGATAAAATATGAGGAACTGGATGCCCGATTTTTGATTGAGATCGTACCAGAGTACGAAAATGAAATTGTGATGGAAGAGCAATTTTTGGGTGAGTTTCTTCCGCACTGTATCTTTGGAGATGTACTAAATCCAAAGGTGGTGGAACAGTTAAAGCGGGAAAGCTATCTGGAGAATGAGTTCTTGAAACGAATCTTTCTCATGTACGAAGATTTTGCTGTACAAGGCGATGAGGAAACGCAGAATTTATTACAAGTTACCTTGTTGGAACGATTGTGGGATGAGAAAAAAACCTACGAGAGGGCGATGGAAATGATGGGAAGCGGCACCAGAAAAATATGGGACAATATTTATAAAGACCTGTATATCCCGACAGATTGATCCAAGTCCTATCTGTCGATAAGGGGCAGCGAAATCATTAAAGTAGATATTTATATGGATGAAACGTAAGAGGAGGGATTTTTATGTATCAACAAGTGGAACAATGGATTAACACAATTTTGGAGCAGGACATGCCTGCGGACATCGTCGGGTTGAATTTCAATCTGTATGAGGATTTTGAGCCGGGCGGAGAGAACGGCTGGTCTATGGAATTAATCGGTACAAGTTCCTTTGACGAAAACGACGAGGATTGGGCGTGCGACGAAGTGTGCGATTTCGGAACGCGCGAAACGCCTTTCCGTTGGAAGGAAAATGCCGGATGGGAAATGATTTTGGAGGAATCCGCGCAAATTCTCAGAAAATATCTGGCGGAGGGCTTATATGCAGAAAAGTTAAAGCAGGCTGACGGAGTCGGCATCGGTTTTGTGGACGGCAATATTGAAATTTTGTATGTAAAACAGAGCCAGTAAATCTTAGGCGGTCGGATCATTGTTTACCGAAGGAGAAGAGAGCAGATGTCCGGAAAACGAATCTTTTTGTTCGTGGCTGCTATTCTGCTGGCAGCAGTTTTATATACAGTCTGTGTTTATTATGATAGTGGAAATATTTCCGGCGGAAATGTACCGAAACCGGCGCAATATGATTTATCAGAGAAGGCAACCTGTATGAAAATTACAGATTATTCCTATGATGAGAACGACAGACTTGCGAAAACAACGGAGTATTGTTATGAGGGGTATCTTGAATCCGTAAATAAAAACGGGGAAAAAGTGCTCTATCACTATGATGACACGTTGAAGTGGTATCAGAGAAATGAAACGCTTTTGTATTATGACGACCAAGACAGACTTGTAAAAACGGAGAAATTTGTTTCGAATATCTCTTCTAAAAAACCTTATTATGTGGTTGAATATAGGTATGATCAGGATGGAGGATATTCCGAGACAGGAAGTGTTCAGGGAAATTTTGATTATGAAAAGACTTATGACGGCAGCGGAAGACTGATTTCCGATATCACAACCTCTAAAGATGATTCCTTTTACTATCATTATAATGAAAACGGCGATTTGAGTGAGGTGACATACAAATATTCTGATGTTGAGATCACGACTGCATCGCTGCGCTATAATGATACCGGTTCCGTGAGTGTGCAAAGTCATCGTTCCGGCAGTTATGATGCCATATGGCTTGATCATTATAATGAAAACAAAGATCGTGTATCATCCTATTGGTATCTTGCTCGTTCCAGCGATTTTATCGACGAATATTCGCCGGAAGAAATCGAGAGTGTCAGTGTGCCGAGTTATCTGGCTCATTATGGCGGTGAGAGGCTGATTGATTCCATAACAGCCAATGAATGGGAGAGGTCATTAAAACCGAATCATACCAATACCGTAAAAAGGTATGAATTTTGTGATTATGATGAAGCCGGGCATATTCTATGGCATTACAAGATGGGTACCTCGGATACCAAACTCTATGCCTCTCAATATCTCTATGATGACGATCAGTTGATGCGGGAGGTGTATTATATGATAGAGGGGGATTGGGAGCACACGCTGTATGATGGTTCCGTCATTGAAATCCATCGGGATGACAAGGAAAAACCGATTGATATTAGACGAAAAGGGCCCTTGGGAACCATTATGTATAGTTATCTTTTTATGGATGATTCGTGGGGAGGAAAGCTTCTTGCCTATACGATCGATGGCGACAATGATGAGACGGTAAACTGGATGAGGGCCGGTAAAAAGCTGCAGGAGTTGGACGGACGGGAGGAAAGCGGTGTGGATGACAGGGAAAACAGCGTAGAATCCCCGAAAGAAAATTGGATTTTTTACCGTGTCAAAAAGGGAGACTGTCTGTGGAGTATCGCAGAGAAATTGATGAATGACGGGAGACGCTGGCCTGAACTATACGAACTCAATCGTGCGGTAATAGGCGGTAATCCGGCGCTTATATTGGAAGAAACAGAACTTAGGATCCCGGATACAAAAAATATTGTGATAAAACCCGAAGGAGGGTGACAAAATGATTCTGAATACAGGCGGCAGGACGGATATC
>CAZOIF010000150.1:0-4133 GCA_964579975.1 uncultured Eubacterium sp. | reverse complement strand
CCGGAGCATATCGGAAAGCAGATCTACGATTTTTTCCGGGAAGCAAACTTTTCAGTGTCACAGAATAATGATATACTATGAACATAGTTAAAATGCAGAGAAAGGATACGAATGAGGAAAGGATTGTGAGTTGTAAATGAAAGCGATACTGGTGGATGATGATATTAACTTCTGCGAGATCTTTCAGGCGCGTCTACAGGATAGCGCTGAGAAGCTGGGGATCACGATAGAATGTGACGTCTGCCATAATTCGGAAGAAGTTTTACAACGAAATGTTGTATATGACGTTTATTTTCTTGACATTGAGATGAGTGGGATGAATGGTCTGGAACTTGCCGCAAAGCTGCGCGCCTGCTTCGTCAAAGCGGAGATTATTTTTCTCAGTTTTTATGAACAATATGTGTGGAGGGCATTTGACGTAAGACCGAGAGCATTTATCAGGAAAGCGCAGATGGATAAGGATCTGCCGGATGCGCTGAAAATGTTGATAAAGCAGGACGGGAAAAGAAATGCTGTGGTAGAGATCTCGTGTAAAGGAAATCAGTCTGATAAGATAAAGCCGATGGAGATTCTTTTTTGCATGAGTGAGGAACACTATGTGCGATTTGTGTGGGAAGATGGACAGAGCAAATTGTATCGCATGAAGCTTGATCAGGCGGAAGAAATGTTGTCAAATTATCGTTTTATAAGAACTCATTCCAGATATCTGATCAATTCAGAATACATACAGGAAATATTTTCAGATAAGATTATACTCGCCAATGGACAGGTAATTCCTATTAGCCGTGCCTACAAACGAAAAATTCATATGACCGTTTTGAATTTGAGAGAACAGAAGGAGGAGGTACGTAGTGGGTGAGAGTCTGGCGAGCCTTTTTGAGTCCATTCTATTTTCTATATTTCTGGTACTTTTTCTGGAACCTAAGAAAGGGAGAAAAGCGCTTTTCTTAGGTATTATTTTATCATCGGGTCTGCTGTTTCTGAATATTTTCATTTCTGATTCATATAGTTTTCATAATGTGTATACTATGATTGCAGATTTAGTTATCACAGCGTTTTTTTGGCGGTTCTGTTTGAAAGGTAATTTGATTGATTATTTGATTGGATTTGAGTTATATTATTTTGGTATGTATTTCAGTGCTTATCTGCCTACATTTATTTTTTTTCTCGCTAAACCGGGGAATATTCTGGCTTTTCAACCAATGGGTGCTCCCTACAGAGCGGTTTTTCTTGTATTGGCTAAAATATTACTGTTGTTCTATATAGCTGTCTTGATACATTTTCGGAGAATGTTTCACCATCATAAAAGGGGAATAGCTGTGCTGTGTTACAGCATTTTTCCCATTTTTATTTTTGGAGCTTTTGTTCTTTTTACAAGTACACTTGTAGAACTATATAGAATGGATCCGGCACTTGGAATAAAAATAATCGGAATGATGACAGAGATGCATTTTGTTGTGATTATGGCTATTTATCTGTCTTTTCATGCGGTTAGAACAGCGGAGCAAGAATATAATGTGGAGAAACTAAGTTACATGCTTGTATTGCAGAGAGAATCTATAAAGAAGTTTATTGGACAGGAACGGGATTTGTATCGACTGCGACACGAACTGGAGCATAAATTGTTTTCTGTGCAATATCTGTTTGAAAAGAATCAAATGGAGGAAGGGCTTTGTGTTCTGAAACAGATGATCGTTGAGATGTGTGGCGATGCAAAGGATATTTCAATCTCCCAGAATATTGTGGAAACAGTCATTACGAATATAGAAAAGAAATATGAGACGGCGGGAATTCGTATAGAGAAAGAAATTCTTTTCCCGGACGAGACGATCATGGAGATAGTTGATTTGTGTATTTTGCTGGGGAATCTGCTGGATAATGCGATGGAAGCAGCTGCGGGAAGCAAGGAGAAACTGGTAAAGATTAGTGTCCGGGAGGAGTTTAACTGTCTCTATCTGAAAATCGCCAACACCTTTTCGGAGGAGAACAGTGACGTGAAGGCTTTTGTTTCAAAGAAAGAAGCTGGCCGGCATGGATATGGTATGCAGAATATCCGTGAGATCGTAAGGCGGTATGGAGGAGAATTGATTATTGATGATGAGGGAGCGTGGTTTTATGTGAATGTGATCATTTATGGTCAAAAATGACAAATTCCCGCAGAAAATGACAAACAAATTTCTTTTAATGATAGGAGATGTTAAAGTGAATAAGAAGACATAATGTAGTCGATATACCATTGAAGTGGAGGCATGATCTGGTTTGAGCCTGAGTATTAGACTGTCACATTTCCTTGCTGATCTTTTTGCCGTAAAGGGCTGGATCAAGGAGGATAGAAAAATCGCATATGTGGTGGGACTGGATGTGATCTTTTCTACCCTGATCGACTGGACGGCGGTAGGAATGCTCGCTGTATTGCGGGGCAGATTCTTGGAAGCGGTCATCTATCTGTTATTTTTTCTGACCGTCCGCAGGTATTCGGGGGGATACCATGCGAATACCCGGGCAGGTTGTTTTGCTGTTTTTATAAGCCTCTATCTGCTGGGGGATATCAGCGTTGTGGAGATTTACAAAAATTGTAGTGTCACCTTTTTGATGGGATACGGACTGAGTTGTATGGCGGTGGGAGAGCTTGCTTTTTTGCTTTTTACACCAATACCGAATGAACGGAAAAAATATACAGAGGAATGGCTGGCCGGGGCGAAGAAGAAAGCGCTTCTGTGTCTGAATCTATGGTATTGTCTTGCCGTGGGTCTGTGGGCTTTTGGCTCAGAATTATCGGGACAGATCATCATGGCAGGTAATATAGTGGTTTTACTAATTTTAATGAGTAAAAGGAGGGATGGAAAATGAGGGACCGCTTAGTAACAGTCATCATGGATGGGATATTCGCCGTCGGTATGTCTACTGTCAATGCGATATCCAGGTTTGGCGCTTATGAGCCCGAGGAAGATGTGCAACTCGCAAAGTGGGCAGAGAAGCATCAGAAAGAGAACTAAGCAAGAGAAACGATGATACATCTACGGATCTCCGTTGATGTATGATTTGTTGCTCAGTGTGTCGGAAACGGCAAAAAGGGGAATTTTACATCATAGATGTAAAAGAAGAGAGCCACTGTCTCAGACGGCGGCTCTCTTTTTCTGAGGCAGGAAACGAAGATACCGATTATTGCACACGGGTTTTTTGTATGATATTATGAATAGAAGAAAAACTATAGGGGGCAAGGAGAGGGTTATGGCGAGTATCCATTTGACAAAGGTAATCGAAAAATTTAAGTGGGAGAATCTGACGCCGGAGATCGATATTTCCAAGATCAAGGTGACGCAGCCAGATATCAACAGACCCGCGTTGCAGCTGGCGGGTTATTTTGAGCATTTTGAGACAACGCGTTTACAGATCGTAGGGTTTGTAGAGTATTCCTACATGAATGGTCTGGATGAAGAGAGACAGCGGGAAATCTTTGAAAAACTTCTGAATAATCCTCTGCCGGGCATCCTGTTTTGCAGAGACCTGAATCCGAACCCTATTTTCCGGGAGATCGCAGTCAAATATGGCGTACCGCTTCTCATGAGTAAAAAGGCTACTTCGGCCTGTACGGCGGAGGTGATTCGATGGCTGAATGTGAAGCTCGCCCCTTGTATCTCGGTGCACGGCGTGCTGGTGGATGTTTACGGCGAGGGCGTGCTGATCACGGGTGAGAGTGGAATCGGAAAATCTGAGGCGGCGCTGGAATTGATCAAGAGAGGGCATCGACTGGTGACAGACGACGTGGTGGAGATCCGCCGGGTGAGTGAGGATACGCTGATCGGCACCGCACCTGATATTACAAAGCATTTCATTGAACTGAGAGGTATCGGTATTATAGATGTGAAGGCATTGTTCGGCGCCTCCAGTGTCAGAGAGACCCAGAACATTGATCTGGTCATTCGTCTGGAAGATTGGGATAAGGATAAGGAGTATGACCGTCTGGGTCTGGAGGAGGAGTATACAGAGTATCTGGGCAACCGGGTAGTCTGCCACAATATTCCGATCAGACCGGGCCGTAATCTGGCTATCATCTGTGAGTCTGCGGCAGTAAATCACAGACAGAAGAAGATGGGCTATAATGCGGCGCAGGAGCTTTACAAGCGTGTACA
>CAZOIF010000149.1:0-4179 GCA_964579975.1 uncultured Eubacterium sp. | reverse complement strand
TTATCTTTTTGAGCATGAGGCGGTTTCGAGAGTGTCTATCCTTACCGATATGCAGGCGCCGAAAGAAACGGACAATACCAATAGAACCTATGACGCATATCTTCCGCTTATTTCCGCCTGTCGTCCGGACTGGAGCGAAGAGACTGTACAACGAAAAACCTTTTGCCTGATCACAGTGATGCAGCAACTGTTTTTGAGGCACAAAGCGGTATCAAGTATATTGGGTGTTGACTTAAATTCGGAGCGAGACCGCAGGGAACTTCACGCACAGATTTTGCACGATATATTGGGGGTATCGGAAATATGAAGATTACAGTGATAAACGGAACAGAAAAACGAGGCGTAACCTATCGTCTGAAAGAAATTTTCTTGGCAGACTTCAAAGGAAAGGCAGATATCACGGAATACTATCTTCCAACAGACGGCCCGGACTTTTGCACAGGTTGTACCAACTGTTTTTTTAACGGTGAGAATACTTGCAAAGATGCAACTAAGGTCAGAGTCATTGAAAAATCCCTTTTGGAAGCGGACTTAATTGTAATGACTTCACCCGCTTACGTGATGCATGCGACCGGTGCCATGAAAACCCTGCTTGACCATTTTGGTTATCGCTGGATGCCGCATCGCCCCGCTCCGGAAATGTTTTCAAAACGAGCAGTTATCATAACACAATGCTTAGGCGCAGGAGCAAAATCTACGGCAAAAGATATCAAGGACAGCTTATCCTGGTGGGGGATTTCCGAAATCAGTGTTTTTGCCGGTTCATTGATGGGCGATATCGTATGGGATAAACTTCCCGAAAAGAAACGGGATGAGCTGTCACGAAAAGTTGCAAAACTTTCAAAGAAGTTTGCCCGTATAGACTACACAAAGCCCGCACATACGAATTTGATCACCAAGATCAAGTTTGCCTTTTGCCGCGCAATGCAGAAATCCCTGCACAAAACTGATCCTGAATATACCGACGGAAAATATTGGACAGCGCAGGGGTGGCTTGATAAGGGCAGACCGTGGAAATATTCATCTAAATTCTACTGGAAATCATAAACATTTTATTGTATGCTTAAAAAAAGTGTATTTTGGAATAAGAAATAAAGGGAGAAATCATATGAAGCTGGCAATAATCGGCGCAGGTGAGCAGGCACGCGAAATTCTCAGCCTGATCACAAATTCTAAAACCTATTACGATTATGAAGAAATTGTGCTTGTTGATTTAGAGGCTGATGCACAGAAAAACATTATCAGTGAGTCATATTTCTTTTCACTTCCGATTAACGAATTTGAAATCATCATCGCAATGGGAGAACCTGCGATGCGCGCAAGGATGATGGCAAAATACAAAGAAAAAGGCTATAGATTTGCAACATATGTGCATGAATCAGTAGTTGTTGGAAATGACACAAAGCTTTTGCCGGGTGTCATTCTATTACCATTTGTCTATATTGCGCAGGATGTAAGAATGGGTGAAAACACTTTGGTTCACGCCGGCGCCAGAATAGAAAATAATTGTGTTATCGGAAATAGTTGCTTTATATCATCAGGCGCTTTTATTGGTGCAAAGACGATTATCGGAAATAACACTTTTGTCGGACCGAATGCTGCCGTAAAAGATCAGCTGGTAATTGGCGATCATGCAATAATCGGTATGGGCAGTAATGTGATCAAGAACGTAGAAGAAAAATGCGTTGTCGCCGGAAATCCGGCCAAGAAAATACGTGATAATATTTCAATGACGGTTTTCAGCTAAATATTAGGTCAAAAACTCTCTGCATTTATCCCAATGCATACCGGAACAATTATTTTCACGAGCTATTACATCATTTACTTCCTCTATTTGATACCATTTAATGTCATCTACTTCATCAGAATCGGAAAATTGCGATTTCTTTACATAAGCAATAAACCCAATCATAATAAGCTGTTTAGGTGCAAAGTAATAACTGGATATATAGTTACATCTTATAACATCTTGTCCGGTTTCTTCCTTTACCTCACGTGCAACCGCTTCCTCAATCGTCTCCCCATCTATCATATAGCCGGATACGACTGTCCATTTATCTTCTGATATATAATTCTGTTTTAAAAGAAGTATTTCATTAAGCTCATTGACTACTAACACCTCTACAACGGGTAAAGGATTATTCCCATATATTTTTTTACACGATGGACAAATCTTACAATCATCATCGCCACATTTAATATCTTCTAGTTTTTGACCACATTCTCCACAATACTTAAAAATCATTTATCTGTCACCCCACCGCTATCCTTTGTTCTTCTAAGCTGCTTCCGGCGCTCCCCATAAGCATCTCCACTGCCTCATTCACATCCTCCAACGTCAAACCTACCGTCTGATCTGTCTTAACCTGATGGCTTTTTACACAGGTATTATGCAGTTCAAGATCATCCAACACCACCCATCCCTCAACATCCTCATGCGTTTTCAGCCATAAAAGTATCTCGTCCGCCTTGACCAGACTGAATTTTTTCGTTCTCCTGATCTCCTCTGTGGTAAGATCCGGTGTGAATCCGGCAATCGCCAGTCCCTCGAAGGCAAGCATTTCAACCAGCCGTTCAGCCTCCTTGCAAAGCGGCTTTTTTTCTTCATCAAACCAAAATCGCCACCCGGAATGCAGAATGATCTGTGCATCCGTTCTGTCAATCAATTCCGCCAGCAGCTTCACCTTATCTCGGTCAATCAACTGACCGTCACTGATCTCTTTCTGATGGCTCTCATTCCAAAAATCAGCATTGAGTACACCGTCTATATCCAAAAAAATCACTCTGCCCATATCATTCTGCCCTTCCTGTATTCGGTGTAAAAACCTTCCGTCACATCACCATGATCAATGTCCCCGCTCCGATCAGCACACAGCCGATCAGCGATCTTGGCGTAAATTCTTCGTGAAGAAAAACAAAGGCAAGTATCAAGGTAATCACCACACTCAACTTATCGATCGGCACCACCTTGGACGCTTCCCCTGTCTGCAGCGCCCGATAATAGCACAGCCATGACGCGCCGGTTGCCAGCCCGGAAAGGATAAGGAAAATCCAGCTCTTCTTACTGATCTGCGCTATTCCGCTCTGTGCATTTGTCAGAAACACCATGCCCCATGCCATAATAACGACCACGATCGTCCGTATCGCCGTGGCGAGATTGGAATTAACACCCTCTATTCCGACTTTAGCCAGAATCGAAGTTAATGCCGCAAACACCGCGGACAGGATTGCAAATAAAAGCCACATATTCTGCTTCCTCCATCGCAACACACCTTGCGTATCTTCCATTCCACACGGAATTATATTATTCTTCATTATTTCGTTCTTCCCATTGAAGAATCCTCTGTTTTGCTTTTTCGTACTCCTCCACCGAGATTTCCAGCCCCTCGCAGGCTTCTTGTAAACTTACATGAAAATTTCTTATACTTAACTCCACATTTTTAACTATGGTTTTCAGGCTGCCCTGCTCTATTCCCTGTTCCTTCCCTCGCTCGACACCGATTTCAAAAATATTCATCTCCACCGCCTCCCATTCTTCCGATTGCTTGACTTCATTGACAATTTTGTCTAAATGCAGAATCCGCTCATCTTTCACCGTGACATTCACATTATCCAATGTCGTACATTTCATGTACTGTAACAAACTGATCAACTCAGGCCTTCCATTTTTGCTTGTCATATTCAAAAAAATCTTACTTGTACCATCTTCCAGCAACAGATCCGCTACTTCTTCGCATCGCTCCATGAAGGTATACATCGCTAAGTCCCTTCCGAAAATATCATCCTGTGTAATAAAAATGATCACCGTTGACGACAGATTTTTATACCGGGTCCTTTTGCCGGATTTCAAAATCGGCGTATCAATCATACTTTGATAAAATCGGGAACGCTTGCGGACATCATCTTTGTCCGTGTCATTCTGCATCTCCATGTCGAACTGCCTGTCCTGCACATCCTGAGCCCATGCGTCCAGACGGATTGCGCGTTTCCCAGACTGATTTAAAATTACCTGTTCTACTTTGACCTCCTTCAATTTCAGGTCTGATTCATCCAGTATAATGCCAAGCACATCCTCATAAGCCTCTTTCACCTTCATAACTGACAAAAACAGGGTAAAATCACTTAAGATCTTAGATTTGTTCTTTGCTTAGATAGATTTTAGCACATACTTTTTTTCAT
>CAZOIF010000148.1:0-4250 GCA_964579975.1 uncultured Eubacterium sp. | reverse complement strand
CTGAAATTGATCCTGATGTAGTTTCACAGGCGGATGTCATTGCACAGACGAATGCTGTTCCTGCTAAAAATGTTAATGTAGGAACGATTGAGGCAGAAGCTAATATCGGTGATACGTTGAGCGCTAAGCGTGATCAGGTCTATGATAATGCAGTGATTGCTTCCGAAAGCGATTTTGACAATGTCTGGGACAGCATGATGGCAGATTACCTGAGCTCCGGCGGTCAGGCAATCATGGATGAGCGTGCTGAAAAGTGGAATGCGGTATTTGGCAGTTCAGATATGCTTCCTTAAAATCAGTCGTGACAAAATAGAGTACCGATTAAAAGGAGCTGTTGCAAAAGCAACGGCTCCTTTTTACGATTGTCCCTACTCTTGCAGGAACTGTATCATTTTGTCATAATTTTCAAAGTGATGAGGGAAGGTACAATCTGAACAGTCTTTTATTCTCTTTCCGGGTTTTTCAATATATTTTGGATTCCCCGGGCAGTCTTCCCTCAAATACATCGGACAATAACAAAAAAGACAGTTAAAATCCTTCACGCCCTTATGGCAGGGAAAATATTGACACTCCCTGTTTTCAAAAAAACGGTACGAATTTTGCATATGTTTTTCTCCTGTGCATTAAATCTCAATTCCGAAAATTCTGCGATATCCGTAAGATAAAGGTATGTCCGCCATTCTCTTTCTGATAAGATCATTCTCCTCTATCCGATTCGGGCAGGTTGTGCTGCTGCATCCGACACAAATTCCCTTGCAGGATATCGTTTCATCCTGTGTCAGCTCTGAAATAAATACCACGCTCTTTTTTGGCTGCATACAAAAGGCGGAATTACACGTGATTTTCTGTGTGAGATCGTTTAGTAATTGAGGCAGGATATCCAGAGGGAGCGATTCCTCGCTGCCCGGAAAATGATACCGTGCAACATGATAGGGGGTATGCTCCATCACATATCTGTTATATGCGTCGTACCCTTGCATCAATAGTTCACCGGCCAGCACCTCGACCATATAGCTTTCCAACAGCAGCCCTTTTTCACTGTAGCTTTCCTGCAAAAGGTCAACACCGTATCCAAGAGATATTGCTACATTTTCATACGCTGCGTCAGTATCTTGGGACTGCCGCTCATTTTTCAAAAAAGACTCCTGTCTGATCCAAAAGGCTTCTTTCCGCATTTTGGGCAGCATCTCTTCCGCTACGGTTTGCATCTGCGGGGCCTGCTCTTCACTAAAATGATATTTTTCGCGCACTTTTTTCAAAAAATCTGCGGAGACAAATTCGTCCAGCAGTTCGGGGAAAAAGCCTTCCATCTGCTTCTCTCCTTTACGATGCTTCTTTTATGCTGTTTTTCGCTATCTTATACAGTTCCTCGGTGGCAAGTCTTGCCTTCGCCACAATGTCGCCGCAGCCCTGAGGGAAGCAGTAATACTGCACGCGCTCATTGCCGATGCTGATCATGTCGCCGATCTCGTACCAGAAAAAGTCGGAGTAAAGGCTGTAGGAGGCAAGAGGTTCCTGATGGTAGTCGAGCTTTCCTTCGCAGCCTGTCAAATGAAAACCATCTCCGGAATGGGTGAGGGTGCCTTCACCCACCTGGCAGATTTTTTTCGTATTGACCAGCATATAGATCGCAACGGGGATTTCCATGCGGTAGGTTCCGGACAAAATTTCCTGTCTGACACACTCACGTTCCCAGCGATACCAGTCGGGGATATGCGTAAAGGTGTTTTCCGAAGACATTGGCGTTTGCAGTGCTTCCGATTCGCTGATTTTATCGGTTATTGGATTTAGATAGCCGTACTCCGTCAGCTCGTAGGTCATTCCGCAATGCCTGCAGGTAAGTGTCGTGCCCTGTCCGAGCATTTCTCCCTCCTGTTGGCAATGGGGACACTTATAGAGCATCCGGTTCAGTCCGTCCGCACGGAAAGGCTCCCTGATGCGCACTTTATTTTCTTGCTGCCAGCGGAAGTAGTCGAAGGTGAATTTTTCTTTCAGGAAATCGTTTAGTTCCTGAGGAGATTTTTCGTCGATCTCTTCCGGCGAGAGGAGGTACTCTACCTCGGCGGACACACGGACCTTGCGAAGCTGGAGATTATTGTAGAGGGGGTCTCTTGCGAAAGCGCCCTCCGTGCGGATCATGACCACGGGAACCTTGAGGATCTTCAGGCATTTCCCAAGGCTTTCCGGCAGGGGCGTCTGTGTGCCGTCAAAGCTGTAGCTGGCCTCCGGAAACATCAGAATGGAACTTTTCAGCGTTTTTGTAGCGTATACCATGTCGCGCACAAGGGTCACGTCGGTCATAAATTTCCGGGTCGGAATGCAGCCGATCAGGCGCATCAGACGCGGCTTGCCCACAAAGCCGTCCAAGGTGCATATGATGTGGAAGGGGCGGGTGCACAAAAGTCTTGCCGCCACCTTTAAGTCGATGAAGCTGGAGTGGTTCATTAAAATCAGACAGGGCTCGTTTTTTTCGAGCCTTTCCATATTGATGAGGCGGTAGGTAAAGCGCGTCCGCCAAAGATCCCAGATGGATGCAAGCAAAAGAATGAGGCGGAAAATAAAGTATTGTCTGAGAGGCTTTTGGTGCGCGGTCTGGGGAAGTGCAAGGGCTTCCTCGTAAGTCATCTTCGCGGTTTTTATCTTCAAGGCAGTTCTCCTTTGCAGGGTTATCGGGGGTGCTTTTCTGTTATCAGTTTACAGGATAACGGCGGGTATTGTAAATCCATATTTGAAATAATTGATTATTACATCGAACTATGACATAATGTTGGCATAGTTCGTTTACTGTACTGGCTTGGAAAAGGAAAAATGAAGATGAAATTATATTCGAGGGAAGAAGCAAGACGTATGTTGTGTCGCTACCACAATTTGGACGGTGCAGAATCGTTAAGTGGCGAAATAGGGGTAGAAAAAATAATGCATCGAATACACAGTATTCAATACGATCCTTTGAATGTTGTGGCAAGGAATGCCGATTTAATATTACAGGCAAGAGTAGAGGGTTATAAGGAATCATTACTTTACAATCTATTATACAAAGAACATAAATTGATTGATGGATTCGACAAAGAAATGTGTATCTATCATTCCAAAGATTTTGCCCGGTTTCGGTTTGTGCGAAGTGAACATGAGAAGCATATTATTTCTACCCTTAGATATCGTGATCAGATGGGCGCATTGGATATATTAGATGATGTGAGAAATTTTGTGGAAAAGCACGGAAAGACAGGAACAAAAGATATTTCAATCGGCGAGGTGCGGGAAAGTCGATGGGGACATAAGAAGCTGTCAAGTGCTGCGCTGGATTATTTATTTAACAGTGGAGAACTCTGTGTGGTCGATAAACGAGGTACACAGAAGTATTTTGATTTGACAGAGCGGGTATTAGAAAGCAAAGATCTCCAATATGACCAGAATATGACAATAGAAGAATTTTTGGAGTGGTACATAGAAAGAAGAATACAGAGCGTCGGCTTTCTGTGGGATAAATCAGGAGGAGCATGGCAGGGACATTTTGTATGTGAAAATGAAATTCGGAGTTCAATCCTTCAAACACTGCTTGAAAAAAATAGGATTGATAAAATACAAGTTGAAGGGATAAAAGAATCTTTCTATAGTTCAAAGAATTTTCAGGAATACATGAAATATCAGACCTCAAATAACTATGCCAGATTTATTGCACCGCTGGATAATATTATGTGGGACAGAAAAATGTTGGACATGCTATTTGATTTTACATACAGTTGGGAAGTATATACTCCTGTCGTCAAAAGAAAATTCGGCTATTATGTATTGCCTGTATTATATAATGGTCAATTCGTTGCAAGATTCGAGGCGGAATCGGTTCGTCAGGCAGGAGAATTTGTTATCAAAAAATGGTGGTGGGAACCGGGAATTGAACCAAACGATAATATGATAGAAATCATCGCACAGGAAATGGAACGCTTTGCAGAATTCCTTCAAGTTAGTAATTCGCAAAATAATGTTAAAATGTTAGGAGTGTAACAAAATGATAAAGAAAGCCTCAAAAAATGATGTAAGGATCATAGCTGATCTGGCAGTCTTAATGTGGACTGACAATTCTGTTGATGATTTAGCCGATGAGTTTGCAGAACTGATCACTGAGGACAGTGCTCAAATATTTCTTAAATATGACAACGATATTCCTGTCGGTTTTGCGCAGTGCCAATTGCGGAGTGACTATGTGGAAGGAACGGAAACGTCTCCTGTCGGTTACTTGGAGGGAATTT
>CAZOIF010000147.1:0-4287 GCA_964579975.1 uncultured Eubacterium sp. | reverse complement strand
TAGGTGACGGATCATCTAAAATGAAAGACTGTCAAAAGGCAGCAAACAAACTTGCAACTGCTTATGTCAATAGCAACAATATCATCACCTGATGATTCAAGTCAGGCTCCGGACTATTACACATTACAACAGCAAATTGCGAACAATAATGCCGTAGATACTTCTGACAGTATAAAAAATTTGATGTCATTGGCAGAACAAAAACCTTTATTTACATAGAAAAAACAGCTTTACCTCCAAAATAAAACTGTTTCTTGTGTGTAAATCTTCACACAATATACCCGATCGATCATATAGCATCAGAATGAAAGGATGTGATAAAGCAGCACAAACTATTATGTACTTAAATAATCCACAAATCCCAAACGAAAGGAGCAATCAAAATGAGTAACAAAAAATCCATACTGGTCAAAGCCATTCTGGACAAGACCGGTATCACAAAAGGGGTTAAGGAGATACAGACTGTTCTGAACCGGACCCGTCTGTCACTGCACACAAAATTTGATACCCGTGACGCAGAAAAACAGCTGCAGGCCACGATGAAAAAAGCAGAAAAGCAATACAGGCAGAGACAGACCTCACCCAGGACAGATTCCATCCCTGCAAGGACGGCAGACGATACGAAGACAAACTCCTCTTCTGCCAGTCCGCCCCGGACAAAGTCCTCCACAGAAAGCGGTGGTTTGATCAGGCTGTTCGGTAAGATCAGCACTTCTCCTTTCCTAGCTACCGCAGGGTTTAGCAGCGATGCGTGCGAGGTCTGCCGCTAGTGTGACTTATCACACCAGTTGGCGGGCCAAGGACCCTGATAGTTAAACAGCAGAGAATGGCCGGCACTTAACCGTGGCTATGCGTCGCAAGGCTTAATAGCAAGGGACTCTCCTGTCCCTTTCGGCACCTGTCAAAGTATGTCACAGGTCGGGGAAGATCCCATCCTGTCTGTTCCGGTAAATCCAAACCACAGCACGAAAGGCTGTGGCGGCAAATGCGAAAGCATGCGGTATGGTAACAAACTCCGGGACAGGGGGATCAGAAATCCGCAGCAGACAGGCCTAAACAGGATATTTTACAGTTTCCTGCGCGGACTACGTTCATCGAGCATAAGGGCTGGGTGGTCATAAATCTGATCACTAATGTGTGCTCAGGGGAGAATGAGAAACGCACTCAGACATATAGCAGCAGTTGGACTGCTTTGCGTTGTATCGTTCATGTTGTGAGAGGCATGGAGATACATTCCAGCATGTTAGGAAAATAACAGGAACTAAAACTTACTTCCACAATTCAAGCATTCATAAGTTTTGCTCAAGACATCCATTCCCCAGATTCCTCCAAAGCCGGCTTGTAACAGTTTCTGTCCTGTTGATATTTTTGCTAGCTTGGTCGACTGGCAGATGGGGCAGCGGGGGATGTTTTTATTCACTATTTTAGTATTATTACTCGCTATTTTGGCATTATTATCCATTGTCCCTGCATGTTTAGCCATTACTTCCTGGAAACGTTTATGGGCTTCCATCTCATGATAAGGCTTATTTTCTTTCGTATACGCTTTTTCTCCTGTGAGTTGTTCATATTTATCAAATCGGAAAGTAAAATACCAATTATTTGCTAAATTATTATGCTGTCTATTATATTCCCTTTCATCAAAAAATTCTGATTGTTTACAGATATTATAAACTTTCAACTCATAATCATCTTTTTCTGACTCAGACAATTTTAAGAATTGCTCTTCTGTCATAGTGTCTTCAATTAATTGAAAGCCACAAACCATACATGATTCATTTTCATACTCAATGTACGATTCTGCATAGATACTTCCACAGTGCAAACAATACTTCATGATCATCACCTCTCTCACTAGATAATCAAATTATATTACAAATATAATTATTTATTAACAGAAAAATTGATAGGAACAACCCTGCTTGATAAATTCGAAGTAACTGACAAACTTGGTGGAGCTCAAAATAAAACAATCAATATAGCTACAGAAATTGATAACAAAGAATTATGGCAGTTAAAAGAGGCTATCCAAAAATGTAACACAACCGCACAAGTCGATATTGTAATTAAAGAACACGGCCTTGATAACATTGAGGGCCTCCCTGAACACATCAAAGAATTATATGAAAAAGGTGAAATCAGTAACTTAAAAGCGAGTAATGTAAACAACCTCATCAATCAGCAAAACTATAAAAACATAGCCCAGCAGGCACAAGGAATCAAAGGGGTAAAACAAGCAATCGACTTTTATAACGACGGCATAAAAAATGGTACCCTGAATGTCGAAGATTTCAATGACACCATGACCCAGAGCAATTCTTCTCTTGGCAAATACCTAATAGGACTCAATGGCGGCACGGCAGGATTAGGGGGCTATGCTGCCTCTCTTGCTACTGCAACATTAAAAACTATAGGTTTATCTGTTGCCACCGCTGCAATGAATGCTGCGGTCAGCTTTGGTGTATCCACTGCAATATCTGGTATCATCTCAATGTTTACACGATATAGCAAGTCTGTTGATGAGGCAAAACAGAAAGCAACTGAAATGGCAGATAAAGCCATAGATGAAGAAGATAATATCGAATCATTGATCACACGGTACAACAAACTGGACAAAGCAGACCGAAGTACCGAAAATACAGAAACAATAAAAGAACTTAATGAACAGATCAACAAGGCACTTGGTTCCCAGGCAGATAATATCGATCTTGTCAATGGCAAACTTGATGAACAGAGTGATAAACTTCGCCGGAATCTCCTTCAGAAATTACAGGATGACAAAAGCGATATTGATGCAAATGCAGCGGTCGCCAGTTCTGAATATGAAAAAGGGTTGGAGCAAGGTCTGTGGGGCATTGATACCTGGGGTTTTGTATCAAGAGCGTTAAAAGAAAATGGTGTGTCATCAACTATCGATGGTGTGTCATTTAACAATGTAGGCGATACTCTGCGTACAATGGATGCTGACAAACAATTTCAGCAACTAAAGGAATGGCGTGACCAGTTAAGTGAAATAAATGAAAAAACTGGAAATTATGGTGACGAGCTCATCTCCTTACAAGGCTGGTACAATGAATTAAAAGGGAAAAAAGAAAAAAAAGACAAGGCATTAGAGGACCAGAAACTGCGAGACGAAAAAGAACGGATTTTGGAGGACTGGGACAGTGGTAAGATTAATGATGTCGAAGCATTCGAAAAATATAGAAAAGAAATACAGGCTACTTATGAAGAAAATAGTGTTTTGCAAAATCAGATGCTAGACTTTATTGACCTGTTTTTCCCTGATTATGCAAAGGAAGCAGAAAATGCGGCAAGGGCCAATCAACGCATCTCAAAATCCTTTACCTCAGCATGGGACTCCATCGGCACAACCGGCAATGAAACGGCCGACAAAAAATATCTTGCAGAAAAAGAAAGACTGGAAGAACTTGCAGCCGCAGGCAAACCCACTGAAAAAGAATTAAGAAACTCTTCTCTTTGTAGAAGTATTAGGTGATGGCACATCCAGCATGGATGAGTGCAGGGAAGCAGCAAACAAACTGGCAACTGCCTATGTCAACAGTAATAATTTTCTTGCCAATCTTACAGATGGAACAAAAGATTATTATATTTCTGTCTTAGATAAAACGGTATGGGAAAATTACAAATCCGTTGCCGGCGATGGGACAAAGAGAAAAAGCAAAAAATAAATTTAAAAGCTACTGAAAGGCACCAAAACTGCAGTAAGAACCACAAGTAGCAATAACCCCAATAACTCCAATGTAGGGAGCAAAACCAAAAGCGAAAACTCCATCACCGCCCCTCTGGCGCTGATGTTTATATAAATAAAAACTCAAAAATCAATAACAAAAATCTATACGAAAGGAGCAACAACTATGAGTGATGATAAGAAATCCGTTACCATAAAAACCATCCTTGACAAGACCGGTATCACAAAAGGGATAAAGGAAGTTCAGGGCTGGATGAAACGGAATCCCCTCAGGATCACAGCAGGTATAGATACCAGATCAGCAGAAAAAGAACTGAAGGCTGTCTCAGACAGGATAGCAAAACAAACAGCCCAAAGTGTAAAAGTCTCTTCTGCTACCGCTGAAATCCCCCGGGGACAGAAAATTTCAACTTCCAATGCTTCCAGACAGAAATCCACACAGAGTTCCCCTCCGGATTCCAAAACTTCCGGCGGTCTGGATTTAAGTATGCTGGCGGGTCCCGGTCTGGATAAACTGAAAAAATCCCTGTCAGAACTTGCCTCCCTGACAAAAACACTGGACGAGATCGGAGCCATTT
>CAZOIF010000146.1:0-4431 GCA_964579975.1 uncultured Eubacterium sp. | reverse complement strand
TTCCCATATTGACAACCTTTATTTTTAAAAATTTTATACATTTTATATATATTTGTATATGTTTTTCATTATATTGCACGAAATACTTCAATATTAACGCGTGGAAACACTTTGATAAACGAAAATATTTTTCGTAAAAAGGGACAGCCCCTTTGGCTGTCCCTTCACTCTACTCCTCTGTTTTTGGTTCTTCCTGACCTGCAGGGGTTCTGTCCCGGTAAAACGCCAACTGATTTTTACCCCTCTTCTTAGCCTTATAAAGGCCCTGATCTGCCGCCTTATAAAGCGCCTCAAACTCCGCTCCTTCCTGAGGAAATACCGCCACGCCGATACTGGCGGTGGCTTTATACTTAACGTATTCTCCTGCCTGGAAGTTCTTAAAGAAATCCTCCACCTTCTTTGCCTCTTTCAGAATCGTCTCATCCGTTGGGATATCCTTCAAAAATACCATGAACTCATCGCCGCCTACACGACCGATGATATCACTGGCACGGAAGATCGATCCGATCTGGGTTCCCAGTGAGCGCAGCACCTCATCACCAAAAGCATGACCCATCGTATCGTTGATCTTCTTAAAATTATCAATGTCCAGAATAAACATCATGGACTGCTTATCCGGGTGCTTCGCCATGTATTCCTTAATCTTACGCTCTGTGGCAAGTTTATTATTGAGGCCTGTCAACTGGTCTGTATCCGCCTTATCCTCCAGTTCCTTCTTTTTCTCATTGCTGCGGATCTTACCCACAATATTGATGACCATAACAATGCAGAAGAATATGACGATCACAAGCAGCAGAGACATGACCATGTTACTCGTATTCTTGCGCAGATACCCTATCTGTCTGTTCACATAAGCCTCACTGACTCCCAGTATCATGTCCCAGCCCGACGCTCCAAGCGGTACAAAAGTTAACAGCTGCTCCTGTTTATTCATACTTATATAGACATTTCCGCGGGAACCATTATTCATACGGCCACGAAGTGATCTGGCGGCTTCACGATTCTCTCCTTCAATGGTAGTCAGAATATTGCCATCTTTAAGACATGCGTTGTCCGTGGCGCCACTCGCGCCCAAAATATCGCCATCCATATCCACGATAGCCAGAAAACTGGTGGCATCGTAGCCGGAATTCAAGAGCATACTGGAAAATTTACTCATAGGATAGAACATAAGCAGATAGCCTTGCGCTTTGTCAGAATTAACACGCTCCGTCACGACGATCGCCTGTTCCTCCTGCACATAGATATAGGAGGACTCTGTACCACGGACTTCCTCGAACCAGTTCTCCTGTCCAAGCTCAACGGAGGTGCCCGTCTGATCTATGCCAACACCATTTATATCGCTATAGATAACCTTATCCACGTCAGCACAGTCCGCTGTCACTTGGAGAAGTTCCGCTACTCTTGCATTATCTGCAGTGCCCTCATCTCCGAGCAGTACACTGATCGGCTCTCCTGTCTTCCCCACTTTCTCCAGTTCATGCAGGAAACCGCTCGCATAAGTCTCTGTCGACGAAATCAATGTCTTAAAGACTGCGCTCTCCGATTCCGTACCGCTTTTTGACCAAAACCGGAACAACATAACTACAACAACCACCAGCATGATACCTGTCGGAAGAACCCACTGTAATACACTTGACTTATTCCTATTATCCATCGTTTTCCTCACTCTCCTCTTCAACTTTCAGAGAGAAATCCAGATCGGATGTTACTTCCTCCGATTCCGGTTCCAGTTTTTTAAAAATGCCACTGTATAAGCACGTCGCCGCATAGGCGGGTGCCGAGATGCCAAACATAAAGACAAAAATAAGCGCATAATCCGAAAAATAGCTGATCACCAGGGGTATCGCATAGCATACTATCATCAGAATCGTCCTGGGCAGGTTAACAAGCGCCAATATCAACGCATTTTTCAAAGTGTTTTTTATCGAATTTTCAAAGCGTGCCTGTAATGGGAAAACATAAACCGCTATCATCAAAAGCAGCATCGCCACTACCACCACAGCGATTATCAGTGCTTTAGGAAATTCCAGCGCCGAGTAATTGAAGATCAGGCAATCTCCCACGTAGACTGCCACAACTAAAAGCATCATAAGCCATAACAGCGTCGCCTGTCTAAAATTTGCCTTAAAAGATTTAAAAAAACCTCTGATAAGATACCCCTCTTCACCACGAACAATCTTAAGCAGCACATAGTACATCCCCGTAAACGCCGCCCCCGCTGTTATGATTGGGATACAGCAGATAATCATCAAAAAATTCAGGATCATCAAATCCGCTACACGATTTAGCACCCGTATGAGCGGGCTGTCCATATCTAAAATCTTACCCATCTGTTTCTCCGCAGACACTCATTTTTGTCGCAATCGCTATTGCCACAATTATTATTATAGTACAGTAGCGTGTCAAAATCTATAAAAATATCAAAAAAATGTAAAACTATGATATATTTTAGATCTTATACTTCACGCTCACCTGCTGATATTGCATATTCAATACCTGATACATTTTCAAGATCCTGGACGACTCCTCTTTTACACGCGCCATGATCTCATCATAAGAACCGGCAAGCACCTTGACTATCGAGTCTTTAAAACGTTTCCTTTTCACCTCTTCTGCCAGGAACTGGAGTACCTGCTGCTTCGGAAACGCCTCTCTGTAGCTCCTTTTATTTACCAGAGCACTGACCGCATCCGCCACCTGCAGTACACCCTGTTGGAGGGATATTTTCTGCTCGTTCAACCGTTGCGGATAACCATTCCCATCCCCTCTTTCATGGTGCGCCACCGCGATACTCACCACTTCACTGTCCATCTTCCCTTTCAACTTCTCCTCAGTAATCGCCACATGAGTGCGGACATGCTTGACTTCTTCCGGCTTCAGTTTCCGGGGAGCCGTAATAACATCCTTAGAGATGCCGATCATGCCCAGATCATGGAGCAATGCCGCATAATAGATCATCTCCTTTTCATGTTCCGGCAAAAATAACCGGCTTGAGAGTTCCTCACAGATGCAGATTGTGGTGACCGTATCAAACACCATACTCTCCTTGAAAAATCCCATGCAATAGATCAGCATATCCAGAAATACTTTTTTACCCTCATTGGAAAAAATCATGTACTCAGCAATCTGATCCAGTTCTTCCTTAAAATCACCGCATTTTATTTTTTCCAGTATCCCGTATTTTGCGTCGCACTGATAAAACCGTTCCAGACCTGCAGCAGAAAGCTTTGTACCTGCCTGTTTCTGGAACATACGCGGATCAAACTGGGCGCCCATAGTATTAGAATAGATATCCACCTTCTCGGCGATATTGATATAGGCCGCCACATCCTTATATTCATAATCAACATTCTGCAGCTTCTCATAATCCCGGCAATGATACATGATCACCCTGGCCAGCTCCGGCACGGGAGAAAGATACTTAAAAAGCAGATGACCGTAAATTGAATGTGCCATACTTTCCCTGGTCTCATACTGCAGCATATCATTGATTCTGGCCTGCTCCGTCTTATATGCGCCGATATCATGCATCGTCGCTACCATGACAATATCCGCCAGTTCAAACTCCTCGTAGCGGTTTTCCTCCTGCAGCATCTTATATACTATGTACGCCACCCTGGATCCATGTTCCATCAGGGTGGGATTGATCAGTTTCAGGATATCCCGCATTAACAGATAAATGTCTTTACTCTTAATATACTCCATAAAATTTCCTCGTCCTAATTTCTCACAACACAAACTCCATCGGCGTGTAGATGATCCCATCCCTCTTTTGTTCCGGATGCAGATCCCGGAAGCCCAGCCGGTGATAGAAATCCACTCCATAGGGAGAAGCATTTACCGTCACACGGGAGGCCTGCAGTTCTGTCAGAAGATAATTCTCCAGATATAGCATCAGCGCACGACCAATCCCCTGTCTGTGGTATTTTTCGTCCACAAACAACAAAGAAATGTGCGTCGTATCCCGGAGCGTGATCATTCCCACGATTTTCTCCCCATCCAGCGCCACAAACATCTGGTACGCCCCCATGACAAACATCCTGTAGAGGGTCGTATCCGTGATAAAATTCTCAAAATTTTTCACGCCCTCGGGAGAGTAATCTTCCGCTTCAAATTGCAAAAAAGTCCGCCACGCCAACGACATGGCTTCCTCCCAATCATCCCGGTATGCACTTCTGATCTGGTACGGCATCCCCAAAATAATCCGTTGCTCCTTACTATCGTATCAGAAAATATATCACGTATCCATTTTAACGTATTTTGGGCAAAATTACAAGTCTGCTACTTCGCCGCCTCGCTCCCCACCTTATTGACCAGCGGCAGTCCGTTTTCCAGTGCATAGGCATTTTCCAGCGTTACCTTAGCGATAGCCTGCATAGCCTCTCTTGTGAAAAATCCCATATGCGAAGTGATCAGCACATTGGGGAA
>CAZOIF010000145.1:0-4449 GCA_964579975.1 uncultured Eubacterium sp. | reverse complement strand
ATGCGGGTACTTCCGTCCTCCCGCCTGAACACATTTTCCTGATAGCGGATTCCCGTGTCGATGAAGCCGATGATAACGCCGCTCCCCTGCAGGGCAAGCGGCGGCTCCTGTACTCTTAAATTTCCCATTGCCGCCAGACAGGAAGGATCAAAGATCCGCCCTTCGGCCCGCATCAGGCCGTAAAGCTTGGGGATGGCGGAGTACCCGTAATAACCTATGGAAAGCGGCGGAATCTCGTCTCTTTTTACGTAGGAGACATTATAGCCTGCGTCCAGTTCCCGATAGCAGGCATCTACGCCCGACATCTCCAAAATCCGCCCCATCAGCTCATAATCCGTAATAATATCCGCGTAGTCCTCTGACAAAATCCGATCTTTACAAGTCAATTTCTTCGCTCCATATAAACAGCTCCCGCTGTCTACATGTCCTTTTGCCGCATCAGTCCCTTACTCTATTCTATGTAGCAGGCGGCTGTCCCGCCAATACCCCTCTTACTCTGATGGAATTTCCTTAATACTATTCTCTATTTCCTCAAACTCTTCCATCGTTATTTTCTGTCCCCTATACTCAAATTCATCTCCCGCAGAATAACTACTCTCTTCATAGAAAGCATATAGCCCAAAGAAATCTACTAAGCAGCCGCAGGCATCGTACTGCATGATTTCATAACATTTCCTTCCTACATATAAATAGTCCGCTCTCTCAATAACCCTCTTTCCTTTCATTTCAGCAACAGAAGCGAAATCGGTTGAACTGGTTGTTTCTATTACTTCATAAACCATATCCCCGATTACATCAAAAAAGGCGCGCGCTCCCGTATAACCGTGTATAATCAGTTCTTCTTCTCCGTCGTTGTCAAAATCCACATACTCCAGCTTCCCCCACCATTCTTCTCCCGCTGTGATGTACTCATAGCAATCCTCATAGCTTCTCATGACGAAGCTCTCTTCCGGAATATCATTTATCTCTTCCACAGAATACAGGGCATCAATATTTCCATTTATAAAATCATCCAGCACCTCTCCGGCATTTGAAGTTCTGTCTAGATTTTCATAGGCATCTGCTATATTCTCATATAGATAGCCGCAGGGGATCAGTTTATCATATCCTAAGTCAGACAGCCTGCTTAAAAACTCTTCATTGTCTATTTCCTGTTTCGCATCATATGTATGCCATGTATAATCAACACTATTTGCTTCTAACTCCAATACAAAAGAACCGTCTTCGTATTTCAGATAATAATCACATCTTTCCTCATCGTCACCACTATGTATACGGACTAAACCTTTGTAAGGCACATATTCAAACCAGTAAAAGATGAACTCCTTTGAGTAATTTTCAAAATCATGTTTGGGCCCATACGCATTCGCCTTGATCCCTGCATCGGGCATGGCTATCGCCATTATCTGTGTACCATCGCAAGAATACAGGCGATACTCTCCGCTTTTCAGCACTAGCAGTTCCGGTATGTCATCTTCGTCCAAACATATGAGTGCTGCCCTCTTGATATCTTTTTCCAGAATAAGGTTATGATATCCGTCTAAAAATGTCTCGCCATCTTCTAATACCCTGTTATAGACTGTTTCGTTTTCTTTCTCATTTACTCTATCCAACTCAAAAAAGAGATGCCCTACTACAAAAATTGCTTTCCCATTACCATCTATAATAATATCAAACCACTCGTCTGATTCCTTTAACTGAATGGAAGCGCATAAAAACGGCGGGACAATTTCTATATTCGATGGTTGTCGAAAGACAATAAACAATTTTGCGTAATCATCATAATAGTATCCTAGTTCATTTGACGCCCCAAAATATACAATGGAATCCTCAGAGATTTCAAAAATATAGCCCTCATATTTTTCTTTATATTTAGCCTCATATCGTGCCTTGCTTTCCTCATACTCTTCAGACTCTATATCTACACCCGTAGATTCTTTGAAACAATCAATATATTTACCGACTTTCCATTTCCCTTTAAATGTATAGAATTCATCCGGCATTTCATCTCTTTCTTGTGTCATGGAAGATAATTCTTCTGACACTTCATCGTTTTCTTGTATCATGGAAGATAATTCTTCTGACACTTCATCGTTTCCTTGCAGCATAGAATTTGATTCTTCCTTCACAGAATGTGTTTCTTCCAGCTTATAATTCGTCTCTTCGCTCAAGGCTTTCCATTCATGTACAAAAATCGGACAGAATATGACCCCGATCAACAGACTGCTGATCAATAGAATACTGCCCGTTTTTGTCATATCTCCGCCTCCTTTTCGCTCTAATTGCCCTAAACACTGCTACTACTATGCTTTTTAATCTGTTATAATAAAATGCCTCCCGTGATTTCAATTATATCACAAAGGACCTTATATATCATTATTGAAAGATGATTGAAGCTCTTATGCAACTCTTAGTATACGTAATACCGTTTCTATTTTATTTGTTTTTCTCTTGCATTTCAAACTTTTTTATGCTACAATATCGTTACCATTCAAAACAAATCTTGATTCTTATATGCGCGACATCATACTGCGCATATTCAGGCAATTCTGCCGGAGATTCACATTTGTTTGGCAGGACTGCTATAAAAATACAAAATCTTGTAGCTTTCCTGCACATTTTTACAGGGAGGTTACAATGGAAAACAAAAGCACGATCGAAACTTATGAAGACCAAAAGCAAAGAACAGCCGTCTTCAACCTGACAAGTGATCTGTTTGCCGGAAAAGTATTTGAAGATACCGGTGCCTGTCAGGAACTTTGCAGGATACTGTTGCAGAATGAAGGTATTGTTTTAAGAAATGTCAAAACACAGTATGTCATACGGAATTTTGAAAATCATTCCGTGGAACTGGATATTCTGGCAGAAGAAATATCCGGAAACCTGATCAATGTGGAACTGCAGATGTATCAAGAGCCTGCACCGTTTAAGAGAACGCGGTATTATCTTTCCGGCATTGACATGAGCATACTGGAAAAGGGAAGACCTTATTATGAACTGCCGGATGTGACTGTGATATACATCACAAAAGAGGACTTTATCGGTGGTAAAAGAGGTTACTACGGCAAAGGTATAACTATCGACGGGCAAAATATAGCTATATTTCCGAATAATGGTCAGTATGAGAATTATTTTAATCTGGAATATCCGACAGATGATGCAAAAATTAACGAATTGCTAGAATATCTCAAAAATTCGGACCCGTTTTATCAGACGGAGAATTTTCCAAGAATTGTGGAACGGGTCAAATATTATAAAGTACAGAAGGAGGGTGTTACCATTATGTGTGAAATTGCAGACAGAATTAGGCAGGAAGGGCTTATTGAAGGAAAAATTGAGGATATACTGGAATTATTAGAAGAACTCGGCAATATTCCGAAACAGCTCATACAGCGTATCAATCAGGAGACCAATTCAGATATTCTGAATAAATGGCTGAAGTGTGCTGCTAAGGCCGCCAGCTTTGCTGAGTTTGAGGCAAAAATGTAGGGGACAGCTTTCACTAACACTGTCCCCACCTTGAATATTGTCCTTTTATGACTGCCGTATCTCTTTCAGATGATCCGGATGCTCTGCGCTCCTGCTGCGGATATCAATGATCGGCCCTCCGGTTCCCTCGATATACTCTCTGGTAATGGTCACGCGGCCTATGTTGTCGTCCTTTGGCACCTCGTACATGATATCCAGCATAAATTCTTCAATGATAGCCCGCAGCGCTCTGGCTCCGGTCTCCTTCTCCATAGCCTTGTCGGCGATTGCCTCCAAAGCCCCCTGATCGAAGATCAGCTCCACCTCGTCAAGCTCCAGAAGCTTCTGGTACTGCTTTAAGATGGCATTTCTGGGCTCGCTCAGAATCTGCACCATCATGTCGCGGCTCAAGCCCTCCAGCGTGAAGATCACGGGCAGACGGCCGATAAACTCCGGGATCATGCCGAATTTCCTGATATCCTCCACCGTCACTCTGCTCAGGATATTCTTTTCCTTGTCGTACTTGTCCTTGAGCTCGGCGCTGTAGCCGATGGAGGTCTTCTTTTTGAGCCTCTGCTTGATGATCTCATCCAGATCCGGGAAGGCGCCGCCGCAAATAAACAGGATATTGCGTGTATTCACCGTAGCGAGGGGGACCATGGCGTTTTTGGAGTTCGCGCCCACCGGCACCTCCACCTCCGCGCCCTCCAGAAGCTTTAACATGCCCTGCTGGACAGACTCACCGCTCACATCTCTGGCGTTGGTGTTCTTTTTCTTTGCTATCTTGTCGATCTCATCAATAAAGATAATACCGCGCTCCGCGCGTTCCACGTCATTGTCCGCGGCAGCGAGAAGCTTTGAGACCACGCTCTCGATATCGTCTCCAATGTAGCCTGCTTCTGTCAGCGAGGTGGCATCCGCAATGGCGAGCGGCACATCCAGCAGCTTTGCCAGCGTCTTTACCAGATAGGTCTTGCCGCA
>CAZOIF010000144.1:0-4505 GCA_964579975.1 uncultured Eubacterium sp. | reverse complement strand
TTTGCATGGATTCCATCCTCCGCAGCATTTATCGTGATATCGCCTCCGGCAATCAACAAATCGTCGTTGCATACGATTCCGTGCCGATACGCTGCATCTATCACAAGCTCTCCGGTTCCGTTGATTGTCAGATCATCCCGGGAATAGATCACGCCATCTCTGCCCGAAGCAATGCTCTCCTCGCTATACTGCTCACCGGAAGATATGGTGTTCTTCGTTCCGTCCGCCAGTGTCAGAAACACCTTATCTGCCTGCTCAACCCGGACTGCGGCATCATCGTCACAGTGAAGTGTCACATCATCCAGAGAAATCCATATATTGTCGCTTTTTTCCGCATCGATCACAACGCTTCCCTCTGTGAGTTCACCGGAAAGGACATAATAACCCGCATAGGCAATACAGACGTTTCCGTCATAAACATAAGCTCCGTTTCCGTCGATCGTAGTTCCCTGATCAGACAGCATGATTCTGGTGGCGGAGGAGGCATCCCAATCGGCATCAAGATCCTTTGCCGTAAACATACCATCGCTGACCTCCGCGCTCATGACGGGCACAATGCCGAGAGCCTTACCGTTAATCAACAGGCCAGTAAGCACAATAGCGAGAAAAACTGCCGCAATACAAATGCCGTCACTTCTTTTATGTGTTGACACAAAGTAACCTCCTTACCCTATGTAATCCCCGTTATAGCTGACCAGAACTGCACTGTTTACGCCCTGCATTTCGGACAGTGTATTAATGAAATCGGTATTGTCATCTTTCAGACGGATTTCCACAGTCAATTCCAGACTGCCCTTCTGGGCGCTTTTGCTTTTGACGGTACACCGGTTTGTCATCTCCTCAAGATAAGCCCTTGCCGCTGTTTCACTTTCATGGCCATCGCATTGGATGACAACAATGTAGGGATTACAATGCGGTTTCTTATTGACAAAGATAAGAAGCACCACGCCGACAAAAACGCTGCCGACCACAGCTAACGGGATCATTCCTGCTGCCAGTACGATACCAGCTGCAATCGCCCAGAACAGGAAAGCAATGTCAAGCGGCTCCTTGATCGCCGTACGAAAACGAACAATGGACAATGCGCCTACCATTCCCAGAGACAACACTACATTACTTGTCACCGCAAGAATCACCAGTGTAGTTATCATGGTCAGGGCAACCAATGTCACGCCAAAGCTGGAAGAATACATAACGCCCTGATAAGTCTTTTTATAGACCAGAAAGATAAACATTCCCAGACAAAAGGCAAGGACAAGTGCTAAAAGCATATCAAATAGACTGACTGCAGCTACATTTTCCAGAAAACTGGATTTAAAGATATCATTGAATGTCATAATTGTTTCTCCTTTATTTTATTTAACCGTAAATACGGCATTGTGCATATTTTGAAAAAGCAGTTACCCGCCGTCCGGGAAGCCGTACGGCATCACGAATAATATCCGGCAGATAGCTGTCCCATTTCACTTCCAGAATGATAGGCGCCTCCCCTGCCGGAATCGTAGGACAGTCCGGATTGAGAAAATCGCCACAGCAGGAACCCGTCCGGATATTGTAATCCAGTGTGACCCGCACATTGCCGGGTCCAAAGATAAACGGCTCCCTCGTGTAATCCACGATGGTTTTCGGCCGAAGCCCCTGCGTCCGCATTTTGACATATAACTCGTAAATCAACTCCTCTGAACTGTCCGCCATCCAGTCCAGGCTGCCATCCACGATATCCTGCGCCTGAGCCGCAGTGAGACCGGCGCTTTGTTTTTTTCCAAGACCGCCTATTTTACTTTTCTTTTCCAGATGAATCAGAGAAGTATCTTCATTATAATAGCGGATACGGAATTTCTCCCTGCGGCTGACGCCATCCAGTTTTTCCCTCAGCGCTTTGTCGGCAGCATTGTCAAAATACAGGCTTCGTATCAAATATTTACCGTCAACCGCATGAGGATCAGGTGTGGTCACTGCCTGCAATCGCTGCCGCAGGACAAACAGATCCGCCTGATTGATCTCGTGCTTCCACTCATGTCGATAATCCATAGTCCCTCCTTTATTTTTGCGGTAGCCGCCGAATTTTCAACTTTGCAAAGTTTACATCCCAATCGTGGAAGAATCGTGAAAAATTTGTGAAAATTCTGTGATTTCTTACCGATTATCATAAATACGCTGCCGCTTTTGCTTCCATGGGGAAAACAATAAGTAATGTGCCGTTTCCCACAGAAACACTGCTCTTTTTCCCGATCAGTTCATTGCTTACTCCAAGCGGATAGCTGTTTGTCAAAACCGCATCCTGCAATTCATACTTTAAACCTTTCAACCACACACCTTCCGCCCGATCCGAATGAGCAAACACGGATACATATCCGGAAACTTGATCCGGAAACATAAAGGTCCCGTTTGTCAGCGCAGTTATAATATAGTCTCTCCCGAATAAAAAACCCCGTTTCCCACCTGAAGATAATTCTGCCAGAAGCTGCATATTGGCAATCGTGTGCTCAATGCGTCCGCCCGTTCCACCATAAATGTGAAAAGTTTCGTATCCGGCTTTTATCCCCTCAAGGACGGCCGCCCGCATATCCGTATCATCCTTTTCCTTTTTCAGGGTAATCACTTCCGGATGTTTGGGGACAAAAGAAAGTGAATCAAAATCCCCGATCACCAGATCCATGTTTATTCCATTCTGCTCCAAAACCTGAAATCCCGCATCTGCGGCGATCACAAAATCATCTGCACAAGGGGAAAAATGGATGCCATAGTTTTCACCTGCTCCGACAATATAGCAAATCCCTGTTTTCTCTTTCATTCTTTGCTCTCCCCTTTGATTCTTAGGCTAACCTGCTTTTCTCTCCTGTCCGTTTCAAAGTCTCCTCTAATAGAAGACTTATCTCGGCAAGTGCAATACAAGAAATCATTTCCCAACAGCACGGTAATACTGCACTTCCAACAACTTTTTCCCGCCTATCACATGTTCCATACAGTGTTCTGTCTGCACAAATCCGTTTTTCTCATAAAACTTCCTAGCCCGCTGATTCTCTGCAAGCGCCCATAAAAAGATATCCCGAAAGCCCAATTCCGTCAATTCTCTGACCGCAGCATCCAAAAGCTGTCTGCCATATCCCCTGCCGATATATTGCGGCAGAAGATAAATGGATATAATCTCCCCGAAATCAACGAACTCCGACGATCTGGAACGACAATAGGAAGAGGTTCCGATGAACTCGTCATTCTCTACCACTATGATAGAGTTTACGCCTTCCCTGTCCAAACAGTCTGCCCAACGACCAGTCGGGATACTGTCCAAATAGTCCTGAGGCACAATGCCCTGATAGGCAAATTTCCAGCTTTCCTCATAAATACGGCTGATTTTCAACCTGTCATCTGATTTTTGAACATGCCTGATTTCCATGGTGCCCTCATTTCTCCCCAAACATGATGAGCCATCCTATTGATAAATTCCCAAAAATGATGTGATTTTTCCGTAGGTATATTCACCCTCAATCAATCCGAATTCAGGGTCAAAGTATTTGTTGTCATATAGTAACGTCCAATGCGTATAACCCGCATTTGTGTGCACCGTTAAAATAGAATACTCATATGGTACAGGATTCTTTTTTGAGATACGCGTATTTCTCTCAGCATGCTTCACCCCATAAAAGTCCAATATTTCAATCAGCTGCCCTATGCTCACAGGACCGCTTGTTTTCATATCTTTCATTACTTCCCCGATCTCTTTCCCTGTGATCATTGCAATACATGCCTGACCACAGGTTTGAGGCGTGGGCTGCATAACCAGTTCCATTCTATTTTCCCCTAAACTCACAGCGTTTTCCCCCTAAGTTTATATGTAAATGAAGCGTAGATTTATTTTACCATAAGACTTTGTAATACGAAAAGGCTAAAAAATTTTGCGTCACAATCATCTCTTTTTCATATTTATATTGTATAGGGAATTGCAAGGAGGAATTTATCATTTATGGCTATCGGTTACCTAATCATACAGGCGCGAACGGCGCACGACGCGCTTCCGCTCAGCGGAGTGCAGATCTGGATCATGGATCAGCAGGAAAATCATACTTATCATGTGACAACGGATGAAAGCGGAGAAACGGAAAAGATTACTCTAGAAACGCTGGATAAATCCCTTTCCCTGGATCCGAATTATTCCGGAACACCTTATATCAGTTATGATGTGCTTGCATTTGCGGAGGGCTTTAATTCCATTCATGTTGTCGGTATTCCGATTCTGGAGGGGGAAACGGCGATTCAGCCGCTCGAATTTATTCCGATGCAGGAGAGGCAGCGCACCCCGACCGTGACAGAGATTACGATCGGCATACCCGCCGTTTCCATGCCGGGCGATCGTGATCAGGTGGGATCTGATGCAGAATCCCGGGTACTCCGCCAGGTAGCCGTTCCCAATCCGATTACGGTGCACTTGGGCAGTCCCAACGCATCCGCCTCCAATGTCCAGGTGTCTTTTCCCGATTATGTAAAGAATGTTGCCAGCAGTGAAA
>CAZOIF010000143.1:0-4706 GCA_964579975.1 uncultured Eubacterium sp. | reverse complement strand
TGATCATTCCGCGGCATTCAGAAAGCACTTCACAACAAATGGGTTAAAAGCAGTCCGGGCAATGACGAATAACAGGGTAAAGCAGAGATAAATTCTGTCAAAAAAGGAGGATATCGTCATGGCAATGGAAGTAAACGGTAATTACAGGGACTACAAAAATGATTATTTGGAAAGGCTGCAGGAAGAGAAGGATAAGACCGGGGCAGTCGGGAAGGAACAGGAGGCAGACAAGAGAGCAGAAGCGGTTCAGACGCCCAAGGATGAGTACATCAGCAGCGAGCAGTCCGGCAGCAGACCAAGCGGGCTGTATCGCATGGGACAGGATGAAAACGGCAATCCGAAAGTACTGTATGATGATCCGAGGAAGGCTGGCGGTGCAGATAAAAAGGGAGAGCCCAAAGTCGGAGCAGACAGCCCGGAGGAGGATGCGGAGAAAGTCACCGGCAATACGGATAAGGTTGATCGTGAGATCGAAAAATTGAAAAAGCAGAAACAGCAGTTGGAACAGCAGATCAGAGAGGCTTCCGGGGATGAAGAAAAGGTAAAGGATCTGGAAAAGAAATTATCTCAGGTAGAGCGTGAACTGAGCCAAAAGGATAACGATACATACAGGAGACAGCATACTGTCTTTTATTAAGACGCTGTCTTAAGGGCTGCCTTGTTGGCAGCTCTTTTTTTGAGTGAGACTTATTCAAAGGGATATTTTGATATAATTAAATTGATAAATTTATCAGCACTTTTATTGATATTTTTTATGATATGGAATATAATAATGAAAAGATGAAAGAAATTTGGAGGAACTAGTATGGTAAATATCACAAGTGCGATTACAGATACGATTTCCATTTCGCTATTTAATAAAGGACTGGCAGGAAAAATATTTGAGGAAGTAAAGCGAGCCGGTGCAAAAGTAGTGATGAAAAACAATGTGGCCGAATGTGTTCTTATATCACCGGAAGAATATATCCGTATGGTGGATGAGATCAATGATGCCAGACTACTTGCAATTGCTGCCGGGCGTATGGAGAATTATGATCCTAAAACGTTGATATCTGCTGAAAATTTATATAAGGAGACCGGGATATCTCAGGATCTCTTAAATGAATGTGGCGAGGTGGAGATTGAATGAGTTGGGAAATAAGCTATTTGCCTGACGCGGCTAAAGATTTTAGAAAACTGTCCAGGGGACAACAGATTCAAGTGGCAAAGGCGATCAGCAAGGTCGCGATTAATCCGCTACCTGCACAGGAAGGCGGTTATGGAAAGAGCCTTGGTAATAAACAGGGAAACAATTTATCGGGATTTTTGAAGATTAAACTGAAAAATGCCGGTATTAGAATTGTCTACAAGACAGTGCGGACGGATTCCAAAATGCTGATCATCGTTATCGGCATGAGGACTGATGAACAAGTATACAATGAAGCACAGCACAGAATTCAAAAATATAATTTGTAAGTATATTCTTCTATAAACGAGGCATCACGTCTGTGATGCCTCTCCGATCTTCTTATCGCTGTTCATAATATGGTTTACCAGCCATTCTGACAGAAATTCCATCATGTCCTCCAGCGTCTCCTGCTGGTTGTCATCGATGTGCTCCAGATCCATCTCCTCCAGTCTCGCCACAAAAGCGTCATGGGCTCTCTTCTGTGCTTCCAGACCGGGATAGTGAATGCTCTCCATGTAGATTTCTTCATCTTGAAAATGAAATTTAGTGTATTCTTTCAATTCCTCAAGTAAACCGACAATCTCGTCATATTTATCGAAAGCGATTTCATTCGTCATAACGCGGTACACTTCCCCAATAATGCGGAAAAGTTCTCGATGCTCTTTGTCGATCAACGAAATGCCGGTCAGATATTGGTCGGTAAACACCGGGGCTGTGCGCTCCTCTGCAGGTTTTAACTTTCCGATCATAAGGTCGGAACTGATAATATGCTGATACAGCCATTTCACAAGATATTTCATGAGATCTTCAAGCACTTCCTGCTGCTCCTGATCAGAGGAGAAGGAGTTTGTGATGCCGTTGATCTTTTCGCAGAAGAGGAGATGCTGCTTCTTTTGCAGATTCAGTTCCGGATGGCGTATGCTCTCCATATAGGCTTCCTCGTGCCGGAAATGCTCCTCTGCATATTGTTCTAAACGTTCGAGCGTCTCAAGAATCCTGTCATATTTGTCGTTCAGAATCTGATTGTCCAGAAGTTCCTGGGTTTCGTTTATGATGCGGAACAACTCCCGGTGCTCGTTGTCGATCGCCTCCACACCCAGCAAGCAGTCGTCTGTAAAGTAATACATATATGTGCCTCCCTACCATAATCAATTTGCCGTGCTGATCTTATTATACTCTGAAAGGTTTTACTTGGGAAGTTATAAATTTTATAATTAAAACTGCAATCTATACCCTGAAAACTGCGAATTGTACCATAATAGTTGTTGTTTTATTCCAATTTAATTATTATAATAGGACTAATAGATTTGTTTACTTTTGGAGGAAGCGTAGTATGAAGAAACACAAATTATCCTTTTTGGCAACCAGTATATTGATGGGACTGATTCCTTTGCTTGTGGCGGCAGTCACAATATCTGTTGTGGCGATCAATAAAACAAAGAGCAATCTGGAAGAAAGAGTATATCTGCAATTACAGGCCTGCGCCATGTCGGTAAAGCAATATTTTGAATGGGATATCAATGAAGATATTCTGGAAGTGGATGAGGTCAGTCTGGAATTTATTGACAGCCTGAAAGTACAGGATGTCGATCTGACACTATTTATTGAGGATGTAAGGTTTATTACTTCTGTTTATAATGAAAATGGAGAACGCAATGTAGGGACAAAAGCTGCGGAGGGAATCTGGGATACCGTGAGGCAGGGAAAGGATTATCGAACGAACGGAACGATGGTTGCGGGAAAGAAGTACTATGTGTATTATACTCCCGTCAGCGACGAGAGCGGTGAGATCATCGGTATGGCATTTGCGGGAATGCCGGAATCCCTTGTAAATGAAAATATAGCATCCAATACAAGGACCTTGGTGCTTGCTGCCGTATGTACTGCCGTTTTCTGTATTGTGATCATTGTGTTGATCGGGCTGAATATAAGAAAGGCGATCATCGGGATAGCCGCTTATACACATGAGCTGTCGGCAGGTGATCTGGAAATCAACATAGACTGCACATCAAATATCAGAGAGATTGCGGATCTGATAGATTCTGCCAAAAATCTCCAGGATAATTTGAAAAATATTATTTCCAAAGTGGATGATAGGACAGTGCGTCTGAATCAGAACGTAAAGACAATCCATGATGGCATTCTGACTTCCAATGATGCGACTGAGGGCATTGTGAAAGCTGCAAATGAATTGTCGGAGAGTTCTGTGCAGATCGCGGATTCGGTTCAGAATACGGCAGCGTCCATGCAGAATGTAGGTGAGAGCATTTCTTCCATCGCTGAAAGCGCAGCGTCGACAGAGGCGGAGGCACGGGAGATTGAAGTCATCAATAACGAGGCAAAGAACAATCTGTCCCGCCTGATCGAAGCAAATAGAAATACGGTTACCATTTCGGAAGATGTTGTGACGGGCATCAATGAAGCAAATACTGCGATTGAAAATATAAGGGCGGCAGCAGACGCGATCACAAGCATTGCGGGACAGACGAGCATGCTGGCGTTGAATGCTTCCATTGAAGCTGCAAGAGCAGGAGAAGCGGGAAGAGGTTTTGCTGTTGTTGCAGACTCCATACAATCGTTAGCCGGGGAATCCGATAGCTCAGCGAAAGAGATTCAAAATATTATCAACGAAATTATATTGAAATCGCAAAATAATGTGCGACTTGCAAATCAGATTAAAAATGCCATTGATTCGGAGGGAGATGCACTGGCTACGGTGAGTGACAGCTTTGACAGAGTCAGCGGTAAGATACAGGTTACGGTGGATACGATTCACAGCATATCAACGGAAAGCGATGTCCTGAATCGTGATAAAGAAAAGGTGCTTGGCGAGATAAGCAGCCTGTCCTCCATATCAGAGGCAAATACCGCAAGTTGTCAGGAAACGACAGCATCCATAGAGGAACTGCGGAAAAATATAGAAATGATAAATGTTCAGGCAACAGATACAAATGACATATCTGAAGAACTGAAAGAATCCGTTTCCTATTTTAAGTTGTGATTATAATGAGAATGTGGAACCATTGCGGCAATAAAAAATTCAGTTGACAAACCCATGCCCCCTATGTATAATTGTTTGAGTATGGATGGGAGTCTGCTATGTTTTTGAACCTGACTGAGGTGTTGACAAGCGAAGATAAAGTCATTCCGATGCGGACAGGGGCCGAGATTACGGAGGTTTCTGTGGGTGGAGAGACTTATCCGGTGCGCAATGCATCGCCGGTGGATTTCGTTTTTACAAACACAGGAAAGGGCAGGGCACGGATCGAGGGAAAGGCAGTGTTCACCTTTGAAGCCGGCTGTGACAGATGCTTACAGCCTGTAGAACAGGAAATCGCACTTGACTTTGAGAGAGAAGTGTGGGCGCCGGATGCGGCGAAGGATTCCTCGGTGTATGAAGAACAGCCCTTTATGGATGAGTTTCAGTTGAACGTGGAAGACTTACTAAACAGTGAGATAGTGACAAGCTGGCCTATGAAGATCCTGTGTAAGCCGGATTGTAAGGGGATCTGCCCCATATGCGGCAGGGATTTGAATA
>CAZOIF010000142.1:0-4854 GCA_964579975.1 uncultured Eubacterium sp. | reverse complement strand
GAAGATACGGTTTCCACGGGACCAGCCATTCTTATGTGTCTAAACGTGTGGCAGAGCTTCTTGGCAAGAACTATGAGGATCTGAAGATCATCGTTTGTCATCTGGGCAACGGGGCAAGCATATCGGCGGTGAAAGACGGGAAGTGCGTGGATACCTCCATGGGTCTTACGCCCCTAGAGGGACTGATCATGGGTACCCGTTCCGGTGATATCGATCCGGCTATCATTGAGTATATTGCCCACAAGGAGAATAAGAACATCGACGAGGTGATGACCGTACTGAACAAGAAGTCGGGTGTGCTTGGCCTTTCCGATAATCTCTCCTCGGATTTCAGAGATCTGGAAAAGTCTTATGTGGCGGGAGAGGACAGAGGCCTGCGCACGATCCAGACCTTCGCTTACCGCGTAGCCAAGTATATTGGTGCTTACACGGCGGCTATGAACGGCGTGGATGTGATCTGCTTTACGGCGGGCGTGGGAGAGAACAGCCCTCTGGTCAGAAACCTTGCATGTGAGCGGCTTGGTTATCTGGGCATCGCGCTGGATCAGGAGAAGAATAATAAGCGGGGCGAGGAACTGGAGATCAGCACGCCGGATTCTAAGGTGAAAGTCTTTGTGGTTCCCACCAACGAGGAACTGGCGATTGCGAGAGAGACGGCGGCGTTGGTAAAGTGATATAAAGTTGTTGATATAGACGGCTATTCAAAATTGATGGCATAGGAATTTAGAGAGGTTCACTGAGACGACTGGTGATCCTCTTTTTTTCACGCCCCAAATTAAGCATTTCGCGCCATGAAATCAGCAGATATAGCGTTGATGACGATATATTAAAAAATGGATATGTATGTTCTGAAAGGAAGAAATGATATATGAGGATTGCAGTTTGTGATGATGACCGGGCAATCCGGGAAGAACTTTCCCGGCTGATAAAAAAACAGGCGCCGGAAGCGGATGTTGTGGCATACCAGTCAGGGAAAGAAATGATAAATGCCGGAGCGGATTTTGATATTTCCTTCCTTGATATTGAGATGGGAAAAATATCCGGTATGGATATAGCAAGGCTTATAAGGGAGAAGGAAAAAAGCAGCACACAAAGGAGCATTCTTATTTTTGTGACGGGATATCGGGAATACATGGAGGAAGCGTTTGATGTAAATGCGTTTCATTATCTGATAAAGCCCATTGATGCAGAAAAGTTTTCAGAGGTTCTCAGCCGGGCGAGGAAAGAGGCATCCGCCATTGGTGAACAGAATAAAAAACAGATCATGGTCAAAAGGTCCGGTACACAGCAGAAAATATGGCTGAGAGATATTTATTACATAGAAAGTGGCAATAAAAAAGTCGTTTTCCATACAACAGACGGGACACTGGAAGTCTATGGCAAAATGGAAGAACTGGAAAACCGGTTAGGAAACACCTTTTACCGCTGTCACAGATGTTATCTTGTAAACATGGAAAAAATTGCTGCTTACAGTGCGAACAACATACAGGTCACAAATGGAGATAACTTGCTCCTTGCGAGGGTGAAATATTCTGATTTCATCAAAAGTTATATGCGCTATGTAAAAAACGGAGGGATCGTCAATGTCTGAAATGCGGCTGCTTTCAGTTTCTATTTATTTGATTGATAGTATGTTAAGCGGTTTTTATGCAATGGAATTTTTGAAAGGAAAATATAGCAAAAGGGTGATTGTGGCAGCGTGGGATGCTGCCTGGTTTTTTATTCAGATTGTGGTATTTGAAATATTGGGCGGCAGATTTCCGATTGATAGAGTTGTAGAGATGATCTTAGATCTTTGTATTCTGTTGTTTATGCAGTTCGTTTTCTTTCAAAAAGATATGCAAAAGCAGTTTTTTGTTGCTTTTAGCTTTATGGCAGGGAAAGAGACCGTAAAATATATGGTTCATGTATTTGAAATTGTATTTGACGGATTATATGATGAGATTTTCGGATATTTATTAGCAGGAGGAATTATAAATACGATAGAAAAAGCGCTGGTCTGGACAAAAATATCTAATCTTATTTTCGCAGCCTTATGGGCGCTGTTTTATGCCCTGCTGTTGTATGGATATCTGCACATGATAAGCAAAAAATTTGTGAAAAAAGATTACCCCCTGCAGAAAAAGGAAAACATTTTTCTGATTTTACCTTGTGTTGCTGCACTGTGCATTACGGTGTTAATAAAGATGATGATTCTATCGGTTGAAAATGGAATGGCGGTAATCATTTATGATACTGTTCCAGCAACAAAATTCTGGATACCTGTCATCTGTACCCTGCTGCTTTTGACCATTACCGCAAGTGTCGTATTGTTCCAGAAACTGGTGCAGTACAACGAGGAAACAGGGAAATGCGCCATGCTGGAAAACCAGGTGTGGCAGATGCAGAAAGAGATTGCAGAAATACAGGATATCTATACGGATATGCGAGGGCTCCGGCACGATATGAGGAGCCATATGGCTAATGTTTCCCTGCTTGTCAAAAGCGCAGCAGGGTCCGTGAATGAAGAACTGGAAAGCTACATCAGTAAGATGGAGGAAACAGTCAGCAGATTAGATTTTATCTATCAGACGGGAAACCCGATTACGGATATTATCATCCACCAAAAAGGGCAGGAGGCGGAGAAAAAGCAGATACAGTTTCAAGTTGACTTTGCCTATCCCCAAAAGTTAATGATCAATGTTTATGATATTGCTGTTATCCTGAACAATGCACTGGAAAACGCCATAGAAGCATGTGGCAGGATAACATGCTGCGATGCAGCAGTGGAAAAGCAGATAAAGTTACATTCTTATGTGAAAGGCAGTCTGTTTTTTATAGAAGTTGAGAATGATTTTACGGAGGAAATCATAATAGAGCAGGGAAGTGGTCTGCCTGTCAGCAGCAAGGGGAACGGGAAACTGCATGGCCTTGGATTATCTAATATCCAAAGATGTGCCAGGAAGTATATGGGCGACATTGATATTGTGATCCATGATACAGACGGCAGGAAGAAATTCAGCCTTACGGTAATGATGAATGGAAAAACTGCGACAGCAATCTGAAATTGCACCGGAAATTTCACTCCCAAAACGGAGCAGTTCGCGCCAAACCTATGAAAAAATTGTGCAGACGGGCGATAAATACAGCAGACAGCATACTTCGAAAGTTGTCTGTTGTAAAAATTACTTGAATGGGATGGAGGGCGAAAATTATGACAATGGCAGGAATCGGCAGCGCTTATGGGAATGTGTATGAAAGCAGGTACGCTTCTTCAAAAAAGGAAGTAACGGAGAAACAGGAAGCAGAGCAGGCAGCAGGGAAAAAATATACGAATGCATCAGAGTATTATGCATACCTAAAAGATAAGTATCCTTGTTTGACAGCTCCTAATTATAAAGTAACGATATCACCGGCATATTTGGAGAAATGTGTAAAAAATCCTGAAGAAGCGGTGTCGTTTGAGAAGGTTTTGGACCATTTACCAATTAGCCATCAGAATTTGATAACAGGATGGAAGGCTATGGGGGCAGAAGTAAAAAATGAAGAATGGGTTTTTTATGAAGATGGTACTGGTGGCATGAGCCCTAATATGTATGTTACCAACAGCAATTCATTATCCGGTAGCAGTGTTCAAGATAAGGAGATAGAGAAAAAAGCAGGGAGAAAATCCACACCACAAAATTACTATGAAAAGAGAAAGTATTTACGGGAGCAGTTTGAAGAAAAGCAGGCCAGGAAAGCGCAGATCAGGGAACAGATTGAAGAAAGTGCTTTGTCAAGAGAACGAAATACAAACAGGGTAATTGAGCGGTATGAAGCCAGTGTTTTGAAAGCATAAACAGGAGGAAGGCAAGATGATAAAAACAGCTTTTGCAGGCACAAATAAAATGAACCATCCATTATTACATACTAAAAAAACGAACAAAGTAGCAAGACAGCAGGCAGCACTCCGGCTATTGTCTGGAACAGGAAACGACAAAAAGAGGGATAGCCTTAGCATATCTAGCAAAGCACGGAGTTTTTCAAAGCAATCCATAGCGGCATTGATAGACAAAAGCGCAAATGTATCTGCAAGTCAATTATCTTATTATTTTGCAAACTATAATAACCCAAAAGCGATTCTCGATGCGATCAACTTTGGGACGCATGTGGAGTGCGGATATAATCCTGAGTTTAAGGATTATGGCGTTATGTGTTTTGATTATAACGGAAGCAGGCAGGTAGTGCCAATTTATGCAGTACCGAAGATCAACGCGAACTCCTTGCCAGGTATTCACGCCGTAAACAATTCTCTGGTTCTGAAGAATAAAAGCTATTATGCGTGGACAGGGATAAATGGCAGCCGATACGCATGGGAAGTTAAAAACGGAATAATTGGGTATGCACAATCAGAATCATTATTAGCAGAGAATATGGGTACCAATTATAGAAGGGAAATGGGAAAAGCAGGCGACATTTTGTCTACATTGGCGCAGGGAAGGAGCCTGTGGGATGGATTATACAGTAGGAAAGAAGTTTTATCGACCTGTGAGAAAGTCGGAATTACACCGGGCTTCTTTTCCATCGATGCAGGCGCCGGGAAGCATACCTATATCTTGCAGGAATCCGGTCACGTGATAAATGTGGATAAGGAAATTAACAATCTGAACAACACAAATTGGATAGGGGCTGGCTATAAAGAGGGGGATACGTTTTCCATTTATGGCAATGAGTATGCCGTGGACAGCAGCGGACACATCCATGTTTCAATGGATGATACATTTACATCAACGGAAACAAAATTTCCTCATCGTTAAATAAGATGAGACGAGGAATTTATACATAAACCACACAAAAAAGTGACCGCCCCGTCCAAAGGTAAGGTCACTTCTT
>CAZOIF010000141.1:0-4908 GCA_964579975.1 uncultured Eubacterium sp. | reverse complement strand
ACAAATGGTGGTGCATAAGGACCGGCGAGCGGCTATGCTGTCAAAAGGCAGGAAACACGACAGCAGACAGCGAGTTTTGCGAAAGGCGGCGGAATGCTTTTGCAAAGCAAGGGAAACAATTTGGCTTTTCGTTGGGAGTGATATACTGGACGAGTGAGTACGATATTCCGTCCTTGCCACAAAAAATCAAGCGATTGCCCTACTGTGTTGAATTTTTTATTGACAGGGGCATGCTACTCTGCTAGAATAATGCATGGGTTAGTTATTAACTTAAGCTGGCGTGGCACAGTCGGTAGCGCACATCATTGGTAGTGATGAGGTCACGGGTTCGATTCCCGTCGCTAGCTTTGAAAAGGAGCGTAAATAAAGGCTTTTTGAGATGTAATGTCTTGGAAGGTCTTTATTTCATTATAGGGAATGGCGAACGGATAACTTACTCCTTTTTAATATCCATAGCGAAAAATTTTTAAATCTATTTATTATTTTTGGCATAAAATAATTTGACAGGTGTATAATAATAAGATATAATAAAAGTACGGAAAAACGTACGAATTTGTGAGGTGATACTATGTTAGCGGTAAAGAGTATGGATGTACGTGAAAATTTTAAAGAATGGTGCAATAAAGTTATAGGCGGCGAAATACTTGTTGTGTCAAGACCCAGAAATGAAAATGTAGTGATTGTATCTGAAAAAGAATATAACGAAATGGCAAAAGCAAAGAGAAATGCAGAATATCTGGCTATGCTGGATAAGAGTTATAAGCAGTTAGAAAATGGAGAAACCATTTCTTTCAGCATTGAAGAATTGCGGGCAATGGAATCCGATGACTGGGAACCTACCGAAAAAATATTAAATTGGATGGAACGGATAAAACATAAAGATGAATGATTTTACATTTACAGACAAAGGATTTTCTGATTATGTTTATTGGCAGTCTCAAGACAGGAAAACAGCGAAAAGAATCAATAGTCTATTAGTGGATATTAAACGAAATGGGGCAATGCAAGGCATTGGAAAGCCGGAGCCGCTGAAACATCGTCCCGGATATTCCAGAAGGATTGATGAAAAGAATCGGTTAGTATACGATATTGATGAACTGCAGAATATCAAAATCATATCATGCAGAGGGCATTATGATAATTAAGCCAAACGGTCAATTATTTAATATTCGTTGTACTAGCTTTCGCGATAAGGATAAGGGAGATTATGATGAATGCTTCGAGAAGCCGGGGGGAGATCATTGCTGCCCACACATTTACGTATTTTAATTTTCTGAATCTGGTTCTGGCCGGGCTTATCTTTTTTTCCGGACAGTATAAAAACATGCTTTTTATGGGGATTGTTATAACGAATGCCCTGATCGGCATTTTGCAGGAACTCAAGGTAAAGAAGCTGATCGATGCGCTCTCGGTCGTCACGGCGACGAAGGCGAAGCGGATCTGCGGGCAGGAGATCCGGGAAGTGCAGATCGAGGAATTAAAAATCGGTGATGTGATACAGATTTCGATAGGGGACCAGATTCCGGTAGACTGCGAGACTTTGGTGTCACAGGGGCTTGAAGTCAATGAATCCCTTCTTACAGGGGAGTCGCTGGCAGTTAAAAAAAAGACGGGAGACTTCCTGTATTCCGGGAGCAGTGCGGTGGCAGGGACGACGACAGCGAAAGTGGTCCATGTGGGAGAGGAAAACTATGCGACACAGCTTGTGAAAAAGGCGAAGACGAAACGGCGTGCCACATCGGAGATGCAGATTGCGATCAAGCGCATTATAAAATATGTCGGATATGCGATTATTCCGATCGGCCTGATGCTTTTTTATATCCAGCGTCAGGTGGCTGCCAATTCACTGTCAGATTCGCTTGTTAATACGGTGGCGGGCGTCCTGGGGATGATACCGGAAGGGCTTGTCCTTTTAACGAGTATTTCCTTTATTCTGGGAGTGGGAAGGCTGGCGAAGAAAAATGCGCTTGTGCAGGAGATGGAGGCGATCGAGGCTCTTGCAAGGGTAGATGTGCTCTGTCTGGATAAGACCGGGACGATCACGACCGGGGAATTAAAAGTAGAGAATGTCATTCCGATGGGGCAGTTTAAGAGACGGCAGATCGATGAGATCATGGAGTGTATTTCCTATGCCTTTGAGGAGACGAACAGTACAACAGAGGCATTGAGGAAATTTTATGAAGATACGAAAAGACTGGAAGTGAAGGATCGGATCCCATTCAGTTCAAAAAGAAAATATATGGCGGTAACTGTGTTGGCGGATCCGGCGCCTCAAAAATATTTTCTTGGAGCGCCGGAATATCTGACGGAGGATGAGACGGCATTGAGAAAGGCAGGAGAGCATGCCTCGGAGGGCATGAGGGTCCTGCTTCTGGCGGATGAAAAGAGAACGCCGATGGCGCTTATCGTACTTTCGGATATGATAAAAGAAGATGCGGCGGAGACATTTCGTTTTTTCCGGGAAAAGGAAGTGGATATACGGATCCTCTCTGGAGATAATCCGCTGACGGTATCCATCGTGGGACGCAGGGCAGGACTGGCTGGCGCAGAACATTATATCGACGCCAGAAAATTGCCGGAAGACATTTCGGAACTTAGGAAAGAGGTTTTTAAATATACTGTATTTGGAAGAGTGTCGCCTGAAAAAAAGCAAATGATCGTAAAAGCGTTTGAGGCAGAGGATAAAATCACCGGAATGGTGGGGGATGGGGTAAATGATGTGCTCGCACTGAAGGATGCGGATTGCGGGATCGCCATGGCGTCGGGAAGTGATGCGGCGAAACAGAGCGCCCATATCGTTTTGCTTGATTCTGATTTTTCTTCCATGAAAGAAATCGTAAAAGAAGGAAGGACGATCATATCCAATATCGAGCGGGTCAGTACGCTGTATCTGACGAAGACGCTCTATTCAATTTTACTTTGTGTGTTATTTATCATAATCGGCAAATCCTATCCGTTTATTCCGATCCAGCTCAGTCTGATCGGGGCCACAGCGATCGGGATACCGAGCTTTATACTGGCGCTTGAGCGCCATGAGGACACGATACCAAGGGGATTTTTGAGAAATGTACTGCGTATCTGCCTGCCGGCAGCAGTTATTCTTACCGGGGGGCTGGTCGTGATCACATTTTTGGGAAGTGTTTTCCACATTGGAGAACTTGGGATTTCCACACTTAATCTTCTGGCTGGGGGCGGAGTGAGTTTTGGTGTGCTTGTCATGGTATGTATCCCCATGAGCCGGATGCGGTTTGCCTTGTGTGTGACGGTGATCAGCATTTTTTGTGCAGCGGCTCTTCTTTTCCCGCATTTTTTTGGGGCAGTATCTGTCTTTGAATTAATCTTCTGAATTTTTATGTTCAAACTGTGCCGGATGTGTCAGACGAAGGCCGTGCTGGACAAGCTCTACACAGCGTTCCATTTCACCATTCAGGTAGAGCCATCCCATCAGCGCTTCGAAGCCGGTGGCGATCCGGTAATCATGAATACTGGCATTTTTTGCGGACGTGTGCGATTTTGCATTGCGTCCTCTTTTATATATAGTAAATTCTTCTTCGGAAAGCTCTCCCTGGATCGCATTCAGGAGTTCTGCCTGGGCAGCCGCATTGACCAGGCTGCTGGAACGCCTGTGAAGAATGTTTACGGTCCCATTACTGCCTTCCACGATGATCGTGCGGATGATGATCTCATAGATGGCATCCCCCATATAAGCAAGCGTGAGTGGCGGATAGTTTCTTGTTTCTTTTTCTGCGATACGGAACCGGCTGCGGATCTGTTCAAGGATACTTTCTTTTTTTTCCATATTAGGTACTGTTCTCCTTTCCAAGAATATTTCATAAATTGCACGGAAATCAATTTTTAGCGCTTACAGCTTTTTGAAATCAGTGAAATTTGTACAGCAGCGGGTATATTTTCTGATTCGGACCCGCTCCCGCTTAAAATAAACATGTAACGGTACAAAGGCTGCAAGGTGCACGCACCTTATACGCAGCCTAAGGACCGACACGTTTATACGGTCCTCATCAGGAAATATACCCGCTACTGTACGAATTTTCATTAGCTTTTAAATCACAAGCGCTAAAAATTGATTCCCATGCGTAAATTGCCATGTTAATGACAAAATGTTTTTATATATTGTATATGGAACAATAGAATTCGTCAAATAGAAACATAGATACACCAGATATATTTTTTTAAAAATGTAAAAAAAAGGAGTGGTGTTGTCGTTTTAAAAATGAAAAATAGCCTTGCATATTGGGGGGAGTGGTGTTATAATGATGTTAATTTCACTGTGGAGATATATCGGAGTTTTTCTGCAGGAATAAATCAGATTAGGAGGTATTTCGATGAGACAGATTGGTACACAGTCATCCAGGTATTTCAGAAAGATTGTGACATTTGTACTGGCGTTTGCTATGGTAGTCACATCTCTGGCTGTATCATCAACTGATTCCCAGGCGGCGAAGAAAGTAAAGAAAGTTTCGATCGGAGTCAAGGTGGGCAGTTCTGGTATACTGGTGCTGAAAAAGGGACAGAAGAAAAAATTGAAAGTTTCTGTTACCCCTAAAAAGGCAAGTAAAAAAGTGACTTACAAATCGAGTAAAAGTTCGGTTGTAAGCGTAGACTCAAAGGGCGTGGTAAAGGCGCGCAAGAGCAAAGGTTCTGCAAAGATCACAGTTACATCCCAGCAGAACAAAAAGAAAAAGGCGACGATCAAGGTTAAGATCGGTACGCCGATAAAGAAGGTATCTATTAATAAGAAAGCACTTTGTACATGGTCAAGTGCGAATTGGGAATTAAAAATGGTAAAAGGGCAGTTGCAGAAAGTATACCCTTCTTATAAGAAGACACTGACTGCTTCCAAGAGTACTTTCGTGGTTATGGCAGGTAGGGTTATAACTCTTAAGGCAA
>CAZOIF010000140.1:0-4924 GCA_964579975.1 uncultured Eubacterium sp. | reverse complement strand
AGTGGGATTACAGTGAACAGACAGTGGAGACAGATTATGCCACTGTCTGTTTTTTGTATAGCAATCTTTTAATAAACCATCTGCTATGCAGGTGTGACAACGGTCGCATAATATCAGATGCACTCCATATACTAAAGGGTAAAAACGGTATGGAGGATCGCATGAGCAATCGTCTGATAAATGAGTCAAGCCCCTATCTGCTGCAGCACGCGGAAAATCCCGTGGACTGGTATCCCTGGTGTGAGGAAGCCTTTGAAAAGGCGAAGCGGGATGATAAACCGATTTTTCTGAGTATCGGCTACAGCACATGCCACTGGTGCCATGTTATGGCTCATGAGAGCTTTGAAGACAGGAAAACGGCTGCGATTCTCAACAGACATTTTATTTCTGTCAAGGTGGACCGGGAGGAGCGTCCCGACATTGACAGAGTGTACATGACGGTGTGCCAGGCCTTCACCGGCAGCGGCGGCTGGCCTATGAGCATTTTCATGACATGGGATAAAAAACCTTTTTTGGCAGGTACCTATTTCCCCGTGCGTGCCAGGTTCGGCATGCCGGGTTTTTCTGATTTACTGCGTGCGGTGGCGGATCAGTGGATGAGTGATCGTAAGGCACTTTTACATTCGGCGGATGAGGTGATCGCACATCTGAAACGACCGGAAGTCAATTACAGAAGTGCAGACAATGAGAATCTCTGTGTGCAGGCAGTTCAGTTGTTTTCAGAAAGTTTTGACAACATATATGGCGGTTTCGGGGACGCACCCAAATTTCCCATGCCTCATAATTTATTATTTCTGCTCCTCTATGCAGCGAAAAATGAGGCCCCTAATGTTTTGGAAATGGTGGAAAAGACTCTCACCCAGATGCGTAAGGGCGGCATTTTTGACCATGTTGGATATGGATTTTCCAGATACTCCACGGACAAGTTTTTTCTTGCGCCGCACTTTGAGAAAATGCTGTATGATAACGCTCTGCTGATCATCGCATATGCGTCGGCTTATGCGGTTACTAAAAATCAACTCTATCTGGATACTGCGGAAAAGACCGCACAGTATGTACTTCGGGAAATGACCGCTTCCGGCGGCGGTTTTTACAGTGCGCAGGATGCGGACAGCGAAGGCGTGGAGGGAAAATACTATACCTTCACGTTTGCTGAGATCATGGAAGTTCTGGGGAAAGAAAAGGGGGAGCAGTTCGCCGGCGTTTTTGATATCACCGTGGGTGGTAATTTTGAGGGCGTCAGCATTCCCAATCTGTTAAAGAGCAATGATCTGCATGCGGATTTTGAGGAGGAGATGCAAAAGCTGTACGATTACCGCAAAAAACGCTCCAAACTGCACCTCGACGATAAAATCCTGACGTCCTGGAATGCCTTGATGATCGCAGCGTTATCCGTACTTTACAGAGTGTCGCGGAAGGAAAAATATCTTTGTGCGGCAGTCAATGCACAGGTATTTCTGGAAAAGAATGTAAGCAGGAGCCTATGTCTTTTTGCAAGCTGGCGAGAGGGAAAACGATCGGAAAAAGGTTTTTTGGATGACTATGCCTTTTATATCGCTGCATTGACGGAATTATATCACGCTACTCTGAACAGAGAATATCTGGAAAAGGCGGAGCGATTCTGTCAGGAAGCGGCAAGGCGGTTTGCTGATGACATAAACGGTGGTTTTTATCTTGCGGATGGGGACAACACGGAACTTTTTATGAATCCCAAGGAGATTTATGACGGTGCCATTCCCAGCGGCAATAGTGTCATGACCTACAATTTTGTTAGGCTGTATCAGTTGACCGAAAAAGAAGAGTACAGAGAGCTTGCCCAAAAGCAGATTCATTACATGGCAGGCCGTGCGCAGGAATATTTGACCGGACATGGTATGTTTCTGTTTGCCAGGCTGCTTTATGATGAGCCACCGGCGCATATTGTGGTTGCTTTAAAGGACCGTCTGGAACTGGAGAATATCAGGGAGAAGCTTCCGTTTCTGGCGAATGTGATCGTGGTTTCTGAGAGCGGGGAATATCCGCTGGTCAATGACAGAACCACCTTTTATGTCTGTAAAGGACATGTCTGTTTGGAGCCTGTCAATACACTTTCGAGTTGTGCAACTAAGTTGAGTGGGTTATAATATTATTAAAATTTCTGCGTAAAATCGCAAAAAATGCAGAAGAAAGAAGCTGGATTAAAAAATGGCCCATATTTTGACACATATTGTACAAATAATAGGAATAACGGTTCCGTTTATCGGATGTGTTTCGCTTTTGAGAAGAGTGCAGAGCAGAACATCTATTTATCTGCTGCTGGCAAATCTCGGCTGTCTGATCATTAATGGGAGCTATCTGCTGCTTCTCCAGACAGAGACCTATGACGGTGCGCTTACTGCGCTGAAAATGGAATTTTTTGGCAATGTTATTTTTTATCTGATGTTTGCCATATTCTTATGGTCGTATCTGAAGATAAAAGTGTACAATTGGATAAAAATATTGTTTGCTTTTTGGTGTATACAGGATGTGGTTTTCCTGTTTTACGTCTGGAGCGGTAATATGCAGAATGTATTTAAATCGTTGGAGTTCCAGTGGGATGAAAGGGTTGGGCTGGTGTTGATCCAGGCAGTGCCGGATACGCTGTATACGGTACATTATTGCATTATATGTCTGGTTCTGTTTTGTGGCATGATCTATACAAGCGTAAGGCTGTTTATGGTAAAGGTTAAAGCCGAACGCTATAATCTGGCAAGGCTGGCAGGGGCACAGTTTGTTATATGCGCTTCATTAATCCTAATGCTGATGTGCAACTTTTCCCTTGACATTGTACCGGTATGTACGTCTTTATCTATTCTATCCATTATTGTCAGCGTAGTGCGGAATGAATTTTTCGGCGTAACAGAACTTGGACAACAATGGGTGTTTGAGCAGATGGAAGATGCGTTTGTCATTGTTGACGGGATGTATGGGTATCTGGAATCTAATTCTTATGCAAAAAAGGTCTTTGAGGAACTGGACCGCAAACGAAAAAATGAAACAATATCCGATGAACTGCTTGGCCTTTTTACGGACGGCGAGAAAATACAACAGATTCAAGGAAAATATTATAACAAAAAGATTATGGAAATAAAAGAAAAAGGGGAGGTGTCCGGATACAGTCTGTTCCTGGCGGATATAACGGAGCAGTATGAGTTGATGGAGCGTGTCAGGGAAGAAAAAGACCGGGCGGATGCGGCGAATCAGGCAAAATCAGCGTTTGTGTCCAATGTGTCCCATGAAATCCGTACTCCCATGAATGCCATTGTGGGGATGACACAGATCATGCTGCGTGGAGAATTGTCAAAGCAGCAGAGAGAATATCTGCTGAACATACGAAATTCGGGTGATGCACTTCTTACGATTGTTAATGACCTTTTGGATATGTCTAAAATAGAGTCCGGGAAAATGGAACTTGTGGATGAGGAATATGATTTTATGTCCATGCTCAGTGATCTTGGGATGATCATTCTGAACCGGATTGGAAATAAGCCGATTGAACTGCTCTTTGACATTGATGCAGACATTCCGTCAAGACTGTACGGCGATGCGCTGCGGATCAGGCAGATCATCATTAATCTGATGAATAACGCAACAAAGTTTACGGAGGAGGGATATGTCTGCCTTACGGTTAAAGTAAAACAGATTGAGGGTGAGGATATAGAACTGTATCTCTCGGTAAAAGATACCGGACAGGGAATCAGGGAGGAAGATCTGGATAAGCTGTTTGGAAGTTTTCAGCAAGTAGATACAAAGAAGAATCATCATAAAGAGGGAACAGGTTTGGGGCTGTCCATTTCCAAGCAGTTAGTAGAGCTGATGCATGGCAGCATTGGTGTGAACAGCGAATATGGAAAGGGAAGCGAATTTTATTTTACGATTCACCAGCGGATCATAGATGGAACGAGAGCGGCACAGATTACAGACGGACAGCAGGCAGTTGTCATTGGCGGAATGAGGAATACTGCTGCAAACGAACTGCTAAAGAAGCTGACTGCACAATATCATCTTACATATGCGGAAAATATTATGGCGGTCGAAAAGACGGAGTCATCAGTTTTCTATTTTACGGATTGGTACGAAGAACTTGGAAGTGAAGAGCAGCAGAGACTGGCAGAACGTGGGGCTATTGTCTGTGGTATGTTAAATCCGATGATTGAGAATGAATTGCCGGAAGATATGCTTACCATGAATAAACCTTTATTCAGCTATAACTTCTGCAATTTTATCGAGAATAGAGAAAATATGGCGGATGATATTAAGGACAGGCCGGCGGCAGAAAAACCAGCAGAAAAATCGGAAAAATTCCAGGGAGAGGATTCGCAGAGGCCGGGGCAACCAGCAGTAGAGTTTGAGGCACCGGATGCCAGGGTATTAATAGTGGATGACAATGAGATCAACCGCATGGTGGCAGAAGAAATGTTAAAGCCGCTTAAGATGCAGATAGAGACGGCTTCGGATGGAAAACAGGCTTTGGAGATGATACAGAATAAAAAGTATGACCTTATTTTCATGGATCATCTGATGCCCGTAATGGATGGATTGGAAACGGTGACGGAACTTCGGAAGATGGAGGAATCCTATTATAAAACAGTACCCGTGATTGCTCTGACTGCAAATACGGCAAAGGAGCAGAGGGAAGAATATATACAGGCTGGTATGAGTGACTACCTTTCCAAACCGATCGATATGGAGGATATACATAGAATCGTTAAGAAATGGATACCGGAGAAGATATTGATTTAAAGCTTCGGAAAAGCTTAAAAAAACAAAAACTGCTTTGCTATGCAACGGAAAGTAGCATGAAAAAAACAAATGTATACAACTGTTGGTGGTGCAACGCAGGCTCTTTCGTTATGATTGTCACATCATAAAAGAAAGGCGGTTGTATCATGAGCAAGCAAACAGT
>CAZOIF010000139.1:0-4968 GCA_964579975.1 uncultured Eubacterium sp. | reverse complement strand
AACCTCGTCTGGGCTTTTTAGTTTGCGGCGGCAATATGGACTCCATGGTAAACCACTATTATGTCTCCGGCAAACACCGCCCTACAGACGCCTACACCCCCGGTGGTAAGATGGGGAAACGACCCGATCACGCCACTGTGGTCTACGGCAATCTGATCCGTCGCGCCTATAAAGATGTGCCCATTATTATCGGCGGCATTGAGGCAAGTCTGCGGCGGATGGCGCACTATGATTACTGGTCCGACAGCCTGAAACGTTCCATTTTGCTGGACAGTCAGGCCGATCTGATCTCTTACGGCATGGGAGAGCTGTCTATCGTGGAGATCGCAGATGCCCTGGCAGGCGGCATTGCCGTCAAGGATATCACCTTTGTACCGGGAACGGTCTACAAGACCAGAGACATAGAAGGTATCTATGAGGGTGAGACTCTTCCTGCCTACGATACCATGAAGGAAGCGCCTAAAGAATATGCCAGGAGCTTTCAGATCCAATACCAGAATACGGATCCCTTTACCGGGAAAACCCTGATCGAACCCTATCCGAACGGCGTTTTTGTGGTGCAGAATCCACCCCAGCCGCCCCTGTCTGTGACGCAGATGGATGACATCTATAATCTGCCCTACATGCGCACCTATCACCCTTCTTACGAGAAAGAGGGCGGTGTGCCTGCCATAGCGGAGATCAAATTTTCTTTAATAAGCAACAGAGGGTGCTTTGGAGGCTGCAGCTTCTGTGCACTGACCTTCCATCAAGGCCGGACAGTACAGGTCCGCAGTCACAAATCCCTGCTTCGGGAGGCTGAACAGATTGTGCAGGATCCTGATTTTAAGGGTTATATCCACGATGTGGGCGGCCCCACCGCGAATTTCCGTATCCCTTCCTGTGAGAAACAACTGACCAAAGGTGTCTGCAAAGACAGACAGTGCCTGTTCCCGAAACCCTGTCCGAATCTAAGGGCAGATCACAGCGATTATCTCAAACTGCTTCGCAGTCTGCGCTCACTTCCCGGTGTCAAAAAAGTCTTTATCCGCTCGGGCATCCGCTTTGATTATCTGCTGGCGGATCCGGACGAAACCTTTTTCAGAGAACTGGTAGAACACCATGTGAGCGGTCAGCTTAAGGTAGCGCCGGAGCATATCTGCGACAAGGTTCTCTCCCGGATGGGAAAGCCGGAGACCGCTGTCTATGAACGATTTGTTAAAAAATATACAAAGTTAAACGATGCTCTGGGGAAAAAGCAGTTTCTGGTGCCTTACCTGATGTCTTCTCATCCGGGTTCCACCCTGAAAGAAGCTGTGGCATTGGCAGAGTATCTGCGGGATCTGGGTTATATGCCGGAGCAGGTGCAGGACTTTTATCCCACTCCCTCTACACTGTCCACGGTCATGTACTATACCGGTATCGATCCCCGGGATGGAAGTTCCGTCTATGTCTGTAAAAATCCTCACGAAAAGGCCATGCAGCGGGCACTGATCCAGTACCGAAATCCGGCCAACTATGAGCTGGTGCGGGAAGCGCTGGTTAAGGCAGGCAGAGAGGATCTGATCGGTTACGATAAAAAATGCCTCATCCGGCCGAGACGGGGAGAGAAGGATTCCCTCAAAAAACAGGCGCGAAATACCATCGGGTCGAACAGACCACCGAAGAAAAAGACCATACGCAACGTACACCGTAAAAAGCAGACCTGATATCAGAAAACTATTTATCGAAAGCAATCGCAGAAAAGGAGAGCAGCATATGAACATTGCCATTATCACAGGGGCCTCCTCCGGCCTCGGAAAAGAATTTGCAAAGCAACTGGACAAAAGCCTTAGACACACAAATGAAATCTGGCTCCTTGGCCGCAATAAAGCCGCCCTTAACGAGCTGGCAGACAGCCTCCGGCACAAAGCAAGAGCCATCACCATCGACCTGGCAGATGAAAAAGATCTGCGCCAGTTTGAGGAAGTGCTTATGATCCAAGGACCCCGGATCACAGTTCTCGTTAACTGTGCCGGGACAGGAAGCTACAAGCCTTTCTCTGAGCAGAGCCGGACGGAGATTGAAGCCATGATGCAGGTAAATATTCTGGCTCTTACCCGCATGACTTCCATCTGTCTGCCTTATCTGAAAAAAGGGAGCCGACTGCTTCAGATTGCCTCCGGCGCCGCCTTTGTGCCCCAGAAAAACTTTGCGATCTATGCCGCTTCCAAGGCATATGTCTACTCTTTTAGCCGGGCACTGACAGAGGAGTTAAAAAAACGGGAAGTTCAGGTGACCACCGTATGTCCCGGGCCGGTGGATACGCCTTTTCTCGACCGCGCCTACGGGGATGTTTCTGAATTGAATCTGCTGAAAAAATTGACCATAGCTGAACCCGCCTGCGTGGTGAAGAAGGCCCTTGACGACTGCCGCCGTGGCAAAAAGGTCTCTGTCTGCGGTCTGCCCATGAAGTTTTTATATCTGGCGACTCAATTTGTGGCAAATTTGAGTCTGTTATAAGCTTCCTACGGGAAGTTAAAATTTATGGAGAAATTGATATGAGTGAGATTGAAATCAGAGAAGCTATGCCTGATGATGCAGATACACTGATCGCATACACAAAAATAATAGGTGGAGAATCTGATAATTTAACTTTTGGTGCCGAAGGATTACCTATTTCTACAAAACAGGAAAAGACATACTTACAAAGTATGCACGATGATAAGCATTCCGTATTTTATTGCGCTTGGAAAAAAGAGGAATTGATCGCTACGGGAAGCATAAATGGTCTTCCCAGGCGTATGAACCATCGGGCAGAGCTTGCCCTTTCTGTAGTAAAAGCTGAGTGGAACAATGGCGTAGGCAGTATGCTTATGGAGAAGCTCATAGAATACGCCCGACAAAATGGTATTGAACTCATAAATCTTGATGTGAGAAGTGATAACGTGAATGCAATCCATTTATATAAAAAATATGGATTTAAACATATTGGAACATCGCCCGCATTCTTTAAACTAGATGGGGAATACATAGATTTTGAATTGATGTATCTTGACTTGAGACAGATAGTATAAAATTCTGTCAGACTACTGATTCAACTCTTTGACTGCAACAGTGGAGGGATACCGCATAAGCATTGTATGGATACGTTTATTGCGCAGAAAACAGCGGAAGGTATTTTGTTGTGAATAGAGAATGCAAATTGAAATATTTATATTGACATCCAAGCATAGAAGAGATGTATTTGTATCATTATAGGATAAATATATCTCTTCGCAGAGGATGAATATAATGAAAAAAAACAAAACAAAGGAACAGCAAAAGAAGAATATTCTCAAAACCAACAGAACCCGCAAGCTTAACCCTAAACTGGGATTTCTGGGATTTCTCGGATTCCTTGGCTTTACGGGTGCTTGGACACGCCTTATCTTTTTTGGTTTCTTTGGATTTTTCTATGAGGGTAAAAAAAAGCGAATTTCACATCGAAGATGATATGAAGGAAACATAGATATGGCAGAGTTCGAGTGTAGATTGAGAAAATATCGTCTGTTAAAAGAATTGACGCAGGAGCAGTTGGCAGATTTGGTAGGTGTCCGCAGAGAAACGATCATGCGGCTGGAAAAGGCACAGTACAATCCCTCATTGAAATTAGCGATAGACATATCCAGAGTCGTGGAAGTACCGATTGAGGAAATATTTATCTTCTCAGAATGAAACTCAATTCAGATATGAGGAATAATTATGAAAAAATTAAAAAGGAGTAAATATTTATATGGGAGTCTACTGGTTTTTGCATTTGCAATGATACTTCTATTAATTGTTAAACAAGAAAACTCAAAGCAAGAAAATTCAGAGCAGGAAAATGGACCAGGAAATATAAATAATTATTCGCCAATTGCTTTTCTGGAGGATGTGATTGTTTATGATTATTTTAATGATGATGATGCATTAGTAATTGGCTGTTATGATATGGAATCGAAAAACCTATCAGATGTCATATCTGTAGATGGGTTTTATATTTCAAGCGGACTGCCTGCAGTTATTGATAATTCTGTTATTTTACCTGTAACATTATATACAGGTGAAAATAAGCTTCTGATGATAAATGCTGATTCTAATATGTCTGAAACGATATTTAACGAATCTGATTCTTCTTCAATAGATGTGATTTCTACGATGAATACAGACATTTATATGTTAAGTACTATAAGAGATAATTCGTCTGAAACAAGTTATATCAGAAAATATAATGAAAATACCAATAATATGGATATTTGTATTGAAAAAGAGTTTGCAGATAATACAGGTGAGCAGATCATAGCATTTGCCTGTAGCAACGAAAAGATTTATGTGATTGTAGATCCAATGGAAGCAGAAGATGATACCTATATAGAAATCTATGATGATAAAAACTATGATTTACTTGGGAAGTTGTATTTTGATTCTGAATTGGAAAATATTGTTTCCGAGAATGGTATAGTTGAATTTTATTGTTTTGGCAATTATATATATTTAAGAAATTTTTCAGATTATGGCGCCATAGGAAAAATAGAAAATGATCAGGTAAGAACACTTCTTAATTTGCATAATTTGCGTATAGCCTATAACGGTAAAAATACACAGGATAATTATTATGGATTTTTTGTAAGAGAGGGCAAAGATTTTTACATTTTGGATGTTTATACTGATACTTTATATCAAATCAATTTAGGGCTATCACAGGATGAAAGCTTTCGTAACGTTCTTTCTAATGGCAATGATCTATGCATCTGTATTCTGGATGAGACAGACACAGAGGCGTTTACAACAAAAAATACTATTATAGTAGATTTTGATGAATTGAAAGATAGAGCATATCAGATAAAGCCGATTGCTGATTATCTTAATTAGACTTATGATGGAAAGCAAGCGGAACAGAATGAAGTTCAAGGATAACACGATGTTTACAACAGAAAAAAGCTGTTCCACTGCATAACCGTTCAATTTGCAAAGCAATCCTCCGAAACA
>CAZOIF010000138.1:0-4992 GCA_964579975.1 uncultured Eubacterium sp. | reverse complement strand
ACAATGCCAATAAACCGATTTATGAACAAATCACATCACAAATCAAGGCAATGATCATGAGCGGCGAATTACAGGCGGGCGATTCGATTCCTTCCATGCGGTCTTTGGCGAAATCGATTCATGTAAGTGTTATTACCGTTCAAAAAGCCTATGAAGATTTGCAGAGGGACGGTTTTATTGAAACGACTGTCGGCAGAGGAAGTTTTGTATCGGCACAGGACAAGGAATTTTACCAGGAAGAACAGCAGCGTATCGCAGAGGAGCATTTACAGGCTGCCGCAGAAATTGGCCGAATGAATAATATTTCCCTTGAGAAATTGACGGAACTGTTGGCACTGTTTTATCTGGAGGACGAATAGCATGGAGAATATTTTAGAATTACAACAAGTTTCCAAAACATTTTCTAAGTCAAATTTTACATTAAACAATGTATCTTTTTCATTGCCTTACGGAAGCATAATGGGCTTCGTCGGAGAAAACGGTGCAGGCAAGACTACAACGATCGGCTGTATCTTAAATACGGTCGCAAAAGATAGAGGCAGCGTAAAGTTGTTTGGTAAGGAAATGCTGGACGCTGATACAGATATCAGAGAAAAAATAGGCGTCGTCTATGATGGAGATAACTTTCCGGGGCATTGGACCGCAGAACAATTATCGAAGATTATGCAGGGATTTTATACGAACTGGGACAATGAACTGTTTCGCAAATATTTAGAGGATTTTCAATTGCCGCCAAAGCAGCGGATCAAACACTATTCCCGTGGAATGACGATGAAACTGGCGATTGCTGCAGCGCTTGCCCATCATCCGCAATTACTGATCTTGGATGAAGCTACCAGCGGCTTAGATCCCATTATGCGTGATGAAATGCTGGATGTTTTTCTCGATTTTGTGCAGGAGGAGGACCACTCTATTCTGCTTTCTTCCCATATCACAAGCGATTTGGAAAAGGTTGCGGATTATATCACTTTCATCCATAACGGCAGACTCATTATGACTGTATCGAAGGATGCTCTGGTATATGATTATGCTGTTATGCGCTGTAAGAAAAGCCAGTTTCTTGCCCTGGACCGCAGCGACATAATTGCATATCGAAAGAGGGATTTTCAGATTGATGTGTTGGTTTCCGACGGGAAAGAAGCACAGCGGAAATACAAGGATGTTGTCGTAGACCATGTTTCACTTGATGAGATCATGCTGCTTTTAGTAAAGGGGGAACGGGTATGAAAGGACTCTTGAAAAATAATATATATGGAACGCTCTCAAATGCGAAAGTATTTGCCGGGTTTATGACCTTATTTGGAATTTTCGGTATCTCTGTGATCAGTCAGTCGGTGCAGATCGGTTATGTGATGATAGGTATTATCGGATTTTCCGTGAGTGCAATCATTGTTACCAAGAACGAGTTTACTACGAAATGGGGAAAATATAAACTGACCTTGCCGGTAAAGCGGGCGGATATTGTCAAGAGCCAGTTTTTGAACCAGGTGATCTGGCTGCTTGTCGGAATACTTTTTGCCGGAATGGAATTGGGGCTGTCGTGGCTTGTTCATGGATGTCCCTTTGACCAGCGCCTTGACGTACTTACACTGTTTGCGCTGGGAACCAGCATGAGCCTTTTTATGGGCGCAATATTCTTTCCACTGTTCTATGCAGGCGGGGAGGAAAGAGGCGAAGTGTTCTGGATGATTTCTATACTCTGTGCATTCGGCATTGATTATACGATCGTCACGTTACTGAATAGTCTGTTGGAGCCGGGAATTACGACCATTGTATTTGGAGCAGTTACTTTGATTGTATGTTCATTGGCAGCTTTGGGAGCATCTTATCTGTTGACTGTCAGTATTTACAGTAAAAAAGAATATTAAACTTATATCGATTCCACAGTTCCTCTGCTCTTCTAAATCCTTTACATAATCTGTAATGCCGGTAATACTTACTTTACACACATAGCACTTTTTATGTATTGCCAGCAGTTGTATAATAGCGTATGCTAATATCAAGCCTAAAGAACTTACTACTGAAGAACATTAAATTATATATTAGATTAAAGGAGGAACAGATAATGGATGAATTTAAGTATCAATTTAAGACAGTAAGTGACCAGAAAAAGATTGGCGGATCTAATATTATTAATATCATTGAAGGCTTTCCACCTGATTACATTGAGCAGGCAGTATTGATTTATGGCAAACTGAAAACCCTTTTTGGAGAACCATTATTTGAGGAAAAAGACCTAGAGAATCAGTATGTTTATGGAGTTGTCACGACAACAGAAGATGGCAGGGAAATTTTCCTGCATGCATACAATGGTCCGTCGGGCCCCGCTATTGGGGGACAGCAGGATGATGAGAGCAGAAAAGCGGCATATCAGTTATCCGAGTTGATTCAGCAAGCGGCTCCTACAGATTATGATTATGTCGGATATTATTTGGACGGTCCCGTTCAGATACGGGAAGGAATAAAAAATGGTGTTCCTTACTTCGAGGAAATGCCGCTGGATGATCTCTCAGAAGAGGAACTGGACAAGATATTCCGAGAGGTGAGAGGACAGGAATAAAGTGTAATCTGCTTTTTGGGAGTTTTGATTACCTTATTTATCCTCCTGTTTTGTCTGATAAAATTTAAATGCTCTTTCAGCATTTTTACGGAGAGCCTGTACATCAGATTCCTGCAAATGATTTGCGGTTTTAGGTATGACTTGTGTAATCAAAAATTCATCTGATAAATGCACATAATTTTGAGGTAAAATCATAGGGGCAATTTCTTCAAGATTTGATAATTGTTTACCAGTATTCCAATCATGTTTGCGATTGTGCGGACAAGCATCCTGGCAATTATCGCAACCGCACACCCATTCTTCAAACATTTCAGAACTTAACCCTTGTGGAATATCTGAATTACCAAAGGTAGTGCAGTAAGAAACACATTTGAAAGGATTTATCGTATACGGGGATTGGAGTGCTTTCGTTTTACAAGCTCTTTGACACAAATCACACTTTTCACCGCACGGAATGACATTGGCTTTTTGGATCAGCTCACATTCTTTATCAATTACATATCCTATCAAAGTATTGTAAGAGCCATTTTCCGTATAAAAAAAATTATTTTTGCGGATAATTCCCAACCCGGCTTTTACTGCTATATAACGCAACGGCCCTACGCTAAGATGGCGAAACTGTTCCCCACCTTCCGCACGTATTCCATGTTTGGCAAACCACTGTTCCAAACGCTGTAAGTCATATCCGGATTGGCAGTTTTTAGTTGGTTCTAAAAAAAATGCCTTTGCATATTTTCCCTGTAATTCTTTTGGATAACTATACTTTCCATAGTTAAAAGAGAGGATAACTATTGATTGTGCCCATGGGAAACGCTGCTTTGTGCCTTGAAGATCTCCTACATTGTCATAAAAAAATTTACTTTGCGGAATGTCTTTTATTCGTTTTTGAAGTAAATCATTAAATCCATTTAATGCTTCGACAGAAATAATTCCGCAATTATCAAAACCACATTGAACTGCACAATCATATATTTCTTTACTTAAATTCAGTTTATCCATAGGTATTACACTTTTCATATATCTAGTTTGATATTTATATATATTGGATTTTTGCTGTCTGGCACTATTTTTTCACGCCCTTCGCCCCAGACAGATTCGCATTCTGCAAAATATTACTGTCAAAGGAGGTCATCATGCTCTTTTCCTCCCGCTCTCTCTTGAGCGCCAGTTTCACCATGTCATCCAAAAGTTCTGAATAAGGCTTCCCAAGCGCCTCCCAGAGATAGAAGGCAAGGGAACCCGGAATGGGATTAATCTCATTGACATACACCTGATCCGTATCCTTGTCGATCATAAAATCAATTCTGGATACGCCGTTACAGCCAAGGGACTGGAAGGTCTTAACCGCCATCTGACGAATCTCCTCCCGTTTTTCCGCTGTCAAGTTAGCCGGCAGTTCTCTCTTTGCAGTTCTCATTCCCTCGGAACCGCCTTTGCCGCCCGCTACATATTTATCCTCATAACTCAAAATCTCATCGCTGGAGATCGGTTCCTCACACTCGGAGGCCTGCGCCTCCTCGCAGTCCCCCAGAACCGCACAGTTGATCTCCCGCAGATTCATGATAGCACGTTCTATTAACACCTTCGGGCCAAAAGTAAAAGCATACTCTAACGCCTCCCGCAGCTCCTCCTGATCTTTCGCCACCTTGATGCCTACGCTGGAACCCAGATTCACAGGCTTTACGATGACAGGATAAGATATCCTTTCCTCCACCTTCACATAAGCCCCTTCCTCGTCCTTCTGATATTCTCCGGCATGCAAAGTCACACAGTCGAGTACAGGAATATCGTTGTCCTTGAGCACAGTTTTCATCACATACTTATCCATGGTCACGGCTGACGCCATCACATCGCAGCCAACGAAGGGGATATTGTAGTGCCGCAAAAATCCCTGCAGAGAACCGTCCTCCACATTGGCGCCATGCACCACTGGGAATGCCACATCGATTTGTGCCACCTCGGAGCTGCCAAACTTCTTTTCGGGATATTGGATCAGCTTTACACCGTTCTGTTCACTCATCAAAAATACACGCGTGCTCTTTTTTAACAGTTCGGGAATATTTCTGTAGTTGGCGATATCGGCAATCAGTTCTCCTGTATAGAGTTCGTTCTCCTTCGTAATGTAGATGGGAATCGGCTCATATTTCTCTTTATCGAAAGCATTATACGCTTGTAAGCCGGAGATGACAGACACCTCATGCTCCACACTCTTACCTCCAAAGAATACACCGACACGAATTTTCATAGTTGCTTCATTCCTTCCTTAAAATATCCCTACTATATATAGAGCCGTGCATTTTGCAAAATCATATTTACGCATAGTTATCCGGCAGATCGTTCTCGATCAGAATCACCTTCTGTCGCTCATTGGGGATTGCATTCACCATCTGAAAGGCCTCCTGCAAAGAGTCCACCAGAATCATTTTACTCTG
>CAZOIF010000137.1:0-5106 GCA_964579975.1 uncultured Eubacterium sp. | reverse complement strand
GTATCCTTCAGCATGCGGTTGTTCTTAAATTCTTTTGCCCATAGACGAAACATATTCAACCTCCTTGTCTCTTTACACTATACAAATCCCGATACGAAAAGTAAATACAAATTCTTTCTTTGGTGTTTTATGTTGTGGCATTTTATTTATGATATAATGAAAATATGAAAATCATAGAAAAAATGAAAAAAAATAAGAGACTTCTCATCTACTCGTTTGTCTGGGGAATACCGGTGGCAGCCTCCTTTGTGATGGGACTCAGGCTGATAGCGGAGAGAATGGTGTTTGAAAGCGATGGCTCTTTTGATTTTAATGTGAAGAATCTGTTCCTTCTTCTGGTGGAGATTCTGTGCTTTTCTGTGCCTGCGGCAGGCTGCGCGGGATATGTTTTGAGCAGGGGAGAAAATAAACTGAAAGGGCAGGAGAAACAGGCAGAGGAAAAAGAGACACAGGAAGAGGTGCAGACAAATTGGAAAGTACGGTCTCTCTGGCAGGTGTGGTTGTTTTATCTGGCGGTTATCTTTGTCTGCTGGCTGCCGGTTTTTCTGGCATACTATCCGTCTGTGTTTGCATATGATGCGGAGGGGCAGCTGTATCAGGTGATCGCCGGAGATTACAGCACACATCATCCGCTCCTGCATACCTTATTTCTGGGAGCCTTTTTCCGGCTGGGCGGCAGGATGGGTTCCTATTCCACGGGCATGGCGGTTCACTCTGTTGTACAGATGCTGTTGATGGCGGGAGCCTTTGCGGGAGCATTGACTTATCTCTATCAAAAGCGGACGGCAAGATGGACGCGGATCTTACTGCTTTTCTTTTATGGACTTTTTCCGACCAATTCCGTTCTTGCCATAAGCACCACAAAGGATGTACTCTTTTCGGCGCTGGTACTGCTTTACACGGTCTGTTTTTATCATCTTGCCTGTGACCGGAATATGCAGGTGACCTGGAAGGAACGGACGGTCTGCATTCTTTTGGGTGTCCTTATGCTGCTGTTTCGCAACAATGCGGTGTATGCCTTTGTGGTCAGCATGCCGATTTTGTTTTGGGGCATGAGAAGAGTAAAATTTGATCGAGAAAGTCAACAAGAAGATACCCTATGGGACGGCAAGGCGGCGGGAAAAGAATATTTGCGTCTGTCGCTGGGGATTCTGCTTCTGTTTGCGGTGAGTGCAGTTTCGCTGAAAATCCTGACTCATGCGCAGAGCGGCAGTCCCAGAGAAATGCTGAGCGTGCCGCTGCAGCAGATGGCGCGCGTCTGGGTGAATGAAGAGAATGGGGAACTGATGGATGATCAATCCCTGAGGCAGGAGATGGAGAAGTATATGCCATCGGAGTGTGGCTTTTCGCCCTATGATCCTCATCTGGCGGATCGGGTGAAAAATATTGCCATAATCCATGATGATCCAAAAGGGCTGGTCAAAACATGGATTCAGCTGGGGATGGAATATCCCGGCATTTATATGGATGCGTTTCTGGATAACAGTGTGGGCCTGTGGTTTTTGCTGGATGATACCCACGCAAGAGTGTATGGGATCGGGACGGACACCGGTTTTGGCTATCTTTCCACAGACAACCGTACGATGCCGGCGGGCTGCGAGATCGTGGAGCACAGTTATCTTCCGGGGCTGCGTGCCCTTATGGAAAAGATTGTATCGGACAACGTATATGAAAACTGGCCTGTGGTCAAGTTTCTTTTTGCCCCGGCGCTGTATTGGTGGCTGCTCTATCTCTATGTGATAGTGGTTTTGTATAGAAGAAGATATCGGGAAGCGCTTCCTGCGGTATATCTGGTGGCCTATTATCTGACCCTCCTGCTCTCTCCAACGGTACTGATACGCTATGTGTACCCGCTGGTGGTGACGGTTCCCGTCATATTGTCTTGTCTGACTTCCGAGAAAAAGGAAGGGAATGTGAAAATAAACAATAAATTATAAAAAATTTAGAAAATTTTGTATAAAATATACATTTCTGATAAAGGATATGGTATAATCAAAAACATAGGGGGAAAAGTATTTTTCGGAGGTTTTTTGGAAATGGAAGTAATGATTGAGAGAAATAAGGACGGCGATATTGACAGCTGGAAAGAGGTACAGCTGATCTATAATTCGGCCTTGAAGCAGATTTCTACGAAGTTGGAGATCCTGAATGACGAGTTTCAGCATGTGCACCGCTATAATCCGATCGAACATATCAAATGGCGTATCAAGACGCCGGAGAGTATTGTCAAGAAACTAAAGAAGCATGATAAAGAATCCACAATTGACAATATGGTGAAATATGTCAATGACATCGCAGGCATCCGTGTGATCTGTTCCTTTGCATCGGATATCTATCAGATCGCAGAGATGATCAGTAACCAGAAAGACATCCGGGTGATGTCCGTGAAGGATTATATCGTGAATCCGAAAGCCAGCGGATATAAGAGTTATCATATGTTGGTGACAGTGCCGGTGTACCTCTCTGACCGGATCGCCGACACGAAGGTAGAGATTCAGATCCGTACGGTAGCGATGGATTTCTGGGCCAGTCTGGAGCATAAGATCCATTATAAGTTTGAGGGAAATGCGCCGGAGCATATCAAAGAGCAGCTTGTGGAATGTGCCCAAATGGTGTCGGCATTGGATGCAAGAATGATGTCATTAAATGAAGAGATCTTACATATCGGGCAGGAGAAAGAGGACTAGAGAGGTCCTCTTCTTTCTTTATTGCTTTACGCACATAAGCAGACTCGGTTCGCTGTTGCTCGCCGTAAACTTTACGCGCATAAGCAGACTCGAAATGCTTCGCATTTCTCGTTCGCGTTGCTCGCCGTAAGTCTACCGAAGCATCCATTCATGCAAGCATGATGTCTGCTTCGTCAGCCTTCCTGCTCTGCTTATGCGCGCAAAATGAGGAGTGCCCAGGTACCTTTCGGCACCCGGGCTATTATGAAAAAATTTATCTATGTGTGTAATCAAACACGACATTTCATTTGATTTATGAGTTAACTATACTCCTAAAATATGAATAAAGTATGAACAAAATGTAAAGCTATGGTTAATATTTATAATTATATCAAAAAATGAAGGGAAAATATGTGCAAAATGCACAATAAAATGTCTGCCTATGAGAACTCTGGATAGGGGGTGTCTTTTATTTATTGTCATGGGGAAAGAAAAATGGTAAAATGCAAACATGGTTTCGTTCTTTTTGAGACATAGTAGAAGATAATTATGGAAGATACGGGGTATGCTAACATGGACACATTGATAGATAAGCTGGCGCAGAAAAAAAACGCACAGGAGATGATTCGTGCTAATTCTGCGGCGGAGGCGGCCAAGATGGAGGAAATGGAGAGGCAGCTTGCGGCCTACGATGAACTGATGCAGGAGATCCGCAAGGTGAATATTAAGACATCCGAGAACGTGGAAAATATGCGTAAACTCCTTGCACAGTGTATGGAAAAGCTGGAAAGTTTGGAGACGGATGACGGTAAAAGTGCAGATGTTGAGCAGCAGCTTGCCGGAATCAAGAGTCTTTTGGAAGAGCGTTTTACGCAGTCCGAGGAATTTATGCACAAGGAGAATGTGAAGGTTTATCGTAATGTGCAGGCGGCTTTTACGGAAGAACTGGGTAAGCAGTCGCAGACTTCTAAGGGGAGCAGAGTGCCGACGGGACTTTGCGTAGCAATCCTGATAGGGGTAGCAGCGGATATTCTGATCAATTTGATTCCGATGATATTGGAACTAATGAATGTGAAACTTTTTTAAAAAAACATTATGAAAATACGAAACAGATATTATAAAAAAATGAAAATTGCATATATTAAGGTTGCGATGTTCGTCAGTGTCATTGCCGCTTTCTTCCTGCCTCAACGGCAGAAAATGGAGAGTACCGGAGACAATAGCTTTACTGTGTATTTAAACGGTGTACAGGTGGGCGTGATGGGAGACATCGAGGAAGTGGACGAGTGCTTGATTGAGGCCAGAAAACAGCTTGCATCCGGCAGCGAAGAGATCGTGCTGGCAGACAGCGACCTGCGTTGGGAAGGAGAAGAAATTCTCTGGGGCACCGTGGATGACAAGAGTGTCATAATTTCCAATATGCTGGCTGCGCTGCAGGGAAGCGTCAAGGAAACCCTGAACCGTTCTTATACAGTAAAGATCAATGAGTACACGGTTAACCTTGCGAGCACGCAGGAGGTGTTGGAACTTTTACAGGCTTCCATTAAAAAGTATGATGAGGAGGAGAATTATCACGCAGATCTGGTGCTGGATTCTTCCAGAGAACTGAATGTGCTGACGACGCAGATCTATTCTGAGGAGGAGCAGAAGGAAGAAGAGGCGGAGGCGGTCGTAACCAGCGTTGGAATCGATGCGACGCTTGATGATATATTTGCGGATATTGAACCGGCCTCTGAGAAAGATTTTTCCGATTACGAACTTGGCCTTCTCTCTTTAGAGTTCGGTGATACAGTGGAAGTGGTGGAATCCTATTTGCAGGAATATGACCTGACGCCTCTTTCCAAGGCGATTGAAGAAGTGACCAAGGAACAGGAGAAAGAACAGATATATGAGGTGGTTGCGGGAGACACGCTTTCCCAGATCGCCGAGAAAAATGAGATACCGCTGGCGGATTTGATCGCCATGAATGAGACGATCGAGAATGAAAATTCCGTGATCCGTGTGGGAGACGAGTTGATCGTAACTGTGCCTGAACCGGAACTTTCCGTGGAGCGCACAGAGCAGATGTATTATGAGGAAGATTACGAGGCGGATATTATTTACGTGGAGAATGATGACTGGTACACTAACCAGAGTCAGACTTTGCAGGAGCCTTCTGCCGGACACCGCAAAGTGGTGGCGGACATATCTTATCGTAATAACGAAGAGGTGCGTCGTGAAATTCTGAAGGAGGAGGTCACCTATGCGGCTGTGCCTAAGATCGTGGAGCGTGGCACTAAGATTCCGCCTACCTATATCAAGCCGATTTCCGGGGGCAGACTATCTTCCGGATTCGGCAGACGTAAAGCGCCCACCAGAGGCGCCAGCACTTATCATAAGGGAATTGACTGGGCGACACCGGTAGGTACGGCAGTCATGGCCTCCTGTACGGGAACGGTTG
>CAZOIF010000136.1:0-5216 GCA_964579975.1 uncultured Eubacterium sp. | reverse complement strand
CGGACGCTCTCCTCGATCTCCGCCATCACCTCGGCATCGGTCATCTGCTGCTTATGATCCTTCTCGTAAAGTTCCTGCATGCGGTTGACGATCTGCCCTTCCTTGAGGGCGCCGTGTCCCACCGCTGCCAGCACGGATTCCCAATTCTGAAAGCCGTATTTCTTTATGACAGCCTCTTCATACTGCTGTGTCAATACATCGGCGGCATTGATCGACTTTGCCTTGCAGTAAGCGTGGATCAACTCCCGTCCCTTTACGATATTGTCCTCTTTCAGTTCGTTTTTAAACCACTGATTGATCTTATTTTTCGCCTGTGTGCTCTTGACCACATTCAGCCAGTCCCGGCTGGGCCCCTTGGAGTTCTGGGAGGTCATGATCTCCACCCGGTCTCCGTTTTGAATCTCGTAGTCGATGGTCACAAGCTTGCCGTTCACCCTTGCGCCAATCATCTTATTGCCCACCGCACTGTGAACACTGTAGGCAAAATCAATGGGCGTAGACCCTGCCGGGAGGCTCTTCACATCTCCCGTGGGGGTAAAACAGTACACATTGTCCGCAAAAAGGTTCAGATCGTTTTTTAAAAGATTCAAAAACTCTTTGTTATCCGACAAGTCCTGCTGCCACTCCAGAATCTGTCGCAGCCATACCAGCTTTTCCTCCTCCTGTGTCTCTACCTTCTTGCCGTCGGAGGCTTCCTTGTATTTCCAATGCGCGGCGATACCATACTCCGCCGCCTTGTGCATCTCATAGGTACGGATCTGTATCTCAAAGGGCTGTCCGCTGACACCGATCAGTGTGGTGTGCAGTGACTGGTACATATTCGCCTTGGGCATGGCAATATAATCCTTGAAACGCCCCGGGATGGGCTTATACATCTCATGGATCACACCCAGAGCCGCATAACAGTCTTTCACCGAATCCACTATGATACGCACCGCAAACAGATCATAGATCTGGTCGATGGACTTATTCTGATTTTTCATTTTTTTATAAATGCTGAAAAAATGTTTGATCCGGCCATCTATCTCTGCCTTGATGCCCGCATTTTTGATATGCACACTCACTTCATCTACGATATTCTGAATATAGCGTTCCCGCACGTTCTTCCGGATCGCAATCTTATCCACCAGATCATAATACGCTTCGGGTTCCAGATATTTTAAAGAAAGATCGTCTAATTCCACTTTTATTTTTGATATACCCAGTCTCTGGGCAATGGGTGAATAAATGTCCAGAGTCTCTCTGGCGATCTCCTGCTGCTTTTCAGGCCGCATATGCTGCAAAGTACGCATATTGTGCAGACGGTCCGCCAGCTTGATCAGAATGACTCGGATATCCTTCGCCATAGCCAGGAACATCTTGCGCAGATTTTCCGCCTGCCGTTCCAGCTTCTCGGCATCTTTGTCATGAGTTCCGTGTTCCCCGTGAAAATTCAACTTATCCAATTTGGTGACGCCGTCCACCAGAAGAGCTACGTCTTTCCCAAACTGCTCTTCAATCTCCTCGTCCGTCATGATGGTATCTTCCACCACATCATGTAGAAGTCCCGCAACGATGGTTTCTTTATCAAGCTCCAGATCTGCCAGAATAATGGAGACATACAGCGGATGAATGATATAAGGCTCTCCGGATTTACGCACCTGGCCCTTATGGGCGTCAAAGGCCACCTGATATGCCTTGCTAATCAGACTGATATCCGCAGAAGGATGATATTTGCGCACACGAAGAATAAGCTCCTCATAGAGTTGCCCTGGGGTCTGAAATTCTTCAATGGATTCTATTCTGCCGTCGTCAATGACCAGCTCGCTCTTTTCTTCTGTCGTCATGTTCATCACCAGTCGCTTTGTATTTCTTTTACATAGTATTCTTTTTCAGCATCCTTTGACATATTTTTCAATACATCATTATTATGATACAAAACCCTGTAGTTATTTTTCCTCACTTCAGGCTTAAGAATTCCAAATAATTGTAAAACTGCCATTCCAGGCAGTAACCATATAGTTTAAGCATACATGAAGCGTCTTTTGTAGTCAATATTAATAAACAACAATAAATCATTAAAAACCCGAAAATATTATGATATAATGTCCGCAAAGGACAGAGTCAAGCGAGGGAATAAAATATGAATCAAAAGGAAACGGATCTTCTGAATTTTGAGAATGAGCTTCTGCATACAAGGAAAAAACTGAACGACCTGATTTATCAATGCGCCGGCGAACAGTCCGATTCCGAAAATAAGGCGTTGTATCAGGAAAAAATACTTTATATGCAGTCAGAGCTTGCCTATCTGGACAGACAGCTGCAATTTTTAAAACAAAGTCAGCACAGTACACTCCAACCGCAGACGCCCCATATGCCACAGGCTCCGGTGCAGGCACCCAATATGCCCCAACCCGGATACGCCGGAGCAGACGCACACCCTCAGCCTGTCGTGCAGCCCGCAAATCCACAACCCGGGAATACATATTCTCAGATCTACAGACAGCCTGCAAATGCTCCGGCGTGGAAACCGGCTGCGCAGACAGAGCAAAAGGATTATGAAAAACTATTCGGGAAAAACTTCATGGGTATTTTTGCGTCCGTGTTGATTTTTATCAGTCTTATCATTTTTGCCACACTTCTTTTGCCGCATTTAACCGATACGATGAAGTTGATCGGTCTGTACATCCTCAGCTTCGGACTGATCGCGGCAGGATTTGTTTTGATCCATAAAAATAAAAACAATAAATTTTACATTGCACTCATCGGCTGCGGCGTTGGTTCGCTTTATATCACGCTGCTGCTGAGCGATCTGTATTTTAAAGTGATAGGGGATATATTATTATATACGTTTATCCTGATCTGGGCTGTTTTTGTCAGATATTTAACCAGATTGAAAAGCCTTATTTTTCATATCATCGGGCAGTTGGGCATTTTCATATCATCGATCCTGGGGGTAATTCTCTGCGTTCACGATGCGGATGCGCAAAAGCTTCTGGTACTGACTGTCTTTTACTTTATTGCCGCGTTTGTTTTCGCCTTCCGGGGCAGACGTTCAGACAATGCCGTTTCAGACGAAAAGAAAACGGATGGTCTCATCACTTATGAACAGAATATATGCATTCACCTTTTCCAATCTCTGAATATGATCGTCTTTATGCTTGGCTTTCTTTTCATGGATTCCTCAACGCTTAAGACTGTGAACCTTCTTATCATCATGGTTTATATACTGGCTGAATTTTATTTTTCTTTCAAAGAAAAATGTACCCACGGCCTTGCCTTTCAGATATTGACCGTAGTCAATTCCATTGTTTTCATTCTCTTATTCCATGCAATGGATATGTTTGCTGATGAGCACACTTACGCCTTTATGTACCTTGTGGCTTTCGCTGTTCTGTTTTATGTAAACCTAAAAGAGGCGGAATATAAGATCATATCGGAAATATGCTGCTTTATCCTGATCTATCTGGGTTGTTACAATCATTCCATAATAAACAAACACCTCTTTGCCTATCTCACCGTCATCCCGTTTATGCTTTATGGGAAATGGAAAGGAAAAGAGCTCTATCTGTACACAGGCCTTGCCTATCTGGCGGGATTTTTCTTCGTACTCGAAGACTCCCCTCTCGTACGATCTCTTTCCGCCTATACTCAGATAATAGAGTATCTGATCATGCTCATTGCCATATATGCAGTCTTTTTATATGTATGCAGAACTACAGGACTGACCGCGTTTAAAATAACAGGCTACCTGATTCTCTGTCTGCTAACCATGATCAGCGTAGGAGATGTTGCCCGTGCTTTCTTTTCTGCTTCCCTGCCCTTTTGTGCTACCGGGTTCCCGACAGAAACAGCCAACATCCCCACAAAGACTTCTCTGATCGTCTTCTTCACGCTTGCGGTGATCCATCTGATCCTGAATAGGATGGAATATTTTGGGAAAGAAAAAGCGGTCGAAATAATGATGTATGCAGTAAACGGACTGCTGATGATCGCGGGCTGTTTTGCTCTATATGAAACGGTATGGCAAATTCCCGTTATCTTGGTCACCATATTATTATTCCTGATAAATTCCAAGAAGCTCTTTCAGAAAAGCACCTATGCAGGATATTATATTATGCTTAAATATACCATATTGATGTTCTGCATTTTGAATTCTTATGATGTCATCAATTATCTCATAAGCATCAGTCTGCTCCTGTTCGCTATCATAAGCATTGTGATCGGATTTTATAAAGATACAAAATCCTTCCGGCTGTATGGTCTGCTATTGTCTATGGTAAGCATCTTTAAGCTGATCATGATAGATATCCATTACGACAGCACCATGGAAAATGCCGTCAGTTTCTTTGTCAGCGGCGTTCTGTGCTTTATCATCAGCTTTATCTATAACAGGATCGACCATAATTTTCAGAAGAAGGAATAAACGGCGCAGTGATAGCTTGAGGCTCAGCCTCTCGCTATCGTTTGACTTCGCCATATCAGACATGAGAAAAACACGTGCTCCAAACTTACTTGGAAGCACGTGTCTTTTTACATTTTGAAGATAAACTCGCAAAGTCGCGCTATCGCGCTTTATGTTCATCTTCGATGAACCTTTGCTCGTTCACGGCGCATGAAAAACAAATGCCGCTTCAGTCGCAGACTATTTTGTCTGCGACAGTGCTATGTTTTTCCTTTTGCGCCTTACATCATCCCCATGCCGCCGCCTGCGGGCATCGGAGGTTCAGGCTCTTTGATATTTGCCACCACGGACTCGGTGGTGAGCAAGGTGGACGCTACGCTGGTAGCATTCTGCAGAGCGCTTCTGGTCACTTTTGCGGGATCAAGAATGCCTGCCTTTACCATATCTACATATTCCTCGCCGAGTGCGTCAAAGCCAACACCGATCTCGGACTCTCTCACTTTGTTGATGATAACGGAACCTTCTAAGCCTGCGTTTGCCACGATGTGGTACAGAGGAGATTCCAGTGCCTTTAATACAATCTGTGCGCCGGTCTTCTCATCGCCTTCCAACTGATCCGCCAGCTTCTCCACTTCCTTAGCTGCATGAATATATGCGGAACCGCCGCCAGCGATGATGCCTTCCTCCACGGCTGCCCTGGTAGCCGCCAGCGCATCCTCCAGACGAAGTTTTGCTTCCTTCATCTCGGTCTCGGTAGCCGCGCCCACACGGATCACTGCCACGCCGCCTGCCAGCTTCGCCAGACGCTCCTGCAGCTTCTCTCTATCGAAAT
>CAZOIF010000135.1:0-5233 GCA_964579975.1 uncultured Eubacterium sp. | reverse complement strand
CGTACATATCTGCACACCTCCTATTCATGAACTTTCGTCCATTTACTCGCTAACTATGGTGATGCCAAAATGGCATACTTCTACCTCGTTATGCGGCACACTCAATAATAATATACATTTTTTGCCGGTTTGTCAACAAAAACTTTATTTCTTATTTGTTTTCTTATCCTTTACCGCCTTTAGGATACTCTCAATCCTATCGTGTAAATCCTGGGTTTTAAAAGGTTTGAGGACATAATCATTGATACCGAGCTTGGAACTTTCCAGGATCGTCTGTTTTTCACGCTGTGATGTGAGCATGATCACAGGGATATCCTGACATTTTGGCATTTCCCTAATTTCACGCAATGTCTCTATGCCGTCTTTTGGCACCATCTGAATATCCAGCAGGATCAGATCCGGCGGTGTCTGCTGCTTTAAGTACTGCAGGGCGCGTACACCGGAATTTAAAGCAACCACCTCATAGATTCCCTTAAACTCCTGCTCAATTGTTGCCAGACTGATGCTGTTATCATCCACGGCCAGTATCGTTAACTTATCATCCACTTTGTTTTTACGCCTCCTTTTGAATCTCTTCTATCAACTCACGCAACATCTGTTCAGCCGCGTCGTCTTCGTATAATTTGAGCTGTTCCCTGGTTTTCTCAAGCGCTGTTTCTATGGAAGATTCCAGCCGGTACTCCAGAAGCTCTTCTATTTTATGCGCGCAGTCCTTGGATCGGAAATTCTCCAGACTGTTCAGAGCGGTCTTAATTTCCTGCAGCAACTCTGGCTTTTGAATATCTTTCTCTTTTTTCTTTTTATGTTCCGACTTATGTTTTGTCTCCAGATAGTTCTGAATATGTTCAAGCTGTTCTTCGTATTCTGCCAAAAGCTTTTCCGCATGGCTGTCAACAAATGCATAGTCTTCTCTTTTTACCGCTTTTTCCTGTTCTTTGGCTCTTTTTGAAATCCGTATGGCGCCTACATTGGCGGAAGCGCTCTTTAGCGCGTGAACCTCAATGCCGTAGGCTTTATAATCCTTTTCCTCCCAAAGATCACGGAGAACCTCCAGCTTTCGTTTCCCGTCCAGACAATACAGATTCAAAAGCTCAATAAATTCCTGACTGCCCACAGAAGAATGATCGGCCACTTCATCTGTGTCAATTCCCTCAATAATAATATCCTGTAACTTTAACAGGTTATTGTTGCTTGCCTGCAGATTCTTGATCCATCCGCCGCCTTTGGTCTGCTTCTCTTCCGGAATCCATTTTAGAAGTATCATATGCAAGGTTCTTCTGTCAATGGGTTTTGTGAGAAAATCCTGAAAACCATTCGACAGAAAAGCTTCACGAACACCCTCCATGGCATTGGCAGTCAGTGCAATGATTATTGGCAGGGTTCCATTTTCGCCGCATTCGCTTCGGATACGCTGTACCGTCTCTATGCCGTCCATACCGGGCATCATATGATCCATAAAAATAATATCATACAGAGTCCCTTTGACAAACTGGATTGCCTCCATGCCACTTTCAGCCTCGGTTATTTCCAAGTCGTAGACCTGCAGCAAAGATCTGGCAACCTTTCTGTTGATCATATTGTCATCAACCACCAGCACCTTACAGTTTTTCGTTGTAAAGGGTTCCATCGGCTGTTCTTTCTGTATTTCATCTTCCGGGACGTCAGACAGGAGCCTGCTGTCCACAATCTTTTGCAGAATATCTACAATAAAGGTAGAACCCTCTCCAAATACGCTCTCAACCTTAACGGAACCACCCATCAACTCTGCCAGATGCCTTGTGATGGAAAGGCCAAGTCCTGTTCCTTCCACACTTCGGTTTCGTTTGGAGTCAAGTTGTCTGAAATTCTCAAATATCTTTTCAAGATCTTCTTCCCGAATCCCGCAGCCGGTATCCTCCACACGAAAAACCAGGCGCTCTGTGTTATAAACTTCCCCCGGCATGCCTGTAACGGAAATTTTAACATGCCCTTTCTTGGTAAATTTGAGGGCATTGTTTAATAGATTGATCAGGATCTGTTTGATTCTGCCCTCGTCTCCCAGATAACGGCATGGAATGGACATATCGAACTCGCTCATCAACATAAGCCCATGCTGGGAGGCAACAATATCCATCATATTCAACACTTCTGTGACAAGTGTTTTCAAATGATATTCTGAGTACACCAGATTCATTTTCCCGGCTTCCACCTTGGATAAGTCGAGAATGTCATTGATCAGCGCTAAAAGATTGCGGGAGGAGGATTTAATGTCACAGGCGTAAGCATATACCTTCCGGCCCTTGCTCTCCTCCATAATAATATCGCTCAGACCTACAATAGCGTTCATCGGGGTGCGGATTTCATGGGACATATTGGCAAGGAACGCACTCTTGGCAATGTTGGCCTGTTCTGCCTGCTCGCGCACCTGTTTAATCTCTTCGATATAGTTTCTTGTCTCCGTCACATCCAGAATCAGAATGACATATCCTTTTTTTTCACCGTATTTATCCGGTATCTGCTGTACATGTCCCTGATAAAAACGATCATTCAGGCTGAATTCTTCCCGTGAATCGTCGTCAAGGATATCCTGCGGGAAACCATTCAGCTCTTCAATATGCTTTCCGATGGTTTGCGGGATCAGATCATGGAAAATTACCGCCGCAGCCGGATTATAACTGACAATACGTTTGTGTTTGTCTATCGCAATGACACCGTCATTCATATTGTCAAGCAGTATGCCGGAAGCAAGACTGCTGAAATCGTATACCTTTCTGCTCCAGATCAGTATGACCACGGATGAAAGAATGATCCCTAACACGAAAGGAGTAAGATCAAATACACTGCTCAACTTCATAACATAGGAGCAGAGTACAATCACCGGCAGAAAAGAAAGCCCCAGAATCAGCTTATATTTTCTGTCAGCGGCATAATCCGGTTTCTTGAGACAGACACGAACCAAAGCAAACAATGTCAGTGAATATGGAATGATCGTACCAAATATCATAAAAAGCAGGTAACCGGGTCCGTATTCCAGATGCAGATATTTGTGCCCCTGTGGCGTTTGCAGCCAATCGATACTGCGATAAAAAAGCGTATGTCGATCACAGGTAAAAACAAGCCCCAGAGTGATGAGATCAATGATTTCAATGAGTTTTAAGAGTTTTACAGGGGCTTTTTCAAAGCAATAGCTGAACATGAAAAAACAATAGGTGATTGGAATGACTAGCGACCCCAGATATTGTATTTTTACGGCTGTCACAGCGGCTTCCAGCGTAGGGGATGTCAGTTCTAACAAATATCCCGCATTCTGTATCAGAGAACCCATCAAAAAAATCTGCATCAACTTTTGCTCTCTGGAACCATCTCCCGTTAACAGAAGATATAAGGCAAATACGATCACGCTGATCCCTAAGAGGCTTAGTCCGATAAAAATACTACTCATAATTATGTATCACCAAATAAAATCTATTATCCTTCCTAAATACATACTTATATTAATAATATCAGTTAACACGCTTTCTGTCTATAAAAAACTGACACCCACCAATACTCTTATGTCCCTATAATTTTATCCTATAATTGGGGTTAGTCATTTTCATTCCTTTGGTGCATTGTCATCAGGATCTCCAGCTCCTCCTCCGTGTAATAAAAGAACAAAAGTATTGCTAAAAGGGCTACCCCCACAGTAATGTAGATGTCAGCCACGTTGAATTTCGGAAAATCTATGGGTACAAAATAAATAAAATCCACCACATAATGGTTGATCAGACGATCGATCAGATTGCCCACTGCCCCACTTAAGATAAGCAGCATACAAAACCGCATTCCCAAAAGGCGGCGGGTTACCGGAAGCGTCACATACTTCCAGAGAAGCAGGAGGATCACCAGAGTTGTCAGCAGAATCAAAAAGGTCTGTTTTCCAGAAAAGGAACTGAAGGCCGCACCTGTATTTTCCAGATAATTGAATTCCAATACCCCCTCAATCAGGACATAGGGCGCCTGTCCCTTCAAACGGGTGACGGCAAGCTGTTTGGTATATTGGTCAAAGAGCAGCAACAGGCACAAAATCATGAAGGATGTAAACAGTAAAATAAATTTTTCTTTCTGTTTTTTCGTATTCAAAGAAAATGAGTCCTTTCTGTAGTCATATGCATATATTCAAAAATGCCAGAAAAAATCAAGGTTTCCGGCAATATTGACTGGATTAGTCATGGCAAATCAGCATGACAGATTTCTTGCAAAAAAGTAAGCGGCCATCTGTGCGCGGGAACTGAATTCTTCCGTCTCCAGCAGTTCCTTTACCTCTTCTTTCGTATAAAAATTTGCGTTGATCTGTTCATTTTCGGAGGAGTGATCTTCAAAATTGCCCTCCGCCTCCACAAAGGCAATCTGGGTTTTTACATCGGAGAAGCCCACCGCGGCAAAAGAAGGCGGCAGGATGTTCAGAATCTTTTTTAAAGAAAGACCGGTCTCCTCATAGAGTTCTCTCTGAATGCACTCCTCCAGGGACTCTCCCGTTTCCAGCATGCCGGCGCAGAGATTGTAGATATCCCGGTTTACACCCATGCGAAACTCCTTCAGCAAAAGCATTTTATCCTCGTAATAGGCAACGATGGAAACGCCGCTGACCTTTTGACCAAGTGCCTCGGGGCCCAGGATATCGCTTCTGCTGACGATCTCGTATTTTTTTTCCCGGCCGGCCTTGTTCAGATAAGTCAGTTCATAGTTTTTCAGATATCTGCCATCCTTCACCTTTTCCATATGTAAAAGCTTCATGTCGTCTCTTCCTTTCTTTCTTGGCGAAGCTGCTCTGAAAGACTCGGCGCGATTTTCTTTCGGGTCAGTTCCATCAGTCCCAGGCGCGTCATGTCCAGCGCTTTTGCCTGGATAGGATCCTTTTTCAGGAGACTTCGCATATATTCTAAAAGTGCCGTTTCATCTGCTTTTCTTTTCATATTGATAAAGTCCGCCAGAATGATGCCGGACAGATTTCTCGCCCGCAGGTGCAGGGCGATCATCTCAGCGGCTTCCCGGTTGATGCGAAGGAAGGTCTCCTCCTTATCTTTGCCGCTCTCGCACTTTCCTGTATTCACATCGATAGAGATCAAGGCTTCCGTAGGCTCTATGACAAGATAGCCGCCGGATTTCAGCCAAACTTTCCTGGCAAGCAGTTCCTGCATACGGCTATCCACGGCATAAAGCTTGTAAAGCGGCAGGAGGGAATCTTCATAAAATCGCAGGGGAATATCTGCAT
>CAZOIF010000134.1:0-5267 GCA_964579975.1 uncultured Eubacterium sp. | reverse complement strand
ATTCCTCCAGAGGCATCATCGGCGCTTACAGCCAGGAGAAGTACGCGCAGTACGGCGAAGAAGGTTATGCGGATGCGGCCAGAGCGGCGGTGCTCGATATGCGGGAGGATATTCGGACGGCTGTTTTCTAAAATAGTAATTTATAAGATTCATTATTTCTGAATTGCGCAAATGGCATAATCAACACAGACGCGCTTTCGCTCCATTTTAGAATATTATAAAAGAAAATACGGCATACTATTCCTGAGTATAAAGACAGTAATACAGAAAGGGATAGTATGCCGTTATGTTAGGGAAGCAGAGTATTCATTTTGAGAAGAAACCGTACATTACAGCCAGCGCCTCCATCGTGGGCAGCAAGGAGGCTGAGGGCCCGATGGGCAAGCTGTTTGACAAGGTCGGCTATGACGACAGTTTCGGCGCACAGAACTGGGAGGAGGCGGAGAGCCGTCTACAGAAGGAGGCGCTGGAGATCGCTATCTCCAAAGCAGGCCTTACCAAGCAGGATGTGCAGATGGTGTTTGCGGGGGATCTGTTGGGGCAGTCCATTGCCAGCAGCTTCGGGCTTGCGGGCTATCAGCTCCCTCATGTGGGACTCTACGGCGCCTGCTCGACCTGCGGGCTCTCCTTGACGATGGGAGCCGCCATGGTGAGCGCCGGTTTTGTGGAAAGAGCCGCCTGTATCACATCCAGCCATTTTGCCAGCGCGGAAAAGGAGTTTCGTTTCCCGCTCTCCTATGGCAATCAGCGACCGAAATCCGCCACCTGGACGGTAACCGGCAGCGGCGCGTTTCTTTTGTCGGCGAAGCCGGAAAAAGGGACCCGCGCAATGGTAGAGGGAGCGACCATCGGAAAGATCGTAGACTACGGCGTCAAAGATTCCATGAACATGGGGGCCTGCATGGCGCCTGCCGCGGCGGATACGATCAGACAGAATCTGGAGGATTTCGGAAGAAATCCACAGGATTATGATAAGATCATCACCGGCGATCTGGGGATGGTAGGGCAAAAACTTTTGTTTGATCTGCTGTCAGAACAGGGAATCGATATCGTCAAACAGCATATGGACTGCGGCATTGAGATCTATGAGAGTGAGAAGCAGCACACGGATGCGGGCGGGAGCGGCTGCGGATGCAGCGCGGTGGTGCTTTCCGCCTATATTCTGAAAAAGCTGGAGGAGGGCGTGTGGAAGAGGGTGCTGTTTGTGCCTACGGGGGCGCTCCTGTCAAAGACCAGCTATAATGAGGGACAGACGATCCCGGGCATTGCCCATGGGGTGGTGCTGGAACACTGGCAGGAGTAAGAGCGAAAATTTATAATTTCTTTTCTGAAAGAAACACTACTTTAAAGTATACTGCTTATGAGTAGTGTTTTCTTTTGTTTTATTTAGGGGAGAACTGCAAAGTTTCTGAAAGATATTGACATTTGTATTATAGAATGATATTTTTATATTGAATTATGTTTCAATGAATTATGTTTCAATAAAAATTGTTTAGCTAAATCTTGAAAAAAGAAGGGATTCTATATGTATCAATTTATAGGAAGAAAAGCGGAACTGCGGGAATTAGAGAAGATATATCATACATCCGGCTTCCAAATGATGGTAATATACGGAAGAAGAAGGATTGGAAAATCAACACTGATCAAAGAATTTATAAAGGATAAAAGAGCGGTTTATTATACTGCCACGAAAGCAGGAATCAATAAAAACATAGAGTTGTGGGGTAAACAGGCGCTTGAAACATTTGCTCCGGAAATGAACACCCTTTCATTTCAGAGCATTGATGATTTGCTTTCTTTTCTCGGAAAAAACAGCGAAACAAAAAAAAGTGTGGTTGTAATTGATGAGCTGCCCTATCTGGCGGAAGCAGATAAAAGTATTCTCTCAGTTTTGCAAAATTATATAGACAATCAATGGATGCATGGGCAGATGTTTTTGATTCTCTGCGGATCATCAATCAGCTTTATGGAAAATGAAGTGTTGAGCGAAAAAAGTCCTGTATTTGGGAGAAGGACTTCGCAAATAAAGTTGGAAGCTTTTGATTATCTGGAGTCTGCGGAATTTGTTCCGACTTATTCCTATGAGGAAAAGGCGATATGCTTCGGAATCACAGGCGGGACAGCTAAATACCTTTCTATGCTTGATGATACAAAATCTCTGGATGAAAATATAGTGCAGTTGTTTTTCAGAAAAACAGGATATCTGTATGAGGAGCCTAATAATTTGTTGACGCAGGAGTTCAGGAATGTCAGTACTTATAATGATATTATCAGTGCGATCGCATCTGGGGCGAATAAGGTAATCGAGATTTCTGATAAAGCGCATATTGAGCAATCTGTTGTAGTACATGCTCTTCAAAATCTGATTGCGACCGGAATTGTATTGAAAGAGAATGCTGTCACAGATGAGTCAAACAGGAAAAAGATACAATATATTCTCAGAGACAATATGTTCAGATTCTGGTATCAATTTGTTACGGATGGCATGGGAGCAATAGAGCTTGATCGTGGTGATATTTTTTATAAGAATATTGTGAAACCAAAATTATCAGAATTTATGGGCAGCGTATTTGAGGATATGTGTAAGCATTATACATTGATTTCCGGTGTCGAGGGAAAACTGAATTGCTTTGTTACAACTGTCGGAAAATGGTGGGGTACACATCCAAAGAAACACGAGACAACTGATATAGATGTTGTGGGTTTGGATAAGACTTCTAAAAAAGCTGTGTTGGGAGAATGCAAATACAGGAATGAACTTATTGATAAAAAGGTATATGAGGATCTTCTGGAGAAAAACGGATTGATTGCAAAAGAGTATACGGTGGTGCAGTATATCCTTTTTTCGAAAAGCGGGTTTACAGAATGGGTTGCGGAACACTGTGAGAGGGATGGGGTGAAGCTGGTTGAGTTGGAGGATATGTATGGGTGAAAGATAAGCAGAAATGTGAATTATTGGGCTTTTAGTGTGTTTACTTTTTTGTAAAAAATGATAAAATATAAACAAAGGAGGTGGTGGGATGTTCAGTAAAAATTTAAAATATTATAGATTAAAAAATAGTATGTCGATGAAGGAACTGGCCTCTTTGACTGGTGTGACTCAAATGACGATCAGCTATTATGAAAGCGGTGAGCGAAAACCGAGTATGGATACGATGAAAGCACTTGCAAAAGCATTAGGGGTTAATGTTACGGATTTCCTAAGCAATCGTAATGAAAATCTCGTGTTCCAACATGGAGAATTTAGAAAAGGAAGTAAACTGCCTGTTAAGCAGCAGGACTATATAAAAGAATCTGTTGAAGAATACTTAGGTAGATTCTATTCCGTTATTGATGTGCTTGGTGGGGATGTATTACCGGATGCACCGATTTGTCATGGACTGATTCTGACTGATGATGTGGAAGAAAACGCGCTTGCAATGCGTAAATATTTAGGCATTGCAGAATTCGGGCCGGTTGGAAATCTGATTGAACTTCTGGAAAATAAAGGGATTCTGGTCTATATAACTGAGATCGATAATGATGCTTTTTCGGGAATGAATGGAACGGTAAACGGGCGGCCCTATATTATTGTCAACGATCGGATGAGTCCTGAGAGAATCAGATCTACGATTGCTCATGAGATTGCGCATTTTATTTTCAAATGGCCGAATGATATGGAAGAAAAACAGATAGAGGACATGGCTACTGCTATCAGCGGTGCATTTCTTTTTCCTTTTATTGATGCAAAAAGGGAATTGGGAATCAGAAGAAGTTCTATAACGAAGGATATGACGCTTACGTGCAGGGAATATGGCATATCTATGTATCTTTTGGTCAAGAGAGCAAATCTTTGTAGAATTGTTAATGATAACGTGGCAAAAAATTTCTATATTAAAGCAGCGCAAGCCGGATGGAAAAGACATGAACCGTCGCGCATACAGAAAGAAGAAGCGGTACTCTTTATGCAATTGGTATTTCGCGCGGTCAGCGAAAATGAAATATCTGTGCAGAAAGGTGCAGAGTTATTGAAGAGACCCTATTCATTTGTAGAGGCGCAGTGTTTTGCGGAAGAAGGGGTAGGGGATGGAATATATTAGTAGTGACACAAATGTCTGGCTTGATTTCGTGACAATTGGGCGGCTGGAATTACCATTTAGGTTACCTTATATTTACTTGATGAACGAGGATGCGGTGCATGATGAGTTATTGTCCCCACCAGAGTTAAGTAAAAATTTACTGGGGCTTGGATTGGTTGAAACAGAACTGACGGAAGAAGAGTTCTTTTTGGCGGAAAAATATGTGGTGTGTTTTTCTAAACTTTCTACATATGATTGTGTGGCGTTGGCAATAGCAAAATGTAGAAATATAACCTTATTATCTGGTGATGGATCGCTTAGAAAAGCTGCACAGTCTGAAGGAGTGCCTGTGATAGGAACAATAGGTATTCTTGATCAATTATATAATGGTGATTATATTGCAAGAGAAGAATATTTGGATTGTTTGAAAGAATTGCAGCAGTATAATGGAGGGAAAGTTCGGCTGCCGGAGAAAGAATTGGAGAAGAGGATTGGGGAGTAAAATATGGGATTGATGAGGCTGAAAATGTTTAAAGGGCATTTTCAGTCTTTTTTCTATATTTACGAATGAGAGCAGTTTTTGAAAAAAGTTGACAGTTTGATTGAGTTCTAATACAATAATTAATGACTAAAAGTCAATAATTATTTCGAGGAGGAAAAGTGAGTTGGCAAGACCGGTCAAAAAGCAGCCGGAACAGTGGAAAAGAGAGATTCTGGAGGCGGCTAAGGAATTATTTTTATCAAAAGGATATGAGGAGACTGCTGTCTCTGACATTATGGAGCGGGCTGGCGGAGCAAAAGGGATGTTTTACCGATTTTTTCAGAGTAAGGAGGAGGTCATGCACGCCCTGGGAGATCAGATGTTTTTTGAAAATAATCCCTTTGAGGCGGTACGGGGACGCTCCGATCTGAACGGACTGCAGAAGATTCGTGAGATGCTTGCAGTGGACAGAGCCGACGAAGAACGGGAGGAAATCAACACGCAGGCGGTTGCAATTTTGAAAGACCCGCGCATTCTGGCGGCAGCAGTGGAGGCGAATCGGCGGGTGCTGACTCCCCTGTGGTTTGAACTGATCGAGGAGGGCAGGCGTGATGGTTCCATCCGGACAGAATATGCAAAAGAACTATCCGAACTGCTTCCGCTGATCAATTTTTGGCTGATGCCCTCCGTATTTCCGGCGGACACGGAAGAAATACAACATAAATGTA
>CAZOIF010000133.1:0-5492 GCA_964579975.1 uncultured Eubacterium sp. | reverse complement strand
TAAACCGGATCAAGCTGATGCTCTCCACTGCCCAGAAAAATCTCAAAGCAGAAAACCTGTAAAAATAACTCCTATGCACGGGTCTGCGCATATAAAAAGCGGGTGCGTGATTGCACGCACCCGCTTTTTTCATACACAATCTCTAATAAAACGTCTTGTCCACCTTGCGGTTGACAAAGCGAATCTTTTCTCTGACCGCCTCGTCCAAGTCCTGCAGCGCATCATCCGCAATCTCCTTCTGCAGCTGATTGACACAGAATACGCAGGCTCCAAAGGTATCATTCGAGAAAAGCTTCGGTTTCTCCCACTTTACAAAATAGGAAACCCTGTGTTTCAGGAGAACCTTCTCAATCTTCTCCTTGGTATCCATGTCCTTTACCTGACACCACTCCAGTTCGTTATGCACCTTTACTTTCTGATATGCTGTCTCCATACTCTGATCATTCCCCTCCAAGAAAATCAAGATACGCAATACATATAAAATTATAATGCAAAATATGGGAATATGCAAACCCTTTTGCAAAAATCGTCGTCCGGCTGCCAGATAATCCCCTGCCTTGAGTTTTCGTACTTTGCAACAAAATAAAGAAAAACAACTCCTAAAGGTGGCTCACCGTCTTTTTTTTAAAGAATCAGACAGTCAGGTGATTCCTTATTTTTGTGGTAATTTTTTAAAGTTGTTTATGATAACACACAGGGAAGTATGGCTCTGTGGATAAAACTACGGAAACTCAAGCGGAACCGCTCTTGTAGCGTCCGACATTTTTTGATAAAATATTTTTATGGGGTACTGCCATAACGGGATAGGCGGTCAGTCCTTCTTTGCAGAGGGACTATCCCTCTGACAACGGGTAAAACCGGGAAAGGAGGGATTGCTTATGAGTGACTATGAACTGCTGACGGTTGTTCTGATGATTCTTGGAATCATTGTGTCAATTCTGATAGCTTACATAAATCACATAAAAAAGTAACCGCCCTTTGGCTGAGGAATGCGGTTACTTTTTCGTAATCAAATTTCAAGGCTGACCGTCTATCGGCAGTACCTCTTTTTGTGCTTTTATTGTAGCAGATTCCGCCGCATCTGTCAAACGCTGCGGAGTGTTCGGGTGCAGATAAAAATAGTTGGTTTTTATGTCCTGAAGAAAAGGCATACGCTTTTTGATACGTATGCCTTCCTCACTGCTTTAAACAACGAAGATGTGCTTTGATAAAATCTACGACATCCGGTTCCCACCGCATGCCAGCCATAATTGATGTGATCCCGGTGCACGGACATATAATGATGCAGATTGACGCAATTCGCATAGGTTTCCTCGGAATTCAATTCCCCAAGAACCTGGTCTGCCCGTCCGTCTTCGAGCAGGCTGGACATCTTTTCGGCCCACGGAATATATTGAGCTTCATTCATTCTGAATTTGCTCTTTGAATAAGAGTATACGTTCTCTTTCAGATGGCACAAGTCAAGAATGTGCTGGGCGTCTGGAAACAGTTCGTCAGCCATATTGGCAATCCATGCCGCCCCGTCACTGAGGAGCACGGTTTCCCAGTAACTGCCGTACCCATTCTCAACCGCGCACCAATACAGATGTCTGCTAAATTCGCTGGCTGCCCCGATATGGGAAACATATTCTCTCTTTTCGATACAATACGTTCCCCTAAGCTTATCATATAGAAACTGCGAGATTTTGTATATCTGCTGTTTTGTTAAGCGGTTACTCTATATCTGCAGATAATCTACCACTGCCTCATAAATCGGCGTCGTAAAATAATCGCGTAATTCGCCTTTGCCTACCCACTCCGCTTTATCCAGATCATCATCTGAGATGACAAGTCCACCATCAACATATTCACAGACAATATATGCCATATATTTCTTGGTATAGGGGTGGATACGTTCTCCCAGATTCTTCTTGGCAAAAACATTTACACCTGTTTCTTCCTTCAGTTCCCTGATGATCGCTTCCTCGAAGGATTCGCCTTGTTCCACTGTACCGCCCGGGAATTGCCACATCAGATCGCCTTCCCCCTTTTTTCTCCTTACAATGAGAACTTTTTCATCTTTCTCAACAATTCCTACAACAACTTTTTCTTCCATTTCCTTACCTCCTGGTGAAATATGATTTTTTTGCGGCAGATCAATGTGCCAAATATTTTTCGGCTTTTATATAAAGATCAGAAGTTATCAGATCTTTATAGTTTTCAACAGAAATCCATTTTACTTCTTCATTTTCTTCTATATCCCCATTTTCAGCAGTTCCGGTCATATATGTTAATGAATAATAGTAAACGATCGCTTTTGTATCCGGATGGATCCTCCTGCCTAATAAATGTTCAACCTTAACAGTTATGCCTGTCTCATCCAAAAACTCCTTTACTATTTTTTCGCCAGGATCTTCCATCGGTTTAATGATCCCGGCCGGAAATTGCCATACAAGGCTGCCTTCCGGTTTTTTTCTTTTTACCAGCAACACTTGCCCATCCTTTTTTAATATTCCGATCGTTACCCTAAAATTTGCGACGAAAATAGGCATATCTTTCGAATAATGTTTATCCAAAATATCGACCAGTTCATTTTCGATGCTTACATAATTTTCTTCAGAAAGCTTTTCTTTGGTATTACTTTCATCAAAGTACTCCTCTATATTAAAAACAACACCAAAACAACTCAGGCATTTCAGGAATTGTTCTTTATTTTTTTTAAGCCAGAAAGTATTTTGATGGGAAAAATAATATTTATAAATCTGATATTCATGTTTGCTTAAATTCGGAAAAGAATAATACAATTCAACGATATTATTCTTTATAGTAACGCTGTTTACATAATAGTGTTTCCACCAGTGTATCTGGGAAAATCTATTGATCTCTGTGTATCTTACCTTTTCAATGTCAACTCTTCTGCAATCACAGTCGAACGAATCGCCTAATGACAGTAAGATACATAATATTTTCAGACGGATTTCTTTCCCTTTGTAAGAATCGTCTTTGCTATATTTCTCTATCTTCATGAAATCCAAGCCATGGCTTTCTACGACTAATTGTATGATCTCGCCTAATTTCCTATCTCCCACATAAACTTCAGGCAGGCTCTTGTCAGATCTGATGTTACATTCAATCCAATAGCCTGACAGGAGATGATGATATTTTCTGATAAACTCAGCTTTTTTGCTTTTGTCGTATGAAAGTTTCTTTTCTTTTGCAAATTCTTCTAATACGGATTCTTCACTGATCTGCATTCCTATATCATGTAAATAGATGGCAGCAAGCAAAATAAAAATTTCTGTTTCATTGATCCCCGTTCTTTTTTTGCTAAATATAGTGTCCTTACCGAGAATGGTCAATAAATGGATCATTCGTTCTGAATGTTCTATCCCATGGTCGGTAAAATCAATCAGTACCCTATCCTTATGGACTTTTTCAGCATTTTGTTTTATTGTTTCCAGATCATTATATAGCCGAGGGTTATTTTTTATCAGTCTGTTCTCTAAAAAACTCATTTGTATTCCTTTCCTCTATTCTTAGCATATCGAAATAAAGTGGATTTTTTTGGGAAGATTACTTCAATAATTCATCATATGTCGTATCAAGTTGATTTTTTATCGCTCTTAATTGTTCTATCTGTACATGCTGTATTCCCCGTTCGATCTTTACAAGGCATTCCCTTGTTATGGGAATGCCCTGTAAGTCTAATAAACGGACAAGTTCTGTCTGCCCGATACCTTTTGCAACCCGTATCTCCCTGATATTTTTTCCAATATTTCCATTTTTATTTTGCTTAATCTTTTGTCCCAACAATGTCACCTCTCTGCGAACCCTTTTGGGTCCAGCTATGATTTTATTCTATTTCTTAACTGGAAAATAATGGGACTGATATCAGTCCTAAATGTAGGGATTTGGAAAAGATATGACGAAGCTGTCTGCTAAAACAAATCAAAAGCATTGATAGATGGAGAGATTCAGCTTTGTAAGCTTGTTCAAGTATTCCAGGTTAGGGAATCTGATTCATGATTATCGTTTACAAAAACGGCTCGTCAGACGAAGAAAAGTTATTATTCACAGCCAATGTCATTAACTAAAGGGAGACTGCCTACCAGAAACATACTAAAATGAAAAAGAACTGTTAACTTAAGGAAAAGCAAACGTACATTCTTTATGAAAGAGTGGAAAAGAAAGCTAGAACAGACAAAATCAGAATTGTAATAATGGATTTACATGATCGTATCAGATATCAGAGCATAACAATAAGACGAATTTTCCACATTAACAAAAGCTTGAGTTTTCGTACTTTGCAACAAAATAAAGAAAAACAACTCCTAAAGGTGGCTCACCGTCATTTTTTTAAAGCGTCAGACAGGAGACGGAAGAATTGAGGCACCTAAATAAGCCCCACTGGAATCGGACTTGGGGGAGAATTATGCCTGAGATACCTTTTGCCAGCCGATAATAGCGGAAATGCACTTTTCCCTTTACAGGATCTGCTTTTTGCAGCGGAAATATTCTTCTATCCTCCAGCGTGAAAAATAGGTTATTGCCACTGTGACCACATCTTCTCTGGACCGGATCTCCTTATTCGTGGCAATCTTGTCCTCTATCCATGGCAAAGGTTGCTCTGCCAAACATGGAAGCGCCACGTTCCATAGCGGCAAAAGTAATATCATTGATAGAGGTGAAGCTCTTTTCTTTTGAGGAGTGGATTTCAGAAAAGATACTGACCGGGTGGTGGCCAGATGTCATGACACAGGTTTCTGTGACATGATAGCTTTTTTCGTAGACATTTTTGGTATCCGTGCTTTTTGAGCCGTCTCTGACCAGCCCGAGTGACTCAAATTTATGACCATCCGGTTTCACTATGTCACTGTCATCTATGTAAATGACAGGATCAGCCGGAACCCATTTGCGGACAGTGGTAAGGTATGATCTTAATGCCGGGACAGGAAGCCCTTTATTCAGGTGTCTGGTAAGGCGTTCCACGAAATTGATCTTTTTGGAAGGTTCATGAAGCTGGTCAACGATATCAGTCAGAAGACAGCTTGCGGAAGCAAGGATGCCATAGGTCATGTCGGCAGAAAGCTTTCTGTCCGGTTTGGAAAGGTGTCGGGAAACTTTGTTAGAAAAAATTAAAATCTGGCGTTTTAAAGTATAGGTTTTTGATATAGCATTAAGCATAAGGAATCCTTTCTCTTTTTGTTTAGTAAGGTTTTTGACTGGACACTTAAATTTTATATCAAAAAGGAATGAGATTCCTTATATTTTGGATAGTTTTTGAAAGTTGTTCATGCAGATGTTGATAAAAACGGGCGTCTGTGGATAAAACTACGGAAACTCAAGCCCCCTGCACCTTGCGCGCCCCTTCTGTTTATGGTATTATTTTGCTTGTGATATTTTAAATATACGATCAGAAAGTGAGGGGACTCCCATGCCCATCAAAGTAGCGGATCTTCTGCCGGCAACCGGCATTTTAGAGAAAGAAAATATATTTGTAATGACAGAATACC
>CAZOIF010000132.1:0-5545 GCA_964579975.1 uncultured Eubacterium sp. | reverse complement strand
ATTCTTATAATGAGAGTGTTTATACTTTCGTAAATAATATCAATACACCGGAGGGTGGTACCCATCTGGTGGGATTTCGAAATGCTCTGACAAAAACCTTTAATGATTATGCGAGAACAAATAAGCTGTTAAAGGATAGTGAGCCAAATCTTTCCGGCGAAGATATAAGGGAAGGTCTCACAGCGATCATCAGTGTTAAGATCGAGGATCCGCAGTTTGAAGGACAGACGAAACAAAAGCTCGGAAATTCTGAGGCCAGAGGGGCTGTTGATAATGTAGTGAGTGAGCAGCTTACCTACTTTTTAGAGCAGAATCCTGTTGTGGCTAAAATTATTTGTGAAAAATCTATTTTGGCGCAGCGTGCAAGAGAAGCAGCCAGAAAAGCGAGAGATCTGACCCGCCGTAAGACTGCTTTAGAAGGAAGCGCTCTTCCCGGTAAGCTCGCGGACTGCTCTGATAAAGATCCTAAGAACTGTGAAATTTATATTGTAGAGGGAGATTCCGCCGGCGGTTCCGCAAAAACAGCGAGAAGCCGTGCTACACAGGCAATTCTGCCGCTTCGCGGTAAAATTCTGAATGTGGAAAAAGCACGTCTTGACAAGATATATGCAAATGCTGAAATTAAGGCAATGATAACGGCTTTTGGCACAGGGATTCATGAGGATTTTGATATATCAAAATTACGTTATGATAAAATTATTATTATGACAGATGCCGATGTGGATGGTGCCCATATCGCAACTTTAATGCTTACCTTTATCTATCGTTTTATGCCGGAATTGATCAAACAGGGTCATGTATATCTGGCGAAACCACCTTTATATAAGTTGGAAAAAAACAGACAGGTCTGGTATGCCTACAGCGATGATGAGCTGGATGCAATCCTGGCGGAAGTGGGTCGTGATCAGAATAATAAAATTCAGCGATATAAGGGACTTGGAGAAATGGATGCGGATCAGCTCTGGGAGACAACTATGGATCCTGAAAGAAGGATTCTTCTTCGTGTCAACATGAATGAAGAAGAAGAATCTGAGGTGGATCTCACCTTTAATACATTGATGGGAGATAAGGTGGAACCCCGGAGAATCTTCATAGAGGAAAATGCAAAATTTGTGAAGAATTTAGATATCTAAATAGCGTTTGAAAAAGTCAAACAAGGAGCACATAAATGCGTGCTTTCGAGTTTGATTGATTTAGAAAGGTATGTATAAGATGGATGATCGTATTTTTGACAAAATAGAAGAAGTCGATCTTAAGAAAAAAATGGAAGATTCTTTCATCGACTATGCCATGAGCGTTATTGCCGCCCGCGCACTTCCTGATGTGAGAGATGGTCTTAAACCTGTGCAGCGCCGTGTTCTTTATTCTATGATAGAGTTGAATAACGGACCGGACAAGCCTCACAGAAAAAGTGCCCGTATCGTCGGTGATACTATGGGTAAATATCATCCTCATGGTGATAGTTCTATTTATGGTGCCTTGGTAAATATGGCACAGGAATGGTCTACCAGATATCCTCTTGTGGACGGACATGGAAATTTTGGTTCTGTGGATGGAGATGGCGCTGCGGCGATGCGTTATACAGAGGCCAGACTCAGCAAGATCTCTATGGAGCTTCTGGCTGATATCAATAAAAATACGGTAGATTTTGTACCTAATTTTGATGATACAGAAAAAGAACCCGTTGTACTGCCGAGCCGGTATCCAAATCTTTTGGTGAATGGTACTACCGGTATCGCGGTAGGTATGGCAACTAATATTCCGCCTCATAATCTGAGAGAAGTTACAAACGCAGTCGTAAAAATCATTCAGAATCAAATTGATGAAGACCGTCAGACAGATATAGAAGAAATTTTGCAAATCATCAAAGCTCCCGATTTTCCTACCGGCGGTATTATTTTAGGAACTAAGGGCTCAGAGGAGGTTTATCGCACCGGACGTGGTAAAGTGAGAGTCCGTGCGGTGACAGATATTGAGACGATGGATAACGGGAAAACCCGTATTATTGTGACAGAGCTTCCCTACATGGTAAATAAAGCAAATCTTATTTTAAAGATTGCAGATCTGGTAAAGCTGAAAAAGATAGACGGTATCACAGACTTGCGGGATGAGACGAATCGTGAGGGTATGAGAATCGTGATCGAGCTGAGAAAAGACGCTAATGCTAACGTTATTTTAAATCAGCTTTATAAGCATACTCAGCTTCAGGATTCTTTCGGCGTTATCATGCTGGCTTTGGTCAATAATGAACCGAAAGTAATGAATCTTTTGGACATGCTCACCTATTATCTGGAGCATCAGAAGGATGTGGTGACCAGAAGAACAAAATACGATCTGGACAAGGCGGAGGAGAGAGATCATATTTTACAAGGTCTGCTCATTGCGCTGGATAATATTGATGAAGTTATCAGTATCATGAGAAGCAGCCGGACTACTCCCATCGCTAAGGAAAGATTGATGGAGAGATTCGGACTTTCCGATGCGCAGGCACAGGCTATTGCAGATATGCGTCTGCGTGCATTGACAGGTCTGGAGAGAGAAAAGCTTGAAAACGAGCATGAAGAGCTTCTCAAAAAAATCACAGAGTTGAAAGCGATCCTTGCAGACGAAAAACTGCTTCTCGGTGTGATCAAGGATGAAATGATTGTTACTGCTGAGAAGTATGGCGATGACAGAAGAAGTAAGATCGGATTTGATGTCTATGATATCAATATGGAAGATCTGATTCCGAGAGATAATACTGTGATCGCTATGACAAGCCTTGGCTATATCAAGCGTATGACGGTGGATAATTTTAAATCCCAGAACCGTGGCGGTAAGGGAATTAAGGGTATGCAGACCATCGAGGAAGATTATATCGAAGATCTTCTGATGACGACTACCCATCATTATCTCATGTTCTTTACGAACTTTGGACGAGTATATCGTTTGAAGGCTTATGAGATACCTGAAGCGAGCCGCACGGCGAGAGGAATTGCCATTGTCAATATACTGCAGTTAAATCCAAATGAGAAAATTTCCGCCATGATACCGATCAAGGATTATGAAGAACATAAAAACCTTTTCATGGTAACGAAGAATGGTATCGTGAAAAAGACTTCTGTCATGGAATTCAGCCATGTCAGAAAAAATGGTCTGGCGGCTATCAATTTGCGGGATGATGATGAATTAATTGAGGTAAAGACTACTTCCAGCGATACGGAAATCTTTTTGGTGACAAAGCATGGCATGTGTATTCGCTTTAAGGAGACAGATGTAAGACCTACAGGCAGATCCTCTATGGGTGTGATAGGTATGAATCTCTCTGATGGAGATGAGATCGTAGGTATGCAGCTTGATCATCAGGGTGATTCTCTTCTCATCGTATCGGAGAACGGTATGGGTAAGAGAACGGATCTGGAGGAGTTCACAGTCCAGAAGCGCGGCGGTAAGGGTTTAAAGTGCTATAAGATCATGGAAAAGACAGGCTATGTGATTGGTGTGAAAGCGGTGAACGATGACCATGAGATCATGATGATCACGGACGGCGGTATTATCATTCAGATTCGTATGAATGAAATTTCCAAGTTAAAAAGAATTACTTCCGGCGTAAAATTGATCAATCTGGATGAAGGCACGAAGGTAGCTAAGATCGCCAAGGTACGAGAGAAGATCAGTAACGGTGAGGAAGAGTTTGAGAATATCGACGATGCCATGGAGGAGATACCTGAGGAGAAAAAATATAATATTCCTGAGGATATCGATGATGGTAAAGAATTAAATCTTCCAAAGGAAGAGGAAGAAGAGTAAAATTTTATCAAACAGGAAAAGTGCCTCAGAAAAGTGAATATTTCTGGGGTACTTATTTTTGGAGAGAGATTATGAAGAATTATAAAATCGCTGTAATAGGTGATATTCACAGTAATTATGTAGGTTTGGAAAAATGTATAGAACATGCACTTTCCCGGAAGGCAGATGAATTTCTGTTTTTGGGAGATTATATCAGCGATTGTCCCTATCCCCAGAAAACGATGCAGATTGTCTATGAGATGAATAAAAACTATAAATGTAGTTTTATAAGGGGAAACAGAGAGGACTATATACTAAATCATCGAAAAAACCCGGAGGAGCGTTGGACTTACTCTTCCGCCAGCGGTAGTCTGCTCTATACTTATGAAAATCTGACGGAGAAAGATTTTTCTTTTTTTGAAAGTCTGGATATCAAAGGCTATTATGAAAAGGAAGGATATCAGCCCTTTCGGTATTGTCACGGATCCTTTGTGCGATCCAATGAGATATTGATGCCAGAGGCTGAAAATACGGTTCAGATTATGTCTGATCTGGATGTGAATTTGCTGGTATCCGGTCACGTACATTTTCAGGAAGAAAAGTCATATGGTGAGAAAAAAATACTGCATCCCGGTGCCGTGGGCGTTTCCTGGTATTTTGATGGAAAGACACAATATATGATGCTTCATGGAAATAAAAACGGCTGGGAGGCAGAGTTTTTTCAGTTGGAATATGATGTGGAAAAAATGGTGAAGGATTTTGAAAACTCCGGATTGCTGGAAAAAGCGCCTTATTGGTCGAGAATCACGATCCATACACTTCGCACGGGAAAGGATTATAATTCTGCCTGCCTGAACCGGGCCATGCAGCTTTGCGAAGAAGCGGAAAGGACTGTTACATGGCCCGATATTCCGGAAAAATACTGGCAGCAGGCGGTGAGAGAATATGGGATTTTGCATTACTGAATCATATTCTTACGGTCTCAGCAGTAAATGCTTCGACCTGTACTAAATAGTTACTTTTATTCTTCATTTTCATTATTGCGGTTGATCACAGTGGATACAATACCACAGGCAATCCCGAAAATGGGATAAACAACCCATGCGATTTTCCATAGATCCCAGATAAAACCACAAGTAAGAAATATGATTGTTGCCACCATCATAATACAACCGCTGACCAGTCCATTCTTTTTGCTGTTTTTATAGATTTGTGAATTGTGGTCATGCATCAGATTATAGTGGTTAATGTTGTACTTACTTTTCTGTGTACCCGCATAGACGAAGAGTATGACAGCGATGGTGGTAAGCAGCATAAAAACAGCGCCGCCGAGTATATCAAAGTCGATTGTATTGTTTATCATATGATCAGCAGAAATTACAACATCAAAAGCAGCTGCTAAAATCATTCCAAAAATAATGAAAACGACTCCTGTTGTGATAAATGTAGTATACTTTTTGTGAAATGCTTCTTTTTCCGCTTCTGAATAAAAGTTTTCTATGTACGGATACTTCCTTTCAAAATAACTTCTCTGTGAGCCGGAGATGATAAATATCGCTACAGCCACCACTACAAAGAGAAGAAAGATGACGCCTGAAAGTTCTTCCATATCAATACCTTGTATCTCAGAAATAAATGTCATCAGAAACAACGTGAATGTTAAACCACTTAAAATCAGTCCTACGCCCAGTGTAATTCTTTTACTGAACTGGTTCATAAATACATCGTAGTTACATTTATCTTCCACATATTGTGTACTGACATCCTTTTGTACCAG
>CAZOIF010000131.1:0-5693 GCA_964579975.1 uncultured Eubacterium sp. | reverse complement strand
ATGCAGATATCGTTTTCATTACGCATGAACATTACGATCATTTTGAACCGGATTCTATTGCAAAGATCAAAAAAGACAGCACTCTTTTAGTGGCGCCGGAATCCATGAAAAAGAAAGTAATCTCCCAAGGCGGGCTGGCATCTGATCAGTGTGTGTTTTATAATCCGGGCGAGGTGTATAAACAGGAAGAGATCTCGATAGAAACCATTCCGGCCTATAATAAATTGAAGCCTTTTCATCCTAAGGGCAAAAAGTGGCAGGGATATGTGGTGCAGATGGATGATATCCGTTATTATGTGGCCGGAGATACCGATGTGAATGAAGATATCAGGAAGGTGCAGTGTGATGTGGCCATGATTCCCATTGGCGGTCATTACACGATGGATAAAAAGCAGGCGGCAGATTATGCTGTAGCCCTAAAACCGCAGGCTGTTATTCCTACGCATTACGGAAGTATCGTGGGCAATAAGACGGATGGGCAGGATTTTGAGAAGGATGTGAAGGCGAAGGATCCGGAGATTCGGGTGGAATTAAAGCTGTGTTGAGATGACTGAATAGTGGGAGAAATAGAAGGAGAAGATCAATGGCAGCTTTTTTCCCTGAGGTATTGGAGGCGTTTTTATCTCCGGATTTTTTAGAGGGCGTGCGCAGAAAATTTCATTATGGCGACACAAAAACGGCAGCATTTCAGGCGGTAGCGCAGGAGATGCTGCCCTTAATGCGGGAGGAGGCCTTCTGGGACAGCAGAGCTTTTTCAGTAGAAAGCCGTAAGCCGGGGGAGAGCGCCGATGCCGTATATGAGAGCGTCATAATGTCCCTTGGCGGTGGCCTGGATGCGCTGCAGGAGCGTTACAGCGAAGAAGGGATGCTGTCTGAAAGCTATATGCTGGAGGTGTTGGCAAGTGAACTGCTGCTTAAGGGCTATGGGGCTTATAACCGCTATGTGCAGGAGAATCGGGACAGACATGTGGCCAGATATCATTTTCTTGGAAGTGAGGAATCTTTTCCTCTGGAGCTGCTGCCGGAACTGATACAGGAGTCGGCGGGACGGATCGCCTGCAATGCCGCTTTTTGTCTGATACCGAAAAAGAGTGTGGTGTTTGTCTCAGAGTTGACACAGGATACAAAAGTGCAGTGTGAGAGTATTTGTGTCGGCTGCCATAATCTGCACTGTCCTAACCGGACGGAGGACGATTCTCCCAGAGGACGTATGCTGGCGAAAATGGCGGATATATGAGACAAGCAGAACAGGAGTCATATGAAAAATTCGTATCGGTTTTTTAAAAACATAGATTGTAACTATTTTCCCTGTCATGAGGGGGTGGATGAATTTAATTGCCTGTTTTGCTATTGCCCTCTGTATCTGTGGGAGCATTGTCCGGGCAGTCCCCGCTTTATCGAGAGGGATGGCAAAAGGATCAAGGACTGCACGAACTGTACATTTCCCCATCGATATGAGAATTATGACGCAGTGGTCAAACTGTTGAAAGGGTAAATAAAACACAAATACTCTATTTGATTTTTTCGGCATGTGTGTGAATCGATTACAGACTTCTGCTTCTCTTCTTTTCCTTTTTTTCAAGATACATTTCTCTGTCAGATTCAGCCATGCATGCGTCAAAACCATCCGTCTGGCTGTTCATGACAGATATTCCCAATGAAATACTTAACTCCTGATCCTCTATGTGGAACATCTTTTCAGAGTTTCTTAGCTGTTCTACGGCTTGCAGGGCTGTCTCCTTTGATGTAGATGGCAGCAGAATAACAAATTCATCACCACCCATACGGAACATGATACTGTCCTGTGGTAAAACCTTTTTAAAAAGGCTTACGGCGGCTTTAATATATTCATCTCCTGCAGTATGACCGTATGTATCGTTTATTTCCTTGAGACCGTCACAATCAGCGGAGATAATACTGAGTGGATAATAATCATCATTGTTCGTTTTAATAAATTCATCCAGATACGCTCTGTTATACAGACCTGTCAGTTCATCTGTTATTGCTTGTTCTCTGAGTTTCTTTTTCAGCAACTCATATTCTGTCATATTATTGATTAAACCGACGATACCGGTAACAAATCCATCTTCGTTGAAAAGAGGTCGTTTAATAATCTGGAAAAATTCCTGCATCCCATCTTCATTGATCTCGATCGTGTACGTCATGCCCTCGCCGGTTTCAATGATCTGCATATCTCTTTTATGTGCTTCTATGGCATTTTCTCTATCCTTGCGCACTTCCGGATCGGTCAATCCTCTAATCGTCCAATTGGGATCGTCATCCGGTTTTTTCAGATGATGCCAGTACTTTGTTGCAAAAACATAACGACATTCATCATCCTTGAGAAAAATATTGGAAGGAAGATGCTTGAGTAGTTCTTCGATTCCGTAAAAGGACATGGAGTCCGTAAGGGAAATTGCATTCGCAATTCTGTTTTTTACGATCTTGCTGATATATGGTTTGCAAATGCAGTCAACAACACCGGATCCGAGACATGCAAAGTTGTCCTCAGGAGTATTTTCGTCGGCAAAGATAAGGACAGGTATGGAGATAAGCTTGTTGCTGTTTTTAACAAACTCAATAGCTTCGAATATATCTTCCTGCAGATCTGCGTTGATCAGCAGTGCACTGATGTTTGCTTCGCGCTGCCGCAGGATGACTGCTGCTGCTTTCATATCTCCCACGACGGTTATATCGTATTTGCTGTCAAGAATCTGGCAAAGATCTTCACAGTGCTGGTCATTATCGATCAAAATCAGCTTTTTTAATTTATTCATTCTGCGATTCCTTTCAGACACACTTAAATTATCATAACTATATCTAAAAAGCGTTTTACTGTCAAATGGAAGTCTAAAAGGCTTCTTCTCATGGCAGAGGAATATAAAGAAACAGGTCAAACATCCCGTCTGTGGTTTTCAATTCTACGGATCCGTGATATCTTTCTACGATTTCCCGAATGCTTTTTAGTCCGATGCCGTGATTGGCCCTATCTGGTTTGGAGGTGGGTAGAATAAAATCGGTTTCCGCCCTGCGGAGAACGACCGGGGAGATCGTATCTGGGAGCGGATTACTCACCTCCAGACAGAACAGTCCCTTCTGCGCTTTGCATTTAAGAGTGATAGAGCGTTTCGCCTCATCCACCTGTATACAGGCCTCTATCGCATTGTCAAGTGTGTTGGCGTACAGAGCACAGAGGTCGGTTTTTTGGAGGGGCAGTGTGTCGGGAATATCCACACTGGTTTCCAGACAGATGTTGTACCGGTCCATCAGATTTTTCTTGACAGTAAGCACGGCGTTGACGGTGGCGTCTCCGCAGTAGGAAAGAGTTTCCGAGACGGCAGTGTTTTCTGTCAGTTCCCTAAGATAGGTATCCCTTTTTTCTTCCGGGAGGGCAGACAGGGTCTGCAGATGATTGGCAAGATCATGCTTCAGCCGCCGTATTTCAAAGTGCTGTTGTTCCATGGATTCGTAGTATTTGCGGTTGATCTCCGCGAACATATTCTGCTGTTCCAGTTTCTGCTGTCTGGCCAGAACCGTAATGCACCACAACAGACTGATGAAGGAGAGCAGGGCGATAATGAGCAGCACGAAGCATTCCACGGGGTAACCCGCCAGCGCATTGGAGTGTGGTTCTTCAAAATCAAACAGGGTGGTCAGGCTCAGCACAATACCGAAAGGAGTTGCCGTGAGTAGAAACAGTAACTTCCACAGACTGTCGGAGAGTGTATATTCCTTGTCCGGGGCATATTTTCGGATGCCGAGGTACAGGAGTATGGCAAAGAGAACGCTGAACATCATGCGCAGATCGTGCCAATATCGTGTCTCATATATTATTAAATATTTTTCCTGCGACAGAAGCAGATACTGAGAGGGAAGTGGTAAGAGAGCTATCAAGTAATTGTCCCGCAGCGCATTAAAAGAGAAAATGGTACTGGCGAACATGGCGCCGATGGTAATTTTTTTCCACAGGCTGCCCTCACAGGAGAAAAAGACGGCGGCCAGAAAGAAGGGGATGGTTGCCAGAATATTAAAGGCGTCCCCGATAAAAATCACCATATCGCCGAGTACCGTGCAGGAGAAAAACAGAAGGATGCGCCACAGGTATCTTTCTTTTGTTTTGATCAAATGTCCTAATGCGTGCATGAGCACCCAGCCATCCAAAACGATCAGGAAGAAGTTAAACAGAAAAGAAGTCATAGTAATTGTCTCCTATATGATATCTACAGATCAGTTGTCCAGCATGGTCTCGGCGATCCGGTGCATGGCGTTCTCCTGATAGCGTTTGCTGCAGGGAAGATCTGTGTCGCCCAGAGTGACAGTGCCGGCGCTGATATGATCCACGTTGGCGGGATTGACCAGATAGCGCTGATGGATTCGCACGAAATGTGGGGCAAGCTGTGTCTCCACTTCATCCAACTTTGCATAGAAAGGGTAGCTGCCATTTCCTGTGACCAGAGTCACCAGCCGCCTGTCAGAATAAAAATACAGAATATCACACAACCGGAACCGCCATGTCCCGTCGACGTTTTTGAAGGTGAAGTTCTGCGCAGCCTCCTCAGCCAGCTTTGCGCGTATGCGGCGGATCAGGTTCCGCAGTTTTTGCTCGGAGACTGGCTTCATTAGATAATCCAGAGCACCCACCCGGTAGCCGTCAAATACATAGTCGGCATATCCTGTCACAAACACGATGATCAGATTTTTGTCAAAAGTTCTGATTTTTTCAGCAGTCTCCATGCCGTTTAGGCATTCCATCTCCACATCGAGCAGGAGAAGGTCGATCTCTCCCGGGTGTTTTGCAAGCCAGGAGGCGGCATTCGTGCCGGAGGAAAATTCATATACGATTTCTTCGGATTCTTCCCTTAAAATATTTTCAAGCTGTATGCGGAGTGCGTCTCTTGCATCCGTCTCGTCGTCGCATAGTGCTATTCGCAGCATATGGCAGCAGCCTCCCATTCCGTAAGTATTTATCAGATATTTCCATATATTCAGAATAGACCATTTTCTAATATAGTATATAGTGTATCATATTTCCCCATCTTGAGCGTTTTCATTTCTTTTCCGGCAGAACAAACTTTACATCAGACACATCCAAACTTTACAAAAACTGTATACGGTGTTCAAACTTTACAATACCGCTGCCGGTTTTTACATACGTTTGCCCGATGTTTCCAATTTAGTGATATGTTTTCAGCAGGGAATAAGTTTACCGGCGTCCGAAAGATGCCGTGGCAAAACACAAGAAAGGCGGACAGAAAAATGTTGTATGTAAAAGATCTTCATAAGTCGTACCAAGTGGGAAAAAACAAGTATGCTGTCTTAAAAGGAATCGATCTACATGTGGCGCAGGGGGAATTTGTTGCCGTCATGGGGCCTTCGGGTTCGGGGAAGACGACACTGCTAAACTGTATCTCCTGCTATATTCCCTTTGAGCAGGGCAGTATTACGGTGGGAGGTACGCATCTTGCGGGGCAGGATGAGGAGACGCTGGCAAGAATCAGAAATACAAAGCTGGGATTCGTGTTCCAGGATTTTATGCTCTTAGACGGTCTGACTATCCGTGAAAATATTCTGATACCACGTATCGTGCAGGGCGAGGTGAAAAAGGACGCAGAGGACCTTGTCAGCCAACTCTCGGAGCTATTCGGCATAACGCATATTTTGGACAAATATCCGGCGGAGATCTCCGGAGGTGA
>CAZOIF010000130.1:0-5722 GCA_964579975.1 uncultured Eubacterium sp. | reverse complement strand
CGAAGCTCCGCAGAGGGATACTGAAAGAGAGCCAGTATCAGAGAGTGCGGATTGCGGAATAAGAAAAGGGCCTCTCCACGTCTGCAAACGCGGAAAGGCCCCAGCAGAGCCAAAAGGAAACCGCCCTGAAGGGCGGTTTCCTTGGAGTGTCACATTTCATCGCTATTGATAGAGCATTCAATTTCAGAAACCTCATCTGATATTTTCTTTAATTCGCAGAGAATATCAGGATCGCCACCGGGCTTTCCATCGTAGAATTCAAATCTACTTATCATGTCAGTTACCAATTTGTCGTATCGGCGCCATGCGACTATGTATTCTTCGATTCGCCGATCTGGAGATAGATACAGAGCAATAATGACACATATGAGGCTGACAAGAGAAACGGATACAGATAAGTCTTTTGGCGGTGAAACAAAGGTGAGGCCAAATGCGTAGACAGAATATAGTACGCCAGTAAATCCAAACACTTTAGTGGTGATTTGAAATATGATGTAATTTTCGATGGAGGACTGTCTTCTGTCGAGCACAGAATAAAACATAATACGAATTGGCTCAGCAATACATTGATACTTTTCGCAAATTTTTCTGTCTGATTTTCTACGACCATTATGCCTCAGGCAAATGACCAGAATGTAGTACATAATGGAAAAAAGAAAAATGAGAAGAAAAGTTACTTTAAAAATTAGCCACAAAAAGCAGGGTTGTATTTGCATTGTAATCACTTCCATTCTTCTTTGAGTTGAAATTTATCAACTAAAATATACTGATTAGGAATAAGTTTGTCAAGTTTTGGAGCTTAAGAAACAAGGAGGAAAAATGATGTCAGAGTACATAGAGCGGGAGGAAAAGGCTGCATCTGGAAAAGATGCTGGGTGCGAATTTTATAAAAATGGAATTCGCTCTCTGGATGAGGATCCATGTGCAAGAGCCCGCGTGAAAGAGGCTGCCGAGGCGGCGCTGGATTGGATGAAAGGGGGTGGGGGCTGAAATAGACGGCACGACGCAGCTTAAAGCCCTCGCTTGGGGGGGCCAGACGGCGGGGAATTACATATGGGCAACTGTTCGCCGCCCTAAAGCCGGGGGAAGAAGCCGGCATATACCAAAGGTACGAAAAATGGGAGCGGGACCTCGACCAGCGTGCGGCGGAGGAGCGGAAGCAGCAAAAAAAGAAAAGGAGGCAATGACATGAATCCTATGACAGAAGTTATGGGGGGATAAAAGCGCCTGCCAGTAATGGCAGGCGCTTGGAGGTGTCAATCGTTATATTGAAAGAAACTTATTAGGCCGGATATTGCTTCGTATCCGGCAAAGACACCGACAAATGCGGAACTAAGGAGCATTTCTTCCGGGAACTTCCAGAGGGACCATGTGCGTGAGGGAAAGTCATAAAAGAAGACCAGAAAAAACAGGGTCCCATAAAGAAAAGATTTAATAAATAAGAACATCGCATATGGAAGATGTCTTGCGAACTTCGTATTATCTCGCGCAAATGGCGACTTACAAAAAATGAAAAAAATAAAGGCCATGATACAGAATGGAGATAGGATTTTTAGAGGCGCCCAAAAGGTCAAATCAAAAAAGGCAGAGGTATTAACTGATACAGTCTCAAATGATTCCATGTCAAATGTACTCCTTTCTATTTCTAATGAAGTAAGTTTAGCGCAAATAGTAAAAGAGAGAAAATGCTACGACGGATGCATCAGACGACATCGATTTAAGAAAAAGGATCACCACTTGTTGTGATGATCCAATCTCTTTACTTATCGGTTTTTGGGGGAGGAGTAGGCATACGGTATGTGGGATCAAGGGAGTAGTTGCTGTCCTGACGAGTTTCCGTCTTTGGTGGCGGTGTGGGCTTAACTGGTGACTCTGGGGGTAAAGCTTGACTTTGCATTATAATTCCTCCTCTGGTTTGGTGTGATAGTGATACCAAAAGTATCGAATATTATCTTCCTTTGCCTTTTTGTCCAATCGATTCTTATAGGGAAAATCAAGGTCAACGGAAAAACGGTTTGAGATTTGCCTTTCGCACTTTTTCCAATCAGCCAGCTTTGCTGCAATTTCGTTTCCCATAGTAAGACTTTTTTCCTTTGCGCCCACAGTATCCCAATAGATGCTCACCTCGTCAAAGAGGGTTGTTAAATCTTCAAGGATGTAATTCAAGGCAGATCTTTGCTTTGCAGACTGTGTTAAGGGCTTTAACGCTGACAGAATTTGACCCGCTAATGCAATCGCAGCAATCAACGCTGGATTGACACTAAAAGAGGATAATGCTCCAATGCCGCAAACAGTTGCCAATGTGAGAACTCCAGTATAAAAATTATTTATTCTACGAGCTGATATTCTGTAACGCTTTAAGTAGCAGAGATTATGGCCAAGTTTAACATAGTAATCAAACAGCTCATCGCGCATCAAATTCCCCCCCCTTTTTTGCGATTTTAGCACAAAAGTAGGGGAAGAGCAAGAGTGTCCGCCAATAAAGCAGAAAATCCGCAAAAAGAAGGCTCACTGTTCTTGAACGGACACCATTTTTCGAACTGTTTTATCGAAAAATGGTGTCCTTCATTTTTGAAAGCATTGATATGACAGGGTTTGAACTCTTCCAGGCCTTGATGTGCTATTTTGAAAACTCGTCAAATCGGCAGGTTAAACTTTTGCTCATGTTCCTGATTTGAACACAACTTTCCTATATATCCGTTCTGTAAGCGGCTTCAAAGTCCTGTGGCGTCTTATAGTTCAGAGTTTGGTGGGGGCGAACTTCATTGTAAAACTGAATGTATTCCTCCACACTTCGGCAGAAGTGTTTTTCGGAAGTGTAGTCCCGGCGGTAGGCCTCCTCCTGTTTGAAGGTGGAGAAGAAGGATTCGAATACAGTGTTATCCAAGGGACGACCACTGGCTGAAAACGACTGCTTCGCTCCGCACTCTTGCAGAAGTGCTGTAAACGCCTTGGAAATGTACTGTTTACCTCGGTCGCTGTGAAAGGTCAGCCCCTGAGGTTTCCCCCGTTCTTCATAGGCCATCCGAAAAGTGGACACGGCCAAGTGGGTACTGGAGTTGCGTGACACCCGATAGCCCACTACCTTGCGAGAGTATACATCCAAAATAACACAGAGGTAGACCTAGTACCCCTTGATTTTGAACTGTGCAATATCGTTGACCCATACTTGGTTGGGATGACCTGCTGAAAACTCTCGCTTCAGCAGGTTTCCTTTTGCCCGATTCTGCCGCTTCTTGTACAGCTTTTTGGCGTTCACTCGGACACTGTGCAGCCCCAGTTCCTGCATAATGGCAGCAATTCGTTTGGTACTGACCTTAACTAACACCGCGTTGTGCCAAAGTAACTCGGATTTTCTCTGCGCCATATCTCTGCTGACTATCATCAAAAGCTTGTTGAACTGCCACCATAAGCTTTGCCTGCTCGTCCTGATACTTGGTGCGATCTACTAGGCGAAAGATGTGGTTATAGAAAGTGCCTCGGGCTACACCCAAGGCATCGCAGAGCTCATGAACACTGTATGGGTTACCTGGTTGATTGTATAGTTTCTCCAATGTGGCAAGCTTCTGTTGCAGTGGGACAGTGGCTAAATATTCGCTGACCCGAATGATCTCCAGCTCATGCTCCAGCTTCTGGAGCCGCCGAGAAATAGCATCAAACTCCGCTGGCGTATATGTACGATTGGGAGTCTGGATGGAACAATATTCCTTTCGCCAGTGGTAGAGGGTACTTTGGGAGATATGTAGTTCTTCGCTGAGGGCCTTGATGGATTCGCCCTCCTTATATCGCCGGATAGTTTTGATCTTGAACTCGGTGGGATATGTAATGGGCATAGGCTCATCTCCTTCTGTTTGATGTGCCTATTATATTTAATTGTTGGCAAATTGAAATATTGTGATATAATTAAAGGAAACATTCCCGAAATAGAATTTCAATATGTATATGCCATTTTCACTATAGGAAGGGAGGAATAGCTCATGGCTCGAACTAACATTTTTGAACTGCTGGAAGAGAGCAATGACCTTTCTCGAGATACTGAGCGACTTCAAGCACTGTTTGAACGATGGAATTTTGCTTATATGGACTTGCTTGAAGCGTCTCTTAAACAATTTGTAGATGACTACTGCTTTTTGAATTGGAAATGTCGTGGTCATTGCCTTGACGTTGAGGATTTTTTGGATTCCATTGGATATGATGACATCGTTAACCGAGCATCTACCGATTTGGATGACTTCTTAACATTAATTGAGATAATCTATAACTTTTGGATAATAGCGTACGATTATGCTCAACACCACGGCATCAATTTATATAGTACAGCGGATCAACTGCAAGAACTTATGGATAATTGTCTCTCTGAATATAACCACTGCATCGTTCACAATAAAAAGAAAGAGCAAGTCTTTGTAGTAGAGAAGAACCCTGCGATCACTGCTGCAGCGGAGGTATCTGCCCCTGAAATTGCTCTTGATATTTTTAAGTATAATCATCGTTCTTTGCGAGGCAATCTAAAAGCCAAGTGGGCTATACTCGCCGCTATGGGCAAGGACTTGGAAGGGAAACGCTCTCGTATAGAATCTATAAACAGAGATTTATCCAAGCACATATTTTTACTTCTAAACAATTTGGATATACGCCATAACAATACAACACCAGATACTCCAAAGTATAAAGGGTATGTGGCTTCGCTGACACCTTGCCAGTTGGAACTGTGGTATGATGAACTTTATCAGATGATGCTTCTCGCCATTTTAGCGTTGGAGCAGGTAGAAAGAGAACCCCGTGTAAAGGAATTAGAGAGCCATTTTGGTAAACCATAAACATAAAGGAATTTAAGTGCCCTTCTGGCTGGAATATTAGGAGCGGGGGCGTATGAGTTGCACAACAGGAAAGAATTTGTTTCAGTAAGTCAATTTGGACGACATAAGGGCTTTTATAGCGATGATGATTTTGAAGAATCGTTACACAATATAGATTACACGGATTTTTTTGACTACCCAGACGATGACGAATTCCCGTACGACTCAGCATATCCTCTACTTTGTGGATCTTGTCACCACTTTGCATTATCACTACAAAAACTGTTAGGGTATAATCCATATATTATTGAAGAAAAAGACGATAAGAGTTTCCACGCCTTTTGTCAAGTGTACAGAAAAGGTGTGAGCTATTTTATTGATGCCAGAGGGATTACGTCAAGCTTTGATGAATTTATGTGCATTGCACGCCGATTTGTAGGCGATGAATTTATTATTCGTCTTGTAACTGCTGATGACATTGAAAGCTGGAAACAGGACAGTGATTATGATGAGGAAGCGTTTGCGTTTTCGGAAGCTGTAATTAAAGAATATAAGGAATGCTATACATTGTGACAATAGGGTTTATCAATTTTAACTAATTGGTAGATACTCAGGGGGAGATAGTTTAAATGGCAGGACCTAAACATATTTTTGACTTTGAAGATAGCGATTTCTTATTTGCCATTTCAGATAGCATGGCGATGGATTCTGACGGCCACATGATGATGCGGGTGGGCGATAACATGGCAACGGATATGGATTCAGGCGATTTACACATTACGTCTGGACGGCCAAGCGGTGAAGACGATTAAGTTTTCCGTCAAATACAGGCATTGCCCAAATGTGGCATTTATTTTGTCTGGGTGTTCCAGAAAACAAGCACCCCCAATGGGGGTGCTTGTTTTTATTTGATAGGCGTTGAA
>CAZOIF010000129.1:0-5748 GCA_964579975.1 uncultured Eubacterium sp. | reverse complement strand
AAAGATGTTGAGCCATTTACTGTGGTGGGTGGTGTTCCGGCAAAGGTGATTCGCAAGGTAAATGAATTCACTTTGTGAATTAGGAAGAAATATTAATCAAAAGTATAGATAGATGGAGGATGCGGACATGAAAGTATTAGGTATTAACGGGAGTGCCCGAAAAGACGGAAATACAGCCATTATTATGAATAAGGTACAAGGTTGGGGTTTCCGTGGTGGCACTTCGCAGAGGCGGGATTACCGGATGGCTGGATGAGATGGGAAGTCAGCCCTTTGTGTAAAAAACAGCGGAAAAGAGACAGGGGAGCGGGTCTTTGATTTTGAATTAACAGATGAGGAAATGGAAAAAATGAACGCACTTGACCGGAATGAGAAACATGACTGGTATTAAAAATTTCATAAAACTATGAAGGGGGAAAAGAGATGAATCGGATATGGAAAATAATGGCTTTGATTCTTGTGGCAATGCAGGTGGTCAGTCCTCTGCCGGGGCAGGGATCGGTGGCAGCGAAAACAAAGAGCAGTAATATAACTTTAAAAATCCAAAAAACAAATTATACAAAGAGAACCTGCCAGTTGATCCAGGGGACAAAAGCCGCAATCATGGTAAAGGTAAATAATATAAAAGGGAAAAAGAAGATAAACTATACATCTTCTGATCAAAAAATCGCTTCTGTCAGTGCGAAGGGAGTTGTGAGGGCGAAGAAAAAGGGGACAGCAAAAATAAAAGTCACGGTTACATCTGGCGGAAATAAGGTATCCTCATGGCTGAAAATAAAGGTTACGAAGAAAGCCAAAGAACCTGTTTTCAATTTCAAAAAGAAGACAGTGCGTTTAAACAGTGGGTACGATATGCCGCTTAATGGACTTGGCACGTATAGCTTGGAGGACGATGTCTGTGTGTCCTCTGTTTCGGAGGCGTTAAAGCGTGGGGTCAGGCTGATCGATACGGCTTATATGTATGGGAATGAAATAGAGGTAGGAAAAGCAGTCAGAGAATCAGGGATACCGAGAAAAGAAATCTTTGTGACCACAAAATTATATCCGGACCAGTATGACAACCCGGAAAAGGCGATCGATGATTGTTTGAAGCGACTGGATATCGGTTACATCGACATGATGCTTTTGCACCATCCGGGAACAAATGATGTGAACGCATACAAGGCGATGGAAAAGGCGGTGAAGGAAGGAAAAATCCGTTCCATTGGTCTGTCCAATTGGTATGTGGAGGAGCTGGAGACCTTTCTGCCGCAGGTGACGGTTACACCAGCATTAGTACAGAATGAGATCCATCCGTATTATCAGGAAAATGATGTGATTCCTTATATCCAGAGTCTCGGTATTGTGGTGCAGGGCTGGTATCCGCTTGGTGGACGGGGACATACCGCAGAACTGTTGGGAGATGAAACGATTTCAGCAATTGCAAAAGCACACGGAAAATCCCCGGCACAAGTGATTCTCCGCTGGAATCTGCAGAAAGGTGTCGTAGTCATTCCGGGTTCGAGCAATCCGGCACATATACAGGAGAATACAGAAATCTATGATTTTGAACTGACGGATGAGGAAATGGAGAAAATCAATGCACTTGACCGGAATGAGAAACATGACTGGTATTAGAAAGAAGAATCTCGCTTTACATTCGAGGAAACCTGTAAGTACACTGAACCATTCGCGCCATATATTTACCATTCGCGAAAAATCGGAAGACAGTCAGAGGAAATGTGCTATAATCATAATTATTATTATGTTGTTCAAAGGAGGAGAAAAATGCATAAAAGTTCAAATGTTTTTAAGAAAGCGTTGGCAATATTGCTCTGTCTGTCATTTCTTTCTGCCATTATAACTGTACAACCGGTACAGGCAGCGAGAGCGCCGGGCGAATCGGTAGGAGATTATCTTAACAGATGTCAAAACAGCATAACGAGTTTAGTGATGCTGAATCCGATGCCAAAAGTTATCGCTTATGCCTATCTGGTTGGTGAGGATGATATGGCAGCCGCTTCCTGGCTTAGAGACCCTGTGACGTTTACGGCTGTAACACATGAGGTGTATGCCGTGGCTCCGGGTACTGCAATTCAGGGGTATACGTATAGCAGCCAATATTATCCACAGGACAATATTGAATATATAAAGGATGTAGAGACTAATTATGGGGGTGACTTGCCAGGTACAGGCAGAATTAATTATATGCCAGAAGGCGCCCAGTATCTCGAGAGAGAAGGATGCAGGTTTTTAGTGGTTGCCTGTGATGAGGAATGGGTAACGATCTGGGACAACGGATACCAGGCATGGAATGCGGCTTATGCATCAGATGGTTTTGTTAGTACTTTTGGATGCCAGGATACGACGTTGGATTCTTATCTGGAAACTCATCCGCCAGGTTTTTATAAAATCCAAAGGAACAAAGTATGGCTTGACTTTGCTCTACCCGCCAATCATCCATATGGATCGGAGGCAGAGATTCCGAAAGCGGGAACTGGCGTTGTGACAAAGCTGGTACCTCTGAGAGCAGTTCCCAACGAGGAAGAGAAGATGTATACTCCAGTATATGCACTGCCAACCAATACGAAGGTAAATGTCGTTTCCACAGAGCTGGTGCCGTCAGAAGCTGCAGGAAGCACGAACAAATACTACAAGGTGTCCTTTAACGGAAGTGTGGAGGTGCAGAATAATAATGTAAATTACCTGAACTATCAAGTGCCGGGTGTTTATTATGTGGATAGCAGATACTTGAACGTCACTCCAAGTGGGACACAATTACCGGCTGGCACAGCGCCGGGTGAGGTTACAAATGTAGCGGAGAAGGAAGATGTGTATGTTTATCAGTCCAAGGACACTAATTCGCAACAACTGGGTATTCTTTCCCTGGGTGCAGAAATAGATATGCTTCCGTCAGAGTCAGATGCAGAGTGGACAGTGGTGTTCTGGGGCGGACAGAAGGCGTATGTGCAGTCCCAATATATAAAAAAGGGCACCTATAAGGTGAAGGACATATCAAATCTTCGCATGGCAGACATCGTGAAAGAGAAGATCAAGATGACCTGGGATGTTGGTGAGAACAATGTAGAGTACTCCTGCCGCATTTTGGCAAAGGGGAAAGTGATATGGTCTAATAAGCATTGTAAGACAAATAGTTTTTACATAAAAAACAAGTATATTTCGAAATATCCGCTACTTCGTGTCAAGGTACAGGCAACGGATAAGAATGGTAAAAAGGGGAAGACTCTCATCCAAGAGATTGATACGCCAATGAAAGGGCAAAAAATCAGTAAGGCTGAGAGGATGTGCATGGCGATTGGCAGAACTAAGATTACGCACAAATTCATAAAATATACCAAGAGAGCATCCTTTGGGGAGTCCCTGCAATATTCAACAAGTAAGAAGTTTAAAAAAGCAGTGACTGTGGAGAAGTATAACAAGAAGTCAAAAACGTATAAGCCAATTCAAGCAATTAAGAAATTAAAGCCCAATAAGACCTATTATATCCGGCGGCGTTATAAGAAACAATATTCGACCGATGCGGGTAAAAAGTATTTATCGGGCAAGTGGTCAAAATATATCAAGATAAAGACAAAGAAATAATATCAATAGAAATCAGTCGTTTTGCCGGAGAGCAAACGGCTGATTTTTTTATGCCACTTGCAGGCTTATTTGGGGAGTGGATGCAATCTATACCCTGAAAACTGCGAATTGTACCATATAAATTGATTTTTTCAAAATCATCCTATATCATTGTGTATATTGTGCGAAAGAAAATGGTATTGGAGGGATTCCGCTGTGGAAAAGCAATTAGACTTTTTTGAACAAAATGATGTAAAGGTATGCAAAAGATTAACAAAGGTGCTGCGATGGATGACGCTGGTTTTTCCGGTTTTGTTTCTGGCAACGGCAGCAGGGGTATTTCAGATCAAATATGATGATCTGGCGTTGCTTTCCATACCGGGATGTGCCTGTACCCTTGGTCCGGGAGTTCTCCAGAAGTTTGGAGTACCTGTCCGTGTCATGAAATATGTCAGTGTACTGTCGGTCGGTTTGGTTGTCATGCTTCTGGGTGGTAATTCGGCGATTGGGATTTATATGACCTATGGATTGGCAATGTTATTCAGCTGTATGTTTTTTGACAAAAAATTTACGAAGCAGATCTCCCTTATCAGTTACTTCTTTCTGTTGATCTCGCTCTTTCTAAGGTCCAGGAATGTCCAGCAGATTGAATATCCCACAAATATGGAATGGTTTCTGACACGTTCGGTAGGATTTACGATAGAACAGGTCGTCATGAGTGTAGTATTTATCAATATTGCAGGCGCTTCCAGAAAACTGTTGGAAAACCTGCATAGCACGGAACAGGTGGCAGCGGTTGTGTCCAAGTGCGAGGAAGTCTCTGCAAAACTGGTGGAGATGATGGATGAGCTGGCAGAGAATGTGCAGGAATCCAAAGTGACGAATGACACCATTGTGTCTTCGGCACAAGATACCTCGGAGGACTGCATGAAAAGTCTTTCTCATGTCAGTTCCATGCACGGTATCGTCACTGAGATGGTCCGGGCATCCGGATCGATTGATGAGAGTACGAAGAATGTACTGGTGATTTCGGACGAGATCTGTCAGCACATGAATAATTATGTGGATATCATGGATCATGCGGTGACAGATATGAAGGTCATTGAAAAGGCAGCAAATCTAACGGAGGAGGCCATTGGGAATCTCGAGACGAGTATCATGGAAATCTCAGGATTTACCAATGAAATCTCTCAGATTACCGGACAGACGAATCTTCTTGCGCTCAATGCCTCCATTGAGGCGGCGCGCGCCGGTGAACATGGCAAAGGATTTGCCGTTGTGGCGGATGAGGTTCGTGAGCTGGCAGAGCGCTCCAAACAGTCAAATGGCGCTATAACTGCCATGGTTTCAAAAATGATTGCTATGTTGAATGATGTGAAACTTTCGAATGAGCGGAATCTTGCCTCCGTCGATGCGGGAATCACGCAGATTTCCGATGCGAGGCAGGAGGCGGTCAATCTGGGGGGGCTTCAGGCGGATTCCAGAACCAGAATAGAGCAGATTGCGAAAGATTGCGATCAGACAAAGCAGTGCAGTCAGGATGTGCGGGAAATGTCAGATCAAATGGAAGAGCTTGTAAAAAATTCACAGGTTCGTGCAAGCTCTATTGTAGAAGAAGCGAACAACCAAAGCCGGATTACGGGAATGACAGAAGAAACCTTTTCCCATGTCGAGCAAATAGCCAAAGAGCTGTTGGAACTGAGTAAGATAGACAAATAGAACGAGGGAGGATACAAAGATGTATCTTATATTAGAAATTTTGATGTTGATTTCGCTGGGAGGATTGATCGCCGTATTCCAAAATGATCTTGCCGGATGGACGATTTTGTTAAAGTCCCTTACCAGCCTCTTTTTTGTTCTCGCTGGCATATGCGGATACATAAAAAGAAAAGAGAACCGATGGATTTCCAAAACGATGTTGATAGCTCTGATCTGTTCACTGGCAGGAGATGTACTTCTTGCCCTTGACAAAGAGGAGGGAATCCTGTTTGTCCTTGGAGTTGCAGGCTTTGCCCTTGCCCATGTCATGTTCTCAGTTTCGTTTTGCAGGGTATCTGTCGTGAAAAAATTGGATTTGGTGGGAATGTTTCTTGTATTTGGAGCGGAGGTGCTGCTTCTGTGTCTGGGCAAATTTGATTTTCAGGGGCTGTTTCCTGTTCTGGTGGGATATGCAGCGGTCATCTCCTT
>CAZOIF010000128.1:0-5767 GCA_964579975.1 uncultured Eubacterium sp. | reverse complement strand
AATTAGAAGACGGCAGACACCGCTCTTCTAAGATGTGGTACTGCCGCCTCTATGCGATCATGATGTTCCAACATCTTGATGCATGGAAAATGCCAACCCGTGTAGACACCATTTTTACATTCTCACGAATTGCCAACGCAGAATAATCATACCACATTTTTATAAAAAGCGCATCTCTTTTCAAGGGATAAGTGCGCTCTTTTTTCCACTTTTACCTGGCATCTTTCCAAAATCTCACGATATTCAGTTGTCAAAATACAAATCTATGCCTACTCATATGAATCCGAGAGGCTATAGTTAATAAATCCACAGTATTTTCGGTTCATCAAATTATGCCATCTATAAATCCCTAACTCCTACGATTCTACCTCAAGAAATTCACTTCGTACATTAACTTGCTTTACTTAATTTTTTATAACCACATGACAACATTCAACAAATTTCTCCACTCCTATTCTAACAAACCATTCTCGACTTTTCAATAAACCTATAGTTCCACTCCTTTCATGTTTTTCACTCTTTTTACCTCAAGATTTCCTCTATCAGTCACCCTCTTTACCCTTTTTCGCACATTAATGAATACCTTCTATTGTTCCTATCAGAAAATTTCCAATAAAATTTTTTTCTAAAACTCCAAAAAAATCCGTATTCCAAAGCATTTCCCTATATACTGACAATTCAACTTGAAAAACTGTTGTAGAGACACTCGGAATCCTTTACAATACAAGTAAATTCACAAGAAAAACAGATTATCAGATATTCATATAAAAGCCGAAGACGACAAAACACTTTTTATCATAGATTGTAAGACTGCCAAAACAGAATACAAAAAGAACCCAATAATCTGAGCCTTTGATCTCCTGCAATGTTATGTGCGGCTTACTATTCCTTCAAAGATTTTATTTTATAGTAAATTCTCATTCTCATGTTTACCTCCCAAGGCTTTATGGGTTCTGTCTGTCATAAACAAAAAATAGAGAACCTGCCTACCGCAATTTCACCTTACACATCGCAACATAAAATGCAATATTCCAAATAACAAAGGAGCAGCCTATCTTAAAGCTACTCCTTTGTTATACTAATGCGAAATATCTTTCCCCCATATACCCTATTTAATTTTTACTGTTTTAGCAACTCCTTTCTTTCTCAGCCATTTTAAATAAGCTTTTCTTTGCTTTCCAGGCACTTTAACCGTCGCTTTCTTATGTATTCCCTTAAACGCCTGTGACCCAACAGATTTGCTTTTTAGCTTTTGGGTTTTAATGATTATGGAATTTAACTTCTTGCATCCATAAAATGCCTTCTTCCCAATTTTAACCACGCTGGCAGGAATAACAACCTTCTTTAGTGAGATACAATTATTAAATGCATTATCTCCGATCTTGGTGACATACTTTCCTATTGTTACGGATTTTAATTTTTTGCATCCACTAAATGCATTATTCGATATTTCTGTCACCTTATAATTTATTCCGTCAATTGTAACCGTATCTGGAACTGCCGCCTTCGTTATCACTTTACTAAATACCGAACAAAACGCTACACTATTACCTTGCACAAGTACTTTATATGACATTCCACTAGCAGAGTCCTTTAGAACTGTACTAGCTAATGGGGGTTGTACCGTGCCAGGTATATTAGTCGGTTTTGGTGGTTGTATAACATTGGTGTTACCTGTCGGTTTCGGGCTGGTTGTAACATTCGGTTTGCCCGTCGGCTCAGGTACATTGTCCCCTGCCACTTTAATTGTCACCTTAAATTGTGCAAGCTTGAAATCATCTGTTTCAGCCGCTGTTATGGTAACCGTTGTTTCCCCGCCACCCTTTAATGTCACTTTTCCGGTATCAGATACTATAGCCACTTCATTATTGGAAGATACATAACTTAACATTCCATCTCCATCCGTAAGTTCTGCATCCAGAGTAAAGTCTGCATCCCCATATTTCTTACTGTAACTTTGTGTGCCAGTAAACTGCTGTGTATGTTTGGTTACTGTAATTATGCAGCTTGCCTTGGCATTACTTCCGTCCTGGCTTTCTGCTGTAATAGTTGCAGTACCTGCCCCAATTGCGGTAATCAAACCATTTTATACAGAAGCCACATTTATGTTGCTGGAACTCCATTTGAGCTGTTTATCTTCCGCTTCATTCGGAGTGATTGCTGCGTTTAAAAGAAGTGTTTGCCCTTTCTCCAATGCTACCTCTTCCTTATCCAATCGGATATTCTCTATTTTAATGGATGTAGCTTTGTTAAACAATGCTTCAATGGTATGGTCAGCGGAAATGTCCTCAAAAACATATTCTGAAACCGCACCTACGCTTTCACCATCTACCTTTACATCGCCAATGCTGTATCCTTCATCAGCAGTGATGGTAAATGTTTGTGTTTCCCCCTCTATGACAGTTACCTCGCCATCTGGCGTGATGCTGCCTCCTGTCTGGCTGGATACAGAAATGGTGTATTCTTGCTTTTCATCGCTTTCCCACGATGCTGTTAAAACAATGTCACGGTATGGAATACGATAAGACGCATTTGGCTCATATGTATTCTGCCCATCTGTCCAGCCGATAAAATGATGTCCTTGTTTTGTATATGGATTTTCCGGCAGAGTCACTAATGTTCCTGCTGTCCCGGAAAGTGCAGATGGTTTTCTTCCTGTTGTATTCGTTCCTCCGGAAAATGTTACCTTATATACTGTTTTCCCCTCAGTTTTATATACTGCTGGCGCTCAAAATTCTTCCCCGACTGCTTATCCATGAAAATATTATATTCCGGTACTCCTGCTTCCTGCATTGCCAGCATCTGCCTGTCCTCATTTTGATCTGTACTGGACACACGAACATACCCGTAGACTTCCCCCATATCGTCCTGCCTCCTAACATTTACTTTTTATTTCACTTGTTTATATCACAGACTTTGCAACAAAAATAGACAAATACGGCTACAAATTTTTTCATCCCCTCTCCTTTACAGCCATATTTGTCCTTCTTAATTTATATAAACCAGCACTCCATACCCATAAATCCGACTATCTCCTAGCGGATAACTATGCCGTTTCACCTGATCCCCACTGTTTCCTTCAATCGTATTTACATTCCCTTTACCCACGCTCTCCACAATCCCCACATGGTCAATCGTGCCATCATCGCCCAGTCAAAGAAAATAATATCCCCCGCTGCGGGAACATAGCTTCCATCTTTAAACTGCCCTTTATCCTGAAACCATTTCACACCGTCCGAACAAAGGGAAAATTTCGGCAGGACACCACTCTCCAGATAACCGCACTGCTCCGAACACCACGAAACAAAACAGGCACACCATGACACCCGGGTATGGAACCCGTACCGGCTCCAGTACACATCCCCGCCGTTCCCTTCCTGTGCCAGTGCCACCTGCACGATCGACTGATCCCCTGCTCCATTTGGGATACGCCCCAGCGAATAATAGCGCAGGACATGGGGTACATACTGCTTGTCCCCATAACTTTCCCACCCCTTTTCCTGTGCCGTCTTATCCGAAAACTCTGCTGCGTTTGCCAGCGTGTACCCGCCATAATTCTCTTTCGCCCATGGGATATATCCATTCCCGTAGTTGTATCCCTGCAGGGCAAGTTTGATATTGTCTATACTTTATAGCTTCATAGAAATAGGGGGAATAACTACAGTCAAACATCTCATAAGGCGTTGACATACGTTCCTCCCCCTGCGCCATATATCCATTCCACAGATTGAACGCAAGTCTTGTAATCCGTACCGTTCCCCCTGTCTGCCACCCCTCACGCAGTCCGTCCGGCTTGATCCTGTCCTGTTCAAAATCAAAAATTCGATTTATATTTCTTCTCGCCGTGTCAGAAATACCAACACAGTAAAAAAATACCCGGTGGTAGCTATCTCTGTTGCCGGACTTCTGTATCATTGTTTTATAAAAATATTCATGCTCTTTTGATGTGAATTTGATTTCTGTCATTGTCGTTTCCCTCCTTTTTTCACGCAAAAAAGCGCAGGAAACGGTTACGCTCCATACGCTTTTTTGCATTGGTTTTACTTTCTGTTTTCAGTTGCTGCTTTTCGTTCCGGTCTGTCATTACAAAAATTTCCGCTTGACAGAACACCATTATTCCTTTATGATGTTTACAAAAGGAAATGGGTTCTTCTACTGAGTAAGGTCTCCGGACTGGAAAAGTCTGCTCGTTTCTTTTTTTATTTCCATAATGTCGTACAAATACATGTTCCCGTCTTTTGCGTGCCGCATGAGCATCAGGGCATGAAAGACATTATACCTTTCAACCTCCCCGTTTTCATCATATACCGGAAGCGCAAACCGGGATTCATAACGGTACCACCCGTATTTCGCATCCTTCCCATGTTTCTCTTTTCTGTTTTCCTCAAACTGTTTACCTGTCGCTGTCTCAATCATCTCAGGAAGTCCCTGCGCCGCATTTGCTTTGGCTTTCGCACTGGTTCCTCTCAGCTTTTTCGTGTAATTGGAATGAGCGTACTCATCCGGCAGGTCAGAACCGATATACACGATTTGCTCCGTATCCGCAACCGTATAAAACTCCCCGATGTACTGGCGGAGATACTGCTCCACGTCTTCCCATTTCACACTACGTTTTCCCCTGAAAACAATATCGTTGATCAAAACAATCTTCGTCCCGTCCAAATCCGTTATAACATTTACATTCCTGTCCATCTGCCGCCCTGCTTTCTTTATGGTATCAGGCATCTTTCGACACCCAATACCATAATACCACAAAAGAAACTGCCATGCTATGATTTCTTCTGCCAGCCAGTTTCCATCCGCCTGCGGTTTGCACTGTCCTCTCCTGACTTTGTCGTCATCACCTTATACAATCTTGTATTCTTCGGAAACTTATTGACAAAAGGCACAAGGGAACTTCCGTACTTAATCAATCCACACCCTGCGTGTTTACGTCCACATCAGAATTTCTTTTCTGAGGACATGTATTATTTTATGTTGCACAATTTTAGAAATGCTGGAATTTGTTTTTCTAAAAAATGAGAGAAAGAAAACGGGCTTGCTTGTAGTGACCCTGTAAGGCGTTGGATTATATTATTCAGCAAGCCCTAGTTAAGTCCATCATACACTTACTACAGCCTTACGCTTTAATGCTCTGCGTCTCTCAATTTCTCTTTCCGCTTCTTTACCAGAATTATTGTAATATGCCACCTTTTCCGCCACTGTCATATCTTTTGTCCGTTCATAGTTCTGCTCCCTGATCTTATGAATATTTTCAATCGTAAAATCAGGACTGATAACCAATGTCTCCATAATCATCCCTCACTTTCTGATAATACAGATGGATTGACAATATTATTCCTTGTAACCTTCAAGATTAGTAATCGCCCTTACACCTCTGATTGTCTTGATATTTACAATATGCTTAAAATTCCACGATATTTCCGCATTGATTTCCAATTTTCTATACTCAATATCACTCAAATAGTCATACCGCTTATTCCGTTTACAAAGTCTTTCCATAGTTCCAATGTGCCCCTCATGCGTTCTGACGCATCGTTCTGATCCAGATAACTGATAACCGATGTATCTAAATATACTTTTAGTTTCCGCATAGAAAATCGCTCCAATTCTGATAAATCCTTTTCAAGTTTATTCTTTTCTCTAATAATGATATTACCAATTTATTTATACTCAACCCTTTAGATTCTGCACAAGATTTAATCTTATTATAATATTCTTTTGGTACTCTAACTTTTATATCCTGTAATTTTTCCATATAAGCATC
>CAZOIF010000127.1:0-5890 GCA_964579975.1 uncultured Eubacterium sp. | reverse complement strand
ATTATTCATTTGTACATTTGTTACTAAAACCAACCGATAATAAAATATTATCCATCACTTCCCCCTTTCCACCCCACTAAAAAACACCCTCCCCCTCCGGGGGAAGGCCCTCAATCTCCTATCCTTATCTACCCCTCCACCCGAAAATCCTTCCTCGGATGTTTCGTCATCAGGATATCCCGCTGCTTCGCCATGGCGACGTGGGTATAAATCTCTGTGATGTGGATCGAACTGTGGCCGAGCATTTCCTGAATGTAGCGGATGTCAACGTCGGCTTCTAAGAGGCTGGTGGCGAAGGTGTGGCGGAACATATGCGGTGTGATATGTAGTTCGATTGAGGAGAGGGCGGTGTACTTGTTGATCATTCTGCGGACGGACTGGTCGGAGAGTGGTGTGCTGTTCTGGTTCGCAAAAAAGTGATTGCAGGTCTGCATTTCTGACAGGTAAGAATCTTTGTATTTTCTTAGAATATGGGCGACGTCCTCGTTTCCGATCTGCAGCTTTCGCTCTTTAGAACCTTTTCCGTAAATGAGAATGCAGTTGTCCTGTAAGTCGACGTCGCTTGGTTTTAGAGAGCAGAGTTCGGAGATACGGATGCCGGTGGCAAAAAGAGTTTCGATCACGGCGGCGTCACGAAGGGCATTTCTGCGCTGGTGATCCGTTTTGGCGGTTTTGTGCTGTTGGTATATGGTGGAAAGAAAGGTTTCAATCGTGCGGAGGGAGATGGTCTTGGGTAATATGACAGGCTCCCGGAATTTTATCTCAATCTTGTGGAATGGGCTGCGGTCAATTTTTTCTTTCAACTCTAAAAAGTGGAAAAACGCCTTTACGGAGGCGATTTTTCGCTTTGCGGTCTTGGGGGCGTATGTCTGGTGAAGATTTGCGATATAGGTTTCCAATACATCCGGACTGACCTTGGAGATGTCATCAGTAGAAATCTTTTGTTCAAATTGCTTCAGGTCGATCCGGTAGGCTTTCAATGTTTTGGTGTCCAGTCTTTTCTGGGATTGACAATAGTTCAGATAATAAGATATGTTTGTCTGTAAATTATTCATGGTAATTTCTCCTTTGTATTTGATGTGCTAACGATATTTTACACGGATTTTACCAGAAATAAATAGATAATGAAGATATTCTCCAGCGAAAAATTCTCTTGTAGGGACAAATTTTGTCTGATATAATCTAGTACAACGAATATTAAGTGATTGGCAATCTGGCTTGTCTATTTTTTACTTCCCAAGCCTCGACGTAGCCACCACTACGTTTGCGAAAAAATGTATTGCATACATAAAACAGGAGATATCATATGTTTGGATTTAAGAAAAAGATAACAGTAGAACCATATGATAAAGAGAAAAAACAGGCACTCATCCGGGCCAGTATCTGTACGGGAGAGCAGGTGGCCGGTTTCAAAGACAAAGAAACCGGCAAATTCCACGAGGTGATGCTGATCCGGAATGAGGCAGATAAAGCATTGTTTATGGAAAAGTATGGCGTGCTGGAAGAGGAACTGGTAAAGGAGTATTGATTTTTGGCACAGGATATTTATAAATTAGCATTGCTCATGAACTGCGACCACTAAAAGCGGATTTATGTGGTTATAAACGGAATGAGCCGTACTTCAAAATCAAATGTTTCATCATCCAGTCGGTACTGTGGAAGCAGTTCCGGGCCACAGCTGTTGGAGCCGAGTCCATTCTGGGCATAGTCGAGACAGAGTACCGTGCTTCCACATGGCGTCAGTTCATAATGATGCATTTTTTCCGTGAGTTCCTCCTGAGTGTAGACGGAGGCGTTAAAGGAAAAAGGTTTCGCTCCTGCGGCAGCAAGGCCGTAGGATTTATTTTGGGCAATCACATAATCACAGTCGTAATGACTCCCATTTTCCTGTGGACGGATGTAGTCTTCGTGGAGGGAAGTGACATCATTGGAGTAGGTTCCGTGGCTTCCGGCGTGATGTTTGTCCGGATAGCTTTCTTCCGGGCCGATGCCATAATAAGTGATCTGTTCCAAACTCCGGTCTAAAAACAGGCGCAGTCCAAAGCGTGGAAGTTCCGGGAATTCCATATCTCTTTTGACCGACATGGAAATGTCGATCGTTCCGTCGCTCTGGATCAGCCAAATGATGCGGATGTCCATGATCTTTTGAATGGAAGGAGCGGATAGTGACAGGTCGGTGCACATTTTTACGTCGCGGCCGTAGCGCTCCCAGACTGTTGTCTTGTAAGCACGGGTCACGGTATGGTCGTATCCTGCACGGAGCCAGTCTTCTTTTATATTCCTGTCATTGTCGACAGGGGCGCGCCAGATGTTTATATTCATGGGATGATCCAGAAGTTCTATGCCGTCTAACGTCATCTGCTCCAACAGGCCTGTTCTCTTATCGAATACATAGGAAAAATGATCTCCTTTTAACAAAAGAGAAGGACCTGCTGGAATTACACGGACAGGGGATGGATCCTCTGCCTTGTGTGTAAGTATGGAAAGACAGATCTGGTTCCGGTTTTCCGGCGCGGACAGGAGGATTTCATCAAATCCGAGGGAAAGACCTGCCGGAATAAGTCCGGCTTCTTTTTTTGCCTGGTATAAAATTTTCAAATATGTTTTTCCTTTCTCAGGGATATCCGGGGAAAAGGATATCGTGCTCTCTCCATGTGGAGGAGCTGTTACATCGCAGAGCGTTCCTTTTTTGGTGACTGTCCCATCGCAGCAGATCTCATAGGAGATGGAAATGGCATCTTCCAATGAAGTAAAATCCATGTAATTATGAAAGGTCAGCGTGTCAGCCTGCGGATCAAAGGAGACGACCCGGACAGGGCGGTGTACATTTTTATATTCGAGCAATCCGGTATGGGGCGTCCGGTCCGGGTAAACCAGCCCATCCATGCAGAAATTTCCGTCGTGGATCATTTCCCCATGGTCGCCGCCATAATAATAGATCGTTTTTCCGTTTGCCGCTTTGCCTTTATTGATTGCGTGGTCGCACCATTCCCAGACAAATCCGCCACAGATTTGATCGTATTTTTCGAACAGCTGAAAATAATCTTCAAAGTCACCGGGACCATTTCCCATGGCATGGCAGTACTCACACAGGATATAAGGTTTATCGGCTTCGTGTTCCAGGTGCTCCTGTATTTCGGTAAGAGAGGGATACATCCGGCTATACAGATCGAGATTGGAAAGATCGTACTTTTTCTGGCTGTTTCGGTATAGAGCGCTCTCGTAATGTGTCAGGCGGGTGGGATCAAACTCTTTTGTCCAACGCAGCGCCTCCTCAAAGTTGCAGCCAAAGGCGCTTTCATTTCCCATCGACCAGATGACTACACTAGGACGGTTTTTGTCACGGTGTACGCATTTTTTAACCCGGTCCATGATGGCGTCCATGAATTCAGGATTGTCGGCGATCGATTTATGCCATTCTTCGCTCCGTTTTTCCCAACTGTCATCTTTATAATAAAATGCAACGGGGCCATGAGCCTCTATGTCGGCCTCGTCGATGACATAAAAGCCAAATTTGTCGCAGAGCTGGTAAAAAACAGGTGAATTCGGATAATGGCTTGTGCGGATGGCATTAAAATTGTGTTGTTTCATCAGGGTGAGGTCCTTCATCATCTGCTCCTGATCGATCGTAAATCCGGTGACTGGATCTGAGTCATGGCGGTTTACCCCCCGGAATTTGATCGCTGTATCATTCAGGAAAACGACCTGGTCACAGACTTTTATTTCCCGGATGCCGATCTGATCGGTAATGACCTCATCATTTGTTTTCAGGATCAGCGTATAGAGATAAGGGGTCTCTGGATTCCAGAGCAAGGCTTCCCCGATTTCCAGTGTGACGGAAATCGTCTTATCATATTTTTTGTGCATATTTTCTGCGCATATCGATGTTGCGAAGCAACTCGCATGGCTCAGCTCTGCTGAGACTATTTTACCATGGCTGGCGCCGGTCGTCCCGGAATTTCCTTCGCCAGTCAGAGAGGCATGTGCGACAGAGGTCCCTCCGGCGTCACAGATGGTGATGTCAGTAGGAACGATATCCTGAAAATAATCCAGACATATCGTGACTTGTGCTTTTTTCTCATTTGTCAGTAAATTCTTTGACTTATCATCCCGGTCAGGGCATTTTGTCGTTATAAAATAATCAAATATGCCGTCCGTTGGTCGCTTTAATAAATACACATCCCGGAATATCCCGCTCATCCGGAACTTGTCCTGATCTTCGAGATAGCTCCCGTCGCACCATTTGAGGACGAGAACCGCCAGACGGTTCATTCCCGTCCGGATATCATATGTAACATCAAATTCATTTGTCGAATGGGATACCTGGCTGTAACCCACATACCTGCCATTCAGCCACACATAAAAACAGGAATCAACACCTTCAAAGTTAAGATAAGCATTTGGGGCAGATTCATCTTTTTCATAAGAAAAGTCGACGAGATATGCCCCACAAGGATTATCTTGTGGAACATGGGGCGGGTCAAATGGAAATGGGTATCGGACATTTGTGTATTGGTGCGTGTCATATCCGTGGTTTTGCCATACGCTGGGGACAGGAATGACATCGAAAGAAGAAGTGTCATGATTTTCTTCAAAAAAGTCTTCTTCCACATCATAGACGCTTTCATAATATTTAAAATTCCATGCTCCGTTTAACAGCTGAAAACGGTCGGAGACTTCTCTTGCGTACAGCGGGGAAGAAGCTGGCGCAGAGGCCGGTATATAGTAAGCCCGGTCCGGCATTGTATTGTCATGTAAGAAATGCGGATTTTCATAATCTCGTGGCAGGTTCATAGTAATCATCCTTTCTGGCCAGGCAGTGCTGCCAAATTATGTATTTTTAAATATTATAACTCCAATAAAGTGGGAAATCCATCTTTTTTATATGTTTTTATTCCTAGTCCAGCTAAGCCAATAATGAGCCAGCCGGAACGGTTGACACAATACAATATTGTGGATGCGATGTCAAGAGAAAATTTGGGGTTTTTGCCCTGTTGTAGTTCATTGATCCGGCTGTAGGATGTAATACGGAGTCAGAGTGATTGTGAAAACCACTGTTTTTCGGGAGTTTGGATACGTCAGACCTGAACACAATATTGTAATATGTGTATGAACCATATATTTTGTAAAGGAGGGAACAAACATGGTAATAACACATGAATACGATGCGGCACAGGAGTGCGAAGTGGAAATTCCGGCTCCGAAGGACAGGGCAGGATTTTTAAAGAGATGTACTATGGAGGGCGGGATTGTACCGCCGGGCTTTCCTGTGTACCGGGGGGATACACGGACATGGGACGAGATCCAGGCTTCGGGTGGTTTTGTTCCGGCATTTGAACTTCCGCCGGGAGTGACAGTACCGGAATATGCGAGAAATCGGGTAAATCAGATTATGCAGGTATCGGCGCCGGATTTTGTGCATTATTGGAAATATCCGCAGGAGTGCAGGAAGAAGGAGTGTGCGAGGGAGTACAGGCCGCTTGTTTTCGGAAAGGATGGAAGACAGGCGGGAGTTGCTGTCGGATGCGACGCGCAGGGGAGCCAGAAAAGCGGATACGATTATGAGATCCTTCTGCCTAAATTATATGCCCTGAAGGTGTCTGGTGTAAAAACGGGGGCGGTAGGTGTGTATGGAGATAAACCGTCGTTGGAGGAAAGTACAATAATCTGGCTGCATCTGATCGCAGGGTTTGATGCGAGTGAAATGGTATCCCTGACAGTAGTACCTGTGGATATGATAAAATAGTCTCAGCAGAGCTGAGCCATACAAGTTGCTTCGCAACATCGGTATGTGCAGAAAGCATGCACAAAAAATATGATGAGATAATATTTTGAGGGGGCTGTCGGTTAATACCGATTTTTAGTCCTCTAAAGCAGAAATAAGAATATC
>CAZOIF010000126.1:0-5945 GCA_964579975.1 uncultured Eubacterium sp. | reverse complement strand
TGATCTATGATGGCGTGCATAAAAGAGATCGGCTGCGCGTCTGTTTTGATACCTGTCATGTGAACGACGCCGGTTATGATCTGGTGGGAGACTATGAAGGGTTGATACAACAATTTGATCAGGTGATCGGGATGGACCAGATCGCGGTCATACATATCAACGACAGCCTGAATCCCTGCGGGGCACATAAAGACCGCCATGCCAATATCGGCAATGGTTATATCGGGAAGGATGTTTTAAAAAAGATTGTCCATGACGAAAGGTTTGCTCAGATTCCGAAGATTCTGGAAACGCCCTGGCTTTGCGAGGAGGGGAGCGCCAAGAAGACGCTCCCGCCGTATAAAGAAGAGATTGCAGAACTGCTGCAAAAATGATTCATGTAAAATAATGTGGATAATTTTAAAATATTCGTGTATTTTAGTGTAAAAATTTTAAATAAAATTACATTTTTTAACATGAATAAATATATTAGCTGTTTTTATCCCCCGCCAATAACGGAAGTCGGATTGTAAACGTTGTTCCCTCCCCTTCTTTGGAAACTACATCTATTTGGCCTGCATGTTCTAAGACAATGGTGCGGGTAATGGCAAGCCCCAATCCCTGCCCGCCCTTGTCGCTGCGGGTAGTGTAGGAACGGCGGAAAACATTCGGGAGATCTTTTTCCGGTATGCCGCAGCCTGTGTCTGAAACGGTGATATAGGCAAGAGCATCGTCCGCTGTAAGGGACAGTGTGATTTTACCGTCCGGCGGCGTAAAGTCGGCAGCATTGTATAGGAGGTTTTCCAATGCACGGAAAAGCTGCTCACGGTCTGCCATGATATGGCAGGGACGTGGGGTAATATTTTCCATAAAATTCGGTCCGTAAAGTTCTATGATAGGGCGGCAGTTGTGATAAAAATCCGAAAGAAAGGTATTTAACTGCACAGGCTCCATTTTCACAGGGAAATTTGTCTGAGCGGCTATTTCCTGAATGGATTTCAGACGCTCAGATAAAATATGACACTGTTCTTCTATGTGAATCATTCTTTTGCGAGTATCCTCATCCAGCATAATATCATTCAACCGTATAATCTGTGCCATGTTGGAGAGAGAGGTTAAAGGAGATTTCATATCATGACCCAATTCTGCGATCAGTTGTCCTCTCTCCGTGAGAAGCCTGTGCAGATGTTCTGTTTTTTTCTCGACCTCCTCCTGTAGATGAAGAGTAAGCTTTACGTTTTCCTCTGCCAATTCCCGGTTACGCTGTACCATCAGGACGGCGAAAGCAATCACCATACAAAAAGCACCATATTCTTCAAGGTAAGCGCCGACAAAAGGTTCGTAAGAGCCGATTGACAGCACGCTGTAAAGCAGGCAGATGCCATTTGCAGCAGCGGCAGCAAGAATGATTCCTATGTGCTGCAGTCCCATAAAACCACCATAAACCGTCAGGCTGATCAGAATGAATGCCATGATCACTTTATACCATGAAATAAACGGCCCATACCATAATATAAGACCGGGTACGGCAGGAAAAATGAATAAGGGCGCGATGACAACAATACCGCAGACAACCAGAGAAAGAAGACGGAGCACTTTTTTCAGGCGCTTAAAACCGTACGGCAAAAACAGCAGGAGGGTAATCTGTATGGAAAAGTAAATACCGCATACGGCGGCAGCATCTTCTATCGCATAAAGTGTGCTTACAAGCGGCACGCCAAACAGTCTTAAGAGAGGGTAGCATATTCTTACAGCAAAGGACAGGCTTAACATGCCAAAATAGAGTGTGACGGTCTTACCGCTGTCATCCCGACACGTCCAAAGTACGATGCAAAACAAAGAGAGTGTGAGAGATGAGAAAAACAGCAGTCCGTAGATAATCATACGGCAGGCAATGAGATGGCTGACGCTGTCTGCATCACCTATTACAGGTGCATACCAGATTCCCCCGTAATAGTGTGAATAATTGGCAGTCTGGATAATCAGTTCTGCTTCCCCGTCAAGAATAAAGGAATAAGCGGTGTCTTTAATTCGGGGAGTATAATTATCGAAAGACACGTCGCCGGTTTCGCCTAAACAATGTCCATCTACATAAACCCTCGTGGCGCAGAGAGGCTCCTGCTGATAGAGAAGGACATTACCGCTTCCCTGCAGATGTAGACGCCATGTGGAGGCTCCGTAAGGATTTTTATTTTCGTGGAATAAGGCCAGATTAGGATATTCGCCGGCCCATGTGTTGTAGTAATATTGTGTCCCGGCAGAAAAGTCCTCCGGGGAGAGCAGAATATCCGGATAAAGCTCCCAGCCGTCAACAAGGGAGCAATAACCTTTTTCTGGAACTATGCAAAGATTATCTTGTGTAAGCTCCGCCTTTGTTATATATTTATTATCGTATCGGGTAGCAATCAGCAGTCCAAGAAGACTTATCATAATTGTGCCCGCGGTTACCAGAATTGTTTGAAATGCAGTTTTTGTAAATATGGTCTGCTTCATAATAATTGTGAATCCTCCAAAATTTTAACAAAGGAAAATGTATGAAAAATAGGTGTAAATTCTTATTTATACTGGTTTTTGTAATTGCGATTTTATTTTACAGGGTTGATTTCGTTGTTGCAATGGCAGAAGAAGAAAATACTGGGCCGGAACTGATCGAGGAATCCGCTGCCGGGGTGGAAGCAGAGCCTGGCGAGGAGCCTGTAATCGAACCGGAACCGGAGCAGGAGTCAATCGAGGAGCCGGCAGCCGCGCCAGACCCGGAACAAACCATATCCTCCGGCGAGGCACTGGTGGAGTGGCTGGAGGCACACAAGAACACCGGCGGCACAGTAAAGCTGGTGGATCATGTGGTTTTGGACGGTGAATACAGTTTTTGCCCTAACGGTATAAACAGGCCTTCTGTTTATGTTGATACTGATAAATACACAATCACCGTAACCGGAGAGATAGAACTTTTGAGTGACGATCATCTCATCTTTTCGGGACATCCGGACGGTAAAAGCATTTTTTATGTGGCGGAAAAAGGAATGCTTTCCATGGAGGGTGTTGCAGTGGAAAGCGAATCATGTGCCTTGTGGCAGGAGGAAGGTGCGGGTCTGGTGGTTTCCGACTGTCATATATCGGGGAGCATCCATTATGCGGATACGCCTTTCGTGATATATCAGAATTCTGTCTGTGTTATTGTAGAAGACGGACAAACGTTAAACGATGTGCTCCCGACGCAAATCAAATGTTCAGTCAACAGACAGGGAGATGTAAGTAATAATGAATGGGTTCCTCTGTCATGGAGTCTGGAGGGAACCGAAAAGCAACAGGCGGAAAGACAACGTTTTGAACTGCAGGGTTCTTTTTTACATGCGGTGTCCGCCGGACCGGTGCAATGTACGGTAGTTTATAACGATTATCCGCTGACTTTTACAGATGTGAAGGCATCTATAATTGGCAGCTTATATACGTTTCAAGGCGGATATACGAAGCCGAAGGAAGCTCTGCCGATCACGGTAATATCGGAGTATTCTTTCGATGGAGAAAGCTGGCTCACATATGAAGAAAAAATAGTAACAGATATTTACGCAGGCTTTTTTATTGCTTTTAGTTCTGAACAGCATGACCGGGCGGCGCATTCCAACATATATATTCGTCTGCAGTGGAATGATAACGGAACCAAATATTTTTCCAATGTGCTTTGTTATGCGGCTGATGATCTGGAGTCTGCGGAGGATATAGGGGGAAGCCGGGGTGGTGGCACTTCCATCATAAATCCGCCGGATGAGCCACAGAAAAACATCAGCAGTACGCCAGCAAAAGACGAAAACCCGATCCACAGCGAAAATCCTGATACCGATTCGGATAATGTCGTAGCAGAGGCTCTGTCAGGTACAGCCCAAACGGAGACGAGGGACTTTGATAGTGGATCAGATGTAGCAAACAACGGACAATCATCAAGTGCACAAATCTCAAACACAAATATAGAGTCGTCGTCATACGCAGAACTGCCCGATACCGATGCACCACAGCCGTTATATACGGAGACTTCAGAGACCGATGAGGAACAGGTATTATATGCACAGACTCCGGATAGCAATGAGAAGCGGGTATTGGTTTCTGCCCAAATAAATACGCAGACACTGCATGCCGACACCTGCAAGAGTAATCCTATTGTTATTGTATTAGGATTTGTACTGCTTTCAGTTATTGTCGGAGCGGTGGGCTTTTATGTTCATTCCCGGTCAGGAACAAACAGGTAACCCTTATAACGCTTGGTCTGGATGTAGTCGTGATCCGGGCACATATCATAGAGTTTTTTGCGGATACGTCCCATAATGACCTGCAGGGATTTCTGCCCTTTGTTGATTGGTGCTTTCCATACCGAATCGTAAATCTGTTCCGGTGTATATATTTCATTGGGATGCTTTGCGAGAAAATACAACACATCAAATTCGTAGGATGAAAAATCGACGGAATATGTGTCGTAACTTACGCTGCATGAGGAAGGGCAGATGGAAAGAGCACCATATGTAAGGGTCTGGGGTGGCTCGGCGGCTCTGCCGGAACGGATGCGTGCCTGTACCCGGAGTTCCAGTTCTTTTAAACTGTAAGGTTTGCACACATAGTCATCTCCGCCGATTGACAGTCCGCGGATACGGTTTTCTTCTTCGGTATAGCCGGAAAGGAAAATAATGGGAAGCCCTGTTTTCTGGCGTATTTTTTCACATAATGCGAAGCCGCTCATATCAGGCAGATCTACGTCCAGAATGACACAGTCGAGCGCATTGGATAATATGATTTTTTGTGCAGTTTCCGCAGTTTCCGCACAGACGACTTCATAGCCCACAGCGCTAAAATATGTCTTATTATTCTCTAAAATCATCGGATCGTCATCTACCATTAAAATCTTGTACATATTCATTCCCTTATTTTCCTGGCTTGTGAGTTTGGGCGTAAGCCCAAATCTCACGATTAAAAATCTTTGATTTTTAATCAAGTATAGCATAAAATTTCTCCTTAGGTTGGTCTTTTCATTCTAAAAAGGAGCGCGAAAATAAACGTCAGGTAACAATCTTCGCCAGACGCTTTTTTCGATTAAAAAATATTGTAGAATAATGCTATTGAAGCTGAGATTCTACTTAAGATGAGTCGGCATGAAAAGAGGCACAAAGTATGTTGGGCGGTTCCGTATTTATAGCTTTAATCCGGTTTGTAATTAACCTTGGAGGCGTGATGCTGTTATTTTCTCTGCTTTCCGAGTCGCGGTTTGACAGAAAAAAGACGGTGATCGGTTATGTGTGTTTCTGCGCGGTTATGAGTGTGCTTGCAAGTGTCTGGTATGTGGCAAATTGGGACAGCTATGTACGGGTAGCACCGTTTACGATGTATGTGTGTTTCTCTATTTTTGCGATTTTTATGAGCAGGGATTCCGTTTATCTGACGTTTTATAAGCTGGCGCTGGGGTTTTACTTGATGTCGGTGTTTGTGGTCGGCGGGCTGGAAATTTCCATTATTTTTTTCGAGAGTAATATATGGGCGGATATTATCTCGCGCATTATGCTGATCCTGCTTATTGCATTTCTTCTCGACAGATATGTTAAAGAATCCGTAAAGGACTTTGGTGATTATGTGGAGAGCGAAGCAGATAAGTTCAGTGTTGTGGTGATGATCCTCTGCATTTTGTTGGGTATCGGCTACATTTTGAATCCGAGTCTGAACAGGGAAATGACGTTTCAGAGAATTTATCAGATCCTGGTGAATTTTTTCCTGACAGGGACCTTGCAGCTTCTTGTGTTTCGGTTTTATCTGCATGTCGGGAAGGAGAAGGAGTACGAGAGAGAAAATCAACTGATACAGATGAACTACCGTCTTTTAGAGAGACAGATAGAGATTCTGGAAGAATCCGTGGAATCGAGTAGACGGCTTCGTCACGATATCCGGCATCATAACGCTGTTATGGCGGAATGTGCACGCAGGGGACA
>CAZOIF010000125.1:0-6018 GCA_964579975.1 uncultured Eubacterium sp. | reverse complement strand
GAAGAACTTAAAAGAGAGGAAAATACTCCTTCCAAGCTTGAAATGGCGGTAAAGGAAACAGAGGATTATATGAGAGAAGCGTTCGGAGAGGGAAGCGTGTCCGGCTCACAGAGAGCAGAAGTTCAGTTAGGTTCAAAAATTCCTGTGTTTCTGGAAGTGCTGGAACGTTTGAAGAAAGAGGGAATGATTGTGCCGCTTACAAACAGAGTCCTTAATCTTCGCGGGGAATCCAAGATATTCCAAGGATTTGACTTTAAAGCATGAGAATAATAAACATAGCTTTCGAGCAGGACAGGTATCCCTCGGTTTCCGGCAGATGGGGAGCAGGAAGAAAATCTATAATGCACAAACGATAAAGGGAAGTCGAAAGGTATTGCGTTGTTTTGCCACATTGCTAATACAGTATGTGGGTATATTAAGATTACATGGACAGGAAGTATAAAGAAAGAAATCAAAAACTAAGGCGTCTATTGGAAGATAGCAATAGGCGCCTTTACACTTTTAGGATGGTTCAGAATAGCTATATTTCAGGTTAGGTGCATTGGGTTCCTATCAGGGAAGAATACCTTATTTTCGCAACAGATCAAGCAGGTAACGAACCATAGGGAGCAGGTCAGAAGCTTCCTGTTCCGTACAGTTTTTTTGCAGGGAAAGGAGCTTCTGGAGGTTCGGTGTTTCATCTTTGTAATCCGGATCGAAGATTTTGCCTGCTGGTATCTTTAGATATGTAATCAAAGGGTACAGTTTTTCAAATTTGGGGTTGCCACGTCCTGCTTCAATGTTAAGTATGGTGCGTGAGTCGATATTTAGGATTTCAGCCAGTTTTTCCTGTGAAAGTCCAAGTTCCGTCCGGGCTTCACGCACTGCGGAAGCCAAATTTTGTTTTGCATCATTCATTGTAATTCACCTCGATAGTAGTTTAAATTACACATCGGCAGGCGTGAATTGCAACAGAATACAGTTTGATAGTGGAGTGAAGTACATGAAAGAACGATATAGGAATATACATAAAATAAAATATGAAGTAGGACAGAATATAGGAATTGTTACACATATAAGGGTGTATCGCAATGAAGGAAAAAACCTCGTTGCGGTACACCTTTTTTAAATGTCGAATTTAGAGGGAATTTTGACTTTTCTCTTCTTTCTTGTCAACAGTCTGCGGTTCCGGATTGTGGTCAAGATATTGATTGAGATTGTTCAGTTTTCGATTAAGGTCAGCAGCTTCTTTCTCGGCAGATTTGTATGTTTTCTGTAAAGCCTGCTTTTTGGAATAGAGTGCATTGTAATCACTGCGGAGCTTTTCGACATCAATATTCTTTGGATTGATGCCAAAGCGTTTCAGTATATTTTCCGCACCGTCATGAAGGATAAGCTCCGTTTCATGGCGGCGCAGATAAGCGTCCTTGTCCTTAGATTTTTGGTAGCGCACATGATAGATATGGTTGGTTTTGTACTGCTCTGCATACTTCAAAACCTGCCCTAAATCTTTTAGCTGACGCTCGGTTTCAACAAGGCTTTCACGGGCTGTTTTTGCCAGTGTGGACTTGGCGGCGATCTGCTTTTCAAGTTCCGTAATAGAGCCAGCCTGACTGTAACTTGCAGCGGCAATTTTAAGGTTTTGAATGTCAGCCCAATGTTTCAAACCGGGGCTTTGTGTGAATTTTTCCTCGGTGGTGTCAATGAGATTTTTCCTTGAATAATCTTTGACAATGGGTTTCTTTATGGTGGGGAATGGTACACGCTTTTTATCCTTTACAAGCGCCTTTTCCTCAATGCGCTCCCTGATCCGTTCTTTGGTGTATTCCGTACCTAAAGACGAGGCTCTGCCACGGACAAAATTCTCTTTGTCCAGAGGGCGGAATGAGATAAATTTATGGGCTTTTTCACCGAAGTCCTCGCCTTTGACTTCATAGCCTTTTGCACGGATCAGATCAATGCAGTCCTCGTAAGTTGCGGCGTTTTTTATGGCTTCGTCAATGTCAGCTTTTAACTGTTCTTTCCATGAAGAACCGTTTCTGTCAGCCTGCCATTCCTTGTAAGTTTTGCCCCGCTTTTCTCCCGGAGTGATGACGGAAAGTTCATGCTCCCTGCAGAGAGTGTCACTCAGGTTGCGGATGTTGTAATAGGTCTTTTTGCAGTCGTGATATTTCTCATGGTTGACGTTATCAGCGGCGCAAAAAATGATGTGGTTATGTACATGCCCTTTGTCAATGTGGGTAGTGACAACATAAGAGTATTTCCCCTCTAAAAGTTTGTCGGCAAGCTCCACGCCTATCTGATGGGCTTCCTTATAAGATACCTCATCGGGAAGGAAAGACTGTATCAAGTGATAGGCTTTGTTTGGATCGGACTGGCTGGTCTTTGACAATGCAAATTTAAAATCGTAGGCGGCAGTTTCGGGGCTGCACCCGTAAGAAGAAATCAGTATGCCCTCGTCGGTTTTGTCGGGGTTGCAGATGTAGTCTACTGCTTTATTGACGGTTGCTTGGATAGCATGGATTTTTGTGTATGCCATACCTTTTGCATCAGCTCCTTTACTTCGTTTACATCAGCTTTATATACGTTGCCTGTGGCGTTCATGCGTTTTGCGATCTGGTTCAAATTGTTCCCGATTTTGGCAAGCGCAGCATTGTATTCCCGCAGCTCTGAATAGTCAATGTCGTAGACGTAACCGTATATGATCAGATGCCGCAGGAAAGAGGATTTGTCTTTCATATTGGAGGCTTTGCATTTCTGCTTCAGTATGTAAAGTTCATCATCGCTCAGACGTAGTGTTAAGCGGTTTTGGCGTTCTCTGTTCTCCATTGTTTGGGAAGCTCCTTTCATAAAAAATGCTCTGTTTTTTGTAATATGCCGTATCCGGCGTGAGGGTTTTTCAAGCGTAAAAATTCAGAAATTCCGTAGAGATAATTTCTGGATTTTGGAGCGCAAAGGGGGTCAGGGGGATATGCCCTCTGCAAGCCAATTTTCTCAAGTTTCCACTTGGAGAAACTTGGGGAAATTGCAGCCTACGGACGTCCGTAGGCAGTGCTTGCTATTCTTGTGCAAACTGCCCGTAGGGAGTTTGCGTGTTGTACGAGCTTAGGCGAGTGTCTTACAACACATAAGGGCGTTACTGCACAAAAAAACTGCTAAAGCTGCCCCGATGTAAACCGGTGCTACGATAGCAGTTGATGATTTGTTTATAGATTTATCCAAAAACATTTTAGCAATAGAGGGTGGGTGAGTCAAGTAAGGATTTTTATGTAAGTCAGCTGTAAGTATACAGAAAATTTTTGTTTGCTCGAAAGAGGAAAACTTTTTTGAGGAACTTGCACATAGGAAATAAGTTAATTTTTGTAAAATTACACCTGAAATATACACGAAAGGAAGGAGGTGAATCATGTTAGATAACGCATTTCAACGGCGCAGAGAGATTGAAAGAATGCTCTTAGCGGGGAAGAAGTTGACCGTACCAAAGCTGATGCAGATGTTTGGAGTAAGCCAGACTGCTATACGCAGAGATTTCGAGATCATAAATGAAGAACTGCCTCTGATCGTTAAACAGGGATATGGCGGTGGTTACTTTCTTATGGAAGGTTTTGCCAAGTTTCAAAACTCTCTAACGCAGGAACAGTTGAAATGCTTAAAAGAGATAATTAAATTTTGTTCTGAGGAACAGAAAGAGATCATTCAATCTATAATTCGGGAATTTGGACCGTACATATTTACTTAAAAAAGTTTGTCATTCTTGTAAAGTGTACAAATTTACCGATACGATAGCCGGTATTTTTATATGCTTTTTGGGCTGACAAGCTCAAGTAGATTTATCCAATTGAACATTGACAAATTCATATATAAATGCGTACAGGACGTGTGGGATATGTGGAGCCACTATGCGGACACGCCAAGAGATGCCTGCTTTCATTTTTATGTGGAAGTAGATACGAGGGAATACTGAAAGCTGGTATTGAAGTTAAGGCAGGGAGCGATGAATGTCTGGCAAAATGTGCAGCAGTTGCACGAGGCAATGATACATATCTTTGATAATGATACTTCCGGATTGCAAGATGGTTGTGATCCGGTCAATTTGAATGACGGTGCAAGACCGATGTGGGCAGAGTAATGACCTGTCACCTGTACTGTATTTTTGAAAGAATTGGAGAAAAGTTTTGTCTGTTGATGAGAGCCGAGAGAGATTCGTGGTTGTCATGGGCAGATAAAATGTTACCTTTTTAATATAGATGGAGGTGTTGATGATTAACAATACAAGCAGAAAGGAACAAAAAGTGTTGGTTCCGGTATGGGAGAAGTATATGCTGACAGTTGATGAGGCTGTACAGTATTTTGGAATTGGCGAAAAGAAGATAAGGACATTGATTGCTGAAAACATGAATGCAGATTACTGTTTTACGGTTCAGATTGGAAATAAGTCGTTGATAAACCGGCATAAGTTTGAAGAGTTTCTTAACCAGACATCTTCATTATAGATACTTCAGAAATGAAAAATGTAGCACTTTAACGTGGAAAAGCAATCTTAGCTGTGGTATAATCATCATATCGTGCTAGGGTTTCTTCGTGGAAAGGAGCGGAGGCGTTTGAGCGAAAAAAAACGTGACCAGAAAAGGCGTGACAAAAAGGGGCGTATTTTGCGGAACGGAGAAAACCAGAGAACAGACGGAAGATATGCGTTTGTATATACAGACTGTTTTGGAAAACAGAAATTTTTATATAGCTGGAAGTTGGAGTCCACTGATCCATTGCCAGCTGGGCGCAGACCATGCAAGTCATTAAGGGAGAAAGAAAAAGAAGTCTTAAAAGATCTTGATGATGGTGTTATCCCTTATGGCGGCGATTTGACAGTCCTTGAGTTGGTAAAAAAGTATATTAAGCAGAAAACAGGTGTCCGGCACAACACGGAAGCCAATTATAACTTTGTTATCAACATTATCAAGAAAGAAGATTTCGGAACAAAGAGGATTGATAAAGTCAAGTTGTCTGATGCAAAAGCGTGGCTGATTAAGTTACAGGCAGATGGCAGGGGCTACAGCACAATACATACAGTCCGAGGGGTTGTAAGACCAGCTTTCCAAATGGCAGTTGATGATGATCTGTTGCGCAAGAATCCGTTTGAATTTCAATTATGTACTGTTGTTGTCAATGACAGTGTTACCAGAGAAGCAATAACGAGGAAACAGGAGAGGGCTTTTCTCGAGTTTGTGAAGAACGATAAGCATTTCTGCAAGTATTATGAAGGAATTTATATCCTGTTCAAGACTGGGCTTCGTATCTCAGAATTTGTTGGTCTGCAAAAATCGGACATAGATTTTGAAGAAAACACGATAAGGGTAGATCATCAGTTGCAGAGAAAGAGGGATATGGAGTATATCATTGAAGAAACCAAGACCCTGAATGGTGAACGGGTTCTTCCTATGACAAAGGAAGTCAGGGAATGTTTTGAAGTGATTATTTCCAAACGAAGAAAACCGAAAGTAGAACCTACGGTCAGGGATAAGAACGGAAAGCTGTATCATGGTTTTCTCTATCTGGATCAAAATGATATGCCGATGGTGGCACTTCATTGGGAAAAATACTTCCAACACATATTAACTAAATACAATAGCATCTATAAAGAGGAGCTGCCTAAAATAACACCTCATGTATGCAGGCATACTTATTGCAGCAATATGGCAAAGTCGGGAATGAATCCGAAAACACTCCAATATCTTATGGGGCACTCGGACATCGGTGTGACATTGAATACATACACACATTTAGGTCTTGATGATGCGAAGGAAGAAGTAAATCGCATTGCAGCAATGGCATAGCTGATTCGATACTGAGATGTAACAATTAAGCAGTACCTAAGCGGAAAAAGTCTTTAGTAAAATTGAAAAATGAAGTGATTTTACTAAGATTTTTACTAAATTTGGATGACAAAATATACCAACTTATGCCACGATATGCAACGAAAAAGCAGAAAACAGTCTGACACAAAATATCGCAGAAGTGGCGTAAATACAGCATTTTAAGGAG
>CAZOIF010000124.1:0-6117 GCA_964579975.1 uncultured Eubacterium sp. | reverse complement strand
ACGGAACCTCCGACGCACTCCCACATAAGCGGAAATGTCGGTCTATTGGCGGAACGCTGCGAAATGAGATATTCCCCTTTGCCGTTGCGAATCCAGACATGTACTACCAAATGATAGAAGCCGTCCGGAATCGCTTCTCCACGGATATGTTCTTTCCCTGTCTTTTCTCTGTACTTTGTATACAAATCCCATTTTTCCATAATGAGCCCCTTAAAAACTTCCTATAAATATCCTCGTTTCTTTGCTTCTTTCATCAAATGTGGTTGAATATCAGGATATGTCCACCTTTCCGGCAGTCCGCTCATGATTGCAATTTTTTCGATCTCACTATGTAACTCTGTTTCAAAACGCTTTATATCTGCAAAAAACAACATTCCGAAAGATTCCCTGCCATCAAAATTATCAGGCGCAGTAACAGAGTATACACAAATGGGCTCAATATCAAATTCCAAAGCGCCGGTTTCCTCATACAGTTCCCGCTTTGCCGTATCTATAATATCCTCCCCTTGTTCCCGATGGCCTCCGGGAATCTCCCACGTATCTCTATCTTTGTGCTTGCAAAAAACGTACTGATCCTGTGTTTTTGCTATTATCACAGCAAATTTGAGCAGTTCATCCTCTATCTCATCATAAAACTTAACCTCAGTCATTAACGCATTCCTCCATTCGTCGCCTTAATTCGTCCCAATTTGTGACTGTCAGAATGCTTTTATCCTCTGTATACGGCAAATCAATCGACCCTATGTACCATATCGGCAACAGACCTGCATTTAAGGAACCTTTTACATCACATTCGTACTGATCCCCGATATACCAGACTTCATCCGGCCGCAATTCCGCTTTTTCCAAGGCCAGATCGAATATCCTTTTATTGGGCTTACGGAACATAAAATTGCTGGAAGTAATTATAAATTCAAACGCATTTTTCGGAAGAAGCCGATTGATACGTTCTGCGACCACAGACGGATCATAAGCAATATTGCTGATCACACCTGTACGGATACCTTTGGTTTTTAAATATTCCAAAAAATCCTTTATACCCTCTGTCGGCACTCCCGGGGCAGCGGCATCCCAGAATACCGTATCAATTTCTGCATTGCTTAATGCTATCTCTATTCCCTGTGATTCATAAAGATAAGGCGTAAACATTGAATTTGGTATCTCTATCTGAAATAGATGCCTTTTCTCAGGATCAAATCTTCCAAATTCCCGATTGATCTCATTTGCTTTGGCCTGCACCTGCTCCGCTGACAACTGATATTTATTTTTTGCAGCATACTGTAAAACAGCCTCTGTTCCCTTTATGCCGTCAAATTTCTGCTCTGCAATAAGTGTTTGCCCGTAATCAAACAGTACCATCTTTGGTAATTTCATTTGATCGACCTCCATTGCCTAATCTTGCATGTGCTACAATAATATTTTATTCTTTGCAATAGAAAATTTCAATGTGTTATGGTAATATAAAAAACACCCCATTCTACCCAGAAGCACAGATTGAACTTTCAACAACCATTTTGAGGTAAAAGAATGAATAATTGTAAATTACTTTTATTTGATCTGGATGGAACATTACTTCGCAGTGACAAAACCATTTCACAAGCAACATTAAAATCGCTGCAAGAATGCAGGAAAAATGGAATTCTGATCGGTGTATCCACATCCAGAAGCGAACAAAATGCGTTATCTTTTATAGAGGAATTGCAGCCGGATGTATTGATCGCAAGCGGCGGAGCCCTTGTAAAATATAAAAACGAATACATATACAAAGCCGAGTTTTCCAAAGAAGAAACGAGACAAATGATCGCAGCTGCCAGAGAAGTATGCGGTATGGATTGCGAGATAACGATTGATACAATAACTTCCCATTACTGGAACTATAAAATCGATCCCAAAAAACAAGATCAAAGCTGGGGAGACAGTATATATACAGACTATAAGGATTTTGCAGAAACTTCCTTAAAAATGTGTGTAGAGATTTTTAAAGACAGTCAGGCAGAACGCCTTCAGGAAATGCTGTATGACTGTGATTGTATCCGTTTTTCGGATGGATATTGGTACAAATTTACAAAAAAAGATGTCACAAAAGAAAAAGCCATTCCGGAAATATGTTCCGCATGTAACATAAAGACGGAAGAAATCACAGCATTCGGTGATGATTATGCCGATATCGGAATGCTTAAGTTATGCGGTAAAGGAATCGCCATGGGAAATGCTATAGGCGAGGTCCGGGAAATAGCAGATCTGGTGATCGGCAGTAATGATGAAGACGGTATTGCGGAGTATTTAAAATGGATGTTGAGGAGCAGTCTTTATGCGGAATGATGAGCAAATGATCCTCACCCTCCCTGAGTGATCAACAAAATCATACGCAACGATTATCAATCCGGATACTCTACGATCTGATACTCAAAGCCATTCACTATGGTTGTCTTACCGTAGGTATCCGTCCGCTTGAATCCTCTGCCGTAATTGGCGTGTACGTGTCCGTGAAAGAAAAATTTCGGTTCGTATTTCTCCATCAGATCGCGAAAAACCTGAAATCCCCGATGCGGGAGATCCTCCAGATCGTTAACCTGATACGCGGGTGCATGGGTCACAAGAATATCAAAGCCTTTTCTCCACCACAGCTTAAACCACAGCCGCTGAACCCGCCTTCTCATTGCCCGCTCCGTGTACTGGTTGCTCGAACGCGGTATGTATTCCATGGAACCGCCCAATCCCAAAATACGGATTCCCTCATGCACATAGATATCATCTTCGATACAGATACATCCCTCCGGAGGTGAGTCTTCATACTTCCCATCATGATTGCCCCTTACATAGAGCAGCGGCACATTGCAGAGCGTGACAAAAAAAGTCAGGTAGGACGGCGACAGATCTCCGCAGGAAATAATGAGATCGATCCCTTTAAGCTTATCCGGCTCATAAAAATCATATAAGTATTTGGATTTCTGATCGGCAAGCAATAAAATTTTCATTCGTGTACTCCGTTTTCATCTGCTCCGTCAACCTGAGGATCAACGTTTTTCTCTATACCGGTTTCATCTACTTTGAATCCCTGAAACTCTACGAGCGCCCGGGCTTCATCCGTCAGTTCATCCAACTCCGGAATCTTCCCGACTACATTTTCCGCCAGCCAGTCCATAGTAATGATCTCGTCCGGCCCCAGCGTGACTCCCTTCTCACACTGCAAAACGCCGCCCTGCGCGTAAAGCGGGCCGTCAAAAGGATGAAACGCACCTGCGCGTATGGAGTTTTTCAAAAATTCTATCAGTCTGTTGGTGCCATGCGGCATAGATTTGGAGCAGATCACGTCAATAACATCTGCTGACATCCCCAGCCAATAATTGACTGCCTTCTTGCCTTTCTGCGCATCCACCTCCGTACTGCCGCCGCTGAAAATATTTCTGACCACCTGCTCGTAAAATTTTCCCCAATCCCAGATCGGTGTCGCCAGATTATCCAAAGTTCCGTCTTCCTTTTTCACATAGAGGCCATATTCTCTGGAAGCGTTCATCGGCGTGATCATATCACTGTCGGAGACAAAGACAATGCCCTCTTGTTCCAGTTTCTCTCTGGCAGTGATTCCCTTGACATTCCTCCACTCCAAATGAATCTGCACATAGGGATTGATCATTTTAGCCCCCAATGCAAACGCATTGATATTCGCCAATGTTCCATAGATCGGATAATCCGCCACATAGCCGAGTCTGTCCGTACGTGACAGGGCTGCCGCAATAGCGCCCATCAGGAACTTGGATTCATACATTCTTGCATAGTATGTACAGATCGAGGAATAAGACATTTTAATAGAACAGTTATATATTTTCACCTTCGGATGCTTGATCGCGGAACGTACACTCTGGTTTACCATCTGTGTGGCTGTCGTAAAGATCAGCTCACAGCCTGCCTCGATCGCCTGCTCGATGGCGTCCTCAACCTGTTCCTCCGTATCTGCCTGATCAAAAGCCATCGTCTCTACTTTGCCTGCAAAGGCCTGCTCCAGATACAGCCTGCCCAATTCATGCGCATATGCCCAGCTGGAGGTTTCCGTCGTCTTTGTATAGATAAACGCTATCTTAAGAGTTCCCGTCGGAAGCAGTTTATTCAAAAGAGTCGCTTTTACCTTCTCAGGATCCTGCACCAGTTCTACCTGACTGCCCTGACCGGCAAGCGTGATCTCCTTCCACATTTTCTGAAGAGCGCGGCTCATTTCCTGACTGCTCTGCTCTATGACATTATCATATCCGTAAATTTCCACATACATTAAAAAGGCATCCGAAACGTTGAGATCTAATTTATCTCCACGCGCCTTATTGAATACCTTTTCAAAATTAAAACAGGCAGAATGCAGATTCATCCTGTCATCGTCACTCCAGACCTCATCCGCCTTTTTCCCCATAAGTTTTAAAAATTTCTTATAGCTGCCTTCCTTGGAAAAGGTAACATCATAACTGTGTGATACCTCATAAAAATCCAGGAATTCATAATACAGACGATTTTCCTTATCATCTGACTTCTTGGGCACCAGACGTGTAACGCTGGCAGGAATACTGTATGTCTCCAGATACTTCATGACGCTGACGCGTTTGTTGCCCTCCTGCACATAAAACTGACCCATAAATTCATAAGCAACGATGGGATCATTAATGCCATCATCGATCTGATGATTGTACAGCGACCCCCATTTCGATCCGAATTCTGACTCTTCGGGAAGCAGCGGCATGAAGTTATTCGCAAACGCGTTAGATCTTCCCACCGTCTTTGTCCCCACGATCTTGGATAACGGAATATCCATAATTCCCAAATTATCAATCGACGCAACTTCCGTATAGGATATCATCTCATCCAATATCGGAAGGTACGGGTACTCACCTTTCGTAAGCGCAGCACGATAACTGCGTCGTCCCTGTTTTAACGCTGATTCATATTCACTTGATGCCATAGTACTACCTCCTCGGTTATTTCCTATCCTATCATATCATTTCCTGCTGAGAAAGAAAAGGTTATCACTTCTCCTATATTAACAAATATCCTGCTGCAATCCCAATAATACCTGACAGAATAATAATGACAATCGGGTGTACTTTTTTTAGGGCCAAAATAAGCATCCCCACAAAAATCAATGCAGAAATCATAAAAGAAGTTGACAGAAAGGAAGATACAAACACACCACTTGGGAAAAGAACCGTTCTTCCGGTAGAAACAACAGCCGCCGCAATCAGTCCGACCACAGCAGGCTTTAGACCTGCCATGCACCCCTTTATTATCCTGCTTTCCTGAAATTTCTCAATGCATTTTGCAATTATCATTATAATTGCAAAAGAAGGAAATGTCACTCCCAACGTAGAACAGAATGCACCGAACAATCCTCCGGTTTCCATTCCCACATAGGTAGATATATTGATGGCAAACGGTCCCGGGGTGCTTTCACTGACAGCAATAAAATTGATCAATTCTTCATCTGTTAACCACCCGTGCGCCATGACTTGTTCCTGAATGAGCGGCAGCATGGCATAACCGCCTCCAAAAGTAAACGCGCCTATTTTCAAAAAATTGATGAACAATTCCAGATATATCAATTCTTTTCCCTTCTTTCTTCCATAATGGAATAAACCAATCCTATTACAGCGCAGATGATAATTACAATCAGGACATTTATTCCGAAAAATGCGACACAAAAAAACGAAAAGGCCGCTATGATATAAGAAAATTTATTTCGGGGGCATTGCTTATACATAGAAACAAGGGCCTTTACAATCAGAGCTAAGACACCAACTCGAATACCCTCAAACGCAAACTTTACGGCTTTCAAGTTTTCAAATTGCCGAAGGACAAGCGATACTGCAGCAATCATTAGAAACGAAGGCAGCACAACGCCCACTGTCGCTCCCAATGCCCCAAAAAATCCTGCTGTTTTATAGCCAATAAAAGTTGCCGCATTTACCGCAATCGGACCTGGTGTGCTTTCGGAAATGGCGATAATCTCAAGAATTTCCTTATCTGTAATCCAATTCCTTTTCTCAACAACTTCCTTTTGTATCAGCGGAATCATCGCGTAACCGCCACCGAATGTAAAAGCGCCGATTTTGATAAAAGAAGAAAATAAATGAATGA
>CAZOIF010000123.1:0-6208 GCA_964579975.1 uncultured Eubacterium sp. | reverse complement strand
AAGGCGTGTGTCCGCAAGGATACACGCCTTTTGGCTTTTTATGAAGTCTTGGACCTGTATGTGTAATATTTCTTTGTCTTCTGGCATATATTATAATATTTCGGTTTTTTATCTTGAAAAGAGCCCGAAAATAATGTATGATAAACGGGAGGTAATTAGTTCGTGAAAAACGAAGTAATATATGCGGAGGGAAAACACATGATAGTTATGGATATGAGAATTAATAATTTTTTTGCATTAAATGAATTTCATTTGAATATGTCATATCCTAAGAAAATTGTAGGTTCCTATATAAAAGATGAATATTTAAAGAACAGGCCTAATTTCAGATACAAAAAAGTAAACATTCTGATGGGTGCGAATGCTACAGGCAAAACATCCATTGGAAAAATGTTGATGCAAATTTTTAATTTTATGGACAAGAAGCAATTTGATGCTCTCACGATGGTTATCGCGGATAAAAAGAAAGATGCTTCTTTTACAATTGATTTTGTTGGAGATCAATTTGTGTTGTATCGAGTGCATACCGTGATTAAGCCACCAGAGGAAAGAAAATATTTATCTTCTGATATCCACGTTCAAGTGATGTCTGTCAACATTAATGCCAGAGACAGCTATGAGACTTGCGTACAACGTCTGGAAGAGATTTCAGATACTGGAGGAGAAAATTATCTGGAGGAATTAGAGAAGGTAGAGGGTTTATCATGGATATTTCAATATCCTTTTGACTATAGGGACGGTACTCAACAAGTTTATGTGGCAAGAGATTCTAAAAAATATACATGGGTGTTGGAAAATATATTAAAAACGCTGGATTCTTCTATTTTGAAGGTAGAAAGGTCGGAGGAAGTGGAAAATACTTATATTATTCGCTATCCTCATCGGTCGGTAATAATTCAGGATGGCAAGGTTAGTGGCTCAAATGTGTTGTCTAGTGGAACTAAGGCAGGTATAGAGCTTGCGGGATTTTTGACTGCTATCATAGAGGATGCATATGGGTTTTATTATTGTGATGAAAAATTTTCTTATATACACAGTGATGTGGAAAAAGCGATTTTGTCCCTAATGATTCATAGATTGAATGATAATGATCAACTTTTCTTCACCACACATAATATGGACATATTAGATTTGCCTTTGCCTAAACATTCATTTACGTTTCTAAGAAAGGATATTGATGATATTGAGCAGCCGATTAAATGTATCAGCGCTTCTGCATTTTTAAAGAGAAGTACGGATTCCGTAAAAAATGCGGTGGAAAATGATTTATTTTCCGCTTCGCCCAACATTGATTTGCTGTATAAGTTGGCAGGAGCTTAATTATGCAAAAGATATGGTGAGGGATATGCATGGTAAAAGGCAAATACTATCAATATTATGTTGAAGGCGCAGATGAAGAAAAACTAATTAATGTACTAAAGTCTCAAATGCGTTTGATTTGTCCCGGAAAAGTTGAAAAAATAAATGTAGTTCAGGAAGAACTGACCAGATTAAGGCTTATGCAGCTTAGAAAAGATACAATTGTGGTTCTGGTATTTGATACTGATACGGGAAATGTGGATATATTGCGAAAAAATATACAGATTTTGAATCAATGTTGTCAGGTAAAGAAAGTAATCTGTATTCCGCAGGTAGAGAATTTGGAGGATGAACTGCTTAGATGCTGTGATATACGGCAGATTAGAGAACTTACAGGAAGTAGGTCAAATAGAGATTATAAGCGTGCGCTTGTGAAAGAAAAGAATCTTGCGGTTAAATTGGAAAGCAAAAATTTTGATATATCTAATTTTTGGATTAAAAATCCATCCAATTCGTTTAGTGGAATACTTAACGAATCTCAAGAGATAAAATTGAGATAAAGTTAAAGTAATATTACATATTTTCATATGTCCAAGGACACACTATCCCCATGAAACAGAGAACATTTGATTTTTATGTCCTTTTATTTTTCCTCATTTCCTTTGCCGGCTGGCTGTGGGAGGTGGGGCTGTATCTGGTGACGGAACACGCACTGATCAACAGAGGGGTTTACCAAGGTCCCTATCTGCCCATTTACGGGGTAGGGGGCCTTTTATTGTGGTTTTTGCTGCAAAAGTTGCATGAAAAACCACTGTTGACCTTCCTGCTGTCGGCGCTGCTCTGCTCTGTTCTGGAATATATAACGAGTCTTATTCTTGAGTGGAAATGGGGGATCCGCTGGTGGGATTACGAGGGGCATTTTCTGAATCTAAACGGAAGAATTTGCCTTATGGGAGCGATGTGCTTCGGGCTGGGAGGAATGGCCTTGAATTGCTATCTGCTGCCCCTCTATATGAAGTTATATCATCGCTTTTCCCGGAAATGGCGATTGATTTTATGTGTTATTTTCCTCACAATATTTGTTCTGGATATCACTTATTGCGCAGTGCGCCCTAATGTGGGATACGGTATCACGCAGCAGACCGAGGGCTTCGCTGCCGATCACATGAGTCGCAACGGCTTTCCTATAAAGTAGCCACTTTATCATTGAAAAAAATGGCAGTTGTGATAGAATAAGCTATAATAGGTTTATTATTTGCAAGACCTTCTAATATTTGAAAATACACGGATTGCAGGAAAGGCATTTATATGCAGATTATCATTGTGGGCTGCGGCAAGGTGGGGACAGCTCTGACGCAGAGACTAAGCACAGAGGACAATAATATATGTATTGTGGATACTGATAAAAGCATCGTGCATCAACTGGCGGCGGAGTGTGACGTCATGGGGCTGGTGGGAAACGGCGCAAGCTATAGCGTGCTGGCGGAGGCGGGTATTGAGAGTGCGGATCTTTTGATTGCGGTGACGGAGTCGGACGAACTGAATCTCCTCTGCTGCGTGATCGCCCGGAAAGCCTCAAAATGTCAAACCATTGCCCGAGTGCGCAATCCCATGTACAATCTGGAGCAGCAGTTTCTGCAGAAGGAGCTGGGGCTGTCCATGATTATTAATCCGGAGCAGACGGCGGCCAGAGAGATTGCCAATCTGCTGTGTTTTCCCAGTGCAATCGGCATTGATACCTTCTCCAAGGGCGGTGTGGAGATGCTGCGTTTCAAGATTCCTGCGGATTCCATGCTGCAGGATATGTCTCTGAAAGAGGTTTCCGCCAAAATGCACTGTGATTTTCTGATCTGTGCCGTAGATCGGGAGAATGAAGTGCGGATTCCTGACGGTAATTTCGTGCTGCATGCCGGAGACATTATTTCCATTGTCACTTCCCGCAAGAATGCCATTGCGTTCTGCGAGAAGATCAATATGAAGACCACCGGTGTGAAAAATACCATGATTATAGGGGGCGGCAAGATCTCCCTGTATCTGGCCACGCAGCTCCAGAGTCTGGGGATCGCCGTCAAAATCATTGAGCGTGACCCCAAGCGCTGTCAGGAGCTCACGGAGCTTCTGCCGGAGGCGGTGATTATACAAGGCGACGGAAGCGATGAAGCATTGCTGCAGGAGGAGCGTATCGATAAAATGGCTTCTTTTGTGGCACTGACGAATATGGACGAGGAGAATATTCTGCTGTCCCTCTTTGCGAAAAAGCGGGTGAGCCGCAAAGTGGTGACCAAGATCAAGAGACAGCAGCTTGGCGAAGTCATACATAATCTGGATCTGGACAGCGTGGTCTATCCGAGTCTGCTGACGGCTCAGAAAATCCTACAGTATGTGCGCGCCACCAAGAATTCCATCGGCAGCAATGTGCAGACGCTGTATCGGCTCTACAATGACCGTGTGGAGGCGCTGGAATTTCATATCACGGAGAATTCGAGGATCACGGGCATTCCACTGCAGAATTTACAATTAAAATCAGAGCTGTTGATCTGTTGCATCACCCGGAACAAACAGTTGATTATCCCCGACGGACAGACTTGCATTCTGCCCGGGGATTCCATTATTGTGGTCACTACCAGACTGGGTCTTCAGGACGCCAGAGATATTTTGAAGAACTGAGGATAATTGTGTATGAACTATTCCATTATTCGATATGTGCTGGGAACCGTGTTGAAATTTGAGAGTCTGTTTTTGCTTCTGCCCGTTTTTGTGGGAATCCTTTATAGGGAGAAGAGTATCTGGGCCTTTTTGGGCGTTGCGCTTGTCTGTCTGGCTCTGGGGGTGCTTCTGAGCTTCCGTAAGCCCAAGAGCTATGTATTTTATGCGCTGGAGGGTTTTGTCAGTGTATCGCTGAGCTGGCTGCTTCTGAGCTTCTTTGGTGCGCTGCCTTTCTGGATATCCGGAGAGATTCCCTCTTTTACGGACGCTTTGTTTGAGGCGGTCTCGGGCTTTACCACCACCGGCGCAAGTATCCTCTCCGATGTGGAGGCGCTTTCCAGAAGCTGTCTGTTCTGGCGCAGTTTTACCCATTGGATCGGCGGTATGGGGGTGCTGGTGTTCGTGCTGGCGGTTTTCCCCATGCGCGGCGGACAGACCATGTTTCTCATGAAGGCGGAGAGCCCGGGCCCTTCCGTGGAGAAGCTGGTTCCCAGAGTACGGACTACGGCTACCATTCTCTATGCCGTCTACACGATTATGACGGTTGTGGAGATCATTCTGCTGGCAGTGACGGGAATGTCTTTCTTTGACGCGGTGACCATCTCGTTGGGAACAGCGGGAACGGGTGGTTTCGGCGTGGTCAACGACAGTGCGGGAAGTTATGCGCCCCATCTTCAGGTGATCATCACCGTATTCATGATTTTGTTCGGTGTGAATTTCAATATTTATTATCTGCTGCTTCGCAAGAAGCTGAAAGCCGCCCTGCAGTCGGAGGAGCTTCGGATTTATCTGGGTATTATTTTGGCCAGCGGGCTTTTGATCGCATGGAATATTCGGAAAATTTTTCCCGATCCGCTGGAGGCGCTTCGACACGCTTTTTTCCAAGTGGGGTCTATCATCACGACAACAGGATATTCCACGGTGGACTTTAATCTTTGGCCGCAGTTTTCCACTACTATATTAGTGCTTCTGATGTTTGTGGGCGCCTGTGCGGGCAGCACGGGCGGCGGAATTAAAGTTTCCCGCATTGCCATCATGTTTAAGAGCATGCTCAAAGAACTGTTTTTGATCCATCATCCCCACGGAGTGCGCAAAGTGAAATTGGATGGGCGTACGGTGGAGGCAGAGACGCGGCGTTCGATCTATATTTTTGTGGTGAGTTATGTGTTGATCTATGCGGTATCCCTTCTGGGGATTAGTCTGGATAATTTTGACTTTACCACGAATTTCACGGCGGTGGCTGCCACAATCAACAACATCGGACCGGGTCTGGCTATGGTAGGCCCCGCGTCCAATTTCGGTCTGTTCTCCGATTTGTCGAAATATATTCTGATGTTTGATATGCTGGCGGGACGTCTGGAACTTTTGCCGATGATGGTGCTGATTGCACCGATGACTTGGAGGAGACGGTAGGAAGAGATAATTTGTGTATCTTTCAAACTGGTGTATCAATCCTCGTAGTGTCCCTTGCAGGAGACAATTTCCACCACATCACCGCGAATTCGGTACACCAGTCTATTTACATCATCAATCCGGCGACTCCAAAACCGCTCATATTTCCTTTCAATGGTTCTGGTTTCCTGATGCCGTCAAATTGCTCTCTCTCGATATCTTTAAGCAATTTATTAATACGTTTTAATGTCTTTTTATCTTGTGTCTGTCAGTGGAGGTAATCCTCCCATGCCTCATCAAACCAAATCTTTTTCATTCGTCTACCTCAATTATATCATGTTCTACACCTTTCCCGGCATTGAGAGCTTCTACACCTCTTTGCAAGTGTGCCATGTTACTTTCTGAGTAAAACGGGTCAACAGATACCTCAAAAGGAATCCTCTTTTCCCGTGTCATCTTTTTAGCAAATATAGTAATTGCGGTAGTCATATTCATGCCAAGTTCTTGACAAGTCTGTTCCATGTTCCTTTTTAATTCTTCATCCATACGGATATTTACCAATGTTTGTGCCATAACACCACTCCTTTTGCATTTTGTTTATAGCATCACAAAATAAAGATAAAAGCAATACATTGTCTTTACACATACAAAGTTGATATTAGTAATTCTATGATTCTGAAAAGGGACGGCTTCAAAAAGATGCAATAATACAATATATGCAGGTTGACTTCAACGTATTCGCCAAAGCCAAAGGACGTGCATTCAAAAGGCACGCATTTAAAAGGCGTGTATCCTTGCGGACACACGCCTT
>CAZOIF010000122.1:0-6238 GCA_964579975.1 uncultured Eubacterium sp. | reverse complement strand
GCCGGGGGTTTGTCTTTGAAAATATTAGGGAATGGCTTCCGGGGAAAGAGATATTCGCGTTTGAGGATGTATGCGCTTTTGTAAAAGATGTGGCGGATTCCCAGGATACAACAGCGGATAAAAGACGGGTGCTGAGAAGCAAAATGCACAGATACTGTGATAGCAATAATTGTTGGAGGATATTAGAGGAATTTCATATTAGCTAACGGGAAGAAAGAGAGAATGGAAAAAATAATACTATTTGGTGCAGGAAAAGATGGTAAATCAATTTATGAATTGTTACAGCAAAGAAGAGAGGAAGAATTAGTAGAATGTTTTTGTGATAATAGCAGTGATTTATGGGGAATTCCCATAGGTGATTCCGTTGTATGCAGTTATGAAGAATGTAAGAATAAGAACAAAAAGTTTGTCATAACAAGTACAAAATATGCAAAAGAACTGGAAACTTTGCTCAAGAAAGATGGAATGGAATATTATGCGGATATAAATGAATGGGCGACGTCACAGGAGATTGACAGGGTCAAATGGAATCGGGATTATTGTGCCTGGTCTCATATTAATTCGATGGATAGTTATTTTGAAAGAGCAGAATCGGATTCGGCACTTGATTTTTTTTGGAGTGAGGACTCTGTAGTTTATAAGATGTTCAGTAAGATGAATTTGGATAATGTGATTGAATTGGCAGCAGGGCGGGGGCGCCATATGCAAATGTATGAGGCAAAGGCGAACCACATTGTATTGGTTGACATTCTTCAGAAAAATATAGACTTCTGTAAAGAGAGGTTTAAGGGAAATAGGAAAATTGATTATTACTGCAACAATGGATACAATTTAAGTGAATTAAAGGACAATGAATATTCTGCATTATTTACATATGATGCCATGGTGCATTTTGAAATGATGGATATTTTTGAATATCTTAAGGATATTCATCGGGTATTGCGAAAAGGGGGAATGGCTCTGTTTCATCATTCCAATAATACTTCGAGCTATAAAAATTCGTTTTCTACAGCAACAGGCGGGAGAAGTTATATGAGTAAAGACTTGTTTGCGTATTTAGCATATCGTGCCGGATTTGAAGTTGTAGAACAGCATGTGTTTGATTGGATTGCAAAAGATTTAGATTGTGTGTCGCTGGTAAGAAAAAAGTGATTTTAAGAATCATTAAGTTCGGGATTTAAAAATATAGTTCTGGTGAAGAGAGTGGTGATTTTTAGGTAACATACAGAAGAAGTTGAAAAAGAAGTGTGAGAACATGCCGGAGTTTAGGCGGTTTCTATTTACTTCCTTTCCTTACAATGTTAGAATAGGTTCATGTGAATTAAAGGAACAGAAGGACGGAAACAAATATGGATTTTGAATTAACAGCATCTATGATGTGTGCTAATTATGGTAATCTGGAAAAAGAAGTAAGGGATTTGGAAGCAGGTGGCATTGATTCTTTTCACATTGATATTATGGATGGCCGTTATGTGCCGAATTTTGCCATGTCTTTAAACGACATGGCTTATATTGCGTCGGCCACAGAGAAGCCTGTGGACGTCCACCTTATGATAGAGCATCCCAATAATAACATACATATTTTCCTGGATAAGCTGCGCAAAGGCGATACAGTATACATCCATCCCGAGGCGGAGTATCATCCGTCCACCACGTTGCAAAAGATCATCAATGCGGGGATGATACCCGGAATTGCCATCAATCCCGGCACCAGCATTGAGACGGTGATGGAAATGCTGGTCATTGTAAAGAAAGTGCTGGTGATGTCGGTGAACCCCGGTAATGCGGGACAGATGTATCTGCCTTATGTCGGCAAGAAGATCAACAAACTGCTTGCGATCAAGGATGAGATGAAATTTGAAATTTATTGGGACGGCGCTTGCAGCGCGGACAAGATCATGCAGTATGCCCCCAGAGGCGTGAAGGGCTTTGTGCTGGGGACAACGCTTCTTTTCGGAAAGGAAGCACCTTACGGGGAGACGCTGCAAAATATTAGGAAACTTCGGTTTTGAGTGAAGAGACGGCTTTTTAGGCATTTTGCCGACAGAGCCGTCTCGGTTTTGAAATGGGCTGCTACGATGGATGGTTTTTGGTGTAAACAATATGTAAACAGTGGCTTGAACATAGGAAAAAATATGTTACAATAAGAAAAGGAGAAAAATTAGTGGAATTATTGGAACTGGCAGGATGGACAGAGATTTATGATTTTATGGCGCGCATCATACGCCTCTTTTTGAATGAGAGAGTTCTTGTTGAAGAGTTGTATGCGGCGGAAAGAGGAGGGGCCGTATTCTGGGATTGGTTGTCAGAGGAAAGCAGCCTCTCGTTAAGCGATGTTGATATATCCGAAAAAACTTATGTACAATTAGGAGATGCCTTGCAGTTGGCAGATGCAATGGCATGCAGCAAACGCGAGGATTTTTTGTGGAGAGAGAAACTGGATTGGGCGGAGACCAGAGACATGGACGGCTTGAACAGTGAGAAGAGCAGACGGGAGACAAATATCCTTCTTTTGCCTCGTTATAGATGTATGTGGGAAGGAATGAGCCGGGATAAAAACCATAAAATGGATATAAATTCACTTTTAGAGAATTCCTTCTATGTGGAAGTAGAGGATGGAAAAGTAGAAGGAAAGTATATTGTGAGAAACCATATTCTAAATCCTGCATTTTTTGGCATATGTATGAGAGAAGAGGTTGTGCCATATTTGCCAATTGCGGTATCTCCGTTGACGAATAGAATAAAACTGGATGAGAAAAAATGCGCGAAATACGTGATTCGGAATAAGGATATTGATGTAAATTGCTTTGGAATAAAGAATCTTTATGAACAGAGTCAGGAGATGCAAGTCACACAATATATCAAACATGCGGTGCGTAAGGCGGATGAAGATGGGGATAAAATTTTGGTATTTCCGGAGATGCTTGGAACAACAAAAATGAAGGAGAGTATTGAGGAGTTTCTAAATGGAGAAAAACTGAAAAGTTTACAGTTTATTGTGTTTCCCAGCATATGGGAACAATGGGAAGACCGTAAGAATCATAACACAGCATATGTTATAGATAGTAATGGAAAGGAATGGTTTGGACAGGAAAAACTGAAAAAATATCCGATGGAAGACGGTGATAAGATCTTCTTGGAGGATATTGCAGAGGGAGAAGAGATCCACTTAGTATTGGGGGAAAATTATGGATGTATTGGAATTGCCATTTGTAGAAGTGAATTAGATTGTGAGACACGAGACATACTTGTACAGAAGCTAAATGTAAAGCTGATCTTATGTCCATCATGGTCAACGGGGAATTATGAATTTGAGCGTTCTATTTTGGCAGGAATCGAAATGACATGTAATGTGGCGTGGTGCAATACCTGTTCGGCGCTTGAAGCTGCTGAGACGGAGGATTTAAAGAGAGACGCGCAAAAAGAACAAGTGGTGGCAATAATTACGACATTTGGAAAGAATAGAGAATTTAGTACAATGTCTTTGGAGGATTGCAGATATACCAATAGCGCCTGCGTAACAGATTGTAAAGGCGGTTGTGTCTTTTCGGGAAAGATTTACGGAATAGAGTATAACAAGGAGGATGAATGGGATGACAGGGAAAGCATTAGAAGCACTACCGATGAAGCGTTCTCCGGCGATGCATAATAAGGGAAAAAAAGACGCATTAGAGGTTATGCTTGAGGAAATACGGAAGAACGGAATTGCGTCGGATACGATGATGGAAAATGAAGTGTGCCTGAAGCATTATGAAAAATGGACTTCTGTGCTTCGTAGGTCATATAGCGAAGCGCTGCAAAAGGAAGATCTTGAGCCAATTTATACGTTTAACCGTAGAATGGGATTGGTGATGCAGCAGATAATCCAGTATTCTTTTTCACAGAAGAATTCTGCTTTGTTTGCAATGGGAGTGTTTAGTGGGGTTTTTACCGGCTTGTCAGATATGCTTCCGAAAAGAAATCAAGAACAGCTCTTCCATAGGCAAATGGTTGTATTGAAGGAAAGGGCTTATGTAAAACAGATATTAAAAATTCTATTTGAAAACGGATGTACGCAGCATAAACAGATATGCGACAAGATAAATATCAGTGCAAGTCAACTGAATCGCACTATGTCGGATTTGATTGAAGTGGGTTGTGTGAAACGCTATAGAAGCGGGAAAGCTTCTGTTTATATGTTGACTGCTATAGGGGAAAAGTATGTAGGGGAATTTTTGGGATATGAAAAGTGGGAGTATGATCTGACTATGTTATCAGGCAAAAAGCGGCAGATAGAGCAAAAAGAAAACGAGATCAGTGATATTCAAGCATATTGCCTTTTGGGTAATGCAGACAAAAGGCGTAAAGAGAGAAAATTCTATTATGATAGCATTGTGGAAAGGGGTGAGACCTATGAATGATATAAAAGAAATTGTTGATATGTTGAATAAAGAAGATGAATCTTGGTTGAAGTATCTTGAAAAGGAAGGATCACCCTTAACCGGAGGTGATAAAGATAGCTGTCCGGATGTTATTTTAAAGATGCTAAAAAAGTTGTTGTTTAGTATTCAGAATAAGCAAAAACGATTCATTGATGAGCGGGATGGGGATGGAGAACAAAATTTTCACAATGAAGTGGAAGCGATACTGGGAAAATCTATAACGAAGAGAATATGGAAAATAAATAGCAGTATTGTGGAAATCTATCGGAATATCAGACCATTGCGCGAAGCGCATGAAAATACCATTCCATTGATTACTAGTGTGTTTGAGAAGGTTTCGGTTAGTTATGAACCGGATTATACTGAGAAATGTGAAACGTATGGAATAGAAAGTGAGGAAGAGTTTGAAACGCTTGTTTTACAGCTTGACCGAATTGTTGCAGTGCATGTGAGCCGGCATTATGACAAGCAAACTGCCCAAAGGGAATTTATAAAGATGTCTGGATTGGATAAGCAGTATGGTTTTGTCTATGCGGAATTATACGAAAAATATTTGGAAAAACTACAGCACAATATATGTTTGGAGAAGCTGGAGGATTTGGGTGAGCAGATGGAAGACTTAAACAAACAGATTGCTGATTTGACACGGCAGATTTCGAATATGTATGATGTTTTGAAGCATTAAAGGATTAGGAAAGAAAAATGAATTTTGAAGTGACAGCATTGCTTTTGTCCGGTGGAACAGGGACAAGAATGGGTATCAATACACCCAAGCAGTACATAGAGGTGAAGGATAGACCGATCATTTCCTACTGCCTGCAGACGCTCCTTTCCCATGAAAGTATTGATGCGGTGCAGATTGTAGCGGATGAAATGTGGCGGGATGTGATTAGGCAGTGTGTATCGGATTTGTGCGGCGAAAAAGAAGACAGGAGCATGGAAGCCGAAGCTGGCAGTGCGGGAGCTGGCATGGCAAGTCCCGGAATCGGAAGTAAGCTCCGGGGATTCTCTGCACCTGGCAAAACGAGACAACTCTCCATTTTCAATGGATTGGAGGATATCCGAAAATACGCGGGAGAATCGGACATCGTTCTGATTCATGATGCGGCCAGGCCATTGCTGTCGGCGGACATGATCACAGCGTGTCTGGAAGCGGTAACGGGACATGACGGCGTACTTCCCGTTTTGTCCATGAAGGATACGGTGTATTACAGCGAAGACGGCATCAGGGTTTCGTCTCTTTTGGAACGTGCCCGGATTTTTGCGGGACAGGCACCGGAAGCCTTTGTGCTGGGGAAATATTATGAGGCGAACAGGTCGCTTTTACCGGAACGGATTCTGCATATCAATGGTTCTACGGAGCCCGCGATCCTGGCGGGACTGGATATCGCTATGATTCCTGGAGATGAGGGGAATTTTAAGATTACTACGAGAGCAGATCTGGAGCGGTTTCGTGAGATCGTTTCCGCTTCTGAAGGAAGGGCATGAGAGAATCGCTGCCATTGTGCAGCGGTTTTTATGATAGAAAGGAAGGTAAAGTGTAATGAGGGCATGGGTGCTGCATAATATAGATGATTTAAGATTTGAGGAAATAAACTCTCCCACTATAGGAGAGAACGAAGTGTTGCTTGCCGTGAAAGCGGCGGGAATCTGTGGTTCTGATATTCCTCGTGTGTTTTATACGGGAACCTACTCTTATCCGCTTATACCCGGGCATGAGTTTTCCGGGCAGGTAGCGGCAGTGGGGGCGAATGTGGATCCAAAATGGCAGGGACAGCGTGTGGGAGTATTTCCGCTGATTCCCTGTCATTCTTGTT
>CAZOIF010000121.1:0-6258 GCA_964579975.1 uncultured Eubacterium sp. | reverse complement strand
ATCCTGGCGGAGATCGGGCTCACAGTCACATTTATTTTAAATACAGAGGCATTTGATAACCTCCTTGGAAATACACTCAGTTCGATTTCCATCGTGGACCGCTACAGCAATTTCACGCTTGGTATTTTTGATGTGAGTGCGCTGATTTATTATCTGAGTGTATGTTTTTTGTTTGTTTTTATTACGATACAGCGAATCAAAAAGAAAAGATGGAATTAAGAAAAACGTGTGAAAAGCAGATGGAGGGAAGAGATGAAAGATTTAAAAAAGAGTTTTAAAAGCCGCAAGTTTCGGATGGGTGGCTACCAGACGTTAGTCATGGTGATCGTCATCGTGCTTGTCATTGTTTTTAACCTTGTGATCGATAAATTAAATCTGACGGTCGATTTAAGCAGCGACCAGAAGTTTACCCTGACGGAGGAGACGAAAAAACTTGCGGAAGGGATTAAGGATACGATCAAATTTTATTATATGTGCGAGGAGGGAAATCAGACGACCCAGATCGAGAAGGTTCTTGAGCAGTATGATGGGCTCGGAAACATCAAGGTGATAGATAAGGATCCGGTCGTGTACCCGAATTTTGCTCAGGAATATACCGATGAGATCAACGATAATGATGTGATCGTCGTCAATGAGAGTAACAATAAGAGCCAGGTTGTATCAAGCTCGGATATGCTCATTCAGGATATCGACTATGCGACGTACCAGCAGACGTATACGCTGGATGTGGAAGGGCAGCTGACTGCTGCACTGCAAATTGTGACCAGCGATTCCAGCACGAAAATGTATTACACTTCCGGCCATGGCGAGGGGGAACTGAGTAGCAGTTTCACGGATCTTCTCGGCAAATCCAATGTTGAGTATGAGGAATTTGCGACGTCTTCTGCAAAGAGTGTTCCGGAGGACTGTAATATCCTTTTGATCAATGGGCCGCAATATGATATCAATGAGGACGAATATACGATGCTCTCTGATTATCTGAAAGAGGGAGGAAAGGCGATGTTTTTCCTCAATGCGGCAGTCACAGATCCGATGACAAATTATAATAAGCTGATTTCAGATTATGGCGTCAATGTAGTCGACGGATATATCATCGACAGCGAGGGAGCTTATGATGACAGCCATCCGACCAGGTTTATTCCGGTTCCGGCGAATCATGAGATTACGGCAGACACCAGTGATAAGATGGTTGTTGTGTCTGTGGCAAGGGGCATGACAACACAGAGTGATGTGCGAAGCACGCTTACGGTGGAACCGCTTCTTACGACAGCGGATTCGGCGTATTCAAAAGTAAATGTAAAACCACAGACGATTGAGAAGGAAGACGGCGATGTGAATGGTCCGTTCAATGTGGCAGTGGCGATCAAGGACGTCTATGCGGAAAATACAAAGGGTCAGGGGCATGCCACCCAGATCGTAGTATTTGGTGCTATGGACTTTACTTCCTCCGAAGTAATCGCGACAAACCAGTTTGGAAACCGTTCCATGATCTTAAATTCGCTCTCGTATCTTTGCGGAGAAGAGACCACTACACTGGCGATACCGACAAGAAGCCTGAATCAGGAGTCGGTCATGATCAAGGAGGGAGACCGTATTTTCTTCACAGTGCTTCTTGTTGTGCTCATTCCACTCGCCCTTTTAGGTGTCGGCTTTGCAATCTGGTTTAGAAGGAGGAAGAACTGATGTCAAAGGGGACGAAAAAGATCGTTACACTTGTCAGCCTGTGCCTTCTTATGGTGGCAGCCATCTGCCTGTATATTTTTCTCCCCAAAGGAGAGAATGGGACAGATGGAGATGAGGATAACTCTTCTCAGGTGGTAAAGGTTGTAAATATTGACAAAGAAAAGATAACAGCCATCCATATCCAGAGGGAGGAGGGGGATGAGATTTCCCTGTCCAAGGAAGGGGATGGCTGGAAGTTAAACGAGCTTCCGGATGCGCCGGTTGATGCTGACGCAGTGGAGAGAATGTTTTCCGGCCTTTCACCTGTGACTTCCGGAAAGGAACTGGAAGCAGGGGAATCCGGACTTTCGGAATATGGGCTCGATAAACCGCAGATGACCGTTTCGATTACGACATCAGATGGGGAAGAATACGAGTTTCAGTTTGGAGGGAGTGTTCCGGTAAAAGGCGGCAATTATGGGCTTTCCTCGGTTTCAGATAAAATATATACCTTTACCGATACGCTTGTTAGTGCGTTTCAGGTGGAACGGAATTCTCTCATCGTAAAAGAAGAAATCGCAGATATTGATGCCGACTATCTCACGTACATTTCTGTGAAAAACGGAAGTAAGGATACGTTTGAGGCAAAGGTCGTATCGGATGATGAGAAGGTGGATGCTTATACGAACTGGATCATTTCCAAGCCATACAAAAAGCATCTCGCCGGGTCATGTACCGACGATTGGAACACGCTTGAGGGATTTTTCACCTCGGTTTCTTTCCAGGAACTGACCGAGTATAACTGCAGTGATTTTAGCAAATACGGGCTGGATAAGCCGGCCGCTTCTGCGGAAGTGAAGTATTTTGATCTGAAAGATGGTTATGAGATCCCGGAGACGACAGCGGAACCGACCTCCGTTTCTCTCGTAAATAAAAATACGAACAAGGCTTCTGTCGTGCCGGAAAAATACCGGGATAACAAAGGCTATACACTGTACATTGGAGATAAGACCGATGAGGGAGACTATTATGTGAGACTCAAAGGCTCTGATCATGTGTACACGATGTCCGGCCAGAATGTAGAAAATATAACGGGTGCCGACGCCTATACGTACATGGATCACAGCGTGTATTCCACGCTTGCCACAGATATTAAAGGATATGAGGTTACACTTGGGGAGAGCGGAAAGAAGATCACCGTTACCCATTCGACGGAACCGGGAGAAGGGGACAAAGAGAGAAATGTGTGGACTCTGAATGGAAAGCCGGTTTCTGACGAGAATGAGGAGGCGTTCTTAACTCCGTACTCAAAAGCATTTCTGCTTGAGTTTACTTCGTGGGCAAAGGATTCGGTGAAGCCAGCCAGTAAAAAGCCGGTGCTGACAGCAGTGTACCACGAGGAGGGGCGGGATGTGACCGTGACCTATTATCCGTATGACGGGACGAATTTCTACCGTGTGGATAAGAATGGAATGGATTATTTTCTTGTCGATAAACTGTCGGTAGATGCTGTGATCGAATCGTTTGCGTCTCTACTCGAACTTGACCAGTAGTAGAAAAAGTAATATAATCATACCGAGAGCAGAGAATCCAGCTTTTGCTGGATTTTCTCTTTGAAAGACTGAATAGTTCCAGGAGGAAGGACATGAACGGTAAGACTTATCTGTACAATACACTTTCAAAAAAGGTAGAGGAGTTTATTCCAAATGAAGAGGGTAAAGTGGCGATGTACACATGTGGGCCGACGGTATATCATTTTGCCCATATTGGAAATCTGAGAAGCTATATTATGGAGGATGTACTTGAAAAATATCTCCGTTTTGCCGGATATGAGGTGAAGCGGGTTATGAATATCACAGACGTGGGGCATTTGTCGAGCGACGGGGATACCGGAGAGGATAAAATGCTTGCCGGTGCAAAGAGGGAGCATAAATCGGTTATGGATATCGCTGCCTTTTATACGGATGCTTTTTTTGAGGACTGCAAAAAACTCAATATCAAGCGGCCGGATGTCGTGGAGCCTGCCACGAACTGTATCGATGAATTTATACATATGATCGAGGTACTCTTAGAAAAGGGCTATGCTTATGTGGCCGGAGAAAACGTATATTTTGATACGTCAAAATTAGAGGATTATTATGTGCTTTCTGCCCAGAATGAGGAGGAACTCCAGGTCGGCGTCAGAGATGATGTGGAGGAAGATAAAAATAAGAGAAATAAAACGGATTTTGTACTCTGGTTTACAAAGTCCAAGTTCGATAATCAGGAGTTGAAGTGGGAGAGCCCTTGGGGAACCGGGTATCCGGGATGGCATATCGAGTGTTCCAGCATCAGTATCCGGCATCTTGGCGAGTACATGGATATCCATTGTGGCGGCGTGGATAATATTTTCCCGCATCACACGAATGAAATCGCCCAGAGCGAGGCTTATCTGGGACATAAATGGTGTAACTACTGGTTCCACGTGAACCACTTAAATACGACCGGTGGGAAGATGAGTAAGTCAAAAGGTGAATTCCTGACGGTATCCCTTCTCGAAGAAAAGGGGTATGATCCGATGGTGTACCGTATGTTCTGCCTGCAGTCGCATTACAGGAAGCCGCTTGAATTTTCATATGAGGCATTGGATAATGTGGTGGCGGCATATGAGAAACTGATGAAAAGGATTCAGGCAGTTCCGGATGAGGGAGAAATGGATGAAGCTCTGACCGTAGAGTACAGAACAAAATTTGCCGAAACCGTAGGAAACGATATCAATACTTCGATGGGGCTCACGGTTCTGTATGATGTTTTGAAGGCGGAGATGAACGGAGCGACGAAACGGGGGATCATCATGGCCTTTGACGAGGTGCTGTCTCTTGGACTGTCAAAAGCATGGGAGGAAGCAGAAGCACCGGCAGCAGATGCAGAACTTACCGCTTATGTTGAGGAGAAGATCGCTGAGCGGGCTGCCGCAAAGAAAGAGAAAAATTTTGCGAGAGCAGACGAGATCCGGGATGAGTTGAAAGAGAAGGGGATTGTCATCAAGGATACGAGAGAAGGGGTTGTCTGGGAGGTGTTGTTGTGACCTCTCGGACAGTTTATATTAAATTGTTAACAATTCGGAAAATTAGAATTACCATCCATATCATTATCCCAGCAAATATAATCATGAAGTTATCAATTCACTATTTGGCCCATCAAATGATGTTTAAAATATCTAATGGCGTTTCAAGCTGTTTAAATTCAGGTTTTCTCTTAGAGGGCTGCATGGTACCTTCTTTTAAATACCATGCAGCTTGTACTGCTTTCATACCAACCATTTCTGCCGTTTCCAATTCCCTGCTTCCCCCATCACCAACATATAAGCAATACCTGGCTTGCACATTCAATTTTTCTAAGCACCTGTTAAATATAGCAGGATCTGGTTTTTGTAATCCTTCATCAAAAGATAAACATACCGCATCAAAATAAGGATACAAAATACTTTTTTTAATAACCATTGCTTCCTCGGAAAAACAATTACTTATCAATCCGATCCGTATCCCTTTTTTCTTTAATGCACTTAGCATCGGAATAATATCTTTATGTAGATGTTCAAATGATTCTTCTTTACTCCGGATTCGCTTATTTACAATGAAATCCATATTAACTTTTGAGTAACAATCATTTTCTTTGAGGATTTTTTCCAATATTTCCTCTAAAGTGATTTTCCCGATTGTTCGGTCTGTTTCTGCTGCACTCCATATTTCTTGAAATTTCACTTCCTCTATACCTGCATCAGATGCCATCTGTGTTCCAAAATATAATGGACTTTCAAAAAGAGTTATAAGAGTTTCATACATATCAAATATGACTGCTTTTGTCATTCACATCACCTCTGCAAAATGAAATTATTTAATTTTCTCTTTCAAAATTCTTTATATCTTTCATATCTATAACCTTATTCCTCTGAATATTTTTAGTATCCAATTTCTGTTTAATTCTATCAATATTCGCACGCATTCTATGTACCTCCTTCTTCAGCATATTATTAGCTATATTTTTTACTAACATTTGCTTTGCCATGCACAGCAGGCATTAGTATATAACAAAAAAGTCATCATCCACATTACCATCAAGTGTGTAAAGCACATCATAATATCCAACAGACTTATCATTGTACTCTATCATAATATCAATTACTATGAAGCAACGATCATCATCCGGCCAGTTATGCGCCTGAAAAGATACGTTGTTTACAAATATATTTATCTTTTCCATATCACAAGGGTTGAATATTTCACCAGCCTCATCCGGAGCTTCCCTAGAATAATTATGAAATGCATTCCAAAAATTTTCCTTACTCTTTTCTATCAAATTATTCTTAATGATTATTTCTTTTAATTCGTTAAATAACATTTATTCCATCCTTTTTTCCAACTGTTAAAATAAATACAACACTTCAATCCTCAGATATCTGTCTAACCAGCTGCTCAATTGGAATACAGACCATACTATAAATTTCCTTATTACATTCCGGACACCTATAAGTTATTAAATCACCTTCTTGTTTAACAAAAACTAATTTCGTTTCATCACATACATGTTCCATATCTTCCCTTTCATTTTCTATCA
>CAZOIF010000120.1:5141-6262 GCA_964579975.1 uncultured Eubacterium sp. | reverse complement strand
CAAATATAAAAGCTGACTATACACTTATAGCGGGCGATTTCAACAGTTCAGAGAACTCATCGATTCATCGTTTTCTAACGAATGAACAATCGCTTTTAGGTGTTGATGCTTATTATTTCGATTTAGCAGAGGTATCTGCCGAGATGAATGGAACGAAAACATTAGCTACGCTGAATTTTCGTGAAAATCCACGCTGGGGTATCGCTGAGCCGGAGAACACAATTGAGGTTAATCAGCGATTTGATTGGATCCTGTTAAAAAATTCTTATCCTGCTAAATTACCTGAATTGAAAAATTGTACGCTATTCGGTACGCAAATTACAAAAGAAACCAGTCTTGCTGCAAGCGACCATTATGGCATAATGGTTGAAATAGAATTTTAATGCAGAAAAATTGTCGTTTCAAAAAAGTGGAAAACTCAAAGACACAAAGGCATTGACTTTTCCTCGAAATTAGTTCATAATTACAATAGCACAGTTGTATATACTAATTGACAAGGAGGATTCAAGCTAATGAAACTAAGAAAAACCATAGCAGTTATGCTGGCTGGCGCTCTTGTTCTGACAACACTTGCAACAGGCGCTACAAGTGAAGCTGCTAAGAGTACGAAGTTGAAAACGAAAAAGGTTTCGATTTTCGTTAAGGGGAAAAAGAAAATTTCCATCACAGGTAAAAAGGCAAAACACACATACACATTTACATCTAAGAAAGCCCAAATTGCCAAAGTATCCAAGAGTGGTGTGATCACCGGAGTGAAGGCCGGAAAGACCACCATCGTGGTAAAGGACACTTGGAAACAAAATGGAAAGAAGAAAACTAAGAAACTCGGAAACGTTGCCGTTACTGTAAAGAAAAAATCGGTTGATCCAGTTGTTACAGCAGCACCAACTCAGGCAGTGACCGCAGCACCGTCGCAGACACCAACTGGTGGAACACAGACAGCGGCACCGTCCCAGAACCCAGGCGGAACGCAGACGACAGCACCGTCTCAGACACCGGGCGGAACGCAGACAACAGCACCGTCCCAGACACCGGGTGGAACGCAGACGACAGCACCGTCTCAGACACCGGGCGGCTCACAGACAACAGCACCGTCCCAGACACCGGGTGGCTCACAGACG
>CAZOIF010000120.1:0-5041 GCA_964579975.1 uncultured Eubacterium sp. | reverse complement strand
ACCGGGCGGCTCACAGACAACAGCACCGTCCCAGACACCGGGTGGCTCACAGACGGCAGCACCGTCTCAGACACCGGGCGGCTCACAGACGGCAGCACCGTCCCAGACACCGGGCGGAACACAGGCTCCGGATACAACAGCTACAGCTCCGGCACCAACAGCAGAGCCGATATCGGATCTTACGGTGCCGTTGCCAGCTCAGAGAGAGTATGGGCCTACATTAGGACAATATCAGGTTGTAGGTTATGCCGATATCAACCCAGAAAAATTGGAGGCTGGACAGACGATTGAGGTGGAATATACGGCTGATTGTGCATCAACTGTGAAGTTCCAAGGAGAAGTTAAAGGAACTCTTCCTAAACTAAGTCAAAATTTAGGAACCTGGGAAAATTCTAACGAGGGAGCAAATGTAACGGCGATCGGGCATGCGGCGGTGTGGAATATACCAGCGGATAAGTACACAACGCAAGTTACTGAGGCCGATATAAACAAAATAAAAGAGGTCAAAGAGAACGGATTTACGAATGTACGTGTCTCTTTTTCCACAAACACAAATAATAATAAAATCAAGAGTTTTGAAATTAAGTCTGTAAAAGTTTTGAATGGCGAAACGGAAGTAACTGATGCAGTAACTAACATATCGTCTAAGTATACATTTGCAGGAGTCACTAACGGTTCCCTTGCAAAAGTTTCTTTGAAAGGTTATTATGATCCTTCAAAATACGATAAGGTTTCTGTAAAGTGTAGTGTTGCCGGGAGCGACGAAGATCTTAGTATTCAGGTAAAAGTGGAGGGAAGTGTAGACTGCAAAAAGCCTATTAGTTCTAATGACTGGGATAAACAAGTTGCTGCCATAGAGTATTCGGGTGCGAAGGAAACATCTGTTACAAAAGAACTTTCATTTGCAGGATTAGCGGATGGTGATGTGGAGCCTAGTATAAATATAGCTATTTATCGCGAAACAGGTAAGGCAGGTTTTACAGGAACTGTAACGATTGAGGAAATCAAGTTAATTGCGAAAAAATAATTTGTATGAGCTTTACTTATTTTTACACCAATTGAATGCTGATTTACAGAATTGCAGTATTTGTCAAAAGATGTTTGTCCCACATGGGCGCTCCCGCTCCATGTGGGACAAACATTTTTTGGCAAATACGGAATCTGTAATCCTGCACAATCTGCAAATCCGTATTTTCGGAAGTTATGCTGGTATTGATTATTTTGATTATATGAAAGACGGAGAGTAAAATTCTATTTTGTCTTTCAGATCATGTACGATTCTTTTGCATGAAAACCTCTTGCGCTTTTCAGTAAATAATGATATACTAATCAAAAGTAAAATTTCTAAAAATTCTAAATACAGAAGTATTTTCTAAACGGATGTGCCACTTCCGGTGGCATCATCATATGTAAGATTCCGAATCGAAAGTCTTTGTTTTATTCCAATGAAAGAAAAAATACGCAGGGCGGAGATTTGGAACAAGGGACGATAGTCCGGTTCATTTCCGCTCTGAAAAGGGAGGAAAATGAATGGGAAAAAGAAAAGAAAAACAAAAAGGGATGAAACCGGAGGCCGGATTTTCTCAGCAGGGCCAGTCTCCTGGCGGAGTTCCTGAGGTACGTGTCCGACCATAATGCACCGTCAGAGAGCCCGGAAGTGAAGCAGATCCGGAAGCGTGTGGAAGAAGTAAAGAGAAATGAGGAAAAGCCGACATGGTTTTTGAATTTCTGGATGAACTCGGAGATGTCTCGGAAGAACTGCGGACAGAGGTCAGCCATGAGGGCGATATGGGACGTCTGACCAGATGGGTAAAACTGGCTGCCAGATCGGGGAGCATAAAGGAATTTGAAGAGAAGATGTATGCGGGTTAACGGACTCTTATTTATGCAAAGGCAAAGTTACTTGTGAAGTAAAGTGAGTGAGTTTTATGGATTAGAGACGGGATATTGAAATTATGAATAATACTGATTTAATTATGTGGCTAAAAGAAAATATGGAGAGTGTTATAACTATAATAGCATCCATACTTCCAGTTTTAAGTGTTATTTTTGCCTCTATTGAATATTTTAGATTAAAAGGGAAATGGGATTTCTTTTTTGTTGATAAAAATTTTAGACCATCACTAAAAAATGTCATACATCCAGAACATTTTGTGATTAGTTTTTTTATAATACTTTTTTTAGCGTTTTTAACTATTGTTTTAAAATCAGTCAGTTTGTCAAGAAACTCCTTTCAAGGATTGCATATAATTATTGTGACTTTTATAATGTTTCTCATATTTTTTGGTGTCACTTTTTATTTTAATATAAATGTGATCGGACAAGGTATTTATACGAAAAAAGAGTTTATAAATTTAGTTTTTATGTATTCGGCTATGCTGACAGGTGAATGTGTACTGCAAATGGTTATTTTCTATATATCATATATATTGGTTATTGATTCGAAGTATTTGTTTATTTTTCTTTGTATCATAATTAGTGGTGTTTTGATGATTTGTTTTGAATATTATAAAATAAAAATATGTATATCAAAAAATCGAGTATATGATATAATTTACTATAAAAATAAGCAATTTTGTGTAATATGCACAGAGAAAACGGGAAACCTTTATGCAGTTGAAGTGAATATTTTAGATGATGAGATTTTTTTGTATTTAGGCAAAAGGATATTAATAGAACCTTATGGTCATGAAATAGAAACAAGGGTATTTAGGAGAATAACAAGGATATTTAATGGAAGAGAGATAAAAAATAGAATATGATTCTTACTTTTAATAAATCTGGAAAGGAGTATGAACAATATGATAAATGAAAAAAGAGTAGATCAACTTATGGCAGCTATTACATTATATACAACTCAACTTGAAGACTATGATAAAAGCAATTTTAATGCATGTATGACGTGTATCGGATTTGTAGGTGGGCTTATTGCTGTTGTTGGTGCAATTTTAACTAATTCTTCTGTGGAGAATCAAAAAAATATTTTTTTGAATGAAACAATTTCTATTCTTTTATTGCTTATTCCAGCTATTATTACATTATTTTTGTATAATTTTGCTATGAACTGTAGGCGCTCTGCATTATTTAGAGGATATGTACAGTTCTTGGAAAATCAATTAAATAAAATAATGAAATCAGATGATATGCTTTTTAGCAACTTTCTTATACCAGAATATTATGCATCATTTGCTGTCAACCATTTTGGTCCTATTGCTATGAGCATATTTTTGCTTTTTATTTTTCCAATAAGTTTTGGTATTTCAATTGTTTTTGCATTAAAATCTTCAAGTGATACGTTTATATGTTGGTATCGCATAGGAAGTATACTATTTATTATTTTGTGTGTCATATTAGATGGAATATATATTTATAGTTTGATGGGAAATAATAAAGTTATTGAGCAAACTTTATACAAGTGTGAACAAAAATATAAAAAAAGTAGAACATAATGAGAAGAAAGAGATATTGCATTAGGCATTCGCCCCCTTATTTTTGTTCTGGTATCTTTGTTTGAAAAAAAGTTTATTGTTTTTAAATTGTTTATATTGTATAATTTGTTTAGAATGATAATTTGAAACGGAGGAAGAAATGAAATGAAACGAAAGATGGGATTTAGTGTAGCGTTATTATTATTTGTGGTGTTGGTGCTGGCGGTGCCGGTATCGGCCAAAACGTATGAAGAGAATGGTTTCTCTTATCGGGTCAGTAACAAGCAGGCAGTCATAACAGGCGTAGCGAATGCAGGGGATCAGTTGGTGATTCCGGAACAGCTGGGCGGATTTCCTGTAACCTGTATTGGGGAGAAAGCACTGGCAAAACGGGAGATGTCGAAAGTGACTTTTCCGGCTTCGCTGAAACGTATTAGTTATGCGGCTTTTCGGGATTGTAAAAAGTTAAAAGAGGTTTCGTTCCCGGCCGCATTAAAAAAACTGGATGATAGTGCCTTTTCCGGATGTACTGCATTGACGACGGTACATTTCAACAACGGACTGGAGGGTATTGGCGACCGTGCTTTTTCCAACTGTATTACATTGAAAAAAGTGGCTTTGTCTAGTAGTATAAAGTCGATTGGGACTTGTTCTTTTGAAAAGTGTTATAAACTTAGCTCGATTAAGCTCAATAAAAAACTACAGAAAATCAATACGCTGGCATTTTATAAAGTCTATGCAGTGAAATCGATTACGATACCATCCGGTGTTAAGGAGATCGGGGATAGGGCATTTTCTGATTGTGATGAGCTGGCTCGTGTAAAATTTGTCAACGGCAAAACTAAATTGGGTGATGGTGTGTTTTATAATTGCCAGTCTCTGAAGAATGCAGTGCTTCCGAAGCAGATAAAAAGTATTCCGGAAGCTACGTTCTCAGGATGTAAAAGCATTAAAAAGGTGACGATTCCCGAACAAGTTTCTTTGATTAAAAAGAGGGCATTTTATGGTTGTAAAGCCTTGAAAAGTGTGAAATTGAACAAAAAGGTATATGCTATCGGAGACAATGCTTTTGCTTATAGTGGACTCAAACAGTTGAAGTTAAATGCAAAAATGCAATTTATCGGCAATGGAGCATTTCGTGAGACGAAACTTGAGAGTTTAAAACTGACATCCAAAGTAACCTTTATTGGAAACCGGGTGTTTGCTAATTGCCGTAAGTTGAAGACCATCTACATACCAGCTAGTGTGAAGGGCATCAATCCGGGTGCATTTCATAATTGTGTGAGTCTCCAGGCAATTCATGTAGCGGGTGGCAATAAAAATTATACAAGTACCGACGGCGTGTTGTATGACAAAGGAAGGACGAAACTGATCCAGTATCCGCTTCATAAGATGAGTGCTTCGTTCCGTACTCCGAGTGGTTTACAGAAGATCCGCCAAGGGGCATTTGCCGAAAATCCATATCTGAAGCATGTGACGATCTCTGCAAAGAATATTGGCAGCAGGGCCTTTGCGGATATGTCGGCATTGAAATCGGTAACGATACAAAATGGAGCGGTAAGTATTGATGCGTCTGCCTTTGATGGAGACCAGTCACTGACACAGATCACTCT
>CAZOIF010000119.1:0-6285 GCA_964579975.1 uncultured Eubacterium sp. | reverse complement strand
TCGATAGCTCAATGGTAGAGCACACGGCTGTTAACCGTGTTGTTGTAGGTTCGAGTCCTACTCGGGGAGTTATAAAGAAGCCTGTAAACATTGCTGTTTGCAGGTTTTTCATTTATCAAGTTTTAAAAGAATATGAAACAGTTTCAAATTTGTTATAAAGGGGATGAGTGATTTACGAAATCCTATAATAGGGTGGACAAGGCTTTTTATATGGCAAAGACGGCAGGAAAAAATCAGGTTGTAAGGTCGGATTAAGAAAGATGGAGAGGTAATAATATGAGTGATATTTTCAACAATCAATTGTTTGAAGCGTTTGGGGCGGCATCGGATCATGTTTATATCTATGTATGCGATATGAGTACGGATATTTCCCGCTGGTCAAAGGCTGCAGTGGATTATTTCGGGCTGGATGGAGAGTATCTGGAGGATGCAGCGAGTGTATGGGGGAAGCATATACATCCGGATGATCGGAAGGTGTATACGGAGGATATAGAAGGTGTGTTTTCCGGCACAAGGAAATATCATAACTGCCAGTACAGGGCACGGAATGCATCAGGCGTATATGTGTGGGTGGAATGCAAAGGCAGCGTAATTCGTGATGAGGAAGGAAATCCGATTATTTTTGCAGGACTTATGACAAGAATAGATGGACAAAGCAAATACGATTCCCTGACCGGACTTCTGACAACACATGAGATGCACTATTTTGACTTTGCTTCACAGTCCGGAATTGCCTTATTGATTGGTATCGACGGATTCCGGAAGATTATAAGCAACTACGGTTATAATACCGGGGACGAGATTTTAATCAAGTTTTCAAGGGATATCAGCGAGTTATGCAAACCCGGATGGAAAGTGCTGCGGTTTAGCGGAGATGAATTTCTTGTTATTGCTTTTGCGTCCGATGTACAGGAAGTGAAAGATTTTTATGAGGAAATATGCCAGAAAACAGATATTATAAATCTGGAAGACGGGCGGAGAGTTGGGATTCCTGTATCAGCCGGTGGAGTGCTGTTTCCGCAGGATGCGGATACCAGAGAAGTTCTGATTAATAAATTGGAGCATTCGTTAGAGTATGCCAAGAATAACCAGAGGGGAAATCTGGTGTTTTTTTCGGAGGAAATTGCCAGAAAGCATGAGAGAGGACTGGTTTTGCGGGAAGATTTAAAGCAGTGCATTAAAAATGATTTTAAGGGGTTTGAATTATTCTTCCAGCCCTTTGTTATTCCGGATGCCGGTACAATTGCAGGCTGCGAATGTCTTCTCCGCTGGAAAGGCGAAAGAATTAAGGATTCTTATCCAATGGAATTTATTAAGGTGTTAGAGGATTACGGAGATATTAATGAAGTCGGATTCTGGGTAATGGAGCAGGCAATTCGGCAGCAGGCAGCATGGCGCGAGAGGTACGGAGAGTTGAGGATCAGTTTTAACGTATCTTATCAGCAGTTTTTAGACGATACTTTTGAGGAAAGAGCGATTTCCTATGTGAAAAAGTACGGGGCAAATCCGAATTATATTATCATAGAGCTTACGGAAAGCTGTCAGGTAGAAGCCCCGAAAGAGCTTGCGGCCATATTTGGCAGACTGCGGAAGCAGGGTTTTAAAATAGCGCTGGATGATTTTGGAACAGCATATGCTTCCATGGAGATGTTAAAATGGCTTCCTGTGGATTATATTAAAGTGGAGCATTCTTTTATCAGGGAACTTGCACAGCCGGGGCACGATATTGATTATGTGATTGTTGACAGTTTGTTGGAAATGTGCAGGCGTCTGGGATATGATTCTATTATAGAAGGTGTGGAAAACAGTAAAGTGGCGGATATCGTGGGAGAGTTGGATGCCACGCTACTGCAGGGATACCATTATTCGCATCCGATCTGCCAGAAGGATTTTGAAAAAATGCTGGATGAAGATAAAAAAACGGCATGAGGAAGGAAAGTGAGCTAATGCGGTGTATTATTTTTCCGTAAGCATCATTGTCTGATAGGATTTGCCCCATGCTTCCATTGCATCCAGAATGGGACGCATGGAGCTTCCTAATTCACTTAAAGTGTATTCTACGCGGGGTGGTACTTCTGCATAAACCGTCCGGATAATGATGCCATCCTGTTCCATTGAGCGCAGACTATCAGTCAGCACTTTTTGGCTGATGCCTTCCAAGCTGTTTTTCAACTCATTAAATCTCCACGGACGGATAAGCAGGTTTCTCATGATCAACAGTTTCCATTTACTTCCAATGAGCTGCACGGTTGTCGCTACGGGGCAAGCGGGCATTTTTTCTTTCGTCATGATAAGAATCTCCCCTTTATTTTTCTTGATTTAAAATAAAATCTTTATTCAATTATAATGTAATACTCTATTTTTTTCAATAAAAAAGAATTCTCAAAATTTTGAAAATACGCAATAGTTACGAAAAAGTAACCTAGGTTACAAAAAAGTGCGTACTTGTGGGAATGGAAAAAACCTGTAAAATGATAATTACAGAGAGCTAAACAGCTCACTGAATACATTTTTGGGGGTAAAGGATATGGCACTTTCAAATCTTTCCGGATGGAATGAGGAAACAGAGACAGCGGTTACGACAGCATGCGGTACAGCTTGTGGTGCTGGTGAGAAGCCGGACGAGAAGCCTGCGGCATGCGGCACTGCCTGTGGTGCTGGTGAAAAGCCAGATGAGAAGCCGGCAGCATGTGGTTCTGCGTGTGGAGCAGGCGACAAGTAATTGCAGTGTGGCTAGCTGTTTCTCCCCGGCAATTTCTGAGACTTATTATTGATGAAGAATTGCCGGGGACTTTCTTTGAATATTGCCCAAAGGGTTTTGATCAAGTGAATTTAGAGGAGGCGTTATCTATGGGAGAACATTTAAGCAAAACAAAACAATATTTCGCTTTTCAGTGGCATATCACGGATGACTGTGACCAGAGGTGCAAGCATTGTTATATTTTTTCCGAAAATAGTTGCAAGGAGCTGGATTCCATGTCATGGGAGCAAATGCAGGAGGTTGTAGCGAACTGTGAGGATTTCTGCGAGGTATACAACCGCCTTCCTTATTTTTATATCACAGGCGGGGATCCGGTGTTACATCCGGATTTTTGGAAGCTGCTTGAATTATTGAAAAGTAAGGAGATTCCATTTACAATTTTGGGAAATCCGTTTCATTTAGATGATGAAGTTTGCCAGAGGTTAAAGGAGTATGGATGCCAGAAATACCAGCTTTCTCTTGATGGCATGAGAGAAACACATGACTGGTTCCGTAAGCCTGGGTCCTTTGATACCACTCTTGAGAAAATAAGTTGTTTGAAAAAGGCGGGCATCCGTGCTGTGATCATGACTACGGTTTCGGGGATGAATATCAGGGAAATACCGGATATTATTGATACGGTGGTTTCCTACAAAGCGGATGTTTTTGCTTTTGCCAGATATTGTCCGACCAGTGAGGAAAAGGATACCGGTATGACGCCAATGGAATACAGGGAATTGCTTGCCGTCTGCGACAAAAAATTTAAAGAATATGAACTGGTTGGTTGTGAAACGTATTTCAACAAAAAAGACCATTTATGGACATTGTATGAATATGAAACAGGTGAATTTTCGATACCGGAAAGCGCAGAAGAGGGTATGATTTATGGCGGTTGTAATTGTGGCAATTGTCATATGACAATTGTGCCAACGGGTGATGTTTATGCCTGTCGTCGTGTCCAGAATAGCAAGGTGGCAAATGTGTTTGATGATCGTTTGGCAGATGTGTGGGTATGTGAGATGGAAAAGTACCGTGAGTATGATAAATTCAAGAAATGCTCTAAATGTGAATTAAAGGCATGGTGCAGAGGATGTCCTGCTGTGGCAAGTGGAGCAAGTGGAAATTTTTACGATGCCGATCCGCAATGTTGGAAGGATATAAGCTATGCAGAATAGAGTTTGAGTATGGGAGAAAGGAGAAATTCATGAAAGCAGTCCTGCTTAATAGTGTTACACCAGCCGAAAAGGTTACCTTATCAGACGTCAAAATGCCAGAGGTAAAACCGGGATGGGTTCTCGTTAAGGTAAAGGCGTTTGGAATGAACCATTCGGAACAGATTTTACGCATTTATGAGATAGAAAATGAGTATATCCAGAAACCAATTATTCCCGGCATTGAATGTGCGGGAGAAATTGCTCATCCTTCGGACAGCCATTTTAGAAAAGGACAGAAAGTAGTGGCATTGATGGGAGGCATGGGGCGCAGTTTTCATGGCAGTTATGCGGAGTATGCGCTGCTTCCCGCACATCATGTTTTTTCGGTAGATACCGGCCTCTCGTGGAAAGAGATGGCGGCAGTGCCGGAAACTTATTATACCGCATGGGGGTCCCTGTTTGAATGTTTGAATCTGACGAAAGAGGATGTTTTGTTGATCCGCGGTGGAACTTGTGCATTGGGCTATGCGGCGATTCAGATGGCAAGGGTAATAGGCTGTAAGGTAATTGCAACTACTCATAAAGAAAGTAAGCTGTCTTTGTTAGGGGAAGCGGATGAAGCGGTATTGGATACGGGAAAGCTGCAAGGTCAGTTGTCTGGTGTGACAAAGGCGCTGGAACTGGTGGGGGCAAAAACACTTCATGATACGCTGCTTTGTATGGAAAAGGGAGGAATTGTCTGTTATACCGGTATTTTGGGTGGTGTCTGTACTCTGAATGGGTTTGATCCGATAAAATTCATACCAAATGGAGTATACCTTACAGGATTTTACAGTAATTCTCCAACACAGGCAGTTATGGATGATATCTTTTCTTTCATAAATAAAAATGATATAATCCCCTGTGTGGGAGCAGAATATGATTTTTCCAGTGTAAGAGAGGCATGTATGGCTCTGGATGGTGGTAAAGTAAATGGGAAAATTGTTGTAAAAATGGCGGACTGAAAAAAAGTAATCGAAAGGATGGGATAGTGTGACACAGGAAGAGAGACGTATTTATTTGATAAAAAGATTACTTTCTGAACAGCCGGAATATGCGGATGTTCAGATTCCTACGAGGGAGAAGGAGCAGAAAAGGTTGTTGCGTTCTCTTTTTAATGTTCGTATGGCGGAAAACGTGGACGATGAATTTTTGATCAGGCAGGACGAATATCTGCAGGAGGAAATTGCTCAAAAAGGAATCACAGATGTCAGGGATCTGGAGATGGTAGATGAGGGAATCTATTTATGGCAGGGGGATATTACTACACTGCGTTGTGATGCGATCGTCAATGCTGCAAACAGTGGTATGACAGGGTGCTATGTCCCGTGCCATGGATGTATTGATAACTGTATCCACACCTATGCAGGAATCCAGTTGAGGCTTGTCTGTGCCGAACAGATGAGACGGCAGGGCCGGGAGGAAAAGACCGGAAAGGCAAAAATAACACCGGCATATAATCTTCCCTGTAAGTATGTTCTGCATACGGTTGGTCCTATTATCTCTGGCAGAGTGACACAAAAGGATAACGAACTTTTGGCGTCCTGCTATCGTTCCTGTCTGGAACTTGCAGAGGAAAATGGGGTGAAAAACATAGCATTCTGCTGTATTTCGACAGGTGAGTTTCATTTTCCAAATGATAGAGCCGCTGAAATTGCAGTGCAGACAGTGAGGCAGTACAAAGAGCAGGAAAATAGTGATATGGAGGTGGTTTTTAATGTTTTCAAGGACATCGATTATAAAATCTACCGGAAGTTACTCGGAGCAGATTAAAAGATTAAAAGATAAACTGCAAACAGCCGACGCCGTTATTATAGGAGCAGGTGCGGGATTGTCTACTTCTGCAGGATTTACCTATAGTGGTAGACGGTTCAAACAGTATTTTTCGGATTTTGAACAAAAATACGGTTTTCATGATATGTATGCAGGAGGTTTTTATCCATATGATACGTTGGAAGAATATTGGGCATACTGGAGTCGGTATGTTATGGTCAACCGTTATATGGATGCTCCCAAACCTGTGTATCAGAAACTTTTTGAACTTGTTCAGGATAAGGATTATTTTGTGATCACAACGAATGTCGATCATTGTTTTCAAAAAGCCGGGTTTGACAAAGAAAGGCTGTTTTATACACAAGGCGATTATGGGTTATTTCAATGCAGCGAGCCATGCTGTAAGGAGACGTTTGAAAATGAGAAAATGATTCGTCAGATGTTCGAGGAGCAAAAGGAGATGCGGATTCCTTCTGCTCTTGTGCCAGTATGTCCGCATTGCGGAAAGGCGCTGATCATGAATCTGCGTTCGGATGACAAATTTGTTGAAGATGAGGGATGGCATATGGCAGCGGAGAG
>CAZOIF010000118.1:0-6301 GCA_964579975.1 uncultured Eubacterium sp. | reverse complement strand
GATCAATTTTCTTTGTTTCATAGGGGGCTGTTGTTCCATCGCTTTTTATTCTGCCATTTTCCCCGCCACCAATTGCTACTATTTTTTTGCTCATAGTAATCCTCTTTTCTGTGCTGATTTTCACACTAAGCTCCATTCCTGCAAAGTGAACTTGCTACAACTGCATTTAATATAGCATACCTTCAATATGTCATCAAGCTATATTTTTGGTGTCGGTGTTCAAGTTTTGGAATAGAATGGAGTAAGAAAGTTGTTAAAGGAATCTTAGGATGGGAAATAGAATATCTCTTGAACCGGAGACATTGGAGGTGTGTAATGCCAATGATACACCGCCTTTCATTTTTCAAATGCCGCCAAAGAAAGGACGGGAAGTACTGGAGGAGGCGCAGAACACATCGGTGTATATGTATCCGGCTGATATCACGAGAATCGTTGTAAATACAGGAAAATGGGGGGAGATTCCGGTATATATAGTCTGTCCTGACCATATCACTTCTCCTGCAAATGTAATTTTTTATATACATGGTGCCGGATGGGTATTCGGAAGTTTCCACACTCATGAAAAGCTGGTGAGGGAATTGGCAGCCAGAACGGATTCGGTCGTGGTGTTTCCAGAATACAGTCGTTCGCCGGAGGCACGTTATCCGGTAGCGATCGAACAGTGTTATAATGTGTTGTGCAGGCTCTCTCCGATTTTGGAGAAAATGGATATACAGATGAACCCATGTACCCTTACTGTGGCAGGAGATAGTGTGGGGGCAAATATGGCGATTGCCATGACCATCATGGCAAAGGCACGGAAGGAGCCGTATATTCAAAAACAACTTTTATATTATCCTGTTACAAATGCCTGTTTTTGTACAGATTCTTATTGTCAGTTTGCCAAAGGATATTATCTTTACCGGGAAGGAATGATGTGGTTCTGGAATCAGTATACGATGTCAGCCTGTGATAGAAATGAGATCACCGCTTCTCCCCTCAGGGCAGATGTGGAGCAGTTGAAGGGCCTTCCGGAGGCAATGATCATAAATGGAGAGGCAGATGTTCTACGGGATGAAGGAGAGGCGTATGCCAGAAAATTGCGGGAGGCCGGGGTGGATGTAACAGCGGTGAGATTTCAGGGGATAATACATGATTTTGTTATGCTGAATGCGTTGGATCAGACAAAAGCATGCCGCGCAGCAATGGATACTTCTGTTGCCTGGATCAATAGAAAAAATGAACTACATGAGCTAACTTAAATCGGCTCATGTAGTTCATTTTTTAGCTATATGTTTTCGAAACCATATGTTATTACTTATCGTGAATCTCGCTATGCAGTGTCTGGAGCGACTTCACTTCACTGCTCTTATGCGTCTTTACATAATGGATACCGTCTGCGGTCGCTTTAGCGGCAGCGATCGTAGTCATGTAAGGAATTTTTGCCTTGATGGCCGCTTTTCGCAGATAACTGTCGTCGTGGACGCTTTCCTTTCCGACTGGAGAGTTGATGATCAGTTGGATATCTCCATTCGTGATCATGTCCAGAATATTTGGACGGCCCTCATAGAGTTTCTTTACTTTTTCAGCAGGGATACCTGCTTCATGGATCAGGTCATACGTGCCGCCGGTAGCGATCACCTTGAAACCATCTTCGGAAAAACTCTTTGCCACTTCTACGACTTCCGATTTATCTTTGGCATTGACAGAGATCAGTACCGTTCCCTCCAGTGGAAGTTTGGACTGGACTGCTTCCTGAGCCTTAAAGAAGGCTTCACCATAGGAGCGCGACATTCCGAGAACTTCACCTGTAGAGCGCATTTCCGGTCCGAGGACTGGATCGACTTCCTGGAACATATTGAATGGGAAGGCTGCCTCCTTAACGCCATAATTTGGAATTTCCTGTTCTTTCAGGTCCGTGATCGGGGATGGACGTCCGGTCAGTTCCGATGTAATGATATCGGTGGCCAGAGGTACCATACGGATGTTGCAGACCTTTGAAACGAGAGGTACAGTACGGGATGCTCTTGGATTTGCCTCCAATACATATACTTTTCCATTTTCGATCGCATACTGCATATTCATCAGGCCTTTGACATGCATTTCCTCTGCGATTTTTTTCGTGTACTCTTTGATCGTTTCCACGTTTTCCGGTGTAATATGTACGGAAGGGATAATGCAGGCAGAATCTCCAGAATGGACGCCCGCCAGCTCAATGTGTTCCATAACAGCCGGTACGAATGCATTTGTTCCGTCACTGATCGCATCTGCTTCACACTCCAGTGCGTGGTTTAAGAATCGGTCGATAAGGATTGGGCGGTCTGGTGTGACGCCGACAGCCGCATTCATATATCCAGTCATGCTTTCATTGTCATAGACAACTTCCATGCCGCGTCCTCCCAGAACATAGGAAGGACGAACCATAACCGGATAGCCGATCTTTTCTGCGATTGAAATCGCCTCTTCTACTGTAGTTGCCATACCGGATTCCGGCATCGGGATTTCCAGTTTTTCCATCATCTCGCGGAACAGGTCACGGTCTTCTGCCAGATCAATGACAGATGGTGATGTTCCGAGGATCTTTACGCCGTTTTTCTCAAGCTCTGCCGCCAGATTAAGAGGAGTCTGGCCGCCAAACTGAGCGATGACGCCGAGCGGTTTTTCTTTTTTGTAGATGCTCAGTACATCTTCTAATGTCAACGGTTCAAAATATAATTTATCTGAGGTATCATAGTCTGTGGATACGGTCTCAGGATTACAGTTCACGATGATCGTTTCAAAGCCGAGTTTCTTCAAGGCAATGGCAGCATGTACGCAACAGTAATCAAATTCGATACCCTGTCCGATCCGGTTCGGACCACCGCCTAATATCATGATTTTGGGCTTGTCTGTATTTACCGGGTTTTTATCCGGTGCATTGTATGTAGAGTAATAATAAGCGCTGTTTTCAGTGCCGCTGACGTGGACGCCTTCCCATGCCTCCTCAACACCAAGTGAAATACGGTGATTCCGGATTTCTTCTTCCGGAATTTCCACAAGCTGACTGATATATTTATCAGAGAAACCATCTTTTTTCGCTGTGATAAGAAGATCATCTGCCGGCATATTGCCTTTTGATTTTAGGAGTTCTTCTTCCTCTTCCACGAGTTCTTTCATCTGCTCGATAAAATAGGTCTTTACTTTTGTGATATCAAAGATTTCTTCGACAGTAGCGCCTTTTCTCAATGCCTCGTACATGATGAAGTGGCGCTCGCTTGACGGTGTGATCAGAAGATGCAGAAGTTCTTCCTTTGTCATGGAATCAAAGTCTTTGGCATGGCCGAGCCCGTAACGACCTGTCTCGAGGCTTCGGATCGCTTTCTGGAAGGCCTCCTTGTAAGTCTTACCGATGCTCATTACTTCTCCGACAGCGCGCATCTGCGTGCCAAGTTTGTCCTCGACGCCTTTAAATTTCTCAAATGCCCAGCGGGCAAATTTGATCACGACGTAATCCCCATCCGGAACATATTTGTCGAGTGTACCGTATTTTCCGCAAGGGATATCTTTCAGCGTCAGGCCGGTTGCAAGCATCGCCGATACGAGTGCGATCGGAAAACCGGTTGCCTTTGAGGCAAGAGCTGAAGAGCGGGAAGTTCTTGGATTGATCTCAATAACGATGATCCGGTCGCTTACCGGGTCATGGGCAAACTGTACATTGGTTCCACCGATGACCTGTACGGATTCAACGATCTTATATGCCTGCTCCTGCAGACGTTTCTGGCATTCCTCGGAAATGGTCAGCATAGGGGCAGAACAGAAAGAATCTCCCGTATGTACACCAAGTGGATCGATGTTTTCGATGAAGCAGACCGTGATGATATTATTTTCTGCGTCGCGGACTACTTCGAGTTCCAGTTCTTCCCAGCCGAGGATGGATTCCTCTACGAGAACCTGTCCAACGAGACTTGCCTGTAACCCACGGGCACATACTGTTTTCAGTTCCTCTTTGTTGTAGACCAGGCCGCCGCCGGCGCCGCCCATCGTATAGGCAGGACGAAGTACAACCGGATAGCCGAGTTTGTCGGCGATTCCAAGTGCTTCTTCTACGCTATAAGCAACTTCGCTGCGGGCCATCTCGATCCCGAGCTTATCCATAGTCCTCTTAAATTCAATACGGTCCTCTCCGCGTTCGATCGCATCGACCTGCACACCGATTACCTTTACATTGTATTTGTCAAGAATTCCTTTTTTATTTAATTCTGCACACAGGTTCAGACCAGACTGCCCGCCAAGGTTTGGCAAAAGTGCATCCGGACGTTCCTTGGCGATGATCTGTTCCAGACGTTCCGAATTTAATGGTTCGATGTATGTTACATCGGCGGTTTCCGGATCTGTCATGATCGTGGCAGGGTTTGAATTTACGAGTACGATCTCGTAACCCAGTTTCCGGAGAGCCTTACAGGCTTGTGTACCGGAGTAGTCAAACTCACACGCCTGTCCAATGATGATCGGGCCTGAGCCTATGATGAGTACTTTGTGAATGTCGGTTCGTTTTGGCATGATAATCCTCCTTGTGAAGCGAACTTGGTTCGCTTTGCTTCCTTGTTTTCTTTCTCCTTTATCCCCAATATATATTATAGCGAAAATATGAAAAACCTCAAGGGATTTTTTCGGTTTTGGGAAAATATCTGTATTATAGTCCGAGGCAATAGGTGGTACGATGGATTTTATCTTGTGCCAGTATGGGAAGAATGCTAAAATAAAATGATACCGAAAAGAGACAGATTATGATCGATAGGAAGGAGGCTGTGCTATGGCGTTATCTTTGGGAATGCCTACGCTTATAGAGAATGAGGATTTGGAAGAATCAATAGCGCTTTGCTGGGAACTCGGGCTGGAATTTATCGAACTCAATATGAACCTGCCCTGTTATCAGACAGAGTCACTGGAAGATACTGGTTATTTTCTGGAACTGGCAAAGAAGAATGATATTTATTTTACGATTCATTTGGATGAGAACCTGAATGTATGTGATTTTAACCGTGCAGTAGCGAAGGCATACCGGGAAACAGTAAAACAGACGATCGGGATCGCTAAGGAAATACAGGCTCCGGTCTTGAATATGCATATGAACCACGGCGTTCATTTTACTCTGCCGGATCGGAAAGTACAACTTTTTGAGCGGTACAAGGATAATTATATGGAGGATATCCGGGCGTTCCGGGAGCTGTGTGAAGAAGTTACAGGTGATTCCGGGATAAAGATCTGCATTGAAAATACAAATGGGTTCCGGAATTATGAACGGGAAGCGATTGAGTATCTGCTGGAGAGTGAAATATTTGGTCTGACATGGGATATCGGGCATTCACATAGTGTGGAAAATATCGACGAGGCATTTATTATGGCACACGAAAGGAAATTAGGCCATTTTCATATTCATGATGCGGTCGGCAGCAGGGATCATATGACATTAGGAACCGGGGAAATTGATCTGCTACAGAGACTGGAAATCGCAGAAAGACATGGATGCCGGTGCGTTGTGGAGACGAAAACAGTGGAAGCGTTAAGGGAGTCTGTGATTTTTATTTCCGATTGTCTGAGATAAAATTGACAAATAGTTCAATAAATGATACTATAATTATTGTTATATAACAAGTGTTATAACAAGGAGTGATACATTTGCCGCCAACACCTAAAATAAAAAAAGAAATGATAATAAATGCAGGTAAAGAGGTAATACGATCGGATGGAATAGAAAATCTTAATGTCAGAAAAATTGCATTAAAACTAAATTGTTCTACACAGCCAATTATGTATCATTATAAAACGGTAGCGGAGTTAAAGAGTGATATTTATAGTGAGATTGATCAATATCATTCGGCGTATATTATGAATATAGAGAACTGTAGTTTAAATCCTATGTTAAGTATAGGGATTCGTTACATCTCGTTTGCATACGAAGAAAAAAATTATTTTAAATTTCTTTTTCAGTCCAACAAATTTTCAAATATGAGTTTTAATGGGTTATTTGATGATGATAATGATGAGCTTTCTATGATTTATAGTATTTTGGCGCAGGAAGCTCACATAACTAAAAGGCAGAGCAAAGAACTTTTTGCGAATTTATTTATTATGGTTCATGGACTGGCTAGCCTTTTGGCAAACAACGCTATGGAATATGACGAAAAGTATTGTATTAAAATTCTTGAAAATACTTTTAATAGTTTAATTAAAAATTATAAATAGGAGAAGGTGCGATGAAAAAAACAAGTAAATTAGTAGTTATTTCAATTATTCTTATGTCAATTTTTTCTTTGACAAGCCTGTTTAAAATAGAGGTCGG
>CAZOIF010000117.1:0-6471 GCA_964579975.1 uncultured Eubacterium sp. | reverse complement strand
CAATTTTGCCGAGTTGCTCATAGTCAATTTCATCCGTCAAATGTTCCTCAATATAGCCTATCGCATCATTTAATCTTTCTATCCATTCCATACCGTAAAATCCTCCTGACAATTTTAGTATAAGGCTGGCTTTCCGTTTTTTCCTCTCTATCCATGCACAAAAAAGAGAGATTAAATCTGCGATTTTGACGCTTCTATCGCCGCAATCACACGATCACACCATTCGTCAAACTCAGGATCTTCCTTCTGACATTCCTCCGGGTGAGACAGCACATAGTCAAGAGCAATCCTTACTCCCTGGTCAAAGCGAACTTGTGTCCGCATATCAGGCGCCAGTCTTTTCAGCTTGCTGTTATCAAAAACTACCGAGACGGATTTATCTCCAATCAGACTCCCCTCAAAATCATATCCGTATTTATCTCCCACTGCCGCCAGATACTCAGAGGACACATGATATGCCTTCAATTTCACATTAAGCGCATCTGCAATCGTCTCATAAATCTGGTTCCATGTAAGAGTCTCATCCCCTGTAATCTGAAATGCCTCTCCGATGGCATGGCGATTTCCCATCAGACTGATATAACCGACAGCAAAGTCGGTATTAAAGGTAAGCGTCCAAAGCGATGTTCCGTCCCCCTGAATGATAACTGGCTTCCCATCCATCATACGCTTGATCACCTGCCAAAAACCATTTTTTCCGTGAACACCGAGAGGAATATGCCTCTCGTCATAGGTGTGGCTCGGACGGACAATAGTGACCGGAAATCCCTCTTCCCGATATTTCCGCATGAGAAAATCTTCACTGGAAATCTTATCTCTGGAATATTGCCAATGAGGATTTGAAAGCGTCGTTCCTTCACTGATAATGTAACTTGCCGCCGGTTTATGGTAAGCCGACGCGGAACTGATATAAATATACTGTTTGGTCTTATCCTTAAACAGACGATAATCTCTTTCCACATCCTCTACATGAAAGCCTATGAACTCACACACTACATCAAAGGTAAGATCCTTTATCTTTTCCGCCACTGCCGCTTCATCATTGATATCCGCAATAATCTGATGGACATTCTCCGGCACAACACCTGATCTGTTACCACGATTAAGTAACCATACTTCCCAAGATGACATACTTGTCAGTTGTTTTACAATAGCTGTGCTGATTGTTCCGGTACCACCTATAAATAATGCTCGCATATATACAATCTCCCTTCTTTTTAAATCTTTTGTTTTATCTTATCATGCAGATCTGAATAACTGCAAGTTATTAAAAGTATACATTCCTTTTTAAAAGTAATATTCCTCTTATAATCGATTGAAAATAATTTTTTATTGAGATTCGATAAAATTTTGTTGACTTTCATTTATAGCCGTGATATTTTAAAAATATAAAATCTCAAAATTACTCTATCATGGAGGATCATTATGAAAGATAAGTTGACAATATTTACTAAATTCCTATTAGACTTTATGTTTTATGCAGGAATCGTTGTTATTGTAACGCTTCCCCTGAGCTTTAAGTTTTACGGAAGATTCAATACTTACTTTGCAGAGAATTACTTCTCTCTCTGCGTAATCTTTTTCCTGTCGGGAATCTTCGCGGTACTGATCCTGCAGCAGCTTCGGAGAATGTTCGGTACCGTGCTGAACGACGACTGCTTTGTGCATGAAAATGTAGCGAGTCTGGAAAAAATGAGTATTTACAGTTTTTTCATCGCAGTGATCACAGCCTGCCGTCTTTTCATCTACCTCACCCCGGCAGTATTGATAATCATTCTGGTCTTCGTGATTGCCGGACTGTTCAGCAAAGTGCTGGCAGGCGTCTTTGACAAAGCTGTTACCTATAAGCAGGAGAATGATCTGACAATCTAGTGTCAGCATGGGCTTTCGAGTTTAAATAAATAAAAGAAAGTGAGATTATTATGGCTATTATCATAAATCTGGATGTTATGATGGCGATGCGCAAAAAAGGGTTGACCGAACTGGCAGGCGATATTGACATTACCCTTGCGAATCTGTCCATCTTAAAAAATAATAAAGCGAAGGCGATCCGCCTATCTACCTTAAATGAAATCTGCAGGGCGCTGGACTGCCAGCCTGGTGATCTTCTGCAGTATGTTGCGGATGAAGACGCCCCGGCAGACAGTAACGATGAAACCCCCGACACACAAAAGTAACACAATAATTATCTCTGTGGATACAAGCACCCACCCAGGAAAGGAGCCAACTATGGAACAAACAGTTTATTTACAACCTTTAGAACCTTTAGCAAAAGCTGAGAAAAAACCTGATACGGAATACACCAAAAACATGAAACGTCAGTTTCCCCTCTTTGGTATAGGAAGCCTGCTCTACTCCGCCTTTTATGCTTTTTGCCTCTACAAAAATGCCTCGGGGATCACCTACCCTTTTTTCGTCATCGGAACCCTTTGCTATTTCTTCTTCTCTATGCAAAAGTTAGGGGTTCCTTACAAAAAAGGCAGCATCTTTTATATCGTTAGTGTAGTACTGCTTGGTATTTCCAACTGTATGACTGCTTCCCCTCAGATCCTTTTTATGAACAAGTGCGGCATCTTTCTTCTTACTTTTACCTTGATGCTGCATACAGTATACAATGACAAAACATGGAATCTTCCCAAATATTTTGCCGCTATTTTTCAAACCATAGGCTCTTGTTTTGCCAGCCTGTTCAGTCCCTTTGTAGACATGGTTTCTTATTTTGATGCGCAAAAACAGGAAAAAACCTACAGAAAAAATAATTTTCCGGCAATTTTGATCGGTATAGCCATTGCGATTCCGCTCTTAATATTTATGACTATGTTACTTGCCAGTGCAGATATTGTCTTTGGCAAAATACTTCTTACTATCACAAAAGCCCTCAATGTATGGACAATCACAAAGATTCTCTTTCTGATGGCAGTTGTTTTTTTCTCTTCCTATGGGACTTTTGCAGCACTCTGTAAAAAAAGCGTAAGAGAAGAACCCAGAGAGAGAACGCTTTTTGACCCCATTATTGCGGTCATGATAACTTCTTTGCTCTGCGTCCTTTATGTATTTTTCAGCACTATTCAGATCCTCTATTTATTCATTGGAAATATGGAACTACCGGCAGGCTACACTTATGCGGGTTATGCCAGAGAAGGATTTTTCCAGCTTCTCGCAGTTTGTGTTATCAATCTGCTGCTTGTACTGACATGCCTTTATCTGTTCCGGGAAAACAAGGTCTTAAAAGCTATTTTAACTGTAATCTGCGCCTGCACTTTCATTATGATCCTCTCAAGCGCACTGCGGATGATCATGTATATCAACAGCTTTGCATTAACCTTTTTGCGGGTTTTCGTGCTCTGGTCACTGGCGGTTATTTTCTTCCTGATGGCCGGTATCACTGCTACCATTTTCTGGAAACACTTTCCTCTGTTTTTATACGGAATGGTCATAGTGACAGTGTGTTACCTTGTTCTGTCCTTCGCGCATCCGGATTACTGGATTGCCCGCTATAATCTGAATTACAACGGAAAAATTTATCTGAGCCATCTCTCGGCTGACGCTGCACCCATTATTTTAGATCCTTCCGTAAATCCGGAACTGATCAGTGTGGAGAATATGCTGGATAGAACAGATTTTGAAAAACATATATATCGCAATTATACTGATGATGATGATTATAGCAGATCTTACTGGATGAGAAGCTTTTACTGTAAGATGGAAGATGATACAAGGGGTCTGGAAATCCGGAACTTTAACTTTTCCCTGTATAGGGCGCAGAAATATTTAGAATAAATTACGCAACCGTGGAATTCTCCTCCCTCTGCATCTCCCGGATCACGCTTACGCCCAGCGGTATAGACACTGTCAGCGCAAAAATATCCGACACCGCCTGACAGATCTCTACCCCGGTAAGACCGAAGAAGTATGGTAAAACTGCAATCAACGGCAAAAAGAAAATACCCTGTCTGGCGGAGGCCACAATGGATGCCTTTAAGCCCTTACCGATGGACTGCAGCATCATATTGCACATGATGATCCAGGAACTTAGAGGCAATGCCAGAACAGAATAGCGCAGAGCGGCAGTTCCTACCTCGATTACATCCGCATCATCTTTTCTAAAGATGGTCACCAGACCGGGCGCAAAGAGATAAACGACCACTGCCAAACCAAACAGACAAAAAAAGGCCACCTTTACACAAAAATCAAAAGCAGTCAATACCCGTTTATATCTCTTTGCGCCGTAATTAAATCCACACACCGGCTGAAAACCCTGCCCAAACCCGATCAGTGCAGAATTCATAAACATCATGATGCGGGATACGATTGACATGCCGGCGATGGCCGCATCGCCATACACACCTGCCGCATGATTCAGGCAGATCGTAGCCACACTTGCCAGGCCCTGCCGGAATAAAGAGGGAATGCCTCCACGAATGACTTCTTTATAGATATCCAGACCGGGTTTAAAATTTTCAAAACGAATCTGAATATTCCCACCCCGTCTGATCATAATGAGCAAAAAGATAAAGCTCAGATACTGACTGACGGTAGTGGCAAGAGCTGCTCCGGCAACGCCCATACCGCAGCCGAAGATCAGGATTGGATCTAAAACGATATTGATAACCGCTCCCGAAACAATACCTATCATCGCATAAAAAGCGCTTCCCTGAAAACGCATCTGATTGTTTAACACCAGAGATGCTGTCATGGCAGGAGCACCTATCAGAATGATTCTCAGATAGGCAACAGTATAAGGCTGAATCGTCTCTGTGGAACCCAGCAGATAGGAAAGCGGTTCTATAAAAAACAGACAGGTCACCATGATAACCACGCCCGCCAGAAATGCCGTAAAAAATCCTACCGCTGACATTTTCTGCGCCTCTTCAATATCTCCCGCGCCAAGTTTTCTGGAAATATAATTTCCGGATCCGTGTCCGAACAGAAAACCCACTGCCTGAATGATAGCCATAAGGGAAAATACCACACCCACAGCAGCTGTTGACTGTGTATCAAGTTTGCCAACGAAAAAAGTGTCAGCCATATTGTAAAAGGAAGTCACCAGCATACTTAAAATCGTAGGAAGCGCCAGTCTGCAGACCAGCTTTTCTACCGGCTCCTCCAGCATATAATCTCTTTTTTGTTCTGCACTCACAAACTTCATAAGATTTTTTTCTTTCCCTTATTCTCTCTAAAACGCTGTTTTCCTTTATTTTAGTTTCTTTTTTTTCGATTTGCAAGCATGGCAGAGGAATACTGTTCTCAAAATCTCCCCATATGCTTCTGTTTTTATTATATTTTCATTCCAGGATCCTATGAAAATAAAATCTTTTCTCTGATTGACACCCTCATAATTTTTTCTGAAATGTTTTTAGTGTATTGGCATCTGAGACTTGGTATAATAGAAGAAAAATGCAGCGAATAATTCCCTGTTTTTTTCATATACTAAAGCTGCATATCAAACAGAAAAGGAGAAATTCTATGAACACAAAAGCATTATTTCAACTGTCTTACGGCTTATATGTGGCCGCATCCAAATTCGATAAAAAGATGAATGGATGTATTGTCAACACGGTTATGCAGGTGACAAGCAATCCCTTACAGATCGCTGTCGGTATCAACAAGAATAATCTGACCTGCGATATTGTACAAAAATCAAAAGTGATTTCCCTCTCAGTACTCTCTGAAACAGCGCCCTTCTCTCTCTTTCAGCATTTCGGATTCCAGAGCGGACGCACCACGGATAAATTTGTAGATTATCCCTTTGCCCTTACCGCTCAGGAGCTTCCTTATCTGAAGGAGCATACCACCGCCTTTATTGACTGTAAGGTGAAGGATGCCATAGATCTGGGAACACATATGCTTTTTATCACCTCAGTGAATGACTGTGAAATTCTTTCCGGTGAGAAAGCAATGACCTATTCCTTCTATCACGATTTTGTAAAGCCTAAACCGGAATCCTCCTCCACTAAGGGATGGCGCTGTACCGTCTGCGGCTATGTCTATGAAGGAGAAGAGCTTCCTCCGGATTTCATTTGTCCCTGGTGTAAACATGGAGTAGAGGATTTTGAAAAAATTGTCTAAAACTCTAAAAACCCACTATTTTAGGGAAATGCAACCATAACTTTACATGAAAATACTAAAAAGCAACATCAAATTGATAGAGTTTACATTCCTGTTTTCCTAAAATAAAGCATGTGACCGGCACAAAAAACAGTGTATGAGACATGCACAGAAACGAGGATTCTATTATGAGTTTAGGACAAAATCTACAATTTTTAAGAAAACGGGATAATATCACTCAGGAACAACTAGCGGAAGCCTTAGAAGTATCGAGACAGTCTGTTTCCAAATGGGAGTCGGATACGAGCTATCCGGAAATGGATAAGCTTTTGCAGCTTGCTAATCTCTTCCACTGTAATCTGGACGATCTGGTACAAAAGGATGTCAGTACACAATATGTGGAAGATAAATGTAACTACGATG
>CAZOIF010000116.1:0-6587 GCA_964579975.1 uncultured Eubacterium sp. | reverse complement strand
AGGTCATCCTGGTGGATACCTCTGAGTTCAGAAAGATCGACGGCGGACTTAGCTGTCTGTCTCTGAGGTTCACCGCCCTGAAATAAGCGGAAATAGCAAAGAAAAATCCCTGAAACCAGATGGTTTCAGGGATTTTTTTGGCCCAAGTAGTGCGGCTCGAGCGCACGATTTCCTGATCCCAAAGAATGCAAGGGACTTTTTTATAACATTTTTGGGGCGTTTATAGCCGTTTCTGCTCCATTTGATATGCTCTTTAGAACTCTCTAACCATGAGTTTTCCATGTGGTCCAGCCCCAACTGTAGCAGAATATGTGGTCAAAAACTTTTTCCGGCCTGGGGTGGTGATTTTCACCGCCCCAGGCCGGGAAGCGCTTTGCGTTTCAGGTCGGTTGGATTATACCTCTGGGGGAGGGGTTATGCAAGTCCTTTCTGCGAGAGGGGCAGCAGGTACCTCGCTATAAACAAGGAAACAGGCAGCCCCTTGGGGCCTATTTTAGTGTGCCGTAAAAGATATTCCTATTTGCCAAAATGCCGCCGGTAACACTCATTTATTGTTTCGGCATACAAGGCCCTGGAATGCTTATCAGGATTCGTATTTCGATTTTTCTTGCCCCGGTAAATGTCCAAAACTTCATCCCAGCAGTCCTTTTTCTTGAGGGCATCTACTTTTCTTTCAAGACTGTGATATGGCTGCGTTTGAAATGTCCAGACGCAAGCTCCGGTTTGCCGGTTAAATCGAATATATTGCTGTCCCTCTTTACAATTATAAATTATCGCAAAATCACAACTATGTAAGACAGATGAGCGACGATGATCTATGCACTTGATTGTCAGGACTCGAGTCGAATCTTGGCAAGACGAATATCCATAGTTTGGTGCGACACGATTAAAAGCTTCTCGTAGAATGTCTCTGATTTCTTTCGGCGTGTAGTCTTCATTATCGTCATTGACTTCAATATTAACATCAAAGTCAAACCCCTTGTTGGTCTTGGGATCATAGGTGATCATGTTGCGCTTTGAGCTACCGATGAAAGTAAACTGAAATGTAAAATCACTTCTCACCTCATCTTGAACCCTGTTGATGATTTCAATGAGTTCCTTTTTGTAGGGCGCGGCTTCTTTTCGAGACACATACTCAAAATGATACATGAGCTATTCCTCCAAACTTATTTTCCCCATGCCTCCCATTTAGCCATACTGAACTAAATCATTGTATTATAGCAGAGAGAACAGATTTGTCAATGCTTTTGGAGAAATATGTACCTACATGTACCTACATGTACCTACATCGCATTCGCCATATACCAATCAATTATATGGAGCAGCAAAAGCCACGATAGCCTCTGTGGTCTGCCTGATCTGCTCCTCACCTGAAATGGTGGGAGTGCCATCCCCATCCTGCGGGCCATAGCTTCCAAACTGGGCGTGGCAGCCGCCTTCCAGAATAATCTCTGTGGTGTCGGAGGGGAGGTTTGCTCGATCCTTTTCGTAGACCTTTCGGTTCATCACTCTGTCCTCCGAGCCGTAGATGGAAAGCACTCGCAGAGGTGTCTGGGTGAGATCCTTGGTGGAGTATGCAGCCAACAGGATAAATCCGCTGTAGTCCTCTGAGTGTGCTGCGGCGTAGTTTGCTGCCATGACGCCGCCCAGAGAATGCCCGGCTATATACCAAGAGGTGACCTCCGGATGCTTTTCCTGGAGTCCATCCGCTGCGTTGGCGTCCAATATCGCCAGATTGCCGGGCATCCGAACCAGAGCACAGAGAAGCCCCTTTTCCGCACAGGCCCGCAGCAGGGGAGCGTAGGCTGTGTGTTCCACCTTTCCGCCAGGGTAAAAGATCAGCCCCGCAGTTGGCTCTTGGGGGACGAACCAGGTCACATTCCCGTCCTTCTCGATCTGTACCTGGTCTACCTGATAGGCCACGGCCGCCAGTGCAGTCTCATCAGCGTGGTAGTAGTCCGACACATAGGTGTAGCTGCCGATTCCAAGAATGAGAAAGAGAGCCAGGCACACAGCAAGGATGACCTTTGCCCGCTTCTTCATATAATAAGCCCTTCGCAGTGGTCAATCTCATGCTGGATGATTTCCGCTGTCCAGCCGGTAAAAGTCTTGCACCGAGTTTGGAATTTCTCATTCTGCCACTGCACCTTGATGGGTTGGAAACGTTTTGTTTTTCGGGTGTCGGTGAGGGACAGGCAGCCCTCCTCGGCCTCATAGGGCCCGGACTGCTTGACGATGACTGGGTTGAACATGACCATGTACTCACCCTCATTGTCAAAAACAATAATGCGCTTGTTGACGCCGATCATATTCGCTGCCATACCCACACAGCCATTTTTGTGGGCAATGAGGGTATCCAGCAAATTCTGCGCCACACTGAGATCGTTTGTCGTGGCGGGTTCCGCTTTTTGGGAGAGAAAAGCTTCGTTTTTGCAGATTTCACAGACCATATCGATCCTCCTGCACCGTTGCAGTTTTCTTGCGTTGAGTATACCAATTTTGTACCTCCTATGCAAGAGTATGAGAAGTATGCTGACAACCATTCATCAGAATAATCGTGCGATCACATCATTTTCTTGCCTTTTTCACCAAAATCTGATAATATAGATTACAACGCTGTCAGTGTTGGTATAAGCCTCGGCAGTATGGTTCAATAAAAATGCTCTGCCGGGCGGCAGGGCATTTTTTGCATATCGGTATGGAGGAACTGTGCTATGGCTGTCAGTTATAAAAAGCTCTGGAAGCTGCTTATCGACAAGGATATGAAGAAAAAAGACCTGTGTGAGAAAGCAGGTATCAGCCCAGCGTCCGTCACCAAGATGGGACGGAATGGCCACGTCACCACGGAGATCCTTCTGAAAATCTGTACGGCTCTGGATTGTCAGGTCGAAGATATTATGGAGATTGTGCCAGATAAATAAGGATGCGCTGAACTGGTCGTAAGGAGGGCTAACATGTCTATTGCACAAAGGTATAAAGAAATATTTAGCCATGAGATACTTGAAAGGAGCAAAGGAGTTATCTTTTCTTTTTCCCCACTGGCTGATAAATGGACATACAAGCCATTTAGTCATGATGTATCCGACAATGCCGTAGAGCAGCTCGCAGAGCTGATGCGCTTAAATCTCTTCTTTTACACTTATGGTGAGGAAGAGGTTGTAGATTATTATGAGAAAGATCAATTTTCCTCAATGGAACAAGCAGCAAAGTATGCCTACAGGAATCGGTTACCTAAAAGAGCAGAAATCCAAGATGGACTTCCGAGTGAGGCGTTGTTAGATTTATTAGTTCAATTATATAACCCATCTGCGTATAAGCTTGCGGTCAGAACAATTCTTCGGCAGAATGACAACAATGAAATTAAGGGATATGATCTTACATACTTTACAAGAGATGATGACAGCATTTCTCTCTGGCTTGGTCAAGCTAAACTTGGCGATAAGGATTACTGCAAATCTGGCATTAACGATGACTTGGTGAAAAAGTTTAAATCAGAATACCTTTCCAAGCAACTGTTCTTTGTCAGCGATAAGCGGATAGCGGTTACCTCCGATGCAAAAGCAATTCTTGAAGCAATTGAGGAGATAAATATTCTATCAATGGAAGATGACGATGCAGAGCGTGCACGCAAATTGCTGTGTCATTTTCGAAATAACGGAATATCAATAAGAATTCCTTGCCTATTAGCTTACGGACAAGAAGCTGTTTATGATGAAGCCGCGCAGCTTTATGGTAAGGTTATAGCTGAAGCGGAAACTATCAGAAACTATTTTGTTAAGCACACTTACCAATTTGAGGGATTTAGTCCAGAAATTATATTTTACATATTTCCCATTGAGAGTATTGAACGGCTGAGAGATAAGGAGACCGGTTTCTATGCAGGATTATGCTAAGCAATTGCTTTTGGCAATCAATCGATATGATGCTAATGATCTGGAAAGCGTAAACAATTTGCGTGATTTGGTTTGTTGGATATCTAACGATGAAACACTGAAAAAGGACAAAATGGTTGCGCAATTGCTGTATGTTGCATCCCAAAAGATGCGTGTCTTTGGCTATAATATGCTCAATGGTTATACAGACGACCCCAATGAGTCCCTTACAACACTTGATGATGTGAGTAACCAAGCAATAAAAAACCTCTATCGTTCACATGTTAACGAGAAAAACACCTTGGATAAATCCCAAATGGAGGTTGTCGATTTATTCCAAAGTTTATCTCCTCATCGTTTGCTTGTGAGTGCCCCAACATCATATGGAAAGACATTCTTAATGCGAGAAATCGTATTCCTGAATAAAGATAGGTATAAGAACATCCTTTTAGTGTTCCCCACTGTCGCCCTGCTGTTAGAAAATGCTCGGATGATGTCATCTTTTGTTTCTGAGAACCATCTTGACTATAAAATCATTAAAACCGTTGATTCAGTTGTTGATGACGAATCCAATAAAATTTTCGTTTTTACACCAGAGAGAGCTCTTCAACTAATAGCATCTTTTCCTGATTTAAAAATCGATTTCTTTTTCTTTGACGAGGTTTATAAAATTGATGAAGATTATTGCAATGACGAATTAGATGATAGCGATGACGACAAAAACGATAGGAATAAAAAATCGCACCCAGATCCCCATGATTTCCTAAACGAAGATCGGGGAAAAACTTTTAGAATCGCCCTTTATCTGTTGGCGAAATCAGTAGATGAGTTTTATCTCGCTGGACCCAATTTAGATCAAAACCGATTCAGCAAGGGCATGAAACGGTTTTTGTCACTGAATCAAATTGAAGTTAAAGAAATCAATTTTGAGCCAACTTTGCGTATTTCGATTAATGCGCATAGTAGTAAGATAGAAGAAGTTACACCTCGATTTCTTCCCTCGCCGCAGAGCAAAGTGCTTGTTCCCTTGGAGAAAAAGGTAAATGATCGCATCAAGAATGTCGTAACCTATATTGAGAACAAAAACTATGGGAAAACGCTTCTGTATTGTACAACACCGGCAAAAGCTATTGATTACTCCAATAAACTATCTGACAATATGAGGGTACTAAGTTCTTTTGAGACATATCCTGATGATTTTAAAGCATTTCTTTCTCATATCCAGAAGGAATATGACATTGACCATTCGGTCGATGAATGGAGCTTGATCAAGGTCCTAAAGAATGGTTTTGGGATGCACCATGGCAAGCTTCCTAAGTATATCCAGCAGGAAATCTTAGAGCAGTTCAATAGAGGAACTTTTAATATTTTGTTTTGTACCTCTACGATTGTTGAGGGTGTAAATACAGATGCCCAGAACATGATTATTTTGAATGCGTCCAAAGGCTCAAAAAAGCTGACACCCTTTGATATAAAAAATATTAAGGGAAGAGCTGGGCGTTATTATCACTGCTTTATTGGAAGAGTATTTTATATGTCCAAAGAGCTTCAAGAAATTGAAAATTCAGATTCATTGGCCTTGGACTTTATTACTTACTCCGATAATGAGTTAAGCGTTATAGATCTCGACAATGCAGAGACAGAAGATCTTACAAATGTAAATGCCCAACGAAAGGCAATGCGAGAGGCTAAAACACAGAAATTTATTCTTCCTCAGGAAATTTTCTGTCAAAACCGGACAATATCTAAAGAAAATCAAGAACAGCTGCTCCTTTTACTAATGACCGATTCAGAGTTTGGCAAATATGTACCATTAGTTACACATATTGTCGAGGTCGAAAGCTTTTTGCAATATAGATGGATTACAAAAATCCTGTATACATTCCACGATGCGGGGTTGATTGATGAGATTACATGCAAGAGATTCTCGGCAATTGCCAATAACTATTATGAGGGTGGATTTAAGGAACTCCTCAGATATGAAGTTGGCAAGTTCAGAAAAGGTCGTTATAAAACGATGGATAGGGCGTATTCGGAAGCCTTTAAATCCCTTAAAGATGTGCTTGAACACAAGATACCTAAAATTCTGTCATTGTTTGAAAGCATAATAGTGTTTGTCGCAAATGAAAAAGGAATAAATGCTGATACATTTTCTTTATCTCGTGTGCGAAGGTACTACGAGACTGGCGTCAAAAGCCTGCTGGGAGAGGCACTGACTGAATACGGGTTTCCTACAGACGCAATCAGGCGAATAGAAGAAAAATACGAAAAAATTAAGAGTATGACTGTTACAGAAGCCAAAAATTATTGTAGAATACACTTCCATGAAATACAGTCATTGCTTGATGCATACGAAAGAAATCTCTTTGTTAAAGCTATGAGAACTTTCTAATTTAGTATATAAGTTGTAGGCTGAAGAAGCTCTGTTTAGTTATGTAGAGAAGGTGCTAAAAAGGCTCTACTCAGATAAGACGAAACCATTCTATCCATGTGACTCAAGGGGAGAACGAATATGACCGGTAACGCACAAAAGCTAATCAAATACATGGACGGTGCCTCCAAACGCTTTATTATCCCTGTCTACCAGCGGAACTACGACTGGAAGATGGAGCATTGCAAACAGCTCTTTGATGATCTGGTAAAGGTCATTCGTCAGAACCGAAAGAGCCATTTCTTTGGGAGCATCGTTTCTGTTCAGAGCGAGACTGGCACGAT
>CAZOIF010000115.1:1194-6636 GCA_964579975.1 uncultured Eubacterium sp. | reverse complement strand
GCGGGGAACGATCGCGAGGATCGTGCCGCAGGGGACGCCGGTGCAGGAGGTTTTGCGAGGCGGGGAGGAAACACCGGAAGGCAATGAGGTGTCGGCGGACGAGACTTTTTTGGAGGAAATTGACTTGAATGGTCAATATGTTGCGCCGGGGCTGGTGGATGTGCACGTTCATTTCCGGGATCCCGGGTTTACTCACAAGGAGGATATTTTTACAGGAGCGGCAGCGGCGGCAAGGGGAGGCTTTACCTCGGTCGTCCTGATGGCGAACACGAAGCCTGCGGTGGACAATTCGGAAACGCTGCAATATGTTCTTGAAAAAGGAAAAGAGACGGGCATTCATGTCTGTTCCTGTGCCAACGTGACAAAGGGTCTTGCGGGAAAAGAGCTGACGGATATGGAAATGCTTGCGGGAAACGGGGCGGCGGGTTTTACCGACGACGGGATTCCTCTGATGGACGAGGCGTTGCTGCGTGCAGCCCTGCAGCGGGCGGCAAAGTGCGGAAAGCCCGTCAGTCTCCATGAGGAAAACCCGACGCTCATTATGAATAACGGTGTCAATGCGGGAGCGGCTTCGGCGTATTTCGGAATCGGCGGTTCGCCCAGAGAAGCGGAGATATTCATGGTGGAGCGGGATCTGCGAATTGCAGTTGAGGAGGAGGCGGATCTCTCTATTCAGCACATCAGCACAAAGGAGGCCGTGGAACTGGTACGGCAGGCGAAGAAGAGGAGCAAGCATATCTTTGCGGAGGCGACGCCTCACCATTTTGCCTTGACGCAGGAAGCGGTGATAAAGTACGGCACACTTGCAAAAATGAATCCGCCTCTCCGAGAGGAGGCGGATAGGCTGGCGATCATAGAAGGTCTTCGTGACGGTACGATCGACATGATCGCCACCGATCATGCACCCCACAGCGCTGAGGAAAAGGCCAAACCGCTGACGGAGGCGCCAAGCGGCATCATTGGATTGGAGACGGCTCTCTCTTTAGGGATTCGGGAGCTGGTGAACAAGGGATGCCTTTCCATGATGGAACTGATCGAGAAAATGAGTCTTGCACCCGCGAAGCTTTATCATTTCGATGCGGGGTATCTGAAAGAGGGCGGTCCGGCGGATCTGGTGGTGTTCGATCCGAAGAAAGAGTGGGTGGTGAAGGATTTCGCGTCTAAAGCCGCAAACTCGCCGTTCGTTGGTGAAGCGATGCCGGGGGTGATAAGCTATACCATTTGCGGCGGGAAGGTTGTCTACCGCGGTTGAAATGTTCATTGAATGAAAGCAGAAATGTGGCGTCTGTAGAGGAAATAGGAAAGGCTGGAAACAGAATTAATTTGTTTCCGGCCCTTTTATATATTCAGCAATATCATACAGTGTACAGTCCAGAACATCGCATAACTTATCCAGCGTATTTGTGCTTACGCTCTCGTTTTTTCTTAATCGATCGAGCTGTCCGGTGCTGATCCCATAAGTATTGATCAGTTTGTATTGTGAAATGTTTCGATCTTTTAATGTTTCCCAAAGCTTTGTATAAATGATCATGTCTATCCTCCGTTTTTCTGTCTGTGCCTTGTCAGACACGCTGTTTATTGAAGGTATGATATAAGGATAAAATGCAAAAAAGTCTTGCGTAATGCCCGATATCGGGCTATAATATATTTGATTTTTTCAGGAGGAGAATTATGCAAAATATACTGTGTGAAAAAAAGGAACATGTGATTCTGAATCAAGCGTTTGAAGAATTTAAAATTCTGTTACAAGACAGCGATGCGGCGGAAGAAAAGGAATTGGTAAAAAACAGTCTGAAAAGAATGGCTGATACCACAACCTATCTGATTTTAGGAGATGAGGGTGTAGGGAAAACCACTCTTTTAAATGCGGTGTTTCAGGATATGACTTTATTTTCAGACAGTATTGCAGGAGAAATGTGTGAATATCGCTGGGGCGAACAGGAGCTTCTTACCCCTGTGTCGGATGGAATGCAAAAGAAGTTTGTAACAACGGATAACATGAGAGGTATTTCGATTGTTGATACCAAAGGCATCGATCGATTCTCGGCGGAGGCTAAGATAAAGTTAAAGGAGCAGATAGAGAGAAGCAGTGCGGTATTTGTTGTCTTCAATGCAGAAAACATCAGAAGTCCGAAGTTATGGGATATGCTGGAAGGATGCCCGCAGAAAAGAATGGTGTTTTTTCTGACAAAATGTGATCTGCTTTCCCAGGATACTCTGCAGACTAATATGGAAAAAGTGAAAAGGTATATGCAGGACAGCGGAATATCCGCTCCCGTTTTTCCGGTCAGTGTGAAAATGGACGGCGGCGGACAGGGAGTGAGAGCCATCGACGAAGTGCGCGCCTATATCAGAGACAATGTAGTTGGAAAAAATCCGATATTGAGCAAGCAGATGGAAAATGTGGCACAGATGAGAAAAATCATTGTTCAGTTAAAGGATTCGTTTTCTCTGAGAAGGCAGCAGTATGAAGCGGATTATAAAATTTTGCAGAAAATAAATCAGTCACTGGATGAATATATGCGAAACCACAAGAAATTTCTGGATGGTTTTGTCGGAAAAGTAGCAGCGGAAATCAACAAGGACATTGACAATTATGAGAGGGAGATCATTTCTAAATTAGATCCTTATAAAATAAAGGAGCGATTTCGGAAAAGAGAGGATTTTGAAACGTATCTGAATATGGTTAACGAGAACTACAGAACCATGATGAGCGATTCGATCAATCGTAAGACCATTGAAGCAATTAAAAGCTGTTTGCATGATCTGGAAATCGTTTTTAACGAGGCAACGGGATATTTTAACACCAGAGAAAACATTCTTGCGCTAAACGATAAGTTTTATGGATCGCTTTCCAGCAGCCGCAGACAGATGTCTGATGAAACAAGAGAGATGGTCGTTTCCACAGGGGAATTATACCGGACGCTGTATGATGCGTCGGAGACACTTTTCATGCAGATCTGGAATGAGCGGAAAAAATATGATAATAACATCCGGAACAGCAAGGCCATTTCAACAGTAGGGGGAGTAGCAGGGGGAGTATATCTAAGTGCGTCCTATCTTGCGCCGGCTTTAGGTGTAGCTGCCGGATCGTTTGCAGGGGTATGCCTGCTTGCAATTGGAGCAATTGTCGGGGCTCTTCTGATTAAGAAACTGGCAAAGGAACTTTACGCGCCGTATGCGGCAAACCAGATGGAGCAGACGACCCAAAAATGTATAGAGCAATTCAAGGAGGAGGTAAATCACACCAGAGTGGAGATGATTGAACAGGTCACGAGGCAGATTACCACGATTTTTGAGAATGAACTGGCTTCTGTAGATAATTGTTTTACCGAATTTCGTATGTCGGTAAATATTGATGAGAGAAAGATTCCGCTGCTGGAACAAAAAATGCAGGAGGCGGAAGAACTGTTGTTAAAAATAGAAAATATATAAAGTACAGGAGAAGACTATGAGTGTGGATACGGACGAAAGACAAAGAGAAACGGCAGAGTGGTTTGATGAACTAGAGCGGTATGCAGGTGAGAAAAAATTCCCCATGCGAATCATGGATGAGCTGGAGGAATGCAGGGGACTGGCGTTGTCCGGTGATGCCGAGTGGAATGAAGTCAGCTGCAGAGTGGAGGAGTTGCTGGAAAGCATTGAAGAAAAAAATACGCCGGTTGTCATGCAGGAAAAGGCGGAAAACGAAATTTCTGTTGAAGATATCAAAATGCAGCTTGAAAAAATAGCGCGAAGATGTCATGCAGAAAACAGCGCTTCCGTAGACAGCATGGGAGAAAGAAAAAATACGGTGATCAAAAAAATGTATGGACAGTTATCTGAAATCAGCCATACAAAATCCCATCTGGAGGAGCTGAAAAACGAGGAGCTGTATCTGCAGTTTTTCTCGCAGTGTAAGACGACGTATGAAAGGGATACTATGGAGACGATTCGAGAGCTCCTGCAAAGTATCAGTAACAATTATGGTTATATGCTGAATCATATGAGGAGTATGTTTCAAAGTATAGGCGGATACAAAAAGGGAATTGGAAACGAAAAGTTTTATCTGGAATATGAAGCGAGCAAGAGCGGAATTGATCAAAGAATACTGGGAGAAGCACAGACCGCGGATGTTGGCGGAAACGATATTATTTCCTTCGGACAGAAGACAAAAGAAGTGATAAAAGGAATGGTAAAGAAACTGGAGCGAAAAAGAAAGCTTTTGGCTTGGGTGCCTTTGATCATTCTGTTATGTCTGCTAATGGTGGGCGTCGTTGTTAGGCAGGGGCAGAACAGGCAGGAAACGGAACGGATAGAGGAGACGAATGAAAATAATAGTGCGGTTATAAAGGATGTTGCTCAGGAATTGGGAAAAAAGGTGATCAAGGAAGCATCTCCGGGGATTGTAAAGTCAATTGCCGGCTATATCCGAACGATGCTTGTCAGTCTGGGCGCGTTTCTTGCTTTGGTTTTGTTGGTGATTGTTCTGTTGTATATTGCTTATCTTAAAATACTAAAACAATGGTGCAATCATCAGATCTGCAAAAGGTGCGGGGAGTACTTAAAGACGGAACTGTCCCGCTTTGAGCAGGAGAACGAAATGGCATTAAAACTGAATACCGTCATGATGAATGCAGCGGACGAATATGAGCGGCGGTATATGGAAGTGTTGAATCAACTTTTTGCGGGAACTGATTACGAGAAACAGGAACAGCGTCAGAATGAAATGGCGGAATGGAATGCTCTTCGTGAACAATGGAACACATTAAAATACAGATGAGGGAGGGAAACAAAGGATGGCGAACATAATGGGCCTTATGGAAAAGGTAAAAATACCGGAGAATATTCCAGGGCTTCCCAAGCAGCAGGCAGAAAACGGAAGCAACCTAAAGGCAGTCAGAAAAAGTTTAGAAGAAAAGATGAATGAGAAGGTCAAAATATACGGGTTTATCGGGATGGAGGTATATGATCTTTCTAAGGAAAACAGGGTTGAGATTGCAGAAATAAAGACATATTTGGATAAAATGGATGTCTTAAACGGCGAAATAGAGGAACTGGAAAAGCAAAAAGAAGAACTGGAAAGAAAAAGTGTAAAGAAGAATATATGTGTATGCGGCTATAAATTAAAACCGCAGGATCGTTTCTGCCCTAACTGTGGGGAGGTCGTAGAGAAAGATACCGTAACCTGTACCTGTGGCGCAGAATTAGAAAAAAGTGCCAGATTTTGTAATTCGTGCGGGAAATCTATGGAAGATATTTTGCGCAGTCAGCAAACTGCGCAGACGCCTGTCATGAAAGAATGCATTTGCGGTGCCAAAGTGCCGGCGGGACAGTTTATGTGTATGGAATGTGGAAGGAAAATCGAGGATTAAGTGTTCGATCAGCAAAAGCTGAAAATGAAAGAAACGATAACAAAACTGTCAAAATAAAAAGGAGAATGGAAATGTTTTGTTCTTATTG
>CAZOIF010000115.1:0-1094 GCA_964579975.1 uncultured Eubacterium sp. | reverse complement strand
TAATCAGCAAAATAACAGCATGAATTATTTGAAGCCGGATAACAAGTATAATTTAGCAGCGGCCTTGTTTACGTGGATTTGGGCTCTGGTGAAAGGAATGTGGGATTTGGCCATTCTTGATTTTTTGTTTACATTTATTATTTTGATCCCCATAGTCGGTGCAATAATTGGGTTCATTTATTTTTGGGTTTTCAGAATTGCCTTCGTTGGTCGAAATGCAAATTACTATTATCGTCTGAAGGAAACACAAAAAATACTTATGTATAAAGCTATTCAAGACCCTAATTTACGCAGATTATAATGTTGATTTTCATATGGAATGAGAATTCGGAGCTGTCGCACTAAGTAATTGGTGCGCAGTTCCTTTACGCGGCACTCTTGCATTACAGTTCGTCTACCGATAATGTCACATTGCTCAAGCCATAGTAATAATTGACGGTCTCAGCGGTAAACTTGCAGACACAATAATCTTCATCGTCTACACCCTTTGGATAATACATTTCAAATCCGTCCCGCCAGAGAAAAGCTTTCGTCTCATGGTCGGTGCACACCTCCATGGTTCCCGTAAACAGCGCACCCTTATACTGATCCTTAGTGTCGTCCACATAGTAGACGGAGGCTTTGGGATTGTTCAGAAACTGAGCGATTCTCTTGGAACTGGTATTGGTGGAAAAATAGTGGGTTTTCATGCTTTCGTGTTCTAAAACCAGCATTCCCTTAATCTGAGGGAAGCCGGCTTCATTTACCGAGGCAACATAGGCAACCTGAGCGTTTTCGCGCAGTGCACGTATTCCTGTTTTTATCATGTTGAGTTCCATTTGCGTGATTCTCCTTTTCTGAAAGATTTGTAAACATTTTCCTAAGAATTGCTTCCAGAGAGAATATTTCCTCATTGCATAATCCCCTGTAAAAAACAGATTTATCTAGTTGCTGATATATTTATACTATATAGAATAGTACTATATAGAATTAATGTCAAGAAAATTATATAAATGTAGATATACTTCTGGTTTTTAAACGTCTGAAAGTTTATCTTGTAATGAAAAAAAGTATGTGCTAAAATCTATCTAAGCAAAGAACAAATCTAAGATCTT
>CAZOIF010000114.1:0-6662 GCA_964579975.1 uncultured Eubacterium sp. | reverse complement strand
CTGTGATTGTACAATTCTGCCATTTTGCCATCCATACCTTTCCCGCCGCATATGTACGGCTATATCTTACCGTTATTCCGGCCGATAATACCTGATCCGACCGCAGTTTCAACGATTTTTCTCATACTCTTCTCATTTTATTATACTTAGAAGATTTGTCAACTCTTTTCCCTTTTTTTCTCAGTACAGGATCATTGATTTCTTCATTTTGAAAGCGTATAATAAAAAATTAAGAAATAAAACAAAATCCTATTAAGGTCAGGGGGAATATTTCGTGAAAACAAAGGTGCGGAAACTCAGCATCCGCTGGAAAATCCTGATTCCATCAACAATTTTAATTATTGTCATGTGCGCTGTCATTGGCTTGAATTCCTATAACCGCATAAAGACCGGCATGATCCAGTTAGGCGTAGAGGAAGCGCAGATGGCCGCCTCCATTGCCGGATTTGTAGTAAGCGGTGATTCGCTTTCCCAGGTTGGAAAAGGTTATGAAAACACAGAAGAATACCAAAATAACCTGACCGCTCTCAGGGAGATCCAAAGCCTGTGCGGCATTGCCTATCTGTATACTCTGCATACGAATGATAACACCCGCCTCTATTACGGTATCGACACAGATGACAGCAGCAGTCAGAACATGCCTGGCGATACGTTTGACGGAGAATTTTCAGAATTTTCAAACGTATTTGCAGGACAAGCCTATGTGCAGGACTATATAGACGAAACTGCAGACGGAATCCTGATTTCTGCCTATCTTCCCATAAAAGACAGTTCCGGCACGGTGGTTGCCATACTAGGCTGTGATTATGATGCGTCCTATGTTGCCGGTCGAATTGAAGCCGCCCGCAACAGTATTTTACAGATTTCCGGCATCTGCCTTATCCTGGCTCTGGTGATCATAAATCTCATCGTAAACCGTATCATGAAGAGTCTGAATAAAGTTAACAGTAAAATTTACGATCTGGTGCACAATGAGGGGGACCTGACACAAAAGCTGGATATCACTTCCGGTGACGAATTGGAGCTGATCGCCGAAAATGTCAACACACTGCTCGAGTACATCCGTGGGATCATGCTAAACATCTCCTCCAACTCCACGCAACTTGGCACATCCACCGGAACAATCGCGGAAAGCCTGATCAGCGCAAAGGACAACATCTCGGATATCTCCGCTACCATGGAAGAAATGAGCGCCGCCATGGAAGAAACCAGTTCATCTCTGTCTCAGGTCGATAAATCTGTCGTACATATCATGGAGAGCATAGGAAGCATTTCTGCAAAGGCATCCTCCGAGCGGGAGTCCGCCGCAGATATCATGGAAAAAGTGCAGGCAATTTATGAATCGGCGGAAACGGACAGAACTGAGGCAGCACGACAGGCAGCGGAAATGTCAAGAAATATGACTGAACGCATCGAACGCTCCAAGGCCGTGGAGCAGATTGACACACTGACAACAGAAATCATCAATATTACCGACCAGACAAGCCTCCTCGCACTGAATGCCAGCATTGAGGCGGCAAGAGCCGGTGAAGCGGGAAGAGGCTTTGCCGTCGTAGCCAGTGAAATTGGATCGCTTGCGGATAACTCCGCCCGGGCTGCCGAAGGTATTCAGAAGGTCAGTCAGGAAGTGATCTACGCTGTGAATGAACTGGCCAGTGAATCGGAACAGATGATTCGCTTTATGAACGAAACCGCCATGGCCGGATACGAAAGGCTGCTTGACAACAGTCAGAATTATAAGAACGATGTAGGCCATTTGAGCGAAACCATGAATGATTTTGCAGATGAAAGCATGCATCTCAATAACAACATCGACAGTATCAAGGAGTCCGTAGATGCTGTCAACATCGCTGTTGAGGAAAGCGCCAAAGGTATTGTCGGAGTCACGGAAATGGCATCCGACATGACTGCGAGCATGGAGAACATTAAGACCGAGGCTGAAGGCAACCGGGAAATTGCCGGACAGCTTGAAGCAGAGGTCGGGAAATTCAAATTGTGATAAGGAGTATTGCGAATCATGAAAAGATGGCTTGCCGCTATGCTTACTATAGCAATAGCGCTTAGCGACTGCGGCAGTTTTCCTGTATTAGCAACAGAAAATAGCATTGAGTTTGGATCATCGGTTTCTGAAAACAATACTGTTTCCTACGAGAGCCCGGACAATGGTGAATCCTGCTCCGATGACAACGCGAAAAATAGTATTGACGATAATACTCCCGAACCAAAACCCGAATTGCCCGCCTTACATATCGGACAGATTAAAAAAGGCGAAATTCTCCCCTTCCCGGATGACGATGAAGTTGTATACGATCTACCGGTTTCTTTTGAAATGTCAGATCAAGTTGTGTTGTTTGTCAATTACAACCCGAATGCGATATTAGAAGAAGAAAACGGTGCGCTTGTCTGGAATATCCTCCGCGGAGAAAAGGGAATGGCACCGGGCAGTATCTGCCTTGTTCAGGAAAATGACGATTGGACAGATTTTGAAACCGTCTCCTCCTCTCCTTATTTTACACTGACAGAAAACAAAGATGAAAATAGCGATTACTACAATACGGCTGAACTTGTGCTCAAAGATACCGCAGTACAGGAAAACTATGACTACTACATCCGGGCGGCTTATTATCCGGAATCAGAAAACGCTGAGTCCGAGTCTTTTTATGCGGCAGTCACAGTACCCTTTCTGCCCCAAAATACAGACACAGAGGAAATCCAGGATGATACGGCAGCTATAGAGGACACACAGAGCGACAGCGTATCTGACAATACGACAGCTGTGGAAGATATTGCGAAAGAAGAAATTCAGGACAAGGAGGCAGTTTACACCACATCGGATGACATGGATGCGGATGATGCTGATTCCCTCGAAGACGGCAATAATCTGGAACAGACCCCCGAATCTGTTTCTGAAATTTCTAAAACAGCAGATCCGGTCTCTTATCTCTCCGAAAACAATGCTTCACAGCAGCCTACCAGGGAAAGCTTCGGTGTGTTGACTTTAGATGCAGAAAATGTAACCCTGCACACAAACGACACGTTACAAATCAGCGCCACACTTGAACCTGAAAATACTGATACAGAGATCACATGGTCAAGCAGCGACGCTGCGATAGTCTCTGTAGCAGCGGATATAAGCGACGTTAATGGTTCTATCGCTAACATCACAGCGCTGTCATCCGGCACCGCAGAGATTACTGCGAAATACGGCGATGATGCGATGGCCACTGTCAAAGTAACAGTCGTGACATCAAGTAAGGAAGATGATGTTTACGATCTTTCCGGCGATATCTGGGTAGCCGGCTTTCAAAAGGAAAGCGATGAGATTGTTTATACAGGACAAAAAATCACCCAGGACATCCGCGTTTATTATAGAGAGACACTTTTGCAAGAGAAGACAGATTATACCCTGAGTTATAAAAACAATATCAATGCCGCTGTCTGGAACTCTGCCAAAGCGCCCTGCGTTACCATAACCCTGAGGGGCCAGTATCAGGGCAGCGTGACTCTGTATTATACGATCAATCCCGCAGATATAGCGGATCTCGATATTTACAATCCGCCTAAAGGGGAAGAAGCTTTTTCCGGCTATAAACAGACGGTCAACTACAGTAAAAATCTGAAGCTACCCAATCCGGAATTGTCTTTTGGCGGGAAAAAGCTGGCAGTCAACAAAGATTTCGTCTGTGACTACACTCCCCTGCTGGAGGAATTACAACAAAAAGACTATAAAAAGGGGGATTCCTATGAGGTAGGCAAAGTCTACCATTATACCGTCAATGGAAACGGAAACTTTACCGGCTCTATTCCCATGCAGCTTGTGGTCCTCAAAGATAAAAACCTGAATTTCAATTCCGCCGCAGTGACACTTTCCCAAAAGCAGTATGCATATCGTGGGAAAGACTTATCAAAAACAGACGTGGCCATTGCAAAACTCATATTAAACAGGCAGGTCCTGGACCCAGAGCTTTATGCCTATGACGTCTATACGGCAGGGACCGATGGCTCCTATATAATGGTATACCCCACCGCCGCAGGTGAATCTGAAGGATATCGCGGCTTTAAAAAAGTGGCTTTAAAGCTGGTGGGCGACCGCAATATCAAAGACGCTGCCTTCGGAGAAAATTGGAAAGAAGAAATATACTTTTCCCAAAAGGCAGTAAATGAAGCGGACGGCCTTTTCCAGGCGGAAAATGGTGTATTAACATTCGGTACAGAGGAAGAAGTTCTCATAGAAGGACAGGATTATACCGTAAAATACAGCAATGCCAAAAAAGCCGGAACAGTGACGGCCACCTTTACAGGTAAAGGCAGATACAAAGGGACGCTCAGCAAAAAATATAAGATCCTGCCAAACATCGATAAGGAAAATTTTACAATCCGCTGGAAGAATGTAACACGTGAAGGCAACGGGCTTGCGATCGCTTATCAAAAAGGCGGCGCGGTGCCGGATTTTGTCCTGCTGGACCAGGATAACAATGTCCTTAGTAATAAAACCGATTATACGGCAGCCTTAAAAAACAACAAAATGCCCGGAATTTCCATGAGCTGTGTGATCACCGGCAAAGGAAACTATAAGGGATTTTCGGAAACCGTACTGATCATGGTCAAAAACGGAGATATCAGCCTGTGCACCCTATCGGTTCCGGACAAACCCTACAGCACAAAAGGAAACGCATGGAAATCCAATGTCACAGTCAAGGATGTGAACGGCAAGACATTGGCTGCAGGAAAAGATTATGAAAAGGAAGTCACCTACAGCTATATGGGTATGGAAAATGAACAGCTTCCCGCGGCAGGCACTACCGTTACCGTCACTGTGAATGGAAAGGATTTTTATGCCGGGTCCTCTCTCACTGGCAATTATCGCGTTTTCCAGAATAATATCAGTAAATTACAGATTGTCCTTGACGATCAGGAGTTTACCGGGAAAGAAATCACATTATCCCCGAAAGATATCCATGTTTATGCTACCGCAGCTGATAAGAGAAATAAAATCGAATTACCGAACGCTGAATCCTGCTATAAAATTGTAGAATATAAGAATAATATCAAAGCAGGCACAGCAAAAGTGACCTTATGCGGAGATGCAGAATACGGCGGGACAAGGACCTGTTCTTTTAGGATCCTAAAGAAAGCGTACTCCATAAACCGCGTAAAAGGGATCACGCTGAATAATAAAACCCTTACGCTTTCCATGATAGAACTGCAGGACGAAAGTTCACAGACAGGAACGCTTACTGCCACAATACAATCGGAAAAAGCCGAAAAAATTGCAAACCCCACGGTGATCTGGACTTCCTCAAACAATAACATTGTTGCCGTGGAGGAAACGGCACCGAATATTACCGGCAGAGACGTCACTACTACTGCTACCAGCACAGCCCGTATCCGGGCAAAAAAAGAAGGCACCGTAACGATCACCGCCACTACACAGGATGGCAGCAAAAAGGCATCCTGTAAAGTGACGATCACAAACAAACCGATTTTTATTGAGAACGGACAGACAATCAGAGAGAAAGTAGGAGCCACATATCAGCTTAATCTGCAGTATGTCCAAACGGCCGACTCTGGAACCGCTGCCGTCAAATGGGAAAGCAGCGATCCGGAAACAGTATCCGTAGATAATACCGGTCTGCTCACCATGAAAAAAACAGGCTCTGCTGTCATCACGGTAACTGTGAGCAAATACAAGTTTACCGGACAATGTTATATATTCTCAATGATTACAAAAGAAGATATACCGGAAGAAAGAATCAGGACATACATCCGGGAAGCCGGCACCTCTGACGATACTGATGCCATTAATTGGTTTTTAAGAGATTGGGAGTGGAATAATCCCGATAAATACGATTGTCTGTATATACCGGCTGGAGATTACTGGATCAATGCCGCCAGCGGCGGCCTCATTCTGACAGATAATCAGACGCTGATTCTGGATCCTGACGCGAAACTCCATGCGATTGGAAACGACAGTACAAATTCTTCGGTAATATGGGCTTTTGGCCGCGATAATATTACCATTTCCGGTGGTCAGATCATCGGTGAACGAATGGAACATGTCGGCAGCGACGGCGAGTGGGGACACGGGATCAGCATATCCGGGTGCACCAACGTTACAATTACCGGTGTGGATATTTCCCAATGCTGGGGAGACGGCATTTATCTGGGGCTGTACGATGGCTGGGATGCGAACGGAAACCGGAAACAATTCTACAGCAGCGGTGTGACAATTGTAAATTGTAATCTTCACGACAATAGAAGAAACAATCTCTCCATCACCGATGCAGATACTGTCACGATAGACAACTGCCGGTTCGTTCATGCGAACGGGACAGACCCGCAATTTGGCATTGATATTGAACCCAATACCCAGAATCATGCCTGCAAAAATATTACCATTTTAAATTCCACGTTTACCGAAAATAGAATGGCCAGCATGGGAATCATGACCCCGGCAAGCGACATCAGGCTTGAGAATTGTTCTTTAGATGGAGATTTTATCAATTGGTCCGGAAAAAATGTAGTTCTCAAAAACACAACCATTAAGGGTGAGATAACTGACAAGACCCGCGGCATAAAATATGAGAAATAATTTTGTTTTAAAAAGCGGGCTCTTGCGCATTCACGCAAAAGCCCGCCTTCATACACAGGAAAAAGAAAAG
>CAZOIF010000113.1:0-7127 GCA_964579975.1 uncultured Eubacterium sp. | reverse complement strand
GCAGTTTTGCATGGGATGTGGAATCGGGCATGTGGGGAATCTTCCGTGTTGTGAAACAGACATTTCGGCATAAGTGCAAGGCAATATACAGAAAAATTCGGGATTGCTTTTGATGTTATCTGGCTAGAATATTATGTGAGGAAGTGGAACTACCTGCATGGGTAGTTCCATTTTTATTGAAATTAGGTAAAATAGATAGGGACAGCAGTCTTGCCGATGAAACATTGCGATGCCGGGGAGGTGTAAACGAGGATGACCATAAAAGAAGAAGGGCTTGCAGACGAGAGATATGTTTGCCCAAAGGAGGCAGAAAAAAAGTTTAAGCTGGCGCAGGGAATGGGGCAGACCATTTATCTGTATGGCGTTACAGGGAGCGGAAAGACTTCTTTCGTAAAAAATATGCTCAAACGAAAACGTTATAGTTATTATTCGGCAAAGGAAACCAGTGCAGAAAAACTGATTATTTCGGAAAATGGAAAAGCTCATATTATCGTTGTGGATGATTTGCAGGACGTTCTGGGAGAGATACGGCGAGATGAGTATATAAATCGGCTTAGAGAATTGTCGATCCGAAGAGATGTGTGGCTGATTCTTATTTCACGATGCCGAATCCCTCAATGGCTTATGCCAATTCATGTGGAGAGTACGTTTTTTGTTATCAGGGAGAAGGATCTGCAGTTTGACCGTATGCAGCAAGATGTCTATTTCGAGAAATGGGATATAGAACTTCCTTTGGAAACAGCAGACCAGATTTGGAAACTTGCGAATGGGAATCCGTTGTTCTGCCGTTTTGTGGCGCTTGCCGACGGGGATGTAAAACAGGCAATCAGCGATATGTTGAGTTATCTGTTTTACATTTACAGCCAATGGGATTCGGAACTTCAGGAATTTGTTTTTGAAATGTCCGTAGTGGAGCAGTTTGACGCGGGAATGGCACAGATGGTTACGGGAAGAAACAACGTCCAGAAACTGTTGAAACGGGCAATGGAGACCGGAAGTTTTTTTAAGGAAAAGGATGGGCTATATGAATTCAATTTTATTTTCAAGGATCGGATTCAGGAGTATCTGGGACGGAAATTTGATCAGGAACAGATAGCCAGAATGTATTATAACGCCGGACATATGTATGAGATTTATGGAGATATCCCAAATGCGCTTCGGATGTATGAGGCGGGAGACGATAAAAGGAGTATTTTCCGCCTGCTGGTTTCCAATGCAAGGCAGAATCCTGCAAGCGGTCATTACTTTGAACTGCGGCGATACTATCTGATGCTTCCGGAAGAAGCCATCCGCACCAGTCCTGTGCTGATGGCGGGCATGAGTATGCTCCAGTCCATGTTGATGAATCCCGAGGAAAGCGAGCGGTGGTACAAAATGCTGGAGGATTTTGCAGCAGAGAACCGGGGAAGTGCCAGACGGGAGGCAAAAAACCGCCTTTTATATTTAGATATTGGGCTTCCCCATAGAGGTATCATACAGATCGAGGATTTATTTAAACATGTATACACGCTGTTAAAAGATGGGAAAACCATCCTGCCCGAATTTTCTGTTACCTCCAACCTGCCATCGATTATGAATGGGGGAAAGGATTTTTGTGAATGGAGCAGGAGAGACAAACAACTGGCAGCCAGTATTGGCAAAATTGTAGAATTTGTTTTAGGAAAATATGGAAAGGGGTTAGTAAGTATTGCTCTGGCGGAGAGCGGTTTTGAAAAAGGTGTGGATTCCTATGAAATTGTATCTCTTGCAGAAAAAGGGCGTATGCAGGCAGATGCCGGAGGAAAGGCAGAGCAGGCATTTGTTGCTGTGGGGATTCTTGTATGGCTTTCCGTTATCAATGGGCGTGGGGAAGATGCACAGGATATGCTGGAGAGTTTTCGGCAAAAAATAGAAAAGGAAGTTCCTCAGCTTCTTCCGAATCTATATGCGCTTCGATGCCGGATTTATCTGTACCAGGGAAAAATCCCCCAGGTTCTGGAATGGATGGATATTGCGCCGGATGAAAACAAGGACTTCTGCTCTCTGGAGCGGTTTTGCTATCTGACAAAGATACGGTGCTATATCCAGTTTGGGAAATATGAAAAGGCGTATGGGCTTCTCCAGAAGATGATATATTATGCGAAAGTGCAGAAGCGGATTTATATTTTGATGGAGGCCCGGCTTCTTCTCGCTGTGGTCAAATACCGCATAAAGGAGGATGGCTGGCAGTCCCTTTTGCAGGAATGCATCACACAGGCGGAGGACTATCATTTCGTAAGGCTTATTACCAGAGAGGGAGGAGCGGTTCTCAAACTCCTTAAGGAAGAAAATTTCCAGTGGAAGGAGGAAAGCTATCAAAAACAAGTGGTTCGGGAATGTCAGCAAATGCATAACTATTATCCCTCGTATTTAAAGGAAAAAACAGATGAGGAGATTATGCTTTCAAAAAATGCGCTGAACATTCTCCGTCTTCAGGCAGAAGGTTATAAGACCAGCCAGATTGCAGAGATTCTTAACATAACAAGCAATACGATCAAATACCACAGTAAAGAGACGTATCGTAAGCTTGGGGTCAGCAATAAAGCGGCGGCTGTCAGCGAGGCGAAAAACCGCGGGCTCATTTGAGCAGAAGCTCATGGGATCATCAAATAAAATTGCCAGCAGCAATAAACAATTGTATGTAGAAAGGAAAGACAGAAAAAATGAGAAAAATAGCAGTCTTTTTGCTGATATTTAGTATATTGGTATCGAGTCTGTTCTGCGGACAGACAAACAAAGCGTATGCAGCGGAAATAACGCTTTTGGAAGGTGTGGAGATCGATGGTAATGAGTATAGGGAAATCGAGCCGGGAAAGGTGGAGCTTGTGGAGTGGAAAAAGAAAATTGAATACAAGCAAACGGTTCAGATTCCGGAAACCGTTATCTATCTTGACAGGGAATACACGGTTGTTTCGATTGGAGATTCTGCATTTTATAAGAATGACGACTGTCAGTACATAAAAGAAATCGGGTTCCCGGATACGCTTGAAAGTATTGGGACAGATGCCTTTAGATACTGTATGGGGATACAAAGCTTAACATTGCCTGCAAATTTGAAAAAAATCGGCAGTCAGGCTTTTTGGGACTGTACTTCTATCAGCGGAGAACTGGTGATACCGGAGTCAGTAGAATGGATCGGGAACAGTGCTTTTCGCAATATCAGAATTACTGGTTTAACCATTTTAAATCCCGACTGCGATTATGATACAGGCGGTACATTTTGCGATGATAGAGAACTTGTCAGTGTAAAGCTGCCGATAGGGATGCGCTCTCTTCCAGAAAGTTTTTTCCTGCGATGCCCCAGTCTCGCTGAGATCAATCTGCCGGACGGAATACCTTCCATACCACGACAGGCATTTAGAGGGTGCAGTAGTCTGACGGAGCTTCGCATTCCTGATTCGGTAACGGAGATTGGGTCAACTGCATTTGGTGAATGTACCGGTTTGAAGGAAATAGTGGTGCCAGATGGGGTAACGGAAATCCCTACGCAGGCATTCTGGAACTGCAGCGAGGAGCTGTGTGTAACGCTTCCCGACAGTGTTACGTCTATCCACGACTGGACATTTTGGAGTAACAGCCAGGGACGGGAAAAATACAGTACGACCATTACCGTGAAATGCACGAGCAGGGAGGTTGCCGCACTTGTAGCCGGCATCGGACATCAAAGGATATTACTAAATGGCGAGCCTTATGAATTGGTGAAATTCAATACAGATGCATATAAGTTCACAGTGACGGATGCTGAAAACCGATTTGTTCAACTGGACAAATATAACGGGGCAAAGCCATCCGGAGAAGTTACCATTCCTGAGACAGTAGAGTGGAATGGAAAGGTCTATACCGTGAAAACAATAGGCTCAAATGCATTTACTACATGTTCTAAAATAACAAAAATCACACTTCCGGATACAATTACCGGTATTGGGAAAAATGCCTTTATGAGTTGTGATGCGCTGGAATCCATTAACCTGCCCGAAGGTATTACCCGGATCGAGCAGTGGACATTCAGCTGCTGTTCTGCGCTGAAGGATTTGATTCTTCCATCAAACCTGCAATATATAGGGAGCTATGCTTTCGAAGACTGTGTCAGCCTGCAGACCATCGAGATTCCGGGAAGCTGTACCCTTATCGATATGGCGGCATTTTATGGTTGTTCCGGCTTGACGGAGGTGAAGCTGTCTGAAGAGATTACGGAAATATCGGGTAATATGTTTTGTGGCTGTAGTGGCATAAAGGAGATCAGTCTGCCGGATTCTGTGCAGAAAATCGGAGGCTATGCATTTCAGAATTGTACAGGGCTTGAGAAAATCACATTAAATCAGGAATTGACAGAGATCGGCACCGAGATATTTAAGGGATGTGAGAAATTAACCGGGACAGTAGTTCTGCCGGATTCTGTCGCAACAATCCGGCAGGAGGCATTTGTGAATAGCAGCCTGTCATGCGTCCATGTGGGCAGTGGTTTGACACTGTTAGAAGACAGGGCTTTTCCAGATGATATTCGGTTGACGACAAATAGCCCGGAAGTATGGAAACTTTTGGTTGAAAAAACCAATCGGGAAAATGAACCCATCCTTTTATGGGATGGAACATGTGACGTTCCTGCCGGAATGCATGGATATGTGGAGGAAGATGTTGTTATTAAAGACCGTGTTACCATTGAGGAGGGAGCTATTGTAACAATTATGCCAGACGCATCCCTGACGGTAGGCGGTATACTCATCAACAACGGCATGGTAGACGGAGAGGGAGCGTTTACCGTAAACGATGTAATTATCGGAACCGGTTCTTTGGGAGAAGGGATACAGATGACGTTTCTTTTGACCGAAGATATGGTGGCGGCTGTGGGTGACGCTGTTTACAGTGCAGCGCCAATCGCTCCGGAACCGGAGGTTTCCATGTCATTTGGCGGAAAAATTATATTTGTAAATGGTACAGATTTTACATACAGTTATGCAAACAACACAAATCCCGGTACGGCGGATATTACGGTTACACCAAAAATGGGAGGAAGGCTTAAGGGAGAGGCCGTTACGAAGCAATTTATTATTAAAAAGGCGGTCCAGACGGATCCTGCGGAATGCAGTCTGACATTTACTGAAAATGAAGATGGAAAAACATTCTCTGCAGAGATTGCGAAAGTAGAGGGGGCGGAATACAGCTTTGACGGTGAAACATGGTCCGATGACAATACAAAAACGGATTGCCAGTCGAATACGGAATATACAGCATACATCCGGATGAAAGAAACGGATACTCATTTTGCGAGTGAAGCCGTACAAAAGACGTTAAAAACCCCAGAAGTGCCGGAAGCAACGCCAGAGCCAACGCCGGAGGCAACCCCGGAAACAACCCCGGAGCCAACCCCGGAAGCAACGCCGGATGTCATCCCAGAGGCAACCCCGGAAGCAACACCAGAGCCTACACCAAATGCAACGCTCACTGTTTTGCCGGACGGAAAATTGTCTGCCCCAGAGATTTCACAGTTAAAATCGATTGCTGGAAAGAAGGGCGTATATGTGCAAGTGACGGTAAAGGCCGTTGCAGGTGCAGACCGGTATGAGATCTACCGCACCGATGGAAAGAAAACAAAGCAGATTAAGACAACGGCATCAGGGAAAGTTAAAATCAGGGATGATAAGCCTGTGCAGAATGCAAAATACTATGCTGTGGCAGTTTCAAAAGACGGCAGTATAAGAAGTGGAGCCGGGACAGCAAAAGCTATCAAACTTTCCAAAAGGACAAAGATAAAAAAAGCGTTTTCTGCATTCAAGGGAATAAAAATTACATGGAAAAAGGGAAAGGAAGCAAAAAAATATGTGGTATACCGTTCAAAGAAGAAAAAATCAGGTTATGTGAAAGTGAAAACCCTTGGAAAGAAAAAACGAAGTTACGTTGACAAGAAAGCAAAGAAAAAGAAGAAATATTACTACAAAATAGTCGTTCTCACCAAGTCAAAGTGCAGCTTAATGAGTGCTGCGTCCAAGCGTGTGAAATACAAGTAAGTTTATGGATTGATGTATCAGTCAGCCTTCTGGCTGGCTGATATTATGTTATACCTTTTGAGCATGAAATAAAAAACAAAATAAGCATTGGACTTTTGTTGAGGGAGTTAGTAGAATAAAAAATAGAAAAATCATTATTCCATTCTGCACTTCTGCAAGTAGTGGCACTGGAACGAGTGTGACAAATCTTCAGGCAGTAGATACAAGTCAGGCAACTTGGGTTACAGTAAAACTGGTATCTAATGTAAATGAATTTAGTTATGAAAGATTAGGAGGAAAAGATTATGATGAAGAAAAAGAGTATATTATGGATGAATGTGGTGCTGGTATTAGCTTTGATTGCGGGATTGGCACTTCCGGCAGCCAATATAAGCGCTGCAAGCAAGTCAAAGCAGAAAAAAGTGTTGGTTGTCTATTTTTCGGCAACGGGAACGACAAAGAGTGCGGCAAAGAAAGTCAAAACGGCAACTGGTGGCACACTATATGAGATTAAAGCAGCCCAGCCTTATACATCTGCTGATTTAAATTATGACAATGAGGATTGCAGGGCCAATACAGAGCAACAGGATGGCAGTGTCAGACCAAAAATCAAAGGAAAAGTAAAAAATATTAAAAAATATGACGTGATTTTTATCGGTTATCCCATCTGGTGGGGAAAAGAACCTATGATTATCCGTACTTTTCTGGAGTCTTACGATCTGGAAGGGAAAAAGATTGTGCCATTCTGTACCAGTGGAGGAAGTGGAATCTCTGGCAGCATGAAAGGGGTAAAAGCGGCAGCAAAGGGGGAAAAAGTGGTAAGCGGAAAAGACTTGACGGATTTATTCAGTGATAGTGTGGCAAAATGGGCGAAGAAAAAGTAAAGTAGAAATTAATGGATAATGGCGGAGAGAGGACTTGATGTTATGAGAAATTCGGTAAAATCCCAGATAAATTGAAGGGGTGAAGTATTGTGATGTGTTTTTCGGAAAACTGTTAAAACGTCTGAAAAAAGGAATTTGCAATTGTATAGTTTGTTGTTTTTGTGTATAATGTGCTTAGACAGATTGTCAGATTGGCAGATTATATGAAGGAAAGGCGGTGTTTCTATGTCAGCATTACAGG
>CAZOIF010000112.1:0-7242 GCA_964579975.1 uncultured Eubacterium sp. | reverse complement strand
CGATTATGATGAGTTTGTTTGATGAAGAACAGATAATGAAGTCGTTTATTAAGAGCGAAAGGCATGATGAAGCTAGAGAAACAGCAGAAAGAATGATTAAAAAAGGTAAAATGTCACTGGAAGAAATTGCGGATTATGTTCCGTCATTATCACTGGAAGAATTAAAAGAACTTGAAGCGGAGGTTATGCAGTTAGCATAATAAATAGAACAATTTAATATCAAAATAACAGCGTAAAGGCGCATGGAACAGTAAATTGTAAACCATGCGCTTTTTTTGCACCCAAAAGGAGGAACAGGTACATTTTTCTGATACCAGCAATCAAAGCGTGGAGGACAAGCTAAAACTTGTCATTATCCATGACTTAGAGCATGGGAAACAGTGCAGAACAAGAAAAAGTGATGAAAAATGATAGCAGGGTAAACACCTGTGAAAACCTTTTTTTCTGCTCTGCGGAAAGATGATGACTGACCAGAATCAATGTCAGTTCAGGTTTAGATAGCAAATTTTTTTCTATCTTGTCTGCATTTTCCTCATCTAATGCACTGGTGCCTTCATCTACCAAAAGAACAGAACGATTATGGATCAATGCCCGTGCAATTGCCACCCGTTGTTTCTGGCCGCCGGAAAGATTGCCGCCATTTTCCCCCGCAATCGTATCCAGACCGTCAGGCAAAGACAACAGATCGTTTTCCAGGGCACTGTCTTTCAATGCTTTCCATATCTGCCCTTTCGCAAATTCCTCTCCCAAAGTAATGTTATCCAGGATTGTAGTATTAAACAGAAATACGTCCTGCTCAATATAACCTATCTGGTGCCATAATTGTTCTGGTCTGCAATCCCTGATTTCCCGATTATCCAAACAGATGGAACCCGTATACTCCGGCAGACAACCCAGCATAAGTTTAAGCAGTGTGGATTTCCCAGATCCGGAAGGACCGATTAGTGCATATTTCCCACCTTTTTCAAAATAGGCGCTAAACTCCCTAACAACAGTTTTTTTATTATAACAAAAACCCACATGATTCATTACAATTCCATTCTGCATAGCTTCCATTTGAATTTCCGCTTTCGTCCTTACATCATTTTCATCAGGATTTTCTATATGAGCAGAAATCTTTTCAAAATATGGTTTTGCAGAAGACATAGACAACACATCCTGTGTCATATTACCCAATCCGGAAGAAAGGCTTCCACATAAATTACCACCGCCTGTAAGGGCCCCTTGTAAAATAATTCCTCGAACAGACAATACGCCAATCAAAATAACATGCAGCATTTGACAGACAATGTTGACACATCCCATTCCCGCACTGACAAATCCTTTTATATAAGCTAACCGAAATTTAGGATTTTCTATTTGATCACTGGCTTGTTGTGTGTTCCGAATAAATCGTTGCTCTTGATTAAAAAAACGGAGAACATCAAAACCAGTCAGCAGCTCTTTTAGCTGGCTCACTGCTACTGACTGTTTCTGGGTACAGACAGTGCCCAGATGTTCCATCTTGTGGTGAAAAAGTTTTGGAGCAAACAGCATAATTGCTGTTGTTACAGTTGATGCCACTAACAGAGACCAATGAAGCGTAAGCAGAGCAACAATACTGAACACTACGGTAACTGCCGAGCGAATACAATCAAAAAAAGGATTCCAAGCCAGATTCTCTATTTGGCTAGTATCATTCGTAAACTGGGATAAATATTCTCCAACAGATTGTTCATGAAAACTCCGATAACTCTTTTTCAGCAACATCTCCGCTATATCCTGGCGAATAGCATTGTTCATAATACGAATCACACGACACCGAAAAAAGGTTTCTACACCAGTTAGTCCATAGATAAAAAACCAGACCGCCACAAGAATCAGTGTCCAGAACATAAACCGATACATATTCCGATCAATAATGCCTTGAAACGACTGCATCATCAGCATATTTGCACCTACTTGAAGTCCACACAATACCACTAGACAAAGGATTACTAACGTGTTTTCTTTCCAGTATTTTTTCAAATAATAAATCATATTGACTGACTTATTCGCTTTTCTGTTTATTCGCTCCATCTTCCCCATTTTCATCCATTGTCTCTCTGTCTTTTATCTTTAAAACATTATCCGGTAAACGGGAATTATCGTAATTCCCAAAATAAATATAATTTGTTCCAGTCTGCACAGTATTCTGGGAATTGTACCGATCTTTCCATTTCTCTTTCTGAAGCAAAGGTGTATCATAACTCCCGACACATATATAATTCATCCCGGTTTGCATAAAACACCTGGCAATGTACAAAAATGGAACAAATGCTGCTGGTTCGGCAAGTTCATAAGCTTTTACTTCTCCACTCTCCAACTCTAATTCCATAGATCGCAGAATCTGTCGTTCCTCTAATGCTTTCAACAATTCTTCTACTGTTTCGCAAGGCAGTTCCAACTGTTTTGCCGCTGCCTCTGCTACAAAATAACTGCGCTTCCGGCAATGAAGATATTCCAATAGTTCCAGACAGCCTTGTCTGGATAAAAGACCAAACAGACGGCGATATTCCTCTTTGGGTGCAAGCCATGCAGCATAGCCATCTTTTGGTTCTGGCCAGAGCGTGACAAACGATAAATCCTCCGCATGAATATCCAGCAGGATGCCGCCAGCTGTCCTAAGCTGACTGAGCATCAATCGATTTAGGCCATCTCCCATATCAGGTTGGCACGTTTCCAGATATCCCATCTCTGGTATACCAAGTCCATCGTCAAGCAGATATTTGACTGACGACCAAACCAAACGACAAAGTCGATTCAAGCGCTCCTTCTTAGGGAAAGAGCACAACCAGCCACCTATCACATTTTCCATATCTACACGCTCACTCCCATCTCGTCCAAAAAGAGCATCAATTGTAACCCCTAGTTTATCCGCAATAGCTGGCAGCAATGTTACATCTGGTGCACCTCCGCACTCCCAGCGGCTTACTGCCTGACCGCTGATTCCCACTGCTTCTCCAAGCTCCTCTTGCGTCAACCCTGCTGCCTTCCGAAATTTGGAAATCTGTATACCGATTAAGTAATCATTCATTTTTCTAATTCCTCCATCTCAATGATTACTTGTATCATATCCCAAAGATAACTTGAGTACAAGGCACGTGAATTTGAGATAATCCAATCATTGCTTGTTTTTTATGTTTTGATTTGACATTTTTGTCTGCTTTAAGTATGATTAGTTATACAAATTATACTTATGGAGGAAGAAAATGACACCACCAAAAGGGAAACACGCATGGACAGCTACAGTGGGGGAGAAAGGACAGATCGTTATCCCAAAACAGGCTCGTGATATATTCGGAATTAAACCTGGAGATACGCTGCTCCTTCTCGGTGATGAAGAGCGTGGTATTGCCATTCCTCCCAAGGGAGCCTTTGCCGAACTGTTCGGTGTTGCATTTAATGAAAAGGAGGATGACGAAAGTTGAAAAAAGTAGCATTCTTCTGCATACCGGCTCATGGCCATACGAATCCGATGCTTCCTGTTGCCGCTGAACTTGTGCGGCGCGGAAATATAGTGCGTTTTTATTCTTTCAAAGAATTTGAAGAAAAGATCAAAACCACCGATGCCGATTTTATATCCTGCGATCCGTTCCTGCCGAAACTGACCGGGCAGGAAGAGGCCGGTTTGAAAAACGCCTCCACTACCGAGATGACGATACAGGATATTCGCATTACGCTTGGCATGGACAATTTTTTGAATAAAGAGTTTGCCTCTTTTCAGCCGGATGTGATCTATACAGACTCCGTCTGCTTTTGGGGCAAATTGAGCGCTTGGAAACATCATGTACCAATGGTCGTATCCACCAGCACTTTTGCCTTCAATCAGATGTCTTCACGGTACATGAAAAACAGCCTCAAAGAGCTGACGGGTATGATTTTCGGACTTCCAAGGATCTCCAAAGAACTAAAAAGAATGGAGCCTTACGGTTATCATGTGAAAAACGTCCTTTCCCTTGTTCAGAGCGACAATCATACTGATTCTGTCGTATATACCTCACGAAAATTTCAACCCTATGCAGAGAGTTTCTCTGAGCACTATGCTTTTGTCGGTCCGTCTGTCTTTTCAACGGTTATGCCTAAAAAGGAAAAAGAACGGCCGCTCGTCTATATTTCTATGGGAACCGTTATCAATGACCGGCCTGATTTCTACAGTAAATGTATTGACGCTTTAAGGGATATCAACGCCGATGTGATTATCTCCTGTGGAAATGCAATGGATCAAAAACTTCTCGGAACCCTTCCTGACAATATCAGTGTTTATCCCTATGTGGATCAACTTGATGTCCTCTCCAGAGCAGATGTTTTTATCACCCACTGCGGAATGAACAGCGTTTCCGAAAGCCTGTATATGGCAACCCCAATAATTCTCTATCCGCAGACCGCAGAGCAGCGTGCCGTAGCGAGAAGAGTTACCGAAATCGGTGCAGGAATACTATTACAGAAAAGCTCCCCTGAAGAGATTCAAAATGCTGTACAGGAGATTCTGAACAATACCACCTATGCAAATGCAGCGACCGAATGCAGTTTGGATTTTCGTGCCTGCTCCGGTCCGGTCGGTGCGGCAGATTTCATCGAGAGGACTTCGCTTTCCAAATCACATCTTTAAATTTTTGTATATCTTCTAAGCAGCAATTTCTATAAGATGTATTAATTAAAGATCCTCTGCCAGAATTTGCCACACCTACACTGGTTTTTTTGCCGCTGATTGTTATATCAAAATATACCGCATATGCGTACTCTTTTCTTTTTCCGGTATAGAAAACCACCGGCTCTATTTTTTCAACGCTATCTAAAGGAAAGTACTGCACTTTAAATGGATTTAACATACATATCACGGCTAACTCTTTATGAACCACATCAATCCAAAAATGCATTGTCAACACTTCATATTCATAATTTATACAAAATTCATTCCGCACTCCCCTCTTCTTGTTATATGTATAAAAAATACTTCCAGAAAACAGAACCCATGCCAAATACCCCATAAGCAGAGCCATCGCCTCTAAAAACATCATATAACTCGACACTTTCAACAGGACAAGCAACAGTAGCAGCAACACAAAATAATATTTCCAATTAAATTGCTTCATTGCAATGAATCCTTTCACTTTGCTCCACACGGATAGGTCCAATCAACCCCGCCCATTCGCAGACTTCCATAAAGTTAACGGGAATTGTACTTTTTTTGTATTACCAATCCTCTCTCTCACTTTCCATGACATCCCACACTTCTTCTAATGTAAGAGGTGCCTTTTTTTCATCCATTTCTCCACATGCACCATGCAAAATACATTCTTCGTAAAGATTCTGCATAGCCTGAAAGATATCCCCCCTCTCCTCAGTCTCAATAAACTCCTCATATTTTTCATTCAACTTATTAAAATGCCGGGTATATACACGAACGATCTCTTCTATTTGCTTTCTATCCGCAGCCTCCAATAACTGCTTTTTCGTATCTTTATAACATTTTCTTGCACTTCTGTAGGCCACCTGAGGGATAAAATCATTCCCATCCCAATGCCGAAGTGGATTATCAAGATTCTCCTTAAGCCAACTCTCGTCTCTTAGATGTGTCACAGAAAGAATATCCAATCGTCCCTTCAAGGCTTTTTTCAAATAAATGCCCGCTTCCTTGGAAATACTGTCAAAGTTTATTTCTCTCAATTCTGGCAGTTCCTGCAGCACTTCCAGTTCCGAAGCCATAAATCCGAATAAATCTCGACAATATAAATTTCGCAGCACTCGTAACTGCCTCACGGCATCCATATGTACAATACTTCCAGGCAACCCGAAAATGCCTAAATGTTCTATTTCAGAAAAATTTTCAACGATCTGCATCATATCCAGCTCATTGATCTCCTTCAGATAGAGCCTCAAAACTTGCAAATTTTTGAGGCCATATCTAAGAGGAATGGCTTTTTTCAAGGAAAGATACAGATCAATCTTTCCGGCACAAAAAGAATCATTTATCTTAAAATCAGAGGTAATATTACCATGCATATGTAAAGATCGAATGGTTCTAGGCAGTATCAATTCCTGAACATCACTCATATCCAATTCCAAATGCTCTAAATGTGTATCTCCAAAATTTAAAATTTTTACACCGGGATTTTCTAATCGAAGTGTTCGAAGCATAGGTGCCGTACTGCACCATTTTACAAGCTTGCTCGAATATCCTTTCACTTCCGCATATGTTATACATGGAAAATGTTCCAGAGTATCTTGCTCTGTTAAGCACTGATAAAGATCTTCCCGCAGCCCTCCCAAATTCTTTTTGAACATCTGTCCGTGAACAGAAACAAATTCTCCATTATTAATGTACTTTTTATAAGCGGCTCTCGCCATCTCATCCATTGCTTTCCAACGTTCCTCATAGTAATAGTCCTCTCCCTTGGGCCATTTCCCGGAATATGAACTGCATACGGAATCTGCCTTTAATCCACATTCTCCAATCAAAAGATAATCCCTTGGAACCGGAGAATTGTCGATCCATGACTTGACAATCTGATGATGATAACGATAGGATTCCCGGTAAAATGGTTTTAAATCCTCTAACATATCTTCCCCAGGCGGTGTAATTTCTAAATAATCCAGCGTAAGCAAACAAATACTTTTCTGTTCCACAGCAATAACCTGACACGCCCCATATTTCTCCAGACAGTCTATATAATAAGCATATACTTCTCCCGATTTCGCAATTCTCTTTACTCGTTTATTCGGCATCTACGCTCTCCCTGCAACACCATTAACTTCACCCGCAATAACTCAGTTATAATACGCCCGAAAAGCCTTTTCTGTTTCCACAAAATCCGCCACAGCCCCAAATTCCCGGATCGAGTGCATCGCCAGAATAGGCGCACCCATATCCACCGTAGGAATCGTGGTCAGACCGGACAGTGCAGGCCCGATAGTGGAACCGCCCGGAATATCATTTCTGTTCACAAACTTCTGGAACAGCACTCCCGTCCGCTTGCAGGCTTCCATGAAATAAGCTGCACTGTATGCTGTGGTCGCATACCGCTGTGCCGCAGAATATTTGATCACAGGCCCGCCGCCTAAAACCGGGCGGTTTTCCGAGTCATGTTTGTCGCTGTAGTTAGGATGCACCGCATGAGCCAGATCGGCAGAAATGGAAGTCGAATTGGCAACTGCCTGAAAATAACCCTCATCCGTCAATCCCAGATTCTTACAGATTCGATTCAAAAGATGCAGTAAAAG
>CAZOIF010000111.1:0-7374 GCA_964579975.1 uncultured Eubacterium sp. | reverse complement strand
AGGCTGATAGAATTTTCATGGTCAATCATTTCGCTTGCATATCTTGCAAGAAGTTCGTCTAATATCGTGGCAGCCGGAATATGCTGCTCCATTTTAGTAAGTACTTCATTTTTCTGCTTATCGGTAAAGGCATTGATAATTTCCAAAAAAATCTGTTCTGTACTTTCATAATGGCGGTACAATCCTCCACGGCTAAGTCCTGTCAGCTCGCAAATATCTTTCATGGTAACCTCTTTAAATCCCTTTTCCGCAAACAGTTGATATGCCTTTTCTCGAATGTCCTGTTTTGTTTTTTCTCCTTTTAAGCTCATAGTATCACCTCTAATATTTGCGACATTTATGTCGCTTTTTATTATGAGTCACGAGTGACGCTTTGTCAAGTATAAATATATATTTGACACAATCAACAACCCTGCATATAATTAAACTGTGAGTTTAATTATTGCGAGGAGAAACACATGGGACGGAGAAAGAAAGAGCCTAAAAGCGCACATAGGGAAAAAATAGCCTCTGCCGCGTCGGTATTGTTTATGAAAAAGGGAATTGCCGGGACTTCTATGGATGATATAGCAAAAGCAGCCGGATACAGCAAAGCAACTTTGTATGTGTATTTCGAGAACAAGGAAGAGATTGTTGGTATTTTGGTGCTGCACAGCATGAAAAAACTGCATGACTACATAGCTTTCGCGCCGGCACAGCAGGAAACGACAAAAAGGAAATATGATTGCATCTGTCAGGGACTGGTGCAGTATCAGGAGGAGTTTCCTTTTTATTTCAAAATGGTGCTGGATAAGATCAACGTTGATTTTGAAAATCGGAATTATCTGCCAGAAGAAAAAGAAACCTATCAGGTCGGTGAGGAAATAAATGAAAGGATAAAAGACTTTCTGATATCCGGCATGGAAAAGGGAGATCTGCGCGGTGATCTGGAAATCATGCCTACCATATTTAATTTTTGGGGCATGCTCTCCGGAATCATTCAACTTGCCGTGAATAAAGAAGAATACATTAGAGATGCAATGGGATTATCTAAAAAGCAGTTTTTAGTGTATGGTTTTGATATGTTGTACTGTTCGATAGCAAACAAGCAAAAGGATTAAGAGGTGTCTAAAATGAAAATATCTAGAAAAAAGATCATTTCGATTGCTGTCATGCTTTTTTGCCTTATCGGTTTGACTTATATGGCGGTTTATCTGAAAAGTATTACAGATTATAAAAAGGCGGTAAGTGAGACAACTTTCACGAATATTAACATTTTAGAACATAGAAATGAGCGGGGAAAATCTGCAGAAGCTGTTACAAATAGAATCGTAGAGGAACAGACAATAGATGTTGACGCAGTATCCGGTGCGACAAATTCGAGCACTGTCATTAAGAAGGCTGTTGAAAATGCGCTGTATTTTTAAAGGCAGGGCGAAAAAATGGGGGAGTATCCATCTTTGTTACTCCCCATGAACCGCCTCAACCTCACGTCTGATTTCGCAAAAAAGTCTGGCAAGTTCAGGATCAAAGTGGCTGCCGCCGGATTCCTTTATAATATCAAACGCCTTATCCATAGGCATTGCTTCTTTATAGCAACGCTTGGAAACTAATGCGTCAAAGACGTCTGCCACCGCCATGATCCTTGCGCCTATAGGAATTTCATCGCCTTTAAGCCCTTTGGGATAGCCGCTCCCATCCCATTTCTCGTGATGTGCCTCTGCAACCTGTGTAGCTATGTCAATATATCTCTTTTCTTCTATATTGCTCATAACATCCACGATGATACGCCCACCCGCAGTGGTATGTTTTTTCATTTCTTCAAATTCTTCATCGGTAAGGCGTCCGGGTTTCTGCAAAATAGCGTCCGAAACCGCGATCTTGCCGATATCATGCATAGGCGCCGCCTTGATCAGAAGCTCTGTATAGTCATCTGTCAGAATATCCCTGCAATACCCTGCCTCCTGCGCGGCATATGTCAGAAGTTCCACATACCGGCTGGTACGTTTAACGTGCTCTCCCGTGTCCTGATCGCGGCTTTCAATCAAGCCGGCCATTCCAATGATAGCATTTTCTTGAATAGCAAGCATTCTGCGATTGTGCCAGATCAGAGTTTCTGTCTTAAGTTCATTTTCCTTTTCAAGCTCATTCTTATACTTCTCCAGACGCGATGTTATACTGACACACAGAATAATACAAATTGCCATAACAAGACACATGCCAACAATACATATCTTTTCACTGAGTTCAGCTATGTAAATGCTGTACTCTATCTTTTTGCTGGTAGCATTCATCTGTTTGGCAATATAATCATCCATGATATCAATATCATCTGTGATTTCGTCGATAGAATCCGCAAGATAAGAAGTAATATAATATTTCGCGGTATCACTGTTGCCCTCACGGCTCATCTTGAATACATTATCCGCATCACTGAAATAGCCGATTGTATTGGAATATATCGTATGAAACAACTGCTCTTCTTCATTGATGGAGATATGCTCAATAATCTCGTCCAGCTTATCCATGATATCTTGTTGTAACAGCGCCGCTTTCTCCTCATAGAGTTGTTTTTCTTCGGGAGAATCGGTCAGTGTATGCCAGGAGACAATGATGTGATGCCGTCCCATCATCCTGCACAGATCGGACATATTAAGCCTGTCCCTTATGTCTTCCTCAATGCTCTGTTTATAGCCATCCGATATTTCATTCATGGTATACCGCATGACCAGCACACCTGCAACGCATACAATACTTGCTATCAGATTCAGTATAAACATTTGAAAAGGAATGCGTTTGATCAGTTTCATTTGCTCCTCCCACAAAATACATATTCGGGTTTTGGCTATTCGGCCTTTCTCGTTATTTCCATGGTCATATTATCAAGCAAAGTCTGTAGATCCTGATCGTCCGAATTGCCTCCTGCCATTGTTATCCCGAACATATAGGATGGATGCCAGTATGAATCTGCTATACGCTGGGCATAAGCGTATTCTGACTGCTCTGCAAGCGCTGCGATTGCGGGGGAAGCCTGTACGAGCGGGGAGGAGGCCGCCCTGACGTTTGAGGGGCACTCCCCGACCAGTTCGAACCGCTTGAGTTGTGAGTCCTCATCGGAAAGCCGTTCTGCCAGCTTCATTGCCCAATAACTGTTTTCCGAGTTGGAATTGATCCCAAGCAGTTTGTAACCCGAAAAGCTGCACATTTGCACGCTGTCCCCTGCCAGTGTATAGCAGGGCAGCTTTGTGGCAGCAAAATTCCCTCCCCATGCTTTCTTTACGGCTTCCACATTCCATGCTCCGTTGATTCCTGCAATGATCGTTTCATTTTCTACTCCGTTTAAGAACCCCGCGTCGTCACAGCTTAAGAAGCCCTCATGCAGCGCAATCTGAAGCATGGCCTCGGCAACATCAACTCCCTTGTAAGGTGTGTCTGTGGCGTTCCAGTTGCAATAATTAGAGGTTCCGTCCGGGTTTAATCCCAGTTCCAGACCGGCGCCTTTGAAAAAAGAATAGATATACCAGCCGCTCGAATAATCCATGGTCATTTTCTTTCCGTTTTCGGCCGCGATCTCCAGGATCCTGTCCAGACTCTTAAGATCTTCTTCCTCAAAATACGCCGAATTGTAATACAGAAAATATCCGTTTCCTGCTGTCAAAGGATAGGCATATAGCTTTCCATCATACATTGCAGAGCGGCAGGCACCGTTATCAACGCCGCCGTTAGCAGCAATCACCTGATCCGTATTTTCGGTAATTTCAAGCAGCGCTCCTGCCTGTCGGAGGGATTCAAACTGATCGTCCGCAAACATATAGATATCTGCGGCGTTATTTGGATTTGACAACACAGTCTCTTTGGAAGTCTGAACATTTTCCTTGCTGACAGTTATTTCAAAAAGAGCTTCATCAGCATATTCCGCTTTAAATTCTTCTATGATATTCCCGATCAGTTCCCTGTCACTCTCGTCACCCCACCAGATGGAAAGTTTTACTTCGGGAAGAGGTTTTTGTTTCAAACCGGAACATCCGGTCATGCCAAATAATGCTATTGCCAGAGTTGCCGTAACTGTAATAATCTTAACGTTTGTGTGTTTCATTCTTAGTTCATACCTTTTCACTGTTGTATCTACCATGCTGCATCAGGTTTGCATAACCTGTTTTTCAGGCATTTCAATCAAGCATTTCAGCCCCGCATGATTATTACCATAATATCAACAATGTGGATCCGGCTACAATATTCACAACACGAACGGCACGCTCATCACATAAACGGCACATTTTATTTTGTAATCGGCAGGATATTTTCAAGCCAGATCTCCACGATGAAGGTATGATCTTCCTCTTTAAACTCAACACTTCCTTTATATTTCTCCGCAATCTTTCGTATGGACATAATACCAAAGCCGTGCGCCGTCTTATTCTTTTTATCCGTCTTGAGATTCGGGTTCTTTGCAAGAACAGACTCTTTGATACTGTTTTTGACAATAATATAGGTAAAAGCTTTTCTGGTGCCGATGACCAGCTCAATCGATGCTGACTCTGCACCGGTACATCCGTTTATGGCATTGTCTAACGCGTTGGAAAGCAGTACGCTCATATCGATGTCATCGATGCCCTTAAACTGTGAATCGATCATACATTTCATTTCAATGTGATTTTTCAGGCAGACCGCGATCCGGCTATTGATCACGGCGTCAATCACCACATTTCCGGTATTGATTCCGAAAGCAGCCTGATCCACTTTCTCATTAACGATCTTTTCGATATAATCTCTGGCTTCCTCTGTTCTGTCTGCACCTATCAGTTCAGCGGCAGCCATGAGGTAATGCCGCATATCGTGACGCAGAGTCTTCATCTCCATGTACTGTTTTCTGGCTTCATCGACTAGCCGTTCCTGCGCGGCAAGTGTGATCTTTGAGATCCGGTATTCCTCTTTGATCATATTGTCACGGTTCATTCTGTCCAATAGAACATACAGCAAAATATTCAGAACCATGATCAATATACTTACCGGGAGAAATTCCGACATATTGTCAGTTTTCATTGATATGTTAAATTGCAGATACGCAATAAGAAATGTTATGAAAAAGCAGGATAACTGAATGCTCCACTGAAAGATGCTGAGTGAATATTGGTGGCGTTTTCTCATATGTATAACAAACTCGCACACCAGAAAAAAAGCCAGCTTGCTGAAAATAAGCGCCCAGATACGCGCTTTGCCGCCGGGTTCAACGATATCCACGATCAATTCTCCGGACAATGCGCGAATCACACTGAGAACGATCATATTAATCGGCAGAATCGTAATGGCTGGTATAATTGTGATCAGTATTTTGTCAGAAGTTTTTCCGTCCAGAAAGAGAAAAATATACATACCGATCAGGAATATAAAAAAGATAAAGGTTAAACTTTCTATTAAGATGGTCTGCTGGCCTTTCCATTCCTCCTGACTGGTCAGTATATTCTCTGCCGCAAGAACAATAAAGAAGACCACAGATTTGAGCAGAGCCATATTTCTGTTCTTAAAACCCAGTGACCTGTTACACATTCTCACAACAATATATGATTCTGCAAGAGAAGCAATAATTTCAGCAATATCATTCATAGTTCACTCCGTATATAATTTCTGAATTTGTCCCTGACTTCTCCTGCACGATACCGGCTGAGCAGGATCTCGGTCTTATCGTCAAGAATGATCTGCCCCTTTTCTATGGCATAGATATATTTGCAGTTTACAAGATAACTCTTGTGGGTGCGTATGAAATCAAAAGGGGCAAGCTCTTTCTCAAACTCTGAAAGACTCCCGTAGCATTTCAGATCCTCTCCGCCGTCCACGCAGACATGGAGCCAATGGCCGTATATTTCTATATATTCAATGCTGTTGATATCAAGAAAAACGGATCCCGTTTTCGTCTGAAACTCGAATTTTCGCCCTGCGTTCCGTTTAGCTATCGTCTTGTTCAAGGCACTCAATACTTCTGGAAGTTCGTCTGCAAGGTGAGATTTCCTGATAAACCTGAAAGGTCTGAATTTAATGGAAGAATACACAAGTTCATCATGCATTGTCACGAATACTATGAGTGTTTCGCCCATGCGGTTGATCTGCTCCGCGATGTCAAAGCCGTTCACGGAGGGCATATCAATATCCAGAAAGACAGCGTCACATTCCGATTTTTCTGCAATAAAAGAATTCCCGTCAATGTAAACTGAAATAACCGGGCTGACATGCAGCGCGGCAAGTCCTTTTTCCGTTAATGCTCTTAAGTTGTCTGTAAAATCTGCATCATCGTCACAAATGGCTATGCGCATGCTATAATCCTCTTACCATCCGTATCAATAAGTAGTAATGTATAAAACAATGCTTATTTTACCAAGAAAAAATAATTTTATCAATAAAATGATTGTTCGCTATTTCTGCATTAAGGAACCACTGCAAAAATTAGATTTCTAAAGGATTTAGAATTAAAAAGTTTTTTAATTTGTGAATGGATTTCTTCCTTTCAATCGTGTTATATTATGAAAATATAAACAGTAAATTCAATTTGGAGGGAATCAGCATGAAAAAAATACTGACAGGCATTATAGTAGCAACATTGCTCATTTCACTGAGCAGTGCAACCGCATTTGCTGCCGGGGGCGGTCGTGGACGCAATTTTGTTGACAATGATAATGATGGGGTATGTGATTATGCCAACACCTCTTGTCAATTTGTTGACGATGATGGCGATGGAATCTGTGATAATTGCGGTTCTAACAGCTGCGGACATGGCACGGGATATATTGATGCTGACGGCGATGGAATCTGTGACAATTACGGTTCTAATGGCTGCGGAAAAGGTGCGGGATATCAAAATGGTTCCGGCTCCGGGCGGGGACGTTGTGGAGGACAAGGCAGACGCGGCAGATAAAAATGAGGTTGCATTGTGCGGGAAGAACAGGACGTAAACAGGGCGATTGAGCAGTATGGGGATACTGTTCGTCGTCTTTGCATGATACATTTGAAAAATTACCATGACGCTGAGGACATATTTCAAACCGTCTTTTTGAAATATGTTCTCAGTTCTGTTGTGTTTGAAAATGAGGAACACAGAAAAGCGTGGTTTATCCGTGTTACGATCAATGCTTGTAAGGATCTTCTCAAAAATTTCTTTCACAGCCGTACTGTTCCGCTGGATGAACTGCTCAGCCAATCAGAGGAACTCACTCCGGATAACAGTGATGTATTGGAAGCTGTTTTATCTTTGCCCGAAAAATACAGAGATGTAGTGTATCTGTATTTCTATGAAGAATATTCTGCCGTTGAAATCAGCCGTATTCTAAGGAAAAAAACAAATACAATTTATACACTTCTGACACGCTCTAAACGGCTGCTCAAAGAAAAGTTAGGAGGTGACGA
>CAZOIF010000110.1:0-7429 GCA_964579975.1 uncultured Eubacterium sp. | reverse complement strand
GAGTGTACAGAGAAGTCTGAAAAACAAACACAAGCAAAGCTTGCGAAAAGTTTTTCAGACTTCTCTGTACACTCCCCCTTGCAAGTTCTGCTGCATATTAAAAGCAGTAAGTAATATCCTTGACACGCCGATAAATTCTATAATCTCAATTCAAATTCCGGTATGCCAGGAAAAAACAAGCGGTGGGGAGAAGATACGCCCACAGAATAGGGATGGAGAATATAAAACTTAGATTTCAAAACTTTTCGCAAGCTCTGCTTGTGTTTGTTTTGAAATCTAAGTTTTATATTCTCCATCCATCCCTGTGCAGCCTTTATCTCTCCCCTCCCCCCGTTTTCTCCTTCATCCTCTCATACAACTCATAGAAATGAGGACTCTTCCTTTTCAGGTTCACCGGGCGGGAATCAGCGTCAAGGAAACAGTGAGTACTTTCCCCGGTGCATCTGACTTCACCGGATTCTTTATCCTCTACTGTATAAGATATGACAAGCCGGATACCATTAAACTTCTCTACTTTGGGGATGATCCTCACCGTTTCGCCAAATCCTGTCATGGACACATACTGGCAACTGACAGAAACGACCGGACAGATGATGTTTTCTGCCTCCATCCTGTCATACCCAAGCCCCTCTTTTTCCATCACATCGACCCGGCACTCTTCAAACCACCGGATGTAATTTGAGTGATGAACAACTCCCATGCGGTCTGTCTCATAATATTGTACTTTGTGCTCATAAGAGTACATCTTCCCACTCCTTCTCACGAAATCCGGTAAGCACGGTCTCCTCTGTCACAATGATCGGCCGTTTCACAAGCATTCCATCCGTAGCCAAAAGTTTGAGCTTCTCCTCAAGCGTCATTTGTTCCAGCTTCTCTTTCAGATTCATTTCCCGGTAAAGCATACCGCTCGTATTAAAAAATCTCTTAATATCCAACCCACTCTTTTCATTCCACTGCTTCAGTTCATCAAATGTAGGATTTTCCTCCTTTATATGTCTGCTCTCATAGGAAATCCTATGCTCATCCAGCCACTTTGCGGCTTTTTTGCAGGTCGTACATTTGGGATACTGAACAAATAAAACTTTTTCCATCTTCAATCTCTCCTGTCCTTTTTCTGGTTTCTCATTTTTTAATCGTATCTTGTTGCGCCCTCGCATGCAAGCATGCCCGCCCGTTGCTTATCATTATATCAGATTGACACCATTTGTCCAGACGCTCGAGCTATGCATAAAAAAATCTGTTATGGATATAATAAGAATAATTTTATGATGCAGAAAGGAATATCCACATGAAATACTCCGTTCGGACGATTGAAATGGTGAGTCTGCTCATCGCTGTCTTTCTTGGTATTATCTTTCATTTTATATATAACTGGAGTGGAGAAAATCCTGTGGCAGGAATCTTCTTTCCCGTTAACGAATCTACCTGGGAACATTTAAAACTGATTTTTTTCCCAATCCTTCTTTTAACAATTGCTGAATCCTTTTTTTTGAACGAGAAATGCAAAAATATAATTTGCATTAAATTTTTATCTTCCCTGATTGGCATGTCACTTACCGTTGTCCTCTTTTATACATATCAGGGGATTTACGGAAAAAACAGTGAGGTCATGAATATTCTGATCTACCTTATTTCCATGGCTGCTGCCTGGCTGTTCAGTTATCAGTCACTCAAAAAGAAACGGTTCTGTTGGATATCTCATTCCGTTTGCCGCGTTGGATTTATCGTCCTGACGCTCTTGTTTATTTTATTTACCCTGTTTCCGCCACACATCGGGCTCTTTGCATCCCCGATCTAGCCAGGCTCTGACAAAAAGGAACACCCCTTATAAAGCGGTGTTCCTTTTATTAATTTTTGTTTTAATTTATTAATCAGTCGTCATCCTGTAGTGCATCAAACCCACTCTCACCTGTTCTGACTTTGATGACTTCCTCGACGTCATATACAAAAATCTTTCCATCTCCGATATGCCCTGTATAAAGCGCCTGCTTTGCGACATCAATCACTCTGTCAACTGGTACGGCACTCACGATCACCTCCACCTTGATCTTAGGCAGAAGCGTAAAGTCTACAGGCACACCACGGTAGTACTCTGCACTTCCTTTCTGTGTACCGCATCCAAGAACTTGTGTAACTGTGATTCCGCTAACTCCGATATCGTTAAGTGCTGTTTTAAGTTCTTCAAACTTATTCTGCTTACATACGATCGAAATCTTACTGATCTTTTCACCGCCGGAAGATTTTGCTACAGCTCCCGGTGCTTTTGCCGCCGGTGTTACCTCTGTCACAGATACTGCTTTTTCTACCGGAACGCTTCCTGCTGCTTCTTTTACAGAACCGTTCCCCATTGAGGCCGAATAGAATCTGTCACCTGCCGGCATGAAATCAGCATATGCAGACGGAAGACCGTGCTCTGTCGCATCCAGTCCAAGAATCTCTTCTTCTGCGGTCACACGGAGTCCCCATACTTTATTGATCACCGTAAAGACAACTGCCATCACTACCGCTGCATACAAACCGATCACTACGACTCCCAGGAACTGTACACCAAACTGGTGAAAACCGCCCCCGTAAAACAGACCATTTTCATAATCAAACAGTCCAACCGCAAGAGCCCCCCACGCACCATTGAATCCATGGACAGCCACAGCTCCAACCGGGTCATCCACTTTACATACATTGTCGACAAACCACACACCGAATACGACGAGAAGTCCATCTACGATACCGATCACAGTAGCTCCAAGCGCATCAACATTCGCACACCCTGCCGTGATACCGACCAGTCCGGCCAGCGACGCATTCAGACACATCGACACATCCGGCTTGCCATATTTGATCCATGTAAAGATCATACACACTGTGGTGGCAACTGCCGGAGCGATCGTAGTTGTAGAGAGGATTTTTGCCATCTCGTCCACACTTCCTGCCGCAGCACCGTTGAATCCGTACCAGGCAAACCAGAGGATAAAACATCCAAGCGCCCCGATCGTAATATTATGCCCCGGTATCGCCTTTGGTTTACCATCTTTACCAAATTTACCGATTCTGGCACCTAATATGGCGGCGCCCACAAGTGCAGTGATTCCACCAACCATGTGGATCACTGCCGATCCGGCAAAATCAATGAAGCCAAGTCCGGCAAGCCACCCCTGACTGTTCCATGTCCACCCTGCCTCGATCGGATAAACCACAGCACTGATGATGATCGAATAAATACAATACATGCTGAATTTCGTACGCTCTGCCATAGCACCCGATACGATCGTCGCACAGGTTGCACAGAACACGAGCTGGAAAAAGAAATTGGACCAGTCAAACTCCGCAAAGTCTGTGAACATCTGATACTCTGGTCTTCCAATCACTCCGAAAAAATAATGTTCCGAGTTCATGATCCCATAACCCAGAGCGATGAACACGATCGTTCCCAGACAAAAATCCATCAGGTTCTTCATAATAATATTTCCGGCATTTTTTGCTCTTGTGAAGCCAGTCTCAACCATGGCAAATCCCGCCTGCATAAAAAACACCAGTGCAGCGCCAATCAGAAACCAGATACCAAATGCCACTTCCGAACTGGCTTGTGTGATCGCGCTTGTTAAATCTTCTGCTAACTGCATAAAATTCCTCCTTTTCTCTGCTGCCTTGTCCCCCATAAAAAGAGCTAACTGAAAAACACAGCCCTCTCAATCCGCAGATAAAACCTTCCTAACAGAAAAACAACGAGGACGTCATGTGAATCCATCACTGACGTCCTCGTCGTTTACATTGAATCATTATAGCCTCACCTGTTTGAAAAGTCAACCCCCATTTTTCAAAGATTATCTAAAATCTTTAAGTTCCGGAAAAACATAGTATAGAAACTGCTTTGACTCTTCCTTTTTCTCTGAGTTAAACACCACGCCAAAGATCGGTTTCTCTACGATTCCTCCCCCGTCCCGGAAAATCGTCCCATATACCTGGCTCTGGTCCAGATACACCCCATACGGACGTCCCGCCTCCTTGTCGGGGATTACCGGCATGTAAAGACGGTCGCGGATCACTTCCAGTTCCTCCTCACTTAATAATTCAGACAGATCCATAAAAAGTCCGTTCTGTGCATACATGTCATAATCTGCCTGCCCGGCGATGATGGAATCTAATTTCCCGGCATAAATCATAGTAGAAACCTGTGTCTGATCGGAAGAAGCCGTAGCTCCAACCTCTTTGGCGAGCTCCGGATCTGTAAAAAACAAATGAAAAGATGAGAGCAGCTTGTCCGGATCCATCCCCAGATATGTGACATACTTCTCGCCAAATTCTGTCAATGGAATATCAAATGCCTGCTCATTTATGATTGCACACTGGTATATGATGTCCTTTTTCGTGATAACATCCTTATAGATAAAAAATCCCACTACACACAAAACAACAATGCCGATTATGAGTGGACGCAGATAATATGTCTTAAAATGTGTTATCCTCTGTTTCCTGTCCATCCTGCCCCACTTACTCTTTTCAGACTCGCCTTCGTCCCTCTTCTCATAAATGGAAGCCTGTTCATCCAGAGATGTCTTCTTCCCTTTCACATTCAGTGCCATCGCTATACTCCTTTATCTGAGACTTTTTATAGTTCCTATTCTATCATTTTTCCCTGGAAAAGAAAAGAGGGCATGCAACGGAAAGTAGCATAAAAATATTCCGTTGTATACAACTGTTGGTGGTGCAACCCCGTCTTTTACAGTATGCTGACATCATGAAAAAGGAAAGGCGGTTATTCTTATGAAAAAACAAAGAGTTATATCGGCAAAACATTTAAAAAAATCTTTTGGTGAAAAAGAAAATGTCCAGACGATATATTCAGACTTGAACATCGATATTTACAAAGGGGATTTTACCGTGATCATGGGATCATCAGGGGCAGGAAAATCTACCTTAATGTACTCATTATCAGGAATGGATAATCCGGATAGCGGACAAATCGACTTTGACGGTACGGACATTACAAAATTAAATAGTGACAAGCTGGCTGTTTTCAGACGAAGTCAGTGTGGATTCGTATTCCAGCAGATCTATCTGATTGATAAGATGAGCCTTATGGATAATGTCATCGCAGCAGGAGTGCTTATGAGCAAGAACCGGGAAGACATCAGAAATCGTGCAAAACAGCTTTTTTCTTTAGTAAATATTCCGGAAATCACCTGGAAGAAAACACCCTCTCAGATTTCTGGGGGTGAAGCACAAAGAGCAGGTATTGTGAGAGCAGTCATCAATAATCCGAATGTACTTTTTGCCGATGAGCCAACGGGAGCATTAAATTCGGCGAATGGAACGGCAGTGCTTGATGTTTTTAGTTCGCTCCACGAGAAAGGACAAAGTATTGTCATGGTTACTCATGACAAAAAATCAGCTTTAAGGGGAAACCGCATTCTTTATATTAGAGATGGGGAAATTTATGGTGAATGTAATTTGGGGAAATTTAACCCGGACCACACCGAAAGAATCGAAAAATTTGAAAATTTTATTTCTGAAATGGGGTGGTAATATTGAACAGGACAATCACGCTTATCATACATAATCTGAAAAAAGCAAAAGGGCAGTATCTATCCTTTGGTCTTATCATTTGCCTAACAGCATTTATTATGAATATTGCCCTTGTGCTTGCATTTCAGACATTCAGTGCCTATGACAGCCGGTTTTATGAGCTTGATACAGCCGACATTAACTTTATGATTCCAGCACTTCAGGATGATTCTGAACTTATTACAGAGATTCAAAAAATTGATGGGGTATCAACCGCCGAAAAGCATGATGGTGTATTTGTTTCTGCAACAGTTCACGAGTTTGCAGACTCTGATTTTGACATGAATACCGTTTTTTATAATCTTGACGATACAAGAACAATGAATCGGCTTGACGTTTCAGATTATCGGGAAAAGGACGAAAACACCGTTTATATACCAATGTATATGAAGGCGCTGGGTGGTTTTGCCGAAGGTGGCAGTATCACCTATTCGATCAATGACAAAGATCATACTTATAAAGTTGGCGGGATCGTATCAGAAATGCAATATGGAAATTATGGCACCGGACTGATTGGCGGATACTTCCCGGCAGATGCCTATGAGAACTTTGCAAAGCAGCACAGCGAACATATTATTACAGAGTATTCCTTAAGAACGACAGATAACACGGATCTGCTCCAGATCAAAAATGCTATAACCGATATTTTGAGCGGCAAAGGAATTGCTGCATTAAATATCAGTGACAGAGTTGCCGGTAAACAGACCAGAACGATGGTATGTACACTCCTTATTGTTCTTTTTCTGGCACTTGCGGCAATCATATTGGCAGTGAGCATTTTCCTAAGCAGCTTTCGGATACGCAGTACCATTGAGGATGAACTGGCACAGATGGGCGTTTTAAAATCCATTGGTTATACCAGTACAATGATCATTCTTTCCGTTGTCTTCCCCTACACACTGGCAAGTAGCATCTCCGCAGGAATCGGTATCACATTATCTTATGCCGTCCTGCCCTCTGTAGCGGCAATTCTGGCAACTCAATCCGGTTTTACCTATACGCCTGTCTTTGATGGCACCGCTCTGTTAATCGTGGCAGTAATACTGGTATCCGCAATATTTCTGTTTGCCTATCTTTCTGCCATGAAAATATATAAATTAGAGCCAATGAATGCCATACGGGGAAGTAAAGGGAACGGGGGCGCAGGACAAAATATATTGCTGTCCGTCTTGTCCATTGGTATAATAGTGTTGTTATCCTTTGCTGGTACACTCCTTTACAATGTAAGTGTCAAACCGGATAATTTCATGAATACACTTTCCGAAGAAACTCCTTCTGTTATTTTTACAGTACAGAATGATAAAGTGCCGGAGATCAAGGAACTCCTACAGAAGGATAGCCGGGTAAAACTTGTTTTGGAATACGCACAGACCCCTTTGAGTTACGCAGAGGGAAGTCTTACCGCCTTCGTGTGTGAAGACTTTGAAAAGGTAACAAATGATATCTGCTATGAAGGGCGAAATCCTGCCAGTGGAGATGAAATTGCAGTAGGAAATATGCTTGCCGATGACTATCCCATCGGCAGTGAGATTAAGATTACTGCCTCTGATCAATCAGCTTCTTATGTGGTGACCGGCTACATCCAAAGCGTCAACAATGCCGGAAAAGCATGTGAGCTGACAAGTGAGGGGTATGAAAAAATCGGTGAAGCGATGAACACGGTCAATGTTTATCTGCATGAGAAAAAAGCCGGAACATTTATAGAGGAGTATGAAGAATGTTATGGTTCATTGATTGCATCTTCCGTAAATTATGAACAGTTAAATGAAAATAGCAGGACGATGTATGCAGGCATTGTCTCCGCAGTGGCATTTGTTTTATTTATCATTTCTGTTCTGATGGTACTGCTTGTGCTGTATGTAATTAT
>CAZOIF010000109.1:0-7545 GCA_964579975.1 uncultured Eubacterium sp. | reverse complement strand
CACTACCCGGTGGCTCTTCTCCTGGTAGATACCCGACACAATGCCCCGGCCCTTCTGGAAAGCAAAAACCGCATGCACTTTATTTCGGTAGTTCGCAGGCTTCTCCGTTCCGATGATGGGTTTCACTTTTCCAAAACCTTTCAGCAGGGATTCTATCTGTCTCTGCTTCTTTTTCAGCTGTTCTTTATAGGGTATATCGATATACTGGCAGCCGCCGCACTTTTTTGACACCGGGCACTGCCCTGTCTTTTTCTTTTCCATCTACACCTTCCTTATTCTAACATAAGCAGACTCGAAAGACTTCGCATTCGCGAAAAAACCCCAAGAATACTCTCAGGGTTATTGTAACATATTCTATCTGTCTGCAACAGTGCCGGCCGCCTTTCATGCCGACGCGATCTGCACGGATTCTATCCCTTCCGCCAGATTTCTGGCAAGAGTGGTGTCAGCCTCGTTGATATGTATGGTAAACACCTCTCCTCCTTCCGTTCTGAAAAACCGTTCCCAGAAACGTTTCTCCTGCCATTCCACAAAAAAGGAGATGCGGTTAGAGACAAGAAGCTTTTCTAATTTATCCTTGCTCTCCACATTATATACTTTACAGAAGGATATCTCATGGTTAAAAAATAAGGCATTCAGATTCAGTGCTGCCATATCGCTACCTCCGGGCCGCTGCTTTATGTCTCTCCGCTTTATGTCAACTTCCAAATCCTATTATATCCTGCCTGCTTTTCAAATTGCAAGATTTTTCTACATTTTCCACAATATGCCTAAATATTTATGTAAATCTTGTGAAAAATCACATCTCCGTCCATGGTCTATGCAGGCTTTCCAGCCAATATTCTCTTCTGGTTTCATACTGCTCATTGAGCCAGTCCGCCGCCTGCTCCACGCCCTCGTGTGTCAAAGGTACCTCCGTCCAGATCTGCTTCTCCTCCGGCGTACGGTAGATCCCAAGGGGCTCCGGCCAGACGGTCACCCGGATCACATCCGACTCGCCGCTCTTCACCTTTTTGAGCATATAGCGCATTCCCTCCATACTGCCGGAGTATTCTTCTTTTTTGATATAATTCAGGGGATGAAATGTTTCTTTATCAATCATCTGTCGCACCTCTTTATTGTATTCGCCAATCCACGCCCTCAGCGCTCCCTGTCCGGCTATTATTTATTAGCAGCGCAGGTATTCCCAGCGCAGCCAGCATTTCCGCCACAGGCATCCCCGGCACAGGCATTCCCACCGCAGCCAGCATTTCCGCCACAGGCGTTCCCGCCGCAGGCATTCCCACCGCAGCCAGTATTTCCGCCACAGGCATTCCCGCCGCAGGCATCCCCGGCACAGACAATATCACCGCCACAGGCATTCCCGCCACAGGCAGCCCCGCCACAGGCAGCCCCGCCGCAGGCAGCCCCGCCACAGACATTCCCGCCGCAGGCAGCCCCGCCACAGGCATCACCACCACAGGGGCCTGTGCTGACAGCCGCCCCGCAGACACTGATAATCAGAGCAAAGGAAAGCCCAACCATATATTTATCGTTATCATCTGAATCATTTGTCTTACCGTCCGCCACGGATCGAAGCTCGCTTAAATCGATTTCGTCACCCGTAAAATTCGGCGCAAGATAAGCTGAAGCATAGGAATTATCATTCTCCACGAGTTCAAGACTAAATCCTTCCGGCAGTTCACGTCCGGCCAGTTCCGTCAGCGCGCTTTTTGCGTCAGCGAGTACCGCCTTGCGAAATTCCGGATCGCTTATCGCTTTCTCATTCGCCTTTTGATAAAGTTCCTCCAATTCTTTCTGTGTCCACTTCATGATTTCTACCCCTTTCTGAATTTGTTTTATAATACTTCTATATACCCGCCTTGATACAGCGACTCAATCAAACTGTTCAGTTCCTTACTCTGTCCGGTATGATGAGACAGCAGGTTGTTTATTTCGTTTAAGGAAAGGTGTTCTGAAAACAGGACAGAAAGCTCTTCCGTATAAAGATTCCTGTCCATGCTAAAACCTATGCCATCTCCCGCCAGGATGATCCTGTCCTTTTCGTGACAGACTCTTACATCCTTATTCAGGACTAAACTTCTGTCCTGCGGCACAGATGAAAACGCATACTTTCCAAAAAGCTTTTGCAAACACATCTGAAATTCCGTCCCGTCCGTAAAGCTTATCGTTTCGCGATGGCGACAACCCTCAGGGAAATCCGCGTCTGGAAGAACCGGTTCCATAAATGTGACCTTTCCGCTGCATAAATTTACTCTGACACCCGCAAGACAGCTTACGCTGTAGCGTGTCATCCGCCTCGACGCTGATGACAATTCATGCGCCCTTCCGGAATTCGAAAAACGGTTGAGGGATTCCGGATGGTTGAAAATCAGTTCCACATCAGCCAATTCCTCCGGCGAAAAAGCATCCATGATCCGTCTGAACTGTGAGAGTGTAATGACACTGAACCTAAGCCTCGCTTCTCCCGATAGCCGCTCATCCCCCAGATATGATATCAGGTGCTTTGTACGACTTACATCCCTGTCTGACACTGCGGTCGTGGTCTGTGGAATCTGTCCGGTAATTCTGCATACATCCTCAAGGAAATACTCATAATCCGGATTATCCAATGGCTCAGTGGCAAAATAGAGAGGAGCCTGTCCCAGAATGTCTCCAAAGAAATCGTAGGCTACGGATAGGATTTCCCGCCAAAACCCGCCACCACCATTTCCATAAGCAAAATTATTTTCCCACCTTCCGGCATTGAGCCCGCAAAAGGAGCAATGAACTCTGCATCCCTCGCTCAGTTCAAAGGCAATGGGGACGAAATGAATCTGTCCGTGCATCCTTATATCGGATGATTCCATCCGGCAGCGCCGCAGCGAGCGCCTGACAAACGCTGCTATCTGTCTGTTTTTGTAAGCCGCATCCGACATGGTCCGGGAAGTAAATGCAATTACCGCTTTGTTCCGTCTGGAAAACTCCTGCCAATAAGGATTTCCATCCTGCTCCGGAGGTATCCCTTTCAATATAGCCAGAACCGCTTCCCTGATCTCATACCCGTCTTTTGCCAAAAGTCCATGCTCTTCTGCGGCCTTGCCAGGATTTTCCATAAGTGTGGCGCGAAAAGCCGGATCCGCCTGATAGTATTCATAGATTCTTTTAAAACGCCCAAACTGTGTACGGTTCATGCTTTGTTCCCATTTGACGCTTCGGATTTCTGCCGCATCCTCATTTCATAATGAAGTTCCAGGAGACGCTCAATGTTTCCCTTAAAATAAGTACACGTACTTTGTATATTATCCGAATGCAGATTGTTCTGACGGATTCTATGGCATCCTCCGTTACAGACCGGAAAATAGAAACACTCCCGGCATTCGGCATCATCCAAAAAACTGCATCCTGTCATCCCCTCAGCGATCAATCCCATGTTCCAGTCATTCCGGCAATCCACAGAACCGACGATCCTTTCCGGATTCCCTACGTCGTCCCAACATTTGTAAAGCTCTCCGTCAGGGCCTGCCACAAAAGCGTTTTTCTTCGTCAGTACACACCCGGAGGACGGCTTTTTAGGGTATAGGCACAATGGCGCAATCTGATATTTTTCCATCATCCGGGAAAGGAATTCACCCTGTCCGACAGGATCAAAAAAGCAGCCGCTGTCAGGATGTCCCTCTCCTCTGACAAATCCGGGATAAACAGTGATCCGCCTGCCAAAATCCCGCGGATATTTTTTTTGCATCATTTGATAGACGTAAGCGAACTCCTCATCGTTCCTTCCATCCACATTCACCCTAATATGGAGAGTACCGCGAAAATCTGACTTCATCACCGCATCGATATTGCTGATAATCCGGTCGTATGTACCGGCTCCGCCCGTCAGATATCTTCTGGCGTCATGAGTCTCCTTTTTTCCATCCAAAGTAATCTGCAGATATGAGATGTTGAGTTCATTCAGATACTTTACCTTGTCCTGCGTCAGCAGATAACCATTGGTGATCATGGACGCATCAAAGCGCTTCCCCATATCCTTAAGCCGTTTGTTGATACTTCTCATCCGTTCCAGAGCTAACATTGGCTCCCCGCCATACCAGGTGATATGCAGCATAGGAGAACGGAAACTTTTTATAAAACGCATGACCCTGTCCTCTGTTTCCTCCGACATGATATGCCCTTGATGGTTTGCCTCAAAGCAATAGCTGCAATCAAAGTTGCACGAAGATGTGACCGCAATGGTAAGCGTAAGACTCTGGTCCGCATATAGCGCCGTGAGATGCCGCATTTTGATAATGTTATACAGTTCCTCATCCTTGCCATCTTCCACCAGAACACCTAACGAACGAAGCTGCATATAGAGTAACGCCGCCTGAGAATAATCGTATCCCTCCGGATCATTCATGATCTGCTGTAATGTTTCTATCTGTTCCTCAGAGATTTTCAAAAAAGCTCCGGATGCAGAGGAATACAGAAGCCAGCCGTTCCTTTCAGACTCAAAAAGTCTGCTGTATCTTGACCATTTCATGCAATTATCCTTTCCTTTTATTCATTTTTCTGTTAAGTCTCTCCCATGACAGCCAGTGTCAGATATTTTTCACTGATAAAAATCATATACCGATTTTCAATCAGATAATCAAGACATTTTATAATCTCTTCCTGTGAATACACCGCTCCAACCGCTCCTGTGATTTCTCCCATACTGCGGGGAATGTCACAAAAAAGGCAAAGTTCCCTGGCTATTTCTTTTAAAAAACAAAGTGTCATTTTGCGTATAGGTCTCGTGTCTGACATCAAAAGATAATCCTTTCTGTCAGTCATAACCAGATGACACCCCTCGCTGCTGTTATATTCCCGCCGCCAGTCCTTTATGCACTGTATGAGTTTCTGGTGGAGGTGCGCCGTCTTGCTTTGTATTCGCGCCTCTTCCGCACTGACATCATCATAATAAAGCGCAAATCCATTTATTACCTCTTCATTGTCTCCATAGAGGAAACGATACGATTTTTTGGGAACCAACTGAAGCCCAAACCGTTCCTGACAGATCTCATAAAGGCTGCCTCTCTCATAAAGCACCTCGCCGTATCCCACAGGCGGATGCAAGTGGAAAATATAAGGAAGCAGTGAGAGGATCATCTCATAATCAACCGCTTCTTCTCCCGGAATATGGTAAAGGAAATTCCACAAAGCGTCCATCCCGCTATATTCGCATATCTTAAGAAAATAAATATTCCCTGCGGCGCTGCCGCCCTTTCCAAGCAGAGAGATCAAATGGTCATTCAGGTTCTCCAAACCGATCTGCAGGCCTTCAAAGCCCGCCCTTCTAATGGCAAGAATATCATTCTGCGTCAGATCAGGCTTCGCTTCCCCGAATGCATGAAAGCGCACATGTCCATTTTCCATAAGAGGCGCAAGCTCCCTGACCGTGCGAAGAGACAGCACATTATCTGTAAACTCGACCTGCGTTACATGAAAATGCTCATATTGAAAGACAAGCTCTTCGTAAATCCGCTTTGGAGAACGAATCCTGTATTTATTTTTTTCTCCGTTTAACGCACAAAATGTACAAGGTTTTTTCTGTCCCCACCAACAGCCTCTTGACCCTTCTACCAGAATAAGCTTTTCCAAATGTATGCCATACAAACTTTTTAATTTCAGCGGAGACTTTTCCAAATAATACTGGAAATCGCTGAAATCCGGTATCGGTATTTTGTCCAGATCATGTGTAATGCGATAAGGATATCCTCCCCCAAAATTGCTTTCTTTTCTGATGTCCTCCCGTCTTAATACACCATAGGGAAGCGGCGCATCTGAGGCCAATGCCCTGATCGTCTCCGGAAATACTTCGTCCCCTTCACCAAAGAAAACCGCATCTACATACGGAAAGAAGCGAAGGATTGTCCCGCCTGACTTTCCCATGCAGTTTGGACCACCCATCAGCGTTTTGGTTCCGGGCGCGAGCTCTTTTACTCTTTTTATGATTGCCAGAGATGCATTCAGTTGATAGAAAACCGAGGATACGGCCAGAACCGTCGGGGAAAGGGACGCAATCTCTTGCGCCGTTTCTTCAACCAACGTCGATGCCGCCTCCATTCCATGCCGCAAAAGACTTCGCAGCCGCTCTTGATTCAACAAAGGATTTAATCCGCATAAATATTCTATGTAGGCCTCAAGATTATCTTCTTTTTTTATTCCGGTGAGTCCGGAAAAAAGATATTCCTCGTACATACACATGGCGGGAAACCCGGACAGTTCAGACATCACATCAAGACCAAGAAGCTCCGCCATCCGGAACATCGCATAAATTGTGTGAGTTGTCATCCCGTCCTCCGTCAGACAGGCCTTGAAGATCGAAAGGGCCAGGGACTGACGCGGTGGAAAATCATAGGGTGCTGAGAGCAGCACCACATCCGGATGCTGATTTAATTTGTCCTTCTTCATATGAATTATATTACTCCAAAAGAGCGTATTACAAACCGTAGTCCTACATCTAAAACTTTAGACAAATTTTATCATATTGTATGTCTTTTATCAATAAATTTGTAGCATGATCCGAGTCGTATTTTATAACGGCACAGATTTCCAGCCTGAACAACAGATACTAGGCCTGTCAGATGTCTTTGAGAACAAGTCCGGGTATTTGCAAGGAAAATGCCTTTCCCAAATGCAGTTGAAAAAGCGGTAGATTACTGTATCAGAAAAGAAATTCTTTCAGACTTTTTATCCAAGAACCGTGCGGAGGCGATAGCGATGAGTATTTTTGAATACGATGAAGAAAATGGCTATCCGCACTTCAATAAATTTCTATTGCTTTTTCAGCGATTTCGGCATATACTATAAGCAATAAAATCAATGATTTTATTTGGGCTGGTCGTAAGACCCAGGTCCATCCATGGCGGGGAAGTTCCCCGCCTTTTTTATAAACGCTACAGAGGTGACAAAGTATTGAAAGAACTTAGCATTTTTATAGACGAATCCGGTGATTTTGGTGAATACGATTGCCACTCGCCTTATTACATAATCACAATGGTTTTTCATGATCAGCAGCAAGACGTTCAACCAGCCATTTCGAGGCTGAATCAAGAACTTTCATACTTGAATTTGGATAACCTCTGCATACATACGGGTCCTATCATTCGTAAAGAAGAAATCTATGTAAATATGTCAGTCGATGAACGTCGCCGCATCTTCAATAAGATGGTTGCATTCATCCGCCAAATTAATATTCGCTACAAATGCTTCTACATAGAGAAAAAGCTTATCTCTGATGTTGTGGAAGCTACCGGCAAATTGTCCAGGCAGATTTCCGGGTTCATCCGCAGTCACTATGATGATTTTCTTGCTTTTGACAATGTGAAAATCTACTATGACAATGGCCAGGTAGAAGTCAGTAAAACACTTTCCTCCGTTTTTAATGCCCTGCTTCCAAATCAGAGATGACCTTCTTTGGAAACATTCGTGATTTAAAGAAAAACTACTTAAAACCATTAGATAAAAAGAAATGGTCTTGACAGTCTTACAGATTCAAGACCGCACAGGCGGAACAGACATCCTTCTCTATCTTGTAAT
>CAZOIF010000108.1:0-7554 GCA_964579975.1 uncultured Eubacterium sp. | reverse complement strand
TTCTAAACTGTGACTATGACGGTATTTTCACTTTCAGGGACACTGGAAAGCAGGTATAGTCCATTTCCTTCATTGGTGTATCACCCACAATGTCAAGGACTATAATTTATAGAAAATAAAATGGGGGCTGTTATCCCCCAAAATTGACAATAGGTATATTGTAAAGATACTTATGATTGGATATTTGGCAATAATGTCTTTATAGTTTCCGACAATTTAGGAAATGCAGAGCATATTTTTTTAAGCCGTTCCTCATTGCAGTCCAATAACTGTGACATTGTGTCAAGGTCATATTCTCTCCACATTAAAGCGGAGTCTTTCTGCGATAAAACCTCAAATAAATACTTATCTTCCCAATCATCAAACACAACTCCATTTTTCTTTAATGTATAGTACGTTTTCATAGTTAGGGCATAATCATGTTCACATATTTCATTTAAATCATAGGCTGTTTTGTGTTGCAGATCATCTATGCTGTATATGCCATTCTGAAAGAACAGGGTATGTAATCTTGCAGGAAAATGGCAGTTGATGAACGCCTCTTTGATAGAAACCAAGGAGCGTATCTGGATACCGTATTTCTCACATATGCTGTCAAGTTCCGGCATTGTGTTTTCGCCTAAATTACGGAACTTCAATATTTCCTCTCTGGGATGTAGTGATAACTGTGAGAGGTATAGTATGTTATTGTACATAAGGACATTTTGCAGCCGTTTTGACATGGGAATATCATTAATGGATATTTCGTTTTCCGGTGGGTACAGGTATCCTAATTTGTTCAGTTCATTGGCAATAGCAATAGCATTACAACCTTTTGGACATTTATTTGCAAATGTCAGATAATTGAGCCCTTCAAGTTCTGAAACTTTGGTGATTTGTAAAGTCCATGACAGGGCTGCTTTGGTTGCTTGAGAAAGTTCTAAGTCTTTAATATATGTTTCCATATCTTGCACCTCGTATTCATTGAACTACATCGGTTATGGTATAGCACTTTTTCTTACAGAATAAAGAAAAGTAACTAAAATAGTGCAGATTGAAATGATAAAAGATTGATTTAACTGCATAAATCAGTGCATGTCCTTATCCATATGTGTATCTGCCAGTAATTTTTCTATCAATGGTGACAATATAAACAATTCCGCAAGGATTATCAATATCCGTTGCAGAAAATGGACAATTTGAGCAGAAAACAGACATTAAAACAGCTTTACCACACTTAATGGGCAAAGCTATACAGAAAGGTAAGAAAGATATACTATACCATTAGTTCTGAAATATAATAGTATGGTTTGAACTGATAAAAGAATGATGTAATTGCGTAAGTCAGTCCACGTTCTTATCCATATGTATATCTGCCAATAACTTTTCTATCAATGATGACAATGCCGGAATACTGTCGGACATTACTTTGAGCTGCCTTTCACTGCAATCTGAAAGCTGCGAAACTGCAATGATCCCATATTCCTCAAATAACTGAATAGATTTATTTTGGGGTATAATTTCAAACAGATACTGATCATTCCAGTTGCAAAGGATCACCCCGTTTTTTCTTAGTATATGATATGTTTTCATGGTAAAGCGGTAATCCTGTTCGCATATATTATATAAATCATGGGCAGATTTGTTTCTGATATCATCTACACTAAATATGCCGCCCCTAAAGAATAACGGGTATATTTTTTTGTGAAATTGAAATTCACTAAATGCCTCTTTAATTGGAGAAAGGGAACGTATCTCAATCCCATATTTTTCACAAAGATTATCAATTTCTAACATAGCGTTTTTACCTACGTTCCGAAACTGCAATATTTCTTCTCTTGGATATGCAGAAAGCTGTGAAAGGTAAACAATACCATTTCTCAAAAAAATATTCCGCATTTTTCTTGACATGGGAATATCATGGATTGATATTACGTTTTCGGTGGAAGGCAGATAACCTAAATCTTGCAGTTTCCCTATAATCATCAGCTTATTGTAACCTGTTCGGAGTTTGTTCGCTAATGTAACGCAATTATACTCTTTCAGTTCTGAAACTTTGGTAATATGTAAATCCTGCATGGCTTTTTTAATTTGTATAGAATCGTAGTGTTCTTGAATGTCGTTTTTCATAAGTATTCCTTTTAATGTATTTGGATTAATGGAATTATAACATTCTTCTTTTTACAAATAAAGAGAGAACTGGCTTATATTTTGACCAGTCCTCTGTGCAAAGAAAAATATGTTACCACACTTCTAATGAATCTTCCGCATCTACCCATATCTGCATACCGCCCTCCAGATATAGCCTTGCATATTCAAGGGGATTATCTATTGCCAAAGCATTTAAGGCACATTCGGAACATGGCGTTGTTTTTAATCCTTCTTCCGCTTTGCTGCAATCTATCCGTAAAAAGTAGCCTGCATAAGTATATATGTCAATACTGTTATGGCTGATGTTGTATGTTGCATAAATAATATTCATTTTTATTTATCTTCTTTCCTTAAAATTATTGAAAGCATTTCAATCAGTTCTTCCTGTCCTGTTCATTTCATGTTATAATTTGTTACAGGTTTTTCTTTCCCTTATTTTTGCCCTTATGAGGGTTCGTAACACGAGGGAAAAGGATATAACACAAGGGAAAGTCTAAGGGCAAACTCACTTGCTATAAATTTAGCATTTTCAAGGGTTTGCGAACTTTTTGGAGATAAAATATAACAGTTAATAAATGTTATAAATTAGGTCTTATCAGAATTCCGGTTTGTCAATGAGCCAAACAAACTGAAAATTTGAATTTCTATTCGGAGGTAATCGAATGCAAAAAATACTTGTTATCGGATGCCCCGGATCCGGCAAAAGCACTTTCGCAAGAAAACTCAGAGATGTGACCGGGCTTCCGCTGTATTATCTGGATATGATATGGCACAGACCAGATCAGTCAACAATTCCCACACAGGAATTTGACCAACGTTTAAAAGAGCTTCTCATGGAAGATCTCTGGATTATAGACGGAAATTACAGCCGAACACTCGCAGTTCGCCTGCAACACTGTGATACCGTATTTTTGCTGGATTTTCCGGTAGAGCTCTGTCTTTTAGGCGCAGCATCCAGAATCGGGAAAATGCGGGAAGATCTGCCCTGGCACGAGACAGAGTTTGACCCGGAATTTAGACAATATATTCTGGACTTTCCCAAAGAAAATCTGCCGGAGATCTATGACCTGCTTGAAAAACATGGAAAAGAGAAAGATATTTTCATTTTTAAATCAAGAGAAGAATCAGAAGCGTATTTGAAAGATATCGTAAACTGCTAAATATAAATAATCAAATTTACGGAGTCATGATATGAAACAAATATATGTACATGGTTTAGGGCAAACGCCGGACAGCTGGACAAAAACCATCGCACACATAAAAAACAACGAACACAGTGTATGCTTGGATTTACCTGAGATCATTCAGGGAAAGGAAGTGACTTACCAAAACCTTTACGCTGCATTTTCAGATGCGTGTAATACATATGACGAGCCTATGGATTTATGCGGCTTATCTCTCGGCGGTGTGCTTGCGCTCAACTATACGATTGACCATCCCGAAAAAGTCAATTCTTTGGTGCTTATTGCCACTCCCTACAAAATGCCTAAACATCTCCTGCAATTTCAAAATATGCTTTTCCGGTTTATGCCCAAATCCATGTTTCAAGAAATGGGATTTAGCAAAGGAGACTTTCTTCAGCTATGTAAGACGATGATGCCCTTGGATTTTAGCGATTCACTCCAAAAGATCTCCTGTCCTGCATTGGTTGTCTGCGGAGAAAAAGATACCGCCAATAAAAAGTCTTCTGTAAAACTGGCTAATATTTTGGCTAATGCTGAGTTCCATGAACTTAAAGGTACAGGACATGAGGTAAATACGGGAGCACCGGAGCAATTAGCCGCCGTGCTTTGCAGATTCTACGAAATTCATACGCAGAGGTAAATTATATGTATACAAATCAGGATATTTTGCGGATTGCCATGAGACAGTCTGCATTGGATATAAACTGTGATCCGACAGATTTTCTTGCATCAACAAATATTGTGGTGAAATCTGTGCTTGGTTCTATGGCAAGGAAATATTATAAGGAACCCATAGCCTGCAATCTGGTGTCTTATGGGAGCAATATTGTAGCTTCCGTGAAAGATGAGTACCGATCCATCGTTGAAGAATATATAGAAAAATTTGAATTTTACCACTGCTTTGAGACACCCAATCTGCATTGGTTAGATAGCAGAATGAGCGAACTGGGACAGAAAGTCTGCTTTATGGCGGAATATTTTCTCCCGGATATGGAGAAGCTTGGTCGGTCATCCTGCAATTACAAACTGAAGGTTTTAGAACATAAAGATTTTATCGACCTCTATCTGCCCGAATGGAGCAATGCACTGTGTAAGGACAGAGCCAAACTGGATGTCTTGGGTGTGGGTGCTTATGACGGAGACAAGCTGATCGGACTGGCCGGATGCTCCGCAGATTGTGACAACATGTGGCAGATCGGTGTCGATGTACTGCCGGAATATCGCAGACAGGGAATCGCCTCGGTACTGACAGCCAATTTAGCCATAGAAACCCTGGAAAGGAAAAAGGTTCCCTTTTATTGCTGTGCATGGTCCAATATTCGATCGGCCAAAACTGCCATCAAAAGCGGATTTGTCCCGGCATGGGTTGAAATGACAGTCAAGCCCACGGAAGTGATCGAGGAAATGAACCAATAATAAGAAAGTGGCGGGGATTCTTATTTCCCCATAGCTTTCCGCCACCCCTTCTCCATCAGAAAAATTCCCCCGACAGCAGCCGCCAGCAATATCCCACACGCCCAAGGGCTAAAGATCGCCTCCTGCACCGTCTGTAAATGGGCGATGCCATACACAGCCAGATTCGCCACCGCATGGAAAAGAACAGGAAAGAAAAAGCTTCCCTGCCGTTCATACACATAAGCTATGAGAATGCCCATACAGGCACCGTAAACACCCTGCACCAGATTTCCGTGAAAAGCGCCAAAAAAGATGCCTGACACCACCGCCCCAATGACCGGCCCGTAAAACCGGCGCAGGCGGTTATAGATGACACCGCGAAAGACCACTTCTTCCGCCAACGGCGATACCAGTCCATAAAGAACGATCCCGATACCGAAGGCTACGCCATACTGGCGATCAGCCACTTCCTGATAGGTCTGGGAAGAATCCGCAAATCCCGTCAGCGTCAATAAGATATTGAGTCCCAAAGAGGCAGATAACGCCAAAAGAATTGTAACAGCCATGCTCTTGACCGTTTTAGTCAACTCTCGTCCATTTGCAGACTGCCGCTTGGCACCTAAAGCACTCCTCTCCGCCAGTTCCCTGCGAAGCATGGATGTAAGTGGAAGGATCCCCAGAATCATACACATCCCGCCGACCACACCAGTCACTGTGGCTGCATGCGCCATCATCCACTGTCTATAGCCTTCTCCCATCCTCTCCCGCAGCACGCTATGTACAAACATGAAAATAAGATAAGCCGCATTGTAGGCGAGGTAATACAGCAGACAGGGAAACAGCACTGCCCATGCCTTCTGTAAAGAAGTCATACCCGTATTCTCCTGTATCTTCTTCTCCTCCATCCCAAACTCCTTTTTCTACTGCTGCTGCAACAATATCTTCCCCAGTTCTTCCACTGTCTCTGCGATCTCGTCCGCACCGGCTTTTGAAAGTTCTCTCGGCGCAGCATAGCCATAAGCCACGCCAATGCCAGCGATATGGTAAGCCTTCGCTCCCTCCATATCGAATCTGCGATCCCCGACCATGGCTATCGCATCATATTTTAGAGCATTTGAGATCATCTCGCCTTTCTCAGCACTCTCCGCCTCACTGCATTCACGCTTCTTGTCCATGATCTCTCGAAACATCTGATCCGGCAAAAGCTGCCGCAGCGCCTCCTCAACGACCTCCTCCTTCTTTGTGCGTGTGCCGTTCAAATCGCTGCCCACCACCACATCAAAGTAAGTCAATAGTCCAAAGTGATCCAGAATCCGCTCCACGTACACCTGCGGTTTGCTGGATGCCACCGCCAGCTTCTTTCCGGAAGTCTTTAAATCCGCTAACAGTCTGTCTATTCCCGGATAGACTTCATTTTCAAACAGACCTGTAACGCTGTACCTCTCCCGGTAATAGGCCGTCGCCTGTTTTCCCTGCTCCTCGCTGAACCCATAGAAATCATGAAAACTGTCCATCAGCGGCGGCCCGATAAAAGGCTCCAGCTTATCCAAATCCGGCTCTTCAATCCCCATTTTATGCAGGGCATACTGCACACAGGTCGTAATGCCCGGCTTGGAATCTGTCAGCGTACCGTCCAGATCAAACAAAATATAGTCGTACATAATGATACCTCCATCCTCACACAATTGCCCTTGACAATTCTTTTTCAAAACTCTATAGTTAAAAAAGCAGGAAAACCTGCCGCGGCAAGAGCCGCATAACTGAATAACTTGCTAGGGGAGCTTTCGCTGAGATTGAGCCGGGTGCACAGTACCTGGACTCTAACCCTCATCACCTGATGCGGTTAATACCGTCGTAGGGAAGCAATGAAAACAAAACTGTCGAAACGGCACGTTACGTTTTCTCATCTCCCCTCCTTGTTTATTCTAAGACAAAGGAGGATTTTTTTATGTTTCACAAAGTCACTGTAAAACAACTCGTCTTCTGCGCCATATCCATCGCGCTGGGCACCATTCTCTCGGAAATCAAGATCATCGACTTTCCGTGGGGCGGTTCCGTCACACTGCTGTCCATGCTCGTCATCTGCCTTCCCGGTTACTTTTTCGGCCTCGGCGCCGGACTGATGACCGGCGTCGCCTACGGCGTCTTACAGCTTCTGGTAGATCCCTATGTCATCTTCCCCATGCAGCTTGTGATGGATTATTTTCTTGCCTTTGGCGCCCTCGGCCTGTCAGGACTGTTTTCAAACGCAAAACATGGGCTGGTCAAAGGATACCTTGTGGGAATTTTCGGCCGTTATATATTCGCGGTACTTTCCGGCTGGATCTTCTTCGCCGAATACGCCTGGGAAGGCTGGCCTGTCCTGCCCTACTCCCTGGTTTACAACGGCATCTATATTTTTGCTGAGGCAGCGATCACACTGGTAATCCTGGCGCTCCCGCCGGTACAGAAAGCGATCGGCGCCGTCAAGAAAATGGCCTTATCAATCGAGTAGGAAAGCCTTTCTCCCTACTCGCCGCGCGACCCGTGCGCCACTTTAGTGGCATACTTCCTCTGCACGGGTCTGCGCATAAAAGATACAGCCCCCACCTGCCAGTCAGATGAGGGCTTGTTTTATCTCACTTTCCTATTTTCATCCGCGCATCCTACGCCGTCATAGACATCTCATAGGCGTTGATTGCCTGCTGCATACGGTAATTGGTAATATCGCTTCCTGCGCTGCCGTTACCTTCGTAAGCCGTCTGTTCTTTCTCCCCAGCCTCTTCCTGCATAGGCTTCATGATCCGGGATGCGTTATTTCTGCCGCGCTGCATCTGCATGGCAAGCATATCCTGAAAATTAAGCG
>CAZOIF010000107.1:0-7658 GCA_964579975.1 uncultured Eubacterium sp. | reverse complement strand
ATAGAGAGGAGGATTTCCGATAATGAAAAAAACTGTAAGTATGATTTTACGACATGTAGTTTTGGCATTCCTCGCTGTAGTCTGGTTAATACCGATTCTCTGGCTGGTGGTGACGTCCTTCAGTGCTTACAAGGGAATCAATACGTCGCATTTCTTCCCAGAGAATTGGTCTCTGAATAACTATAAGGCGCTGTTTTTGGAACCGGACTCGGTGGTGCAGTATGGGGCATGGTTTAAAAATACATTGCTCATAGCAGTTTTTACCTGTATTATTTCTACGATTTTCGTTTTGATGGTAGCTTACACGATGAGTTGCCTGCGGTTTAAAGGCAGAAAGGGACTGATGAGCTTCGGTATCATCTTAAATATGTTTCCTGGCGTATTATCCATGATCGCGGTATATTTCGTCCTGAAATCCATAGGACTGACCAACAGCCATCTCGGAATGATCATTGTATACTCTGCAGGTTCCGGTCTGGGATATTTGATCACCAAGGGATTTATGGATACGATCTCCACATCTTTACGTGAAGCGGCATGGCTGGAGGGTGCATCGGAAGCAACGATTTTCCTGAAGATTATTATTCCGTTGTCACAGCCAATCATTGTATATACTGTAATCAACTCCTTCCTCGTACCGTGGGGTGATTTCGTATTTGCGAAGCTGATGTTGAATTCCGGTATTTCCACGGACTGGACAATTGCGATCGGTTTGTTCAATATGTTGAATAAGTCATTGGTCAATAAATACTTCTCCATTTTCTGCGCGGGCGGCGTTATCGTATCTATTCCGATTTCCGCATTGTTCGTATTGATGCAGAAGTTCTATGTAGAAGGTGTTACAGGCGGTTCTGTGAAAGGTTAATAGAGGGGATACCTGTAAAAGTATGATGAAAAATGCAGACCGTCTTATGGCGGTCTGCATTTTGCTGTGAGCAGAGGAGCAATTATGAAAAAATATAAGCAGATGATAGTGTTGTTACTTACGGTATGTATGCTGTTGGCAACAGCCTGTAGTGCGGATGGTGCAGAGAGTGGCGTTCGGACGGAGCAAGATGTAGAATATGCGGAAGAACCGGCAGAGAATACAGCGGAAGCGGTAACGGATGAAGAGAACGTCGATTCTGATATTGATATTACGGATTCTATACCTTTAAATATCATAGATGATAATTACCGTACTTATTATGAAGTGTTCGTCTATTCCTTTTTTGACAGTAACGGAGACGGTATCGGAGATTTACAGGGCCTGATCTCTAAACTGGACTATATCAATGACGGTGACGATACGACGGATACGGATTTAGGCTGCAATGGTATCTGGCTGATGCCGGTGAATCCCTCGCCTACTTACCATAAGTATGATGTCATGGACTATTATGAGATTGACGATGCCTATGGCACACTGGATGATTTCAAGCAGCTGTTGGAAGAATGTGATGCCCGGGGGATCAAGGTCATTATGGATCTGGTTTTGAATCATTCCTCTTCTCAAAATCCTTGGTTTACTGAAGCGTGTTCCTATCTGCGGGAATTGGGAGATGGGGAACCGAGTGCGGAGGACTGTCCCTATTTTGAGTATTACCATTTTTTCAGGGAGAAGGGTGCAGGATGCTATGAAGTGGAAGGAACGGACTGGTATTATGAAGCGCAGTTCTGGAGTGAGATGCCGGATCTGAATCTGGATAGCGAGGCGCTCAGAGAAGAGATCGGGAAGATCACAAAATACTGGCTGGATATGGGAGTCGGCGGATTCAGACTGGATGCGGTGAAGGAATTTTATACAGGGAATCCACAGGCAAATATTGAGTTTCTGAACTGGTTTCAGGAAAGTGTCAAAGCGCAAAAAGCTGATGCTTATCTGGTCGGGGAGGCGTGGCTTGATATTAACAGCTATGCGCAATATTATGAAAGCGGCATCGACAGTCTCTTTAATTTTGCTTTTGCCGATAAAGACGGAATCATTTCCAAAGTGGTGAACGGTTCTTCGGCGGAGCAGTACGGTGCTGTGAATGCATCTTTAAAGGAAACCTTCGGGCAATACAATGAAAATTATGTTGACGCCCCTTTCTATACCAATCATGATATGGGAAGAAGCGCTGGCTATTATGCGGGAGAAAATTCGGAGAAACAGACGAAGTTTGCGGGCGCAATGAATCTGTTTATGAGTGGTTCCGCCTTCCTCTATTACGGAGAAGAACTTGGCATGAAAGGTTCCGGCAAGGATGAAAATAAACGTGCCCCCATGTATTGGAGTAAGCGTGATGATATGGAGGGAATGTGTGACGGTCCTGCCGATATGGACGACTTTGAGATGAAGTTCGACAGTCTGGAGGAGCAGGAGCAGGATCCAGCTTCCATTTATCAGTATTATAAAAAGGTGATCAAAATCAGAAACCAGAATCCCGAAATTGAAAGAGGGAACGTGGAATATCTGATGGATGCCTCCAATGAGCAGTTTTGTGTCTTGAGAAAGAGCTGGGAAGGATCGGAAATCCTGCTGATTTTCCATACAGGAGCCGGGACAGAGGAGATTGATGTAAGCGGTATCAGCATAAACGGTGCGGAAATTTCCCCGGATAGTGTCCGTGGCGTACTGGAGAGCGGCGAGGAGAAGATCGAAGTGTCGGATGGGATGGTGACTATGCCGGGATATTCGGTTTTGATATTGAAATAAAGCAGGAAACTTTTATATTACAAAATATATAGGCTGTCGTTTTCATGATCAGACAATCATGAGGTGGCAGCTTATTTTTGTTGCAAAACAGAAAAAAGGGTTGACGGGTGTATACCTTTTGTGTATGATACAAGAAAGGGGTATACAATCGTATACCATAATATGGAAGGGAAGGAAAAAGATATGGTCAGTTTATCGGATGGAGAATGGAAAATCATGAATCAACTCTGGGAAGGGGAAGCGACGATCACGGAACTTAAAAACAGATTGCGTGAGGAGACAGGCTGGGACAAGCACATTATCATTACGATGCTCTCCCGCATGGAAAAGAAGGGAGCTGTCGCCCACAGGGAAGGCGGGCGTGCCAAGATCTTTTATCCGCTGGTGACCAGAGAGGAGGTTTCCATGCAGGAAACCCGTGGCTTCTTACAGAAAGTGTATCGGGGGAGTCTGGGGATGATGGTCAATGCCATGGTGGAGGATCAGGCATTGTCTGAAGAGGAGATTCAAGAGGTCTATGCCATTTTAGAGCAGGCAAAGAAGAAAAATGACGAGGGAGGGACGCCGAAATGAAAGAAATCCTGATTACGGCAACCGTTTTGATCATAAGTATTCTTTTGATCCGCCGGATCTTCCGGGGTAGGATCAGCAGCAGACTGCAGTATGCCCTTTGGCTTATCGTGGCGCTGCGGCTGCTCATTCCGGTCTCGGCACAGATTGACTTAGGCCCCTTGACGAAGCTTCGTCTGATGGATCTGGTGAAGCAGGTCGAGGTGAACAGAGGTGATGTGGTAGAGCGGCTGGACGAGCCGATTCCGATTGTGGTAGATTCTCAGAGCGCGCTGTACCGTCTGATCGGAAATGATGTCCAAAAGGCGGAGATGGAAGAAGCACTTAACAATATGCCGGACGATGGCCCTTCTGTTGTATTTATGGCGGGAACGCTGAGGTTTTCTGTGCTGGATGTGCTGCAGTTTTTGTGGATGATGGGAATGTTGGCGGTGGGACTGTGGATTGTAGTGTCAAATATCAGATTCAACCGCAGCTTGAAGAAGACCCGGCAACCTTTTACTTTATCGGAGGAGGAGACGGCCTGTCTTGAGGCTATCTGCGGTCAAAAGCTTTTCGGTAAGAACGAAAAAAACCGTCTGCCGAAGATGTATCTGGCGGAAGAGATCTCATCCCCCTGCTTGTACGGATGGCCGGGGCGGGAAGTGATCTATCTGACGGCGGATGTGGCGGAGGATTCCGACAGACTGCGACATGTGCTTGTTCACGAACTTGTTCATAAAAAGCATGGAGACAGCTTTTGGGCACTGCTTCGCAGCGTGTTGGTGACAGTGTACTGGTTTCATCCGCTGGTTTGGGTGGCGGCGGCATGTTCCAAGCGGGATTGTGAGTTGGCCTGCGATGAAAAGGCGCTGCTTCTTCTGGGAGAGGAGGAACGGATTCCTTATGGGGAGACTTTGCTTTCCATCATCACGAATAAAGGACGGTTCTCCGATCTGGTCTGCACTGCCACCACCATGACGGGCAGTGGAAAAAGCGTGAAGGAGCGGATAGAATTTATTGTCAAGGAGCCGAAGGCGCTCTATGCGGCAGTGGCGGCAGTTCTGGTTTTGACAGTAATCGTGGGGTTGTTTGTCTTTACGAAGAATCCGCAGTTTAACGGGACCACGGTGGATCCGGTCGAGGGACTCACAGTGACGGGAGCGGATATGCAGGTACAGCTTCCTGCCAGTATCGGCGGCATCAGTGGCTGTATCGTGGAGGATGAAACTGACGATATTGTCATTTATCATATCGGTGCACAGAGAGAGGTGGGAAGATTTTCCCGGATGATGACCAAAGATGCGTTGGGGCTGGTTGACGCGGGACGGGCGGTTTTGCCGATCGGGTATCAGGGGTACAATTATCTCTTGAGAGCTTATATGGGAGAGCCGTTGAATAGGACGGAGCATACTTATACGCCGGCAGGGGAATCCGAAAAAACGCAGGGTGTCTTAAGTCATGAGGATGTCTACAGTCTGGAGGGCGAGCCCGGAACAGACAGTAATATCGGAGAGGGCGTACCCGGTACAGACAGCAACGATGATACTAGTTATACTATTGTAGATGAGGACGATACCACATATATCATAGATGAGGATGGCAGTATTTATCCCATGTTCAATAAAGACTGGGAGACGATTCCATTGGAGGAGGGGAGAGAGTATCTGCCTAACGAGAGTATCATAATAAAAGATGCTCCGAGGATAATTGAGCACACATACTCACTGGCAGACGGAGAATCTCAAGGAGCCTTAGGGCATGAGGATATCTACAGCCCGGAGGAGAAGGTAGATTATGATTATCTGCCAAATGAAGCTATCACAACAATCACTTATTCAGCGCGGGAGATCAATGTGGACGAGATCGATACAGGCTGTTACGTCTATGTGAAGGCGGATTTCGGCAAGGTACAGGAGAAATACTTAGAGGAGATGAATTTTATTGACAGCGAACTGCAAAAGACGGCTGTGAATGAGGACGTTGTTATTTTAAGTATAAACCGCAATATGCGGGAGAAGCTTTTTGATGCGTTGACAGAAAACAGGACTCCCTATGTGGGAGATAATGCCAAGGTAGGCGCTCTGCTTGCGGCATTACCCCTGCCGCCCACCATGAACCGGAAAGACGGCTTTTCCCTGCAGACGGTGGAAGAACCTTACTCCCTGCGTTTTACCTATGAGATGAGCACAGATCTTTATACGCAGGAAGACAAGGATATGATCTACTTTAATGCGGCGATGTTATTTTATAGCATTGGAAATGTGGAGGAGATTACCATCGACGTAAAGGGGCCTGCCACCTATGTGCAGGATTCCACCGGAACCAGGGATATCACGGCTTCCTTCTGCCGTACTTATAGGCGGGAGGAAATGGAGCAGGAGCTTCCTGCGTTGCAAGATGTCGACTGTGAGAACGATAAGATTTTCCGGAAGGGGCTTTCCGATCTGCACTTCGCGATCGAGCAGCACCTGGCAAAGTCAAGGTGGATCCAAAAATAATTTATGAAATATTAAGAATTAAGTACTCCTTTTCTTAAATTCTCCGCTCTACTATATAAAGGCGTAAGAGGGCGCTGACGAAAATGCGTCCTTAGAGAGATTTTAAAGATTCATACGCTATGATAGAAAAGGTGCAGGGCACTCGTTTGAGAGTGTCTCTGCACTTCAATACATAAGAGGGGAGACAAAAATGGGACAGGCACAAAGGAAAAAGCAGCGAGACTTAGAGTTATGGGAGATTAATCGGGAGGACAATCAGCCCCGGATGATGCGTCTGGCTGACCGAGAGGAACGTCAACCCAGGCGTAGGGCAGGGAATCCGCGGCCTGTGCAGTCTGCCCGTCGTACATCGGGAAATCCCCGTCCGGTGCGCTCCAGCAAGCGAAGCAGGGCGAGACGCAGAAAGGTATATCTGTACCGGCTGATCGCTCTTTTGGTCATTGTGGTATGTCTTGTGCTGATCTATCAGACGACCAGCGCTATCTATCGCATGGCCCATCGGGATAAGGTGACGAAAAAGCTGGGAATCGTGGATGTGATCTCTGAGCAGGTCAATAAGAAGGAGATTACGCCGCCCGAGATTGTGGAGGACTTTCTGGAAGTAAACGATTATTCCAGGCCGGGTACGAAGGTGAACCGGATCAAGAGCATCTTTGTCCATTATACGGCCAATCCCGGAACGTCTGCACAGCAGAATCGCAGTTATTTTGCTAATCTGGCTCAGACACAGGAGCGGTCAGCCAGCGCGCATTTTATCATCGGCTATGAGGGAGAAATCCTGCAGTGTATCCCGCTGGATGAACAGGCCTATGGAGTGAAGACCAGAAATGATGATTCTCTTTCCATAGAGTGTTGTTATCTGAATGAAAATGGTGAATTTACACAGGAGACCTATGATACGCTTATTCATACGCTGGCCTGGCTGATACAGGAATACGATCTGTCTACAGAGGACATTTTGCGGCATTATGACTGCGGCGGAAAGAAGTGTCCTCTATATTACGTTGAGCATGAAGATGCGTGGGAGAAGCTGTTGGCGGATGTGGAACGTTATCAGCAGGAGGGGACGGACTGATAAGTATTTTTTACTTCTACTGAAAACTTTTTGTTATTATGGCAAAAGTTTTCAGTAGAAATGAAAACTTTGTTTGACATGTAAAAAAGCTTTCAGTATAATTTTTCTATAGATACAGATACTGACATTCACCAAGTGCATAAAAGTGGGAGATTTTTATGATCTACCGAGAACATTATATTAAGCCTGTCCGGGACTTTTATGAATCGGATCTGATTAAAATTATCACAGGCATCCGCCGTTGCGGTAAATCTGTTATTTTGGAGCAGATCATACAGGAAATCAGGGAGAAAACGGATAATATTATTTATCTTAATTTTGAAGATAGACGTATATCCGCTAATATAACGGATGAAAGTTCTCTGATTTCGTATGTGGAAAGCCACCGAAAAAGTGGGAAATGCTATCTTTTCTTTGATGAAGTGCAGACCCTTGACGGCTGGCAGAATGCATGCAAAACTCTGCGACTTTACGACTATTCCCTGTTTATTACAGGTTCCAACTCTAAACTGCTTTCGGGCGAATTTACGAAAGAATTCAGCGGAAGATATGTTGCTTTTCGTATTCGCCCTTTCGTTTATAAAGAGATTGCAGAATATGCCGCAGAACTCGGAAAAGAAATTTCTGTCACTGATTATCTGGTCTGGGGCGGCTTTCCCAAACGTTTTGAGTTTGACAATACCGCGGCACAGCGCAGATATCTGAATGATTTAGACGATACAATTATCATCAATGATCTGATGCACCGTTATAAAATCCGCAAAGAGAACCTGTTTAAAAAGCTGGTAAACTATGTGCTATGTTCCAACAGCAGAATTTTTTCTGCCAAATCCATTCACGACTATATCAAAAAGGA
>CAZOIF010000106.1:0-7804 GCA_964579975.1 uncultured Eubacterium sp. | reverse complement strand
TATGGACACCAGGAGGGCGACCGGGCATTGGTTCTCACGGCAAAGACTCTTCAGGCAAATACACCGGATGATGGTCTGATCGCGCGTACAGGCGGCGATGAGTTTCAGGTGGTGATGTTTGGAACGCATACGCTGGAGGAAGTGGAAAAAATGCGGCAGACATTAAAGTCTCGGATCGATGCGGAATATGAGAAGGATGAACATTTACAGAAAATATCCGCGAGCGTGGGGGCGGCATACTCTCAGACCGGAAAGGAAACTTATGACCAGCTGGTCGGAGAGGCAGATGCGATGATGTACCGGGAGAAGGAGAGAAACAGATAACTGACAAGTGAGGGGAAGCAGCTATGAAGAAGAAAATAGGCTATAAAGTATATTCGGCTTTGGGTGTACTTGCTGTTTTGTATGTTATGACCATAATTTTTAACGGAATGGCATTGAGGGTGATTCAGGAATATAACAATAATCTTGGAAATGTCTATTTGAAACTGGAGAAGGAGATTGGGGATACTTCATCCGCTTATCAGCAGGTGCAGTTGTATGCGAATCTGATCTATCTGAAGAAGGATACTGATCAGAGAGAGACTCTGACAGGACAGCTTCAGGATGCGATTACGAGTACGAAGCAGGATATGGAAATCGTTCGGGAACTGAGTTCAGAATCCGCCGATGCAGAATTGATTGGCGCATACGAGACTTATAATGAAGCGATGCAGACATTTCTGGATTATGGCCAGCGTATTTATGACACGGCTGTGGCGGGAGACGATGAAACGCTGTGGGATCTGCTCAATAATGTTTTGTCGGTAAAGACGCCTCTGGAGGAGGCGAAGAATGCGTATGAGACGCTTATGGCGGAAAAAGCGGATTATGCGATGCGGCACAGCGAAATCAAGATCAACGGTACCGTTATTTTCAACTATGCACTTATGGTAGTATTTATTCTTGTGGCTGCTGCAACGACAGTGAATGTTTCCCGGACGGTCGTGAAGCCCGCCAAGGTATCCGGCGCGGCGCTTCGTGGTATCACGGACAAGATTGATGCGGAAGAAGGAGATCTGACAGAGAGGATTCCGGTTCACACGAAGGATGAGGTCGGTCAGATGGCTTCGGGGATCAACCATTTTATGGAACAGCTTCAGGGTATCATAAGGAAGCTGAAAGAAGAATCCACCAATATGGAACAGTCTGTACAGAGCGTTATGGAGCAGGTCGAAGACTCCAATGAAAATGTGACTAATGTGTCTGCAATCATGGAAGAGATGGCGGCGAGCATGGAGGAGATATCGGCTACACTGAGTCAGTTGTCCGTCGGCATCAATAATGTATTGAGTGAGATTCAGAATATGGACAGCCGCGTACAGGACGGAGTCGGACTGGTGCGGACGATCAAAGAGCATGCAAGCGAGATGTATCGAAGTACGGTAGAGGGAAAAGAGAATACGAGCGATATGATCCTGTCTATCAGAGGAAATCTGCAAAAGGCATTAGATGACAGCCGGAGCGTTCAGAAGATCAATGAAATGGCGAATGAGATTCTTTCTATCACCAATCAGACCAATCTGTTATCTTTAAATGCCTCCATCGAAGCGGCCAGAGTGGGAGAAGCCGGAAAAGGTTTTGCGGTAGTTGCAGGTGAGATCAGAGAGCTGGCTGACAGCAGTGCGCAGACGGTAAGCAATATCCAGAATATCAGCGGCGTTGTGACGGAGGCAGTGGAAAGGCTTACCAGAAATGCAGAGAATCTGCTTGCGTTTATCGACAAGAATATTATGAAAGATTATGACGGGTTTGTTGAGGTGGTGGAACAGTATGAGAAGGATGCGGACAACGTCAATGAGATTTTTTCCGTGTTTGCCACGAATACCATGGATATCAATCAGACGATGGAGGCGATGAGCTCCGGAATCAACGATATTTCCATGGTGGTGGAGGACAACGCAAAGGGCGTTACTAACGTTGCCGACAGTATTGTGACCCTTGCAGCGGCGATCGGAGAGATTCATCAGGAAACGCTTGGAAATCAGGAGATATCAGGACGACTGAACAAAGAAGTAAGCCGGTTTAAACAGGTGTAAGGAGTTCGGTGTAAAGAAAAGACGAAATAGATGAAAGAAAAGGTGTATCTAAGAATCTGTTGATTTTTAGATGCACTTTTTTCATAATGGAATGAGCAATTGACGCAAGAATACATTTGTATTATAATGGTATTCAAAAAAATGGAGGTAGTTATTTTGGAAGAGAAAAAGCTTGTTATTCATTCTCAGAAATATATATGCGAATCGAAGGTTATTTCCATGAGACTGCCGATCGACATGCTGGTGGAGGTGGATCGTATTGCCAAGGAGACAAGGAGGACTCGAAATGAGATCATGCAGCTTTGTCTCGAATTTGCTTTGGAAAATATGGTAATAGCAGATTAAGTTAAAAAGGAGATAGTGCGAACTGATATGGATCAGCAGATGAAAAGAGAAGGTCTTGTAAGTATTATCAAATATGATGGAGACAATGAGACGCTTGTCTGGAAACATCCCGTAGAAGATTTTAAAATGGGTACGCAATTGATCGTTCACGAGAGTCAGGAAGCGGTTTTTTTTAAGGACGGACGTGCGCTGGATACGTTTGGGGCGGGACGCTATACACTGGAAACACAGTGTTTGCCGTTGTTAGATCAGTTTTTCAGACTTCCGTCTGATACGGAAAAAACTTTTCATTCAGAAATCTATTATATTAATATGGCAACGCAGATGGGGATCAAATGGGGAACGGATTCCAAAATTCACCTGCTTGATCCGGTTTCCGGGTTGCCCATTGAGATAGGTGCATGCGGAGAATTTAATATCCGTGTAAGTAATTCCAGAAAGCTGTTATTAAAGGTTGTTGGTACGGCATCGGGTTTTGAACGGGAACATCTCCTTGGCAATGATAGAGAAAAAGGGTATTTTCGTTCTCTGGTGATTACCCAGGTTAAAAGCAGTTTTGCACAGATCATCAAGGAAGAGAATGTCAATATTCTGGAGATAGATGCAGAGCTGTTACATCTTTCTGATATTTTAAGAATAAGAATCAATGAGATGCTCGAGGAATACGGGCTGACGATGCCGGGCTTTTTTATCAACAGGGTGATCACACCGGAGGAAGATCCGAATTATCGAAGACTGAAAGAACAGTATGCGCAGCAATATCTTCTTATTAAACAGGAAGAAATCAGACGCAGGGAGGCGGAAGCAGCAGCTGAGCGAAAGGCAGTGGAAGCACAGACGGCGGCCCGGATCAAGATGATCGAAGCTCAGAACAACGCAGAAATCCTGAAAATCCAGAAGAGCGCTGAAGCGGAAGGATACAAGATGAAAGCGGCTGCCGAAGCTGCGGAAATGCAGATGAAAGGTTATACCTATCAGCAGGAGACTTCCCGTCTGGTTGGTATGGAAGCCATGAAAAATGGGATTGGCAGTGGTACAGGAGGCACCTCCGTGCTGGGAGAACTGGCCGGACTCGGTGTTGGTCTGGGAGCGATGAGCGGTGTTATGAATGTGACAAAGGAAGCACTGTCGCCTTTGGCGGAGCAGAGTACGCAGTTGGGACAGGCGGTAGAGGACATGGTGAAAGCAGAATGGAACTGTTCCTGTGGGCAAGTCGGCAATACCGGCAATTTTTGCAGTAATTGTGGCAAGAAAAGAGGCGAATAGAGAATATGGGTAAAAAAAGTTTGTATAGTTATGTTTTGCTTGTATTAGTGTTTATTATTTACGTCGCAGCCACAATGCCATTTCCCAAAACGAATATTTTTTGGATCGCTTTTGCTTTCTCTTTAGTTGCTTTTTTTTCACAGATTTATACGATACATATTTTAATGAAAGGACAGGCGCACATTAAGTACAGGATCTATGATTATCCGCTGTTGAGAGTCAGTGTGTTGTATTTGATCATACAGATTGGCGTTAGCTTGTTGCTTATGTCTTTTTCCGGAAAAGTGCCGGTATTTGCGGCTGTACTTGTAGAAGTTATTCTTTTAGCGGTAGCAGTTGCGGCGAATTTTGCAGTACAGGCAGCGGGCGGAGAGATTATTCGGCAGGACATGCAGCTAAAAAGAGAACTGTTGAAAATGGAAGAATTGCAGGAGCGGATTAATCAGCTTATTGTTCAATGTGATGAGGGGCAGATGAAAGAGATACTTAAAAAGCTGGGGGATGAAGTCAGATATAGCAATCCGGTCTCGGGAGATATTTCGGAAGAGATCGAGGATGAGATTACCGTGCTGGTTTCAGAAATAGAAGAGAGGGTGCTTGATGGAGATTTGGGAAATGTTACAGAACTGTGCAGCCGGATGAGGGGACTCTTGAAAGAAAGGGATAGAATCTGTAGGCACAGGAGTTGAGGAGCGTATAAAAATGTCTGTGTTACTATGTAAAATGTGTGGCGGTGATCTGGAAATCGCAGAGGGAATGACAACCATAAGGTGTCCTTACTGCGGAACCAATCAGACACTGCCGAAATGCAATGATGAACAGAGACTCAGGATGTATGACCGGGCGAATCATTTTCGGCGCAGTAATGATTATGATAAGGCCATGGCTGTGTATGAACAGATTTTAAATGAAGATCAGACGGAAAGCGAAGCCTACTGGTCAATTGTTTTGTGCCGGTATGGAATTGAATATGTAGAGGATCCGGCGACACATAAGAGGATTCCCACGGTTAACCGGGCACAGTACACCTCTATTCTGGCAGATGAAGATTATAAGGCGGCTCTTCGTTATGCCGATGTTGTCCAGGCAAAGATCTATAAGCAGGAAGCGGCAGCCATAGATCAGATTCAGAAGGGGATCCTATTGGTATCCCAACGGGAAACTCCCTATGATATTTTTATCTGCTGTAAAGAGACAGATGCAGACGGGAACCGGACCAGAGACAGTGTATTGGCTGATGAACTTTATTATGTACTGATACGCAACGGTTTCAAAGTGTTTTGGGCAAGGATCACGCTGCAGGATAAACTGGGGGCCGCATACGAACCTTATATATTTGCCGCACTTCATTCTGCCCAAGTTATGATCGTGATAGGAACCAGGCCGGAACATTTTCAGTCGGTGTGGGTGAAAAATGAGTGGAGTCGGTATCTTTCCTTGATCAAAAACGGGGAAAGAAAGATGTTGATCCCGGCATACCGGGATATGGATCCCTATGATCTCCCGGAGGAATTTTCTCATTTACAGGCATTAGACATGTCCAGATTAGGGTTTGCGCAGGATTTGTTGTATGGAATCGGGAGAATTTTCAGAAATGACGAAATGCAGCGGGATTACATACCTTTATCTGGAGCTGGAAGAATAGAGTACCAGTCTCTGGATGATCAGAAAATACGCAGTACGGGATGGGAGCCGTATGGCTGGAAAAGGGGAATCGTGTTAGGGATTCTTCTTGTTCTGGGAATAACTCTATTAAATGCTCCCGGACTCTATCGGCGATGGCAAATGAATCGGCAGGAAACTGCGGAAGCGATAGAGCAGACAGAACCGACACAGGAGAACATACTAAATTTTGATCTGAATCAGGATCAGGACATGAACAAGGAAGACCTTGCTTTTACCGGTGTGTTAGAAAAGTTTGTGTCAAGTGTGTTTCAGTGTCCGGCGGAGAACGTCCATGACAGCCAACTGGGAAAGATACAGCAGCTGGTGATAGATCATAATTCTGAAGTGTGGAAGATAGGCTATAGTTTTGAACCTCCTGCTGGCGATATGCTCAAAAACACGGAAGAGAATATTGAAGAGCAGTATGGAGAGGAATTTGAATGGACTGAATTTTCGTTTGAGGAAAAACTTAGCCTGAGTTGTCTGCGACGGTTCTCAAACTTAAAAAAACTGGATGTATATACTCCGGTTTCTGCGACAGATATCAAAGGACTGCCGCTTGAGAGTATCAGTGCATATTTTGACGAGCCGAGATCTGCGGCAGAGGTGCTGGAGCATCCGGAGAATATTAAAGAGCTAGGGTTTAATAGCGGAGTGGATAGTCTGGACGGTATAGAATTATTCGAAAATGTGGAAACGCTCTTTATTGATTATTCAGGAATCGATAACATCGATTCCCTGATCCATTTGCAAAAATTAAAGAATTTGTCACTGAATTTTTATGAGGAGTTAGTGGATTTTACGGTTCTTGGGGAATTACCAAATCTGGAGAAGATTTATCTGGATGCGCATGGACTGAAAACACTCGATTTTATCCGGAAATTGGAGCATTTGAAAACTTTGTGTATTTACGGAGGGAATCTGCGAAGCCTGGACGGTCTGGAGAACTGCAACACATTAAAATCGTTATTAATCATCGATTGTTATGACATAAATGATATGAGCGAAGTGGCGGAACTTAGGAATCTGCAGGAGCTTGTGCTGGAGATACCCTACGGATGTTCGGAGCCGGAGCTGGATCAGATGACACAATTAAGAAAGTTGACGATCAATAATATGAAGGATTGCTCTTTCCTGCAGAATATGTCTGACCTGACAGAACTCCACATGAGCGGCTGTACTCTGCCGAAAGAACTGGATGTATCAAAACTTTCTTCTTTAAAAGTGCTTTCCTGTTCTATCGGTACTCCGTATTTAATGGATGTTGAGGCAATAAAAGCCTTTGATATGATAGAGTGTCTGGATATACATGGATCAAACACCTATGATGATATTTCCGGAATTTTTCAGATGCCGAATCTGAGAGAACTGAATATCAGCGGCGTGGATTGTGAAATAAACTTTGATGCGGTCACAGAAAATCCTGCGCTGGAAGTTTTGTATATGGAGAATATGTATCTGTATGAGAATGCATGGGAGGAGACCTATCATGGACTGACTTCGGTTTATTATGATGAAGTGGCGCTGGATGAACATATGGATTTCGTCAAAAAGTTTCCGGGATTAAAAGAACTTTATGTAAGTGAAAACAATCTGACGGATCTGTCTTTTGCCGAAGGTCTGCAGGCGTTGGAGGTTTTGGATATTACAGATAATTATATTACGGAGCTTCGACCGCTGGCGGAACTGCCTTCCCTGCGGAAAGTCATCTGTCCGGGGAATCCCCTTAAGAATGAAAAAGTGCTGAAGGACTCTGTATTGATTATAGAAGAGGCGGAAGAAAAAGAGGAATGGAGGATGTAGCCACAGGAATGTTATTATGGGAAAAAATTCTGTTGTATTCTGCGGTCAATTCGGATATAATAGAGGTAACCTGAAATGCTCGATAAAGTCTTGTTATTTTGAACCTACAGATACTTTAAACGGGATTCCTACATTGTCATATAGATGTCAGGCCTCCAGCCTTTGGGCTTTACGCAGTGGAAGACAGAAGTATGGTTGCGGTTACCCACCTAGCGTTGCTAGGAGTCAAAATACAAGATACGGCATTTTGGGGCATATACAAAAGATGGAAAAGCAGTCGTCCTGTACGGCTGCTTTTGCAGGTGAAGGGAAGGATCAAATTATGAGCATAAGACTTGGCATTTTGGGCTATGGAAATCTGGGACGGGGCGTGGAATGCGCCATAAAGCAGAATCCTGATATGGAGCTTGTGGCGGTGTTTACCCGCAGGGATCCGGATAAGGTGTCGATCCTCACAAAGACGGCGGAAGTCTGTCATGTACAGGATGCGGCGGCATGGAAGGATAAGATCGATGTGATGATCCTGTGCGGCGGGAGCGCAACGGATCTGCCGGTACAGTCGCCGGAATATGTGAAGCTGTTTAATATCGTGGACAGCTTTGACACCCATGCAAAGATTCCGTCACATTTTGAAAATGTGGATAAGG
>CAZOIF010000105.1:0-8062 GCA_964579975.1 uncultured Eubacterium sp. | reverse complement strand
CGGTTGATAGAGTATCAGATGAAGTATGAGAAATTGGTTAAAGAAAAAGGGTAAAACAATTTGCGGACGAAATTTTCGTCCGCAAATTTGGAAAGGATAAATATGGCAGAAAAGACAAAGGAAGAAATGACAATAATTGAAGTAACGGAGGAATATTTGCAGGACAAACTGTATGATATCAGAGGATACAAAGTGATGCTTGATACGGATCTTGCCGCTATTTATGGATATGAAAATAAGAGATTTAATGAGCAAGTACGCAATAATATTGAAAAATTTGATACGGATTTTATGTTTGAACTCTCTGACGATGAAGTATCATATTTGCGGACGAATTTTTCGACCGCAAATATTAGTTCAAAGAGTAGATATAATCCTCATGTGTTCACTGAACAGGGATTATATATGCTTATGACGGTTTTAAAAGGAGAATTGGCAACAAAACAGAGCATAGCATTAATCCGTACATTTAAGAAAATGAAGGACTATATTATTGGGAATCAAGACCTTATCGGACAGAGAGAGGTTATGCATCTCTCGATTCAGACATCAAAAAATACTGACGAAATAAATAAACTTCGTATGGACATAGGTTCTGTCGAGCGACAGATGTCTGATGTCATGGATCAACTTAATGATGTTGTTACCAAATCGGATCTTGCTAATATGATGAATAGTTTTGTGAATAATGATGATAATGGATGGCTTATGTATAACACCCAATACTGTAGTGCGGATGTAGCATATTCATCCATATACAGCCAAGCAAAAAAATCTGTTTATTTGATAGATAATTACATAGCTCTTCGTACATTGGTTTTGTTAAAAAACACACCTGCCGGAGTTGATATCAAGATATTCAGCGATAACATTGGAACTGGTAAACTCCACAATGTTGAATATAAAGATTTTTGCAGAGAATACCCTAGCATTCAATTAACCATGCAGCACACTGATGGAGTCTTTCACGACAGATTTATAGTGTTGGATTATGGAACACCGGATGAACGTGTTTTTCTGTGCGGTGCGTCCTCAAAGGATGCAGGAGCAAGAATTACAAGTATTGTTGAGGACTTCGGTATAAAGAAATATGAATCCATGGTTAAGAAATTATTGAAAAATGGAGCATTACAGCTCCCATAGGAGGAGACTAAGTTGAAAAAGCAGAAAAAATGCTATATCTACACCCGCGTATCTACAGCAATACAGGTGGATGGATATAGTCTGGACGCACAAAAGGATAAGTTACGCAAGTACGCTGAATATCAAGATATGACCGTTGTTTCCGTATTTTCTGACGAAGGCTTCTCCGGTAAGAATATCAAAGGTAGACCTGAGTTTTCGAGAATGATGGAGAAGATTGAGAGCGGTGAGGATAATGTGGACTTTGTACTTGTATTCAAGTTATCCCGCTTTGGCAGAAATGCCGCTGACGTATTGAACTCTCTTCAGATTATGCAGGACTATGGAGTGAATCTGATCTGCGTGGAGGACGGAATCGATTCATCTAAGGATGCTGGAAAGCTGATGATATCTGTCTTGTCAGCAGTAGCGGAAGTTGAGCGTGAGAATATCCGTACCCAGACAATGGCTGGGAGAGAGCAGAAAGCAAAGGAAGGCAAGTGGAATGGCGGTTCTGCTCCTTATGGGTATAAGCTTGAAAACGGTAATCTGCTGATTGCCGAGGATGAAGTGGAGATTATCCGCATCATTTATGACCGATATATCCATACCAATTCAGGAATTAACGGTGTTGCATCGTACCTCAATGATAATGGATATACCAAGAAATTGAGGCAGAATAACACTATACCGGGTTTCTCTTCAAGTTTTGTAAAGAGTGTACTTGATAATCCTGTATATATGGGGAAGATTGCATATGGCAGACGTCGTACGGAGAAAAAGATAGGCACCCGTAATGAGATGCATATTGTAGAGCAAGCGGAGTTCCCGGTATATGATGGATGTCATGAAGCAATCATATCTGAAACAGATTGGCAGCTGGCACAGGAGAAACGTAAGGCAAATGCTTATAAACGGGAAAAGGTACATGATATTGAACATGCGCATATTTTGTCCGGCTTGTTGAAATGTCCGTGCTGCGGCAAGAGTTTATATGGGAATATTGCAAAAGCACACAGCAAGGATAAATATACAAGATATTATTATTACTGCAAGAACACGCTAGGTGTTACAGGTCATAAATGTACTTTTCGGATCAATATTGAACAGACAGAAATGAATCGCATGGTTGCGGCAATCATATCCGCAATGGTAAAGGATGCCCGTTTTGAGAGTGCAATCAAAAAGAAGATTGGAACAGCGGTAGATACATCTGAAATGGAAAAGCGTATAGAAGCCCTTCGGGGTCAATTAAAGCAGGTAATGGGAACTAAAACACGTCTTGAGCATCAGATGGACAATCTGGATGTCTCGGATCCACATTACGATAAGAAAATTTCAGATCTACAGCGCAGATATGATGCGCAATATGATAAGTCAGAAACGATAGATGCACAGATTGAGGAATGGAACAGTCGGCTTTTAAGTGTGCGGCAGGAGAAGATATCTGCCGATAATGTATATCAGCTTCTACTGGCTTTCGATAATCTGTATAATACTTTTTGTGAGGCAGATCAGAAGGACTTTATGAGAGCCTTTATTGAACGGATTGACATCTATCCGGAAAAGCCGGATAATGATTGCTGGATCAGAAATATCGTATTCAATTTTCCCATGCCTGTAAAGGGAAAAGAAATTAAGACGTTGCCCTTGGAATCGCAGTCAACAGTTGAGAGTGTGTGCCAGCTTGTGAGAAAAGACGGCAGTGATGGATTTGCAGATAAAACAAGAAAGAAAATAAATTATCGGGAAGAGGAAATTTCTGAATGTGGATGTATTTATGGGTAGAGAGATTATAGATAGAAATTAGCTATGGATTAGTGAAATGATAGTGTAAGCTGTTAAGTTGAATAATTTGAGACTTAATTCTATTACAATTTACTTACGGCATATGAGGTTGAACGGGAAGCAGAGACAATAAATTACCGTATCAGGGGAGAGAAAACATGAGAAGAAAGTTATTCAATTATAAAGAAGAAATTTTAACATTGGGTAAGCTAGCGGAGGAGGGAAAACATACTTATTGGAAATTTAGTCAATCCGAAAAAGGAAGAAGTATTGAAGCGCCATTTATTGAATATATGGAAGGGGAAATAACTGTAGCCAAAGATAGAGACAAGTTGCTTTCCTTTGTAAATGAGTTAAATATTGTGAAATGTTATATGTATGGCGACTGTCTTACGAAATTTGTTTTTGATAATGCAAATGCAAAATTTAAGGAAATCAATAATAGTCGGGTAAAGTATTTAGGAGGTCTCGGGGAATATGAAAGTAAAAAGCTCTTGACAGAGAAAAAATATTCACTTGGAGAGATAGGAACGATTAAGAAAGTAATTGAATTTTGTAACACTAAAACAGATTTAAACTATATTTTTCACGGTGTATATAAGGGTAATCTTGAATTTTATTTAAGAAAATACGAATTTGGAGAAATGGCAGAATTGATGAAATATCTTAAGGAGAACTACGATAAACAACAATTAATAAGTTTTTCGGAATGCAAAGATCACTTGTTAGAATTAATTAATGGTTTTTAAAATTTTTTGAAGAATCCTTGTAGTTATTGAATGATAAGAAACATAACAGCTAGATAAGTATTTTGTTGTTCCAATACAAAGGTCCCCATAGATGTGGACACGGAGGACTACTACCATATCAAGGACGCAAAGAAACCTCAGAACTAAAAATTAAGCTGCTGATGTGAAATGCATTGGCAGCTGTTTTTTTACATTATATAAATTCTTCCTATCTAGGGAATCTTGGGTCCATTGCAAGTTGCCTGTTTGTTGATATTTTAAGTATGGAGAAGATAGAAGATAAAATTAAACATAATCGCCACTGGAGGCAGCAATGAAAAATTGGGACAATATAATTGCCATGCGTTGCAAAGAAACTTATCATGTGTTATGATACACATATCGCAATGCGTGGAGGAAAGAATATGGATATAGCAAAAAAAATAGCAGAACTTCGTGAAGAGGCAGGCGAGAACAGGAAAGAATTCTCGGTTCATACAGGGATACCTGTCCGCACATTAGAAGATTGGGAGGCGGGACGGCGCACCCCGCCGGAGTATATTCCGCGACTGCTTGAGTATCAGCTGAAGTATGAGAAGCTGATGGAAAGCAATAAGAGGGCTTAATCTCGACGAATTTTAAGAAGGAGAATCGGATGAAAATTCAGTTGTTCAGAAATTCCGAACAACTGGCGTTGTTGGGTAAAAAAATGAAGATAGACAGAAAACATGTAGAAGATACCTTTCGGAAATATACGAATGCCTATGATTCCACAGATGAGAAGATTAGATTAAAAATTGCACATACCTACCGTGTGGCCGCGCTGTGTGAGCGGATTGCACAAGCGGATTGCACAATCAGAAAATTTATCCGCAGAAGAGATTGAGCTGGCCTGGCTTCTTGGTATGCTGCATGATGTGGGAAGATTTGAACAGCTCAGAAGGTATGATACTTTTAATGATGTAATGTCAATTGATCACGCAAAGTTGGGAGTGGAAATTCTATTTGGCGATGAAAATAGAATTAGGGATTATGTCAAAGATGGGGCGGAGGATTTGCTGGTGGAGACGGCAATTTCGACGCACAATGCCTATCGGATTCCGGAGGGGCTGGACGCGCGCACAGAAAAGCTTTGCCATGTTTTAAGAGATGCGGACAAGATTGATATTTTAAGGGTGAATGTTGAGGTTCCACTGGAAGAAATTTATAATACAACAATAGAGGATGTACAAAATGCTGTCGTGACAGATACGGTTATGGATAACTTTTTTACACACCGTGCAACTCCGAGGCAAATAAAGAAAAGTTCGATTGATCATCTGGTAGGACATATTTCTCTGGTATATGAGCTTGTATTTTCAGAGAGCCTTCGTATTGTAAAAAATGACGGTTATCTGGAAAAGATGCTGCATTTTGAGAGTCGGAACCCACAGACACAGAAGCAATTTGATGTTTTACGGCGGGAGATGGAACATTATTTACAGGAACTGGCATAGGAGGAAAGAAGTCCTTTTTTGATTTCCGGCAAGGTAGTAAAAAACTATGCTTTATGATACAATGAACAAATCAACTAACCATCCTTAATTATTCAGGAGAATGTTTAATGAAAGAAAAGCATACCAGTACCTTATTTCTGGAACTGGAAAAGAATGGGTCATTCGCAAAATTTGCCGAAACAAATGAAGAGAGTTTTGTGCATTCGGATTTTTCAGAATATATCAGCCTGCTCAGCAGGGAAAAAGAGATGGCGCCGATACAGGTTATAAAGAACGCACAGATCGACAGGGTATACGGACATCAATTATTCAATGGAACAAGGAAACCTTCACGGGATAAAGTGCTTCAACTGGCATTCGGTTTTGGCCTTTCCCTTGAGGAAACACAGAAATTGCTGCGGATGGCGGATAAAAGCCGTCTTTACCCTAAGATCAAGAGGGATGCGGCTATTATTTATGGGCTGAACAACCGGATGCAGATATCAGATATGCAGGAGTTTTTGTTTTCGTTGGATCTTCCTGTTATTGGCGGAGGGTCATAAAAGATGACTGTAGAGAAGACTAGGGAGCAGTTTTTAGGCAGTTTTACGGACGAATATCCGCAAGCGCTGACAAAACGCTATGATATGCTGGAATGCTTAAGCTGTGAAGAAGGACAGGAAACCATTCTTGCTGAAGAGCGGGAGACAGGAAACAGAGTAGTCATAAAAGGCTACAACAGAGAACATCCGCTATTTCTGACAACGGAACAGGATTCCTTGCGGAATTTAAAGCATCCGGGGATTCCGGCGTTTATAGAAGAATACAAAGACGACAGACAGCGCTATATCATACGCGAATATATAAACGGTCAGACACTCATGGAATATGCGGAGGAATATGTGTTCTGTGAAAGGGATATCATCGATGTCGGTATATGGTTGTGCGAGATTCTGCAATATCTGCATACTCAGACGCCGCCTGTGATCCATAGGGATATTAAGCCTCAGAATATTGTATTGAAGGACGATGGAACGGTCTGCCTGATCGATTTTGGAATTTCCAGAGTTTATAAGGAAGAAGAGGGAGCGGATACGGTCTTCTGCGGGACGAAAGACTATGCGGCACCGGAACAGTACGGTTATATGCAGACTGGTGTCTATTCCGACATTTATTCTCTGGGAACGGTATTGACATGGATGCTCACAGAGAAGGCGGCACCGATTCAGAAACCGGTCACACCATTAGAGAAGGTGCTTGCCAGATGTACTGCTTTTGCACCCGAAAACCGGTTTCATGATGCAGCCGAACTGGAAAAGGAGCTAAAAGCCCTGCTTTCCGGCAGACCGAAGAGGGAAGTGAAGCGGAAAAATATTGTAATCTTGTCCGTTGCGGCGTCGGTCATAATATTGTCATGTATGTTCGGGATATTCCGGTATAGAGCCGGTGTCCGATTTGAAGAACCGTTGATAGAGGAAGCGGTCAGAACGATGCTTGGGAAACCCGAAGGAGCCCTGACGAAACAGGATCTGCGGAAAGTCACGCAGATATTTATAGTAGGAGACGGGATATGCACATCCATAGAAGAACGAGGGGCTGCGCGTGACCGATGGTTTGCAGAGGGCGAGAGGAGGGGCACTATCACTTCACTTAAAGATCTGGAGCAGATGCCTGATTTGGAAATGATCACTATTTTCGGAGAGCAGGTGCAGGATATTTCTCCGCTGCGGAATTTGTCCGCTGTCCGTGAACTGGAATTGGGCAGAAATAACATTTCTGATATATCGCCGCTGAAGGGGAAAGAGAGATTAGAATTTATCGGCTTTTTGGATAATCCGCTGACGGATATCTCTGTGCTGGGTTCCTGTCCGATGCTTAATAGTATGGATTTAAGGGGTGCGGGCGGCGGATACAGCGGTGAAGTATTTGACGAAATGGGTGATTTTGATATTTTAGATATAGCCAATGACTCGGATGCCTACCGGCATCTGAATGGCAAGAAGATAGGATTGTTGAAACTGGGCAGTTCCGGACAGTATGATCTGGAATGTATCCGAAATACGACAGTCAGGGAATTGTATATCTATTACTCGGATATCAGCGATATTTCGGCATTGGAAGGAAGGACGGATATCGTTTATCTGAATATGACGGATTGCTTTGTAGAAGATTTTTCGGTACTTTTCACCATGCCGAATCTCAACACAGTGGTCATGAGCGCAGATCAGAGAAGGGCGATGGAGAGAACCTGCCCGGAGCCGGACTTTACGGTGGAATATCAGTAATGAATGCCAAAAGGTATGTAACCTGTGAATGTATGCAGGCTGCATACCTTTTTTGTGTGCGGTTTTGTTATAATGGGAAAACAACTATTCTGAAGTATTTAAAGGAGGGAAAAAATGATAAAGAAAGGATTTTACCTTAGGCGTGCAGTCTCTCTGTTTTTGGCAGCAGTGATGATCGTAACTGCTGCACCGCAGACGAGTCTGACCGCTCTGGCAGTGGAACAGGGGATGACCACGAATGACTCTGATATTTCTGAAGACCTGGGGTCATTGACTACGGAGGACGGCACATCGATGGAGACAGAAGATCCTGCACCGCCGGAGGATGCCACCGGGAAGGACGATACGTCGATGGAGAAAGGTGATCCTGCACCGCCAGAGTCGGAGGATGCCAATGTGCCTTCCGATGACAGCGCGGAAGTCGGGAATGATGAACCGATTGCTAACCCCGAAGAAGGTATGGATAATGATCTGATTACAGATGACGAATCTGTATCCGAAAACGATCTGATGGAAGAAAATTCTGTATCGGAAAATAATCTAGCGGACGTAAATTCTATATCTGTAAATGATCTGGGTGAAGAACTGAGCTATAAAGGTGAAGTCCTCGAGGGAACAATTGAAGAGGGGGAATATGCTGGAACTTCTTATTTAAGGCTCCGTA
>CAZOIF010000104.1:0-8089 GCA_964579975.1 uncultured Eubacterium sp. | reverse complement strand
GCGATGACTTCATGGAGCAGTACCGGAAGCGCGGGGATGAGTTTATTGATGACTTTCTGAAGCATGGGGATGAGGCGCTGAAGGGCGGAATTGAGGGTGGTAAAAGTCTTGAATTCACAGTAGACGAAATAAACAATTTAAAAAATACAGTGATAAATGAAGGACAGATTTTAAAGGATATGGGACTTACCAATGACCAATTAGGACCCGCTGTTGCAGGAGCATATGATAGATCAACTGGAAAAATATATACGGCGATAAATGATTATGATGGAAAAATACCAGCAGAATTAGCACCAATCATTAAGGAGAGAATAGAAAAGATGCCACCAGAAGTTCTTGATTCCTATATAAAAACAAAGGGTGTGGGTTCTCATGCAGAAATATATGCTGTTAATAAATTGCTGTTAGACAATCCAGATGTTAAATTAAGTGATATTGCAATATATGTCAATCGAACGTTAGGGACATCTAAACCAGTAGTTGAAATGCCATTTGAGACTTGTCCACATTGTCGATATATTTTGGATGGATTTAATATTATATCAAATAATTAAAGGAGTGATTTATAAATGAGCTATTTGTCTATAGATGAAGTTATACGCAGGGGAATTGAATTTACAGGTGACGTTTGTTATTCGGGAGAATATGGACAGCAGGTCTATACAAAAGAAGCAGAAGATGGAGGAACCCCTGTTGAAGGAATCCTGTATGAAAGATATGATAATGGCAAAATATGCTACTATTGTTTTTATCATGATGGAATACCAGATGGGCAGAGAGTGAGATTTTACGAAACAGGAAAAATAAAGAGCTGTTGTGTTATGGATAAAGGAACAATTGATGGCGAACATATTGAGTGGTATGAAAATGGTAATATTAAATTAAAGGAATACTGTAAATATGGATTCGTGTTAAAAATGCAAGAATTTGATAAAAATGGTAATATTATTAAAGAAAAAGTAGAATTAAGTGAAAGCGAGAAGTCTATTTATGAAAAGCGTGTAAAATATTATGAAAGAGAATCAATTTAGAAATAGTATTGAAGAAAAATATATAGAAATACAGTACGGGTTACAAAAGCAAATGGATTTTCATAATATGGTAAATATTGTATCAATCCAAAAAGTAGCCGGTGTTGATTTGGCATATTGGAACTCAAATGATGGTGAATACGCAACCTGCTGTATTGTGGTATTAAATTATTTAACAAAAGAGGTGATTGAGAAAAAGTATGTAGTGGAAAAAGTATCAGTACCATATATACCTGGCTGTTTGGCCTTTAGGGAGATACCTGTTTTTTTAAAAGCATATGAAAAAGTAGATACAGATATAGATATCCTATTTTTTGATGGAAATGGATATTTGCATCCGAGACATATGGGGTTAGCAACACATGCAGGCATTTTAATAAATAAACCTACAATTGGAATTGCTAAAAGTTATCTAAAGATTAATGATACGGAGTTTCGTATGCCTGATATAAAACAATTTGCTTATACGAATATTAGAATAGATGGTGAAATATATGGTAGAGTGTTAAGAACACATAGTGGAGTAAAACCAATATTTTTGTCTATAGGTAATAAAATAGATTTGGATACAGCGATGCAGATAACCAATACACTTGTCACAAAAGATAGTCATATTCCGTTGCCAACGCGATTAGCAGATATCATGACGCATGAGATAAGAAAGAAGTATATTTAGTTATGCATATTATGTTAAGACATCCAATATCTTTTTGTGTTTTATATTAAGAGTCATAAATTTCACCAGAAATGATGTGATTCACCAACTGAAAAAAGAGAAACATTTTTAAAAGATTTGTTTTCAGCAATCAATCTTCTAAAGAGTAAACTGAATGACGAATATATCATGGAGGACAATTCGGATTTTCTAAGAAATTATATTCAGTAGAATAGGAATACAGCACTGGCGGTATTTCACAAACCTAAAAGGCGACGGAAAGAGAGTTTTTCTGTTACCTTAAATATGCCAGATATACAAGCACGCAAAATAGTGTTGCATTGTCATGCGGAACACTTCTATGGTGTAGGCGGCATTCTGGGCATGGATAGTTTCAAGCCATTGTCTTATAGTTTTCTTCTGTTTTTTTAGCAGGGCGAGGCCTTCAAACTTGCTGCAAAACTCCGCGTTTTCTTTTGAAACTTCAGAGATTATTTATCCCACTTCAGGTTTTGGCAATTTTAAAGTAGTGACTGTCGGATATGGGATAAAGAAACTGGCAGCCCAAACGCTCGCGGAAAAAGCCCCCAAAATCGCCGAACGCCTGATCAGAATATTTGATGATCCCGGAGACGCCTATCGGTGGTATAATAGCATGAAGAAGGCGAACTTTGCCGATGACCTGATTGCGGACATGGCGGACATGCTGGGGAGGGACGCCCGCTCCAAGCTGGGAAATCTGGCGGCCAAAGGGATGTCCTCCGAACTTCTGGAGATGCTTGCCCGGAACGCGGATCTGTTGGAGAAGTTCTCCTTAACCGATCTGCTGGCCTTCAAGAACGCAGCCTCCAAGGCGGATGACATCGTCAGGCTGTTGTCGAAGCGGGGCAGGGGCTTTGTGAACCTCTACCGCGCCTACGGGGACGACGCCGTCACCGTGGCGCTGAAGCTCGGGGATGGCGCGCTGGATGATCTGCAGAAATACGGACTGGAATTGATAGGACTGGTCCGCACGAAAGGAGATGATTTTGCCAGACTATACCAAAAGTATGGCTCGGAGTTCGTGGCGAAATGCCTGCGCTACGGGGACGACGTGTTCGTCAACGCGGCCAAGTACGGAGATGACTACATTGAGCTTCTGATGCGCTATGGGGACGACGTCATGGAGGGGCTGCGGCTCCACGGCGATGACTTCATGGAGCAGTACCGGAAGCGCGGGGATGAGTTTATTGATGACTTCCTGAAGCGTGGGGATGAGGCGCTGAAGGGCGGTTTAGATACTAAAAAAAATGATCTTGTAAATAAGATTAAAGGTATTAGAGGGCGAATGCCAAATACTGATTTGGCAAAACGTGGGAATATGGCAGTGGCAGATGTCAATATTTTGGGTGTAAAGGATAATTTTGTAGCTCATAGTAAGATAAACATGGAAATGGATAAAGGAGCAGACGTAGCAGATTTTTCATATTTGAAACCGGAGAGTGAGAGAATTTTTACTACATATGTTGAGGATCAATATCCAAGATACCATGATACAGAGGCAAAGATTCTGGAAGATATAGCTTCTCAAATATCAGATCCAAATGTTAGCGGAACGATTGATTTGTATTCAGAGCAGGCATGTTGTCAAAGTTGTTCAAATATTATATTTGAATTTAGAAGCATGTTTCCAAATATAACATTAAATATATTTGTAGAATAGCGAGGTGTATAATGATTTTTGGCTATGATGAATTGAAAGAATGTGTGAAGGATGATTTTACACGTTTTTTGCAAATGGGATTTAATGAAAAACAAATTTTTCCAGCTGTTCTAAATGAGTACGAGCATGGAGAAGACTTTAATAAAGTAGAAAAAATTTGTATTCATATTTTTTTGGTATTGAACTATGCAGAAAAAAATTTTAATTATGAGGAGATAGTAGGAAAATTAGAGCTGTTAATAAATGAAGCAGTTAGAAATCAAATGAAGGTCGAGTTGGGAAATGAATATACAAAACTTAATACAGATTTAGATATTATTATGAACAATTAACCTTATGAGGAAGACCGGCAGTGAGCTGATGCCTCGGTTTACGGGAAACGGATTCACTTCGGCAATGAACGGTCAGATCATCCCGGAGTGCAAGAAATACTTTACAAGAAATTTTACAAAAATTGTTAGACTGAGGTGACGTGCCCACAAGCCGCTCTTTAAGTGTGGGTATGACAGGCTATATTCCCGATACCGGCAGCCTCTTTATCGACATCGACCACGACGCCCATATGGTGTCCGGAAACGGTGAAAGAGAGAAGCAATTCATGATGATCTCCGGCATGATCTCCTCCGCTTACGAGGGGTTCGTGTGGGAGCAGTTCACGGGTCTCCCTTCCGTGTCCACCATGGCGCTCCTCTATGAAGCCATCGAAGAGGAGACGGAACTGGAGATCGTCACGAAGGACAACTACAATGAGAAGAAGGCGGACTTAAAGTTGTCGGCGTCCACCCGGACTTCCATTGAGAAAGAGCTTGCCGCGGGTAAAGTCGTGATCATACCGCAGGAACAGACGGAGATTCTGGACTGGCAGGGCAGCGGCTACATCGTGCTGGAGCCGGGGACCATGGCGGGAGCCTATAAGATAGAAGGCGGGCTTAACGGCGGGAGCTGCGGCGAGGAGGTCGCACTGGCCTTTTTGGTAAATCTGATCATCGCGGCAGCGGATGTCTACCAGATCGTGGGCATGGCTGCCTCGGCACTGTCTCTCTTTGCCATGGGGCCTGCGGGAATCGCGGCGGGCATTGTCTTAATGATCTTTGCGGCAGCCATGCTGACTGCCACCATTGCCTTCTACTGCGAGAACTACGCCTTGATGGATGCTTACCTGAACGGGGACGAAGCGGCGGGGGAAGAGCTGAAGTGGAATCTGGTGAGCAGCGTCCTGTTGAGCTTCCTGTTCTGGGGCGTGGGCAAAGCCGTCGGATATGGGGTAAAGAAACTGGCGGCCCAAACGCTCGCGGAAAAGGCCCCCAAAATCGCCGAACGTCTGATCAGAATATTTGATGACCCCGGAGACGCCTATCGGTGGTATAATAGCATGAAGAAGGCGAACTTTGCCGATGACCTGATTGCGGACATGGCGGACATGCTGGGGAGGGACGCCCGCTCCAAGCTGGGAAATCTGGCGGCCAAAGGGATGTCCTCCGAACTTCTGGAGATGCTTGCCCGGAACGCGGATCTGTTGGAGAAGTTCTCCTTAACCGATCTGCTGGCCTTCAAGAACGCAGCCTCCAAGGCGGATGACATCGTCAGGCTGTTGTCGAAGCGGGGCAGGGGCTTTGTGAACCTCTACCGCGCCTACGGGGACGACGCCGTCACCGTGGCGCTGAAGCTCGGGGATGGCGCGCTGGATGATCTGCAGAAATACGGACTGGAATTGATAGGACTGGTCCGCACGAAAGGAGATGATTTTGCCAGACTATACCAAAAGTATGGCTCGGAGTTCGTGGCGAAATGCCTGCGCTACGGGGACGACGTGTTCGTCAACGCGGCCAAGTACGGAGATGACTACATTGAGCTTCTGATGCGCTATGGGGACGACGTCATGGAGGGGCTGCGGCTCCACGGCGATGACTTCATGGAGCAGTACCGGAAGCGCGGGGATGAGTTTATTGATGACTTCCTGAAGCGTGGGGATGAGGCGCTGAAGGGCGGCAGCCCCGGCACAATACGCCCGAACACGGAAACCATAAAAAGTATACAGGCAGCCATCAAGAAGAATGGCTTAAGTGAAGAATCGTTTTTGAACTTTATGAGGAAGTCCTCCGGTGAACTGACGCCAAGTGAAGCCAAGATAATGGAAAATATCCGGAAAAGTGTTCCGGTTCCGAATAAGGACACCCCTTTACAGAAGGTAATAGACCCGCAATATATCAGCAGCTATCTGGATGGCAGTTTTGTTAAATTTAATGAAGGAAAAATCAAAGGGTGCATGACTACGGTAGCGGATGTGGGGGAACTGAACACTCCCAAGGCACTTTTTGAGGGATTGAGGTTGGACTATCCGGGGACGCCATTCTCTCCCGGGGATAGTTCGGTCACAGTGATCCGTTTTATAACCGATGATGTGGATAACCTGATTGTTCCCTTCGGGGATGCAATGCCGAATCCGGCAGGCGGAAAGGTCTCCGAGATGCTACCTCCGTTTACGGGGAACGGATTCACTTCGGCACTGAACGGGCAGATCATCCCCGAGTTTTACAGCGAAGGACTGTCCCTAAAGAATGGTGCGCAGATGATCGAGATTACCAACGGAGGGAAGGAAATCCTAAAAGCGATATATGATGGGGATTTGATGAGATTTATATCAATAGATTAGAAAGGTATGAACATGATGAGGACATTAGGAACAACGGCTATCTATAAAGAGAAGGAGTATGAATTTAGGATTAGAGAAGACGGAACATATGCGATATATTCGACTGAAAGGAGGGATATTGAAAATGGATTTCATCAGATTAATGTAAACATAAATAGATATATGAAAATAATAGATCGGGAGGAATTAGACTTTGTTTTTCATAAAAAGACTGTTGTGGTATACAAAGGAGACGAATTTCTTGGTTCTGTCATTGAAGGAAGCAAGATCATGCTGTATACAGATGATTTGGAACTGAAGGAAAAATATAACATGATTATGCGTGATAGATGGGAGTATTATCTGTATGTAGATTTATGGGAGGTAGATGAGATCATTCAAAAATGGACTCCGCTGAGAAAATACCATAATCAGTGACAGCCATATGCTGTGCAGACCGGTTCTGGGCAGGGGCCGCAGGAGAGTCCTGCGGCTTTTGCCACTATCCGTATTTTTAGCATATTGCCTCCGTTTACGGGGAACGGATTCACTTCGGCAATGAACGGTCAGATTATTCCGGAGTTTTACAGCGAAGGACTGTCTCTGAATGATGGCGCGCAGATGATCGAGATTACCAACGGAGAGCCGATTGTGAAAGCGGTGTATGATAGCTCAAAAGGGAAGTTTATACCAGTTAAGAACCATTAAACCTGTTAAGGAAGGAGTGTATCGTTTGAGAACTTTAGGTAAAAGTGCAATATATAAAGAGAAGGAATATGAGTTTCTTGATTTAAGCAATGGTAAGTATGCGCTTATATCTAATGACATAAATGATATGGAACTTGGTTTTGAAAAAGTAAGAGATAATAGGTATTTAAAGTCCGTCTTATTGGAAGAATTAGATTTTATTTTTGAAAAAGATACCCGTGTGATCTACAAAGGGGATGAATTCCTTGGCTCCGTGATACATGGCAACAAGATCATGCTGTATACAGGTAGTCGACTGCTAGCAGAAAAATATAACATGATCATGCGCGACAGAATGGAGTATTTTCTGTATGTAGACCTATGGGAGGTAGACGAGATCACTCGGAAATGGACTCCGTTGAGGAAGTACCATAATCAGTGACAGCCATATGCTGTGCAGACCGGTTCTGGGCAGGGGCCGCAGGAGAGTCCTGCGGCTTTTGCCGCTATCCGTATTTTTAGCATATTACCTCCGTTTACGGGAAACGGATTCACTTCGGCAATGAACGGTCAGATCATTCCGGAGTTTTACAGCGAAGGACTGTCCTTGAATGATGGCGCGCAGATGATTGAGATTACCAACGGAGAGCCGATCGTTAAAGCGGTGTATGATAACTCAAAAGGGAAGTTTATACCAGTTAAGAACCATTAAACCTGTTAAGGAAGGAGTGTATCGTTTGAGAACTTTAGGTAAAAGTGCAATATATAAAGAGAAGGAATATGAGTTTCTTGATTTAAGCAATGGTAAGTATGCGCTTATATCTAATGACATAAATGATATGGAACTTGGTTTTGAAAAAGTAAGAGATAATAGGTATTTAAAGTCCGTCTTATTGGAAGAATTAGATTTTATTTTTGAAAAAGATACCCGTGTGATCTACAAAGGGGATGAATTCCTTGGCTCCGTCATACATGGGAATAAGATTATGCTGTATACAGATGACCCTGACTTGGGAAAAAAATACAACATGATTATGCGCGACAGATTGGAGTATTATTTGTATGTAGACCTATGGGAGGTAGACGAGATCACTCAGAAATGGACTCCGCTGAGGAAGTACCATAATCAGTGACAGCCATATGCTGTGCAGGCCGGTTCTGGGCAGGGGCCGCAGGAGAGTCCTGCGGCTTTTGCCGCTATCCGTATTTTTAGCATAGTGTCTCCGTTTACGGGGAACGGATTCACTTCGGCAATGAACGGTCAGATCATTTTGGAGGGCAAGAAATATTTTACAAGAAATTTTACAAAAATTGTTAGACTGAGTTGACGTGCCCACAAGCCGCTCTTTAAGTGTGGGCATGACAGGCTATATACCCGA
>CAZOIF010000103.1:0-8222 GCA_964579975.1 uncultured Eubacterium sp. | reverse complement strand
AAATATACGAAAAGAATAAATCCTGACATAAGGTGTCAGGATTTTTCTGATATCATATCCGAAAGGAACTGCATCTTTAGAATGTATATGATGAGCGAGGTCACAAGCAAATTAAGTTTCTTTAGTCGAGAGGAAAGCATATGTTGGAATTACCCGAAAGCTATACGATATCCGGCCAGATAGAGAAGAACTTGAAAGGAAAAATGATAAGCAATATTGAAGTATTGCACACACCTCACAGTCTTGCGTTCTTTCACGGTGATATCAAGGATTATAAAGAATTATTGGAAGGACAAACTGTTATGAATACGACCTATCATGGCGGCATGATTGAAATGAATACCGAGAATAGTATGATAGTGTTTGCCGATGGCGCGTATCCCAGATATTATGAAGATACAAAGAAATTTCCGAAGAAGCATCAATTGGCTGTTTACTTTGATGATGAGACGGCGGTTTTTGTATCAATACAAATGTATGGCTTTATTTATATTCTTCCGAAGGGGAAGTGTACGGAAGATTACTATGTGTCATCCAGCAGTAAGACCGGTCCACTCAGTGATGAATTTACTTTTGAATATTTTCGGAATCTTTATCCGGATACCCCTAAAAAATTGAGTGCAAAGGCATTCCTTGCCACAGAGCAGAGAATACCGGGTCTCGGAAATGGTGTATTGCAGGATATTTTGTGGGATGCCGGAATCGATCCGCGTTTTGACATGAGGGAAGCTTCCGAAACAGACTTTATGGCGTTATATACTTCAGTAAAGAAAATCTTAAAGGAAATGTGTGAACAGGGCGGACGGGATACGGAAAAGGACTTATTTGGAGAACAGGGGAAATATATTACCCAATTAAGTAAAAATACATTGTTTGAGCCATGTATCAAATGCGGACATGAAATCCATAAAGCAAATTTCATGGGTGGGACAGTGTATTATTGTGAGAATTGTCAAAGGAGGTCTGGTTATGCTTAAACTAAAATATGAAAATTTTATCAAGGCGAGAGATTATATATTTGCAAACGGTGACGATATAAACCGGGCGTGGTTCAGATACCTTTTTGAAGATAATAACGCAGATGCATTTTTAAATGTTTTAGCAAAATATCAGCATGAAAACGGCGGATTCGGTGGTATTTATTACGAGTTTGATTATCAGGGACCATGCCTGAAGTCCACCGAGACGGCGGTTAAATATATTTTAAATTTGAAAGAAAAGCCGTCTGCGGATCACCCGCTTATTCAAAATATGATGAAATATATTTTAGAACTTTATATACCTGAAATAGGGAATTGGGGAGAAGTCGTAGTACCTGAAGTCAACGAGGGCGTTCATTGCTATTGGGTCAGTTATGGAGGAGAAGATGCGAAACCGATAGAAAATGAAGAGGAACGCATAAAAAGATACAGTGCCAATGAAAAAGTGTGTTTTACGGCATTTGTTGCGTATTATTCCGAACTTGTTCCAAAAGAATTGTACAGCGATATCGTAAAGTATCCGACAGAGCATATCCTGCGCTATTGGGACGAAAATTCGCCTGATTATAACAAAGAGATTTTTGATGAGGGAGAACCGTATGATATTGAGTATTTCCAATGGTTTGTACCATGCCTGAAAGACAAGGAAACAGCGGACAAGCTGACATCCATATTATGTCAGAATCCGACTGCTTTTATGGAGCTTGATTTTGCAAAATCCGACAAGGATTATGTACATCTGCCCTGCGATGTGGTAGAAGATCCGGACAGTATCGTGTACCCTGTCGTAAAAAACTTAGTTCTTGATTCGCTGCAATACAGAATAGCACAGCAAAACGAGGATGGACGGTGGCCGTTAGGCTGGTCGTTTGGCGATGATAAGGGCATGAAGGAATTGCAAGTTAAGTACGAAACGTACCGCACGCTTGCTATGTTAGAGAAATTAGATAGATTTGATATGATTGAAAGTTTCGGAGGTTTTTCCGTATGGAAATAATTATGGCTGGGGAGTTGCTCATAAAAAGAAGAACAAGCTTATCTGTAACGTTTTTGCTGAGGATAATGCCTTCACTGTTATGATGCGGTTGTCAGATAAGCAATATAATCTGTTTATGACCAGCTTCAGAAATACACCAAAGAATATATAGACAACAAGTATCCCTACGGTGATGGAGGGTGGATTCACTACCGTGTTACTTGCAAGGAACACCTTGACGATATAAAGGTGTTGCTGTCAGCTAAATGTTCATAATAGTCATGTCATGGTCTTTCTTATGATAATATTCTGAAAGCATTTCAATCGTTTCTTCTTCTACTGTTCATATTGTGTTATAATTCATTATAGGTTTTATTTCCTTTATTTTTACCTTTATAAGATTTCGTAACATGAGATAGCCGGAAAATCAGGTCTGTTCCATAGGGGCGGAGGAGAAAACAAAGACTACGACCTATAAGCAGTTTATGGGAACAAAAGTTGCGCTTCAAAATATGCTTTCAAGATACGAGATTTATGGACTTCTGGAACGATAAGTCGGGATATTATTATGAAATTCAGCTTGTCAGACAGGAAAATGCTTTTTTTCAAAGAGAGGAAATAATGAGTATGAACATTGTTATAAGAGAAATGGAAAGTAAAGATTGTCTGTCCGTAGCGGCAATCTGGCGCGATGTGCTTGGCTTTTTGGCGGCAACTGATGAAAATATAATAACTACATATGAAAAGATGAGAAGCGACAATCGCTATTGTACATTTGTCGCTGAGGTGAACGGCGATGTTGTCGGTTTTGCCACAGCAGTTGAAACTATGGCAATTCCCTATCCAACCGGATACATCAAAATGAACGGACTTGCCGTTTTGCCAGAGTTTCAACAACGTGGTATCGGTAGAATGCTTATGGAACGTGTTGAGAAACTGGCAGGTGAGCGCAATGCTTCATGCATTGGACTTGCGTCAGGGCTTCAGAGAACAAGTGCGCACGAGTTTTATGAGCATTTGGGCTATAGAAAAACGTCGTTTTGGTTCCGCAAAAACATCGATATTTAAGGAGATGGAGAGTGTGCGTTGAATACCGAAGTGAAAATGGTATTTGTTGACACAAACAAGTGGTGAAACCAGAGCTATTTTATATAGACTGTGGAGGTAAAAATGCATTATACAAGTATGTATCAGTCTCCTGTGGGTGAAATTCTGCTGGCTGCCGATGATATCGGCGTCGTAGGAGTCTGGTTTGAAAATGAAAAATATTATGCCCATTGTCTTGATAAAGAGAACGAGCCGGGAGAGACACCCGTAATAAAAGAATTAAAGCAGTGGCTTGATGTGTATTTTTCCGGGAAGAAGCCTGATTTTGAACCGCCCATTCATATGATAGGTACACCGTTTCAGATCGAAGTATGGACAATTCTGCATCAGATTCCCTATGGCACTACAACAACGTATCATGAGATCGCGAAGCAGATTGCAAGGAATCGAGGGCTTGAAAGGATGTCCGCTCAGGCAGTTGGTACGGCTGTCGGTAAGAACAGCATCAACCTTATTGTGCCGTGCCATCGTGTGGTCGGAACAAACAATAGTCTTGCAGGCTATGCGGGCGGAATCAATAAAAAAATAACATTTTTGAAACTGGAGGGTGCTTTTCAGGACAAATATTTTGTTCCGAAGCACAGTACAGCACCATGAGTAAGCTGGATGAAAACCTGATTTATGAGATACTTTCTGTAGTGGAAGAGATCCCCGAAGGTAAAGTCGCTACGTACGGCCAGATCGCAGGGCTTATCGGCCGAGATAAAAATGCAAGGCTTGTGGGGAAGGTTCTCAGCATGGCGCAGTTTTATGGGGAGTATCCCTGCCACAGAGTTGTCGATCATTCGGGCAGACTTGCGCCCGGTTTTACAGAGCAGTATGAACTGCTTGTGTGTGAGGGTGTGCCGATGAAAGACAGCAGTCATGTGGATTTAAAACACTGTAAATGGGAGTATTAAGTTTTGCAGCAAAATAAGAAAAGCTTTGGAGCAGGTGAATGAACACTTAGGCTATAGAAAAACGTCGTTTTGGATTCGCAAGGATATCGAATGTTGATGGAAGGAAACTAAGAATGGATTTTGTAATGATCACATCATCAGATAAGATGTGGAACAGAGTAAGAGATTATGCAGAAAATTGTTCATGGGGTGCTGGTAAATCATTAGCCAATGCTATGCACAATAACCTGTTTACAGAATGGGAACGGGTTGTTGTTGCCTTGCATGATCAGAAAATCTGCGGATATTGCACGGTTGCAAAGACAGACTGCATTCCGGATGTGTGCTATACTCCTTACATTGGTTATCTGTTTGTTGATGAAGAATACAGGGGAAACAGGCTGAGTCAACAACTGATACAGTATGCAATGGATTATTTAAGGTCAATTGGATTTGACAAAGTACATATTGTGAGTGACCATGAAAACTTATATGAAAAATATGGTTTTGAGATAATAGATCGTAAAACTGCTCCATGGGGGTCGGTGGAAAAGATTTACATGCAAAGACTGTGACTTATATGCAGTATCAGCGGAAGAATATTTAGTTTCAAAAAATCTTTGCTAAACTAAATAAGAACTAGTTATTATACAAAAAGGGAATAGAATTCCTTTTTTGTATAAGGAAGCCTGCGCATGTATATTCATCGTGCCATGGAATCTTATTTCGGCGCGTATATGCAGACTTGGTGAAGGGTATTGAGATTGACCGAAAACGGCGGATGTTTGGTTGTCCATTTTTTTGATGAGATATTCTGTAGAGATAAACGAACAAAATATATGCCGAGGAAAATATAAAGCGGAAAAAGGATTGGAAACTTCGGAGGTGTTTTTGCATGGAAAAGTATTTTAAAATATTAAAAGAAAATGGAGCCGATTTAGCCATAAAGATAGCTGCCGATACCATAGTGACGGCAGCCTGGACAGTCTATCGCTGCAAATACGGGTGCGATACTTATGGAAAAAGCCATTGCTGTCCGCCGAATTGTCCCACATGGAAAGAGACGCAGGAAATGATAAACTGCTTTCAATACGGGATCCTGTTTCGGTGCCATGAAATGAGCATAGTGACGCCGCTCGCCGTAAAAGTCACACGCGAGTTGTTTTTGGATGATTATTATAAAGTTATCGCATTTGGCAGCGGTCCATGCAAAAAATGTCAAAAGTGTAACCCGGATCATTGTAATTTCCCGGATCAAACGGTTCCGGCTATGGAAGCGTGCGGGATAGATGTTTTTGCAACGGTAAGGAACAACGGACTTGAAATACATACCCTGCGCGATAAAGACGCAGTACAGAATCACTTTGGGCTTATACTGGTGGAATGAATTTCAAATTCCAATCTGTTAAACCGAAGACGGAGGAAACAATATGACACAAAAAGAAAGAATGCTGATGGGGCTGCCGTATAAAGCATGGCTGGACGGCTTGACAGAAGAAAGAGAGCTTTGCAGGGAAAAGCTGTATGAACTTAACAATGTAATACCGAGTGAAAGAAGAGTAAAAATACCGAGTCTGGTGAAAGCTCTCTTTGGCAAAACAGGGGAAAATGTGTGGCTGGAACCCCCATTTTATTGTGATTATGGCTGGAATATTGAGGTTGGTGAAAACTTTAGCGCCAATTTCGGGCTTACCGTTTTAGATGTCGGAAAGGTTATCATGGGTGATAATGTGGTGATCGCGCCGAATGTTTCCATTTATACGGCGGGACATCCGATTCATCCGGACAGCAGAAATTCGGGATACGAGTATGGTATCCCTGTTACCATAGGGAATAATGTGTGGATCGGGGGAAGCACTGTCATTCTTCCCGGTATTACGATTGGCGACAACGTGGTGATAGGTGCGGGAAGCGTTGTTACCAAAGATATTCCCGACAATATGATCGCAGCGGGAAATCCCTGCAAAATCATCAGGGAAGTTACGGATGATGACAGAAAATATTATTTTAAGAAACGGGTTTTTGATGTAGAGGATTATTAAGCTCCTTTTATAAGAAAAATAGGGAAAATTTAACCGAAATATCTTTTAGACAGGAGAAAAAACGAATGCATCCGGATATCATCATTAGAAAGTATGAAGAAAAAGATATAACTGCAATGATCACGATCTGGAACGAGGTTGTTGAGGAGGGGATCGCCTTTCCCCAGGAGGAGTATCTGACCAAAGATTCGGGCAGGGAATTTTTTGCAGAACAGAGTTACTGCGGTGTGGCCGAGAAGCAGGAGACGGGTGAAATTCTGGGACTGTATATCCTGCACCCCAACAATGTCGGCAGATGCGGCCACATAGCAAACGCAAGCTATGCGGTGGCCTCCGCGAGCAGAGGGTTACATATCGGGGAGAAGCTGGTTAAGGACTGCATAGAGCAGGCTCATGCCGCAGGATTTAGCGTTTTACAGTTTAATGCAGTGGTGGCGGCCAACATACACGCCCGACATTTATATGAGAGGATCGGCTTTAAGCAGCTGGGAACGATCCCGAAGGGATTTCGGCTGAAAAACGGACAGTATGAGGATATCTGTCCTTACTATATCGAAGTATAAGGAGAGAGTGCCTATGTTGCAGTTTTTATCTGAATTGGATGGTAATATATTATTATGGATTCAGGAGTATCTCAGGAATCCGGTGCTCACACCGGTTTTAAAAGTGATCACAAATCTGGGAAACGGCGGAGCGATATGGATTCTTCTGACGATCCTTATCCTGCTGCTGCCCAAGACGCGGAGAGTGGGCTGTATGATGGCGGTGGCGCTGATCGGCACCTTGCTGATCAACAATATGCTCTTGAAAAATCTGGTCGCCCGGACCAGACCCTACGAGGTGATAGAGGGGTTGACCTATCTGGTCAAGCGGCCGGGTGATCTCTCCTTTCCTTCGGGACATGCGGGATGCGCTTTTTCAGCGGCCTGTATCATGCTGCGCAGGCTGCCGAAACGTTACGGGATCCCGGCGTTTGTCTTTGCGATCATTATTTCGCTTTCAAGGCTGTATGTGGGCGTGCATTATCCCAGCGATGTGCTGTTTGGCGTGGTAAGCGGTATTCTGATCAGCTATGCGGCGGAAGCGCTTGTGGAGCGGATATGGAAAAGAAAAGAGGAGCGCAGTTAGAATGCACTTTGTAGATGCGAAGGGGATTTTGTCTGCTCAGAACGGTATGAATCTGTATAGGGGCTGCACGCATGGCTGTATTTACTGCGACAGCCGGAGCGCCTGCTATCAGTTTACCCATGCCTTTGAAGATATTGAGGTGAAGCAGAATGCGCCGGCTCTTTTGGAGCGGGCGCTTCGCAGTAAACGGAAAAAGTGTATGATCGGAACAGGCGGCATGTGCGATCCCTACATGCACTGCGAGGAGGAGCTGCAGCTGACGAGGAAGTGTCTGGAGCTGATCGACCGGTATGGGTTCGGTGTCACAGTGCAGACGAAGTCGGACAGAGTCTTGCGGGATTTGGATCTTTTGAGGAGTATTCACCACAAGGCGAAATGTGTGGTGCAGATGACGCTGACCACTTACGACGAGGAACTGTGCCGTATCGTGGAGCCGCAGGTCTGCACCACCAAACGGCGCTATGAGGTGCTTAAGATCCTGCAGGAGAACGGGATTCCCACGGTGGTATGGCTTTCGCCGATCCTGCCCTACATCAACGATACCAGAGAAAATATTCAAGGGATTCTGGAATACTGCAGGGATGCGGGTGTTTACGGCATTATCTGCTTTGGCATGGGAATGACGCTGCGGCAGGGCGACCGGGAGTATTTTTATGCGGCGCTTGACAAACATTTTCCGGGGTTACATGAAAAATATCACCGCAGATACGGGTATGATTACGAACTGTCGAGCGACAACGCCGGGGAGCTGATGGCGTATTTCAGGGCGTTCTGTGCCGAGAATCATATTGTGAGCAATGTTGATGAAATCTTTTCGTATCTGCATGCCTTTCCGGAAAGTAAGGGGTATGAGCAGTTATCGCTGTTTTAAGAGAGCATCCGTTTTACGAAACGATGTCCTCTATCAATCGTTTGACTTCTTCCATGCTGATGCCTTTTTCTTTCGCTATGCGGGTTAAATCGTCATATTCAAATTTCGAGCGGGTCACACCGTAGCCGGAAGCTGTTTTTTCCCTGACCGGACCATAGGGGGTTTCAAGGGTTTTGATTTCCCGCTCTAAAGTATAGCGGTGTGATACGGTTTCCCGGATGCCGAGTGTTGTTGTATGGC
>CAZOIF010000102.1:0-8240 GCA_964579975.1 uncultured Eubacterium sp. | reverse complement strand
ATCGAGATATTTTTTCATCAATCCAAAGGGTTTACACAAAATAATTTACACTCTCATGTGCAATTTTACATTTATAATATGAGGTTAGAATAGAACTAATTTAATAGGGATAGTGAGTCAATCAATCACGAATAGTCCCCACCACTCTTCTATTCCCTATTTTTTAGAAGCCGTTGCCCCGACCAGAGCTATAACCTCGCAGATGGCCTCAAGCAATCCGCACTGCTCGACGGCATCCTGCCGTTCTCCCCGGAATCTTTGCCCCTGCAACTGTCAAAAGCTCTTCATCCTCTGATGAACGGAAACATGGCTCTCTCCTTCGAAAACGCCGTCGCAGAGAAATGAACCGAGGCATTGTCCCAAACGGTCAACGCATTCAACAATCGCAACACCCAAATGCCGCAGAGCATGATCCGAAGATAAGAGCCGGACCGTACCATCAAAACCGGTAAACACACCTTCTTTCGCCCTTTGTGTGTGCATCTCAAAAAGCAGACAGTCCTGTCTGCTTTTGAGGTGCGATGCAAAATATGATCTTTTAATCGGAACATAGATTCCCATCATTAGGGAAACCCTCATCCATCCCTCCTGCCCTGCTGCCTAATCATCTCAATAACCGCCGCCACATCCATACACCGGGCATATCTCCGGGGCCATACATAATCATTATAATAGTGATAGCAGATCTCCTTTGTCATGTATTCATTGTCAAATGTAGAATTGGCATACGCCGGCACGATCATCTCATAACCGTGCGCAAATCCACTTTGAATCGTCGCGTCGATGCAGAGATTGGTCTGTAAGCCCACAACAATAATCTGCTTCTCACCCTTTTGTGTTAGATACTCCGCCAGACCCACCGATCCGTGGAAAGCGCTGTTCACGGTCTTGTCAAAGATGCGTTCTCCTTCCCCAGGCGCAAACTCCTCAAAGATCTCAAATTCTTCGTCTCCTACGGAAAAACCTGTTCCCGGCCCGTCATCATGCCTCACATAGACGACCTCCACATCGTTTCGTCTAGCCTCGGAAATCAACTCTTTTATATTGCTCTTCATTTTTGCAAATTCATATAACCTGTCATCCGTAATACCCTTTTGTGTATCCACCACCAATAAAATCATTCCGCCACCTCCCATATAGACAGAGTTTCCCGAACCGGTTCATATAAGGAACATCTTGATAATGCTATTGTAATAGATTACTCGATACGGAGCATGCAACTTTGAACACCCTGAGAGAACCTTTGGATATGGGCAGGGCAATCGGACATTATTCGAGTTCCAGTGAATCGGATATATAATAAAAGTAATTATGCTCCTGACAGTATCTGTCAATCATATCTATAAGATCCGGGTCGGTCGTATACTCAAGTAAATAAATATCGAGACCATAATCGCGACATTCCTCAATATATTCCTTGAAATATTCTTCATCCTCCTCATCCGCCCGGCCAAATTCATTTTCCTCAAAATAGATTTTGCTGAATACGGTTTCCTGATTTACGCCGGATATGACGCTTGGGGACTTGCCTTTTTGATGAAGATATTCCGTTACATATCGACCTCCGCCATTGACGATTATCTCTTTCCCTGTTTTGGACAGATTTTCCATGATTGTATAAAGACCGTCATAGATGTTTTTTTCAGGATATACATAATATACATCAAGATTGTCCACAAAGAACCCGTCCACGCCCTTGGCGGCAAGAGATTCCGATAATTCACCCATAAATTCAATCCATGAGGGGTCGGACACGTCAATCCACCGTTCGTCTTCCCAGTTCTCATAAACGCCAAGAGAAAGATATGAGTAATCCTTATAATAATCCCTATATTCTTCCAATGAGCCAACATTGAGATACGTATATACTATTTTCCCTTTTTCGTGAAGAGATGAGATTTCTTCCTCCGTAAAATATTGGGCGTCGATTACGATGATATCATATGCATCGGTACGGGAAATGTCTTCCGGATTCATTCCCAGAAAGACGCCGTAAGAGACGCTTTCTTCGTTATGATCCATAGTGTTTGGAGGTTCCGTATTCAGTTTTCCGCATCCTGTGATAAAATGGCAGCAAATCAGCAGGAAGATAAGTAAAAAATTGTATTGTACTTTCATTTTTTCATCTTTTCCAAATTCCGGTGACTCCTCCCATATAGACAGAGTTTCCCAAACCGATTCATCAACCGGTTCATCATAAAGAACAGTTTGATTATACCATCTGCTCCACCGGCAAATCAAGTGTATGAAAATTAATTGAAAGCCATCCGATGTTATGATAGAATAAAAAGCAAAAAATAATCAGGTGACAGAATGGAAAATTTAAAGAAATATAAAAAAAGAATTTTCGATATTATCCAAATAGGAAATAAATATGATTTTTTAAGTACCGCATTTGATGTGGTAATATCATTTCTGATCGTTTTGAGCATCTGTGTGACATTTTTGCAGACCTTTGACGATTTGAGCCGTTACAGAGAGCTTTTGGGACGAATAGAGCTTGTGACAATTATAGCATTTGTGATTGAGTATGGCTTAAGACTTTGGACAGCAGGATACCTTTATGATGTGAAAAGGCCTATTCTGTCAGCATTTAAGTTTATGACGTCATTTTATGGGATTGTTGAACTGCTTACAATCATATCCTATTTTTTGCCGTTTCTATTTACCAATGGCTTTGTTGCGCTCAGAATGTTGAGAGTCGTCAGAATTATGCGGCTTTTTAAGCTTAATTCGACATATGATGCATTTAATGTAATAACAGAGGTATTAAGAGAGAAAAAAAATCAGATCATATCATCCGTATTTATGATCGTAATACTGATGCTTGCGTCATCAATGTGCATGTACAGTCTTGAACATGATGCCCAGCCCGAAAGCTTCCGTAACGCCTTCTCCGGAATATGGTGGTCTGTGTCCACACTTCTTACGGTTGGATATGGTGACATTTATCCTGTTACGATCGGCGGCAAAATTATGGCAATCGTTATATCATTTTTAGGCGTCGGCATGGTGGCAATTCCAACCGGTATCATAAGTGCCGGTTTTGTTGAGGAGTACACCAAAATTAAGTCAGGAAGCTATGAACAAGGAAATGGCGATTTTGTAAATATTAAGATCACGAAAGAACACAGCTTTGTCGGAAAGAAAATATCTGAAATTCAGATGATAGAAGGACTTTACCCTGCCGTTGCCATCAGAGGAGACAGTTTCCTAACGCCGTATTCCGGTCTTATACTGCAGGAGGGCGACAACCTTTTGCTTGCCAGTATGGCTAATGACCAAATAAAAGCAAAGATTGAAGAGATCCATCTCGCAGAAAATCATCCTTGGATCGGAAAACAGATTATGCAGCTTGATATATCAAGGCTTATTTTTATACTAATGATAAGGAGAAGAAAAAAGATCATTAAACCTGAAGGAAGTACTCTCCTCAGGAAAGATGACACAATTGTCATTCTTGACAGAAGATGAAATCACGGTGATTTCGTTTCCTGTCTGCCTTCTATTGCAGTAACCAGTCAATCAAGGATAATGATTTCAAAAGAACAGGGGCAGTTCTTTGATATACTAAATAAGTTGTAAACATGATAAGTTTGATAACCCCGAAATCTCAACAAAGAATGTTTTAAAAGGAATTATAATGGCTATGAATTATGAAGATCTGAATCCCATCGACAAGCTTGACGATCTGTGTCAATTATTGACCGGAATAGAATATGAAATCCATCGGCATGATGAAGGTGAATACCGCTATCTGACTGAAGCTTTTGTCTGTATTACAATCATCAATCCCTATACCGGGCAGAAACTGTATATAGATTTGGAAGAAGAATTTACGATCACTTTTGATGCCTACCATGAACATTATGCTCCTGTCCCCTGTGAATATGAATTGCTCGTCCAATTCATCAAACAGATTTTAAATAATGAAATCTGCATGGCGACTCTCTATTGTGGAAAAGACAGAAAATGGCTGGGCAGCACTACACACAGCAGAGAGGAAATACAAAGCATGTCCATAAAACAGCTTTTTTCTTTCATTTACAAAGTCCGTGAATTTAGAAAAAAACTGAACGAAAAAGGTGGAACGGCAGAGTTCGTTTTCTGGAATCCGCAGTATTGCGTGATTAAAGTGATAGAAGCAAAATCAGAGAAATTATGATAAAACTAATTGCTACTCTTCCATCAAACCATATACGATACTATTGGCGAACTGATCACACAAATTTTCGTCAAAGATTTCTTTCAAAATATTCGATATGATTTCCGCCGCATGATCCATATCCTGATCACTAATTACCGTTAAAGGCAATAGCAGAAGGAAAATTTGCTTATCGTTTGTTTCATCCGTATATTTCAATAAATCTGTGAACGGAAAGATCCAAATGTTGTATTCTCCCCCTGTACAGGCAATCTGTCTGTCATTGATATAATATACGGTATCTCCCGGATGAAACTCTATTTTTAAGGTTTGCGTCGATGTGAGCTCACAAATGAGCGTTTCGGGTTCGTCAATATAGCCGTCTGTCTCCTCCAAAACTCCATCATAATATTTTGTGAAATTTCCCCACCAATTGCTATCAGCTACTTTATTTTCTTCTATCATTTCAGACAATGACAGATCTGTTTCCTCATCTAAAGCTGTCGGAAAAGATGTTGCTACAAAACCTGTCCAAAATTTCTTATTGGAGAACTCTATATCATTTAAGGTAATCATTTTATCCCTCCTGCCAATTCAAATGTGTCATGTTATGTATCAATAAGTAGTGTATTGCAACTTTATCATAACAAATTACTTACCATACATCAATGGCATATTTTTTAGTGAAACAAGGGTGGTAAAAATCATGTAACTTTGATACAATTTTATTGTGCAACCGATGGAAACCCATGTTTCGATGTATATTGGAAAAGAGGGATATAATTATGAGAAAACGGTTTATCGGTTTCTGTATGGCTGTCTTTTTAGTATTGAGCATCTGTGGCTGCGCACAAACAACCGAAAACACCCTTGTTACGGAGCCTGTTATGGAGAGTATCGCTGTAATGATAGCATGTAACATCTGTGGCCGCGTCAAAACAGTCGAAAACACCCTTATTACGGAGCCCGTTACAGAGGCGGAAAGCGCAGAGCCTCAGGATCCCAAAGCAGAGAATCAGGAACCATCATCCGAAGAGGTGTTGGACGAGACTGCAGCCGAGGAACAGGAGCTATTTACTTATATCATTGACAATGACCGTGCGGTGGTTACCGGACTGCAAACGGAAGACGCGAGTGACTTGCAAGAAAGAATGGTGATTCCTGATACGCTGGGCGGATATTCCGTTGTGGAAATAGGCGACCATGCCTTTGAGAATATCCCATTAAAAAGTGTACGCATTCCTGAATCTGTTGAAGTAATCGGAAATAGCGCTTTCAGAAATACGGATATGGAAGAAGTGAATTTTTCACAATGTTATAATTTGAAAGAGGTGAAGGCTAACGCTTTTGAAAATTGCAACCTGCATGAGCCGAGTTATACTTCTTTTACATGGTTTATGGAAAAAATCGGGGAGCGGGCGTTTGCAGGAAATAAAGAGCTTACCCGGGTGAATTTCTGGTCGGGCGATGTAACCATTGAAAAGGAGGCTTTTGACAACTGCGGGGACGAAATGCTCTTTTTTGTGGACTGGAGCCGGGAAGAAACAGGGAAGGAAGTGGAAGCATACGCAGCGGCAAATGGGATTACAGTGGAATATCCCGTGACAACTCAGATCAATGTGCCTTCTGAGCCATTGCTCTTAACCCCGGAGATAGGAAGCTTTTTTTACGGCGAACTGGGAGGTACCTACGAAGATTGGGACGATGATATGCATTGCAGCTTTGAGAAAACACCGGACGCGCCCAACTTTGGTTTTGAGGACTGGCAGTGGCCCGGCTGCAGTAGATGGTGTCATATTTGGCACTTTGATAATCAGGCAACCGCTTCGTCTGAGCTGGCTTCTGCTTCAGACCGTTACTGCGGCGGCAATGTCATCCGGGAAAACAGAGAACTTGCATGGGCGGAGGGAGCGGAAGGCGCCGGAATCGGTGAATATATCGTCTATGACCAGATTATATGTGCTCAAAGTCTTATGGAGTCGAACGGAAATCAAATCTTAAGGTGGGGCTCTTATTGCTATGACGGATATATAGATTATACGCAGATTTGTATCGTAAACGGCTACGCCAGAGATGAGAAAGTATGGCAGGAAAACGGCAGGGTAAAAACGCTTATGATGTATGTTTATGACCAGCCCTACGCCCGACTTGCGCTGGAGGACACCATGAATCCCCAATATTTTACCATACCGCAGGGTGATATCCGGGTGGCAAACGGCGAGGAAGTGACATTCAAATTTGTAATAGAGGAAGTATATCCCGGAACCATGTATGAAGATACCTGTATTACCGGAATCGTGGCCGATTTTGGGAATGTGCCCGAGGGGCATTAGTCACAGGACCGGGAAGGAGGATACGCCGTACATGAAGAAAATTGCAATGTTTACCATGGGAACACGCGGGGATGTTCAACCGTATATCTTTTTGTCCAAAGAATTAATGAACAAAGGATTTGATGTGATTTTAGGTTCCCATCCCTGTTGGAAAAGTCTGATCGAATCATCAAATATTCATTTTATTCCCGTGGGCCCTGACATTGACATAGAACAAGAAGCCGCGGTCATTAGAGGGAAAAATCCCAATCCGGCAATCAGCATGCTAAAGACAATGAATTTTGTATTCAAAATAATTCAAAATTCCACACATGAAATATATGAGGCTTGCAAAGGGAACGATTTGATTATTGTCAGCCATAGTCAAATGGGAGCAACGGAGGCGGAGGCGCTCGGGATACCCACTGTAAATGTAACACTTCAGAAAGAAATGATTGCAGAAAAATTAAAGCCTCTGACGTTTCAGGATAAAATCATCGGCGGATTGATCGGAAGGCAGGTGGCAAAGCCGTATAACAAAATAAGGAAAGTGTATGGTTTAAAACCTGTTAAATCATCCGATGAAATAATATCGCATAAATTAAATTTAATCCCGATCAGTAAATATGTGGTTGAGAGAAATCCATACTGGGAAGAACAAAATATATTAACCGGATATTGGTATGATGAAGAATCCATCTATGAACCAGACCGGAAGCTGAAAGCTTTTCTGGAGAACGGAGAAAAACCTATTATTCTGGCACTTGGCGCCATGTCTTTTGAAGATCAATCTGAAAAAGAAAAACTTGATATGTTTGTGCACGCAATTAACAAAGCGGGGTGTAGAGCCATTATTCAGGGATTTCAGAAAACATTGCAGGATTATGAGCTGCCGGACACTATGATGGCTTGTGGAAGTGTTCCTCATAGTTATTTGTTTCAGCAGGGATTGTTCGTAATTCATCATTGCGGATTCGGAACATCAGCGGCAACTATGATTTATGGGATTCCTTCTATTCCGGTACCACATATTTTAGATCAGATGGGATTTGCAAAGCAATTAAGTGATATCAACGTGGCAACAAAACCACTGCCATCAAAAGATTTGAGCGAACAATCCATATACGAAGCCATTATGGAAATGAAATCTTCCTATGACGAGAAAAAGAAAAACGCGGAAACCATTTCTGATAAGATAAAATCTGAAGGCGGGGTAAAAGAAGCGGTACGATTAATAGAGAGGGTGATGCACCCCGTCTGAAATAACATCCTGCTTACTTATAACCGGAACCTGCCCGCAATTCTTTCTCTAAAAACTGCTCTATATAAGGATTGTTTTCCTCGCTCAATGTAGGCTGAAACGCCATGTAACGGCATTTCTGATACTGCTCACCATCCAATACAAAGGTATATCCCATTATACATTTCGGATTACAGTCATCGGGATTGATAAGCCGTTTGCAGACGGATGCTTTCTTGATTTCCTTTTTTACCTTTTCGGGCAGTGTATCAAGAAAGCTCTGGTATTCTTGTATATGTTCGGGATAAATGCGGAGCTTCATTCCCGTTTTTCGGGATACGAATGTTGCCAAAGTCCTTTTGCTGCTGTTTAACACATAGGACACAACATAGCCGCTTTTTTGCAATTTTATGTCGCATTTACAGCCGTTCTCTGTCAGATACTCGTTGATTTGGCTTACAAAGCTACGGAAACGCTCATCAACTGTTTCCATAAATATACTAAATTTCTCGTCCATAAGTCCCTCCGTTATCCCTTTTTCTTT
>CAZOIF010000101.1:0-8458 GCA_964579975.1 uncultured Eubacterium sp. | reverse complement strand
TATTGGGTATTTCTATCTGAAATAAATGTCTTTTCTCAGGATCAAATCTTCCGAATTCCCGATTGATTTCATCCGCTTTGGCTTGCACCTGCTCTGCCGACAAATGATATTTATTTTTTGTGGCATGCTGTAGAACAGCCTCTGTTCCCTTTACCCCGTCAAATTTCTGCTCTGCGATCAGTGTTTGACCATAATCAAATAATACCATTTTGGGCATTTTCATGTAAATTGCCTCCACATTCAAAATATCCCTCTTGTATCAGTAATTCCAATACGCGTGCCTCTCGTTCCAACATTACCTGAGTGAAATCATCCAGTATCGTTTCCCTGTTTACATCGATTGCAAGCTGCGGCTCCAAAAATTCGAGCGTAAAGCCTTCGTCCGCTTCGTACTTGTCCAAATTTTGCTGTTCTAAATCCGCTCTCACACAACACAGGAAATAATAATTATCCTGTATAAAAATGTCCTCTTTTGTACCTTTCTGAATGCGATGAACCTGCCCATATTCCTGAATAGAATCTTTAATAACACATAAACCCGTTTCCTCTAAAACTTCCCTGATCAATGCATCTTCCATACATTCATCAGCTTCTATGCCTCCACCCGGAAATTTATAATAATTATATTTTTTACTATATACCATTGCTATTTTGCCATCTTTAATGATGACAGCTCTCGCAGAAGGTCTGCTAAAAACGCTTCCATTAGGAATATAATCCTTTTTGTCCATTTCAAATAGAATACGCATTCATAATTCTCCAATTATCTGTTTTCTTCAAACACAACCGAAGAAGAATATCTGCTTTGAGTCATTGTACCGATTGCAATCATTCTTCCGCAATCGCCCAGACTCTATGCCTATAGTAAACTATCCTCGATTTTGTGTCAAATATTTCATATTGTTCTTGTAGTTTTTCCCGTTTCTGTCTATAATCAGATATGTAGTTGTCATTAAAACATGTGATTGCGCCGCGCTGCGGGCAAATCATTCACAATACCAATGATTGGAGTACATCTATGCATATCTTTGAACGCTCATACAAACGACTGCTGCCCGCCCTCATCGGCGGTCTGCTTTTCGCTCTTGCACTGACAGGCTGTGGCAAGACCGGCAGGCTGGACGAAGGGGACTGCAAATGCACGGTCTCTTTTGTGAATATTCCCAGAGAATTTTCCATGCTGGAGGAGAATGTGAAGAAGCACTTTACCATTCATCTCACCCTGCAGAATATCAATACCGAAAAAACCTACGCGGTGGATCTGGATGAAGCCAATTCCTTCCGGAAGGAGCTCTCTCTCCATCCCGGTGTCTATAAGATCAATTACGTATATTCCAGTCAGGCTTCCAACACAGGCATCTCCTTGTCCGCGAATGTGGACAACGTGGAACTCTCCAAGGAGACGCCCGCCGAGATCCACATATCCGTGGACAATCCGGAAGAATTTACCAAGCACTGGATGTCTGTACAGCCCATGCCGGAAATGATTCTGGCAGATAAATTTGACGGACACATTCAGATCAATCGGACGATCGTGGACTTGAGAGCCGAAAACGCCTCAAATCTAATCTCTCAGTTGGATCTCACCTACGAGAATCAGGTTCCCGCCTACGGCAAGATCCAGCTTACGGATAGCGAGATGGGCGTGCGGCTGACGCTGCAGAACCAGTCGAACACCCCCGCGGACTGGCATACCTGTAAACTGGTAGAACTCTATGTCTACAAGAACAATGTGGTCTTCCCACAGGGTGTCACACTGGGTATGGCCCCCGACAAAATCTGCCACAAGACGGAGGGCCTCTACGGCGAACCGGACAGCTTCACGGGCAGTCTTTTGTACGGCTGGTCATTTGACGATACGTTTGCCGTCTATCATGACGAAGCTACAGGCGATAAGATCACGCTGAATCTTGGCGGCAGCAACACATTCGTTGAAAGTATTCAATACGAGCCGGCATTGTTTGAATAGGGGGAGAGACGATGGAAAAAATACTGAAAATACTCAAGATTAATATACTCTCTCTGATCGCCCTGCCTCTGCTGCTCATAGCTACCGTCAGCAAACTGACCGCCAAGGCGCTTGAGAAGATCTCCGTCATTCTGGGTATGATCCTGCTCACCGCATTTCTGGCCATAGCCTTTGAATGCTTCAAGCATCCCGACAGTCTAATGGAATTTATCGTCATGCTGGTGATCCTGTTTGTGTTCGGCTTTTTGATTGTGATGATTTTGCTCTTTATCATGAACATAGCCGCCGCTTTCATCATGACTGTCTATCACCTGATTATCAGTCTCTTTGAGGCGATTTATGATTTTACCTACAACGGATTTCTGACGCTCTATGCCATATGTGAGACGGACTACCAATACATCGGCTTAGACGGCAAAAAGGTGCCGAATGCCCTATTTTGTCTGATTTATACGATCCTGCACTGCATCAACAAACTGATCGTGACAGTGATCTCATTTGCCCTTCCCGCTTCCTTTATCCTGAGCGTTCTTTTGATCGTCGGCAGTCTGGCGTCTATGCACTTTGAATTGAAGCGGACGTTCGGCATCGGACTGACCCGGTATATCGGCAAGTTTGACACCTTCTCCCTTGTGTACGGTATCGTGATGTATGTGGCGATCATGGCCATCTTCGTCGTGGTGCTGATCTCTCTGGGAATCGAATGGCACGAGTGGGCACAGGAACTGAAAATGACCGGTGAGGAGCTGGACGAAAACGTGAGACAGCTTCAGGAGAGCGACTGGCATCTGGCCCGGGACAGTGAGGCCTCCGCGGAGACCGGAGACGCCTATCTGCAGAATCTGGAAGAACATATCGAGAGTCTGGAGGACTTAAGCGACATGGTGGAATCCGTGCTCGCCGCCAAGGACAATGCCCTGCTTCGGAGCAACTGGGGCAGCTATTTCCGCAATCTCTCGGATATTATAGACGAGTGCGGCAAATACGAAACCGGCATTCCTCTCAATAAATTTAAGAAGTTGATTCCCCGCATCCAACAGCTTGAAAAGCAGCGGGAAGACGTGAAAACACTGGCTCAAAAGCTTTTGGAGGCCAACCGCGACCCGGTGAACTCCTCCGTGTTTTTCTCGGGCTGCAACAATATGGAAAAACTGGAAAAGCGCTACAAATCCCTGTGCAAGGCCTATCACCCCGACTCGGAAGGCGGCGATACGGAGACCTTCCAGAAAATGCAGGAGGAATACACCTCCCTCAAGGAGCATCTTCAGAAATAAGCGAGGATTCTTATGTTATTTAATTCCTACATTTTCATCTTGCTCTTTTTACCGATCTGTGTGGTCGGCTATTTTGGACTGAATCATTTTGACTTTCGTCTGGGACAGGCCTTTCTGACGGCCATGTCCCTGTGGTTTTACGGTTATTTTCACGCGGGCTATCTGGTGCTGATCGCGGCCAGCATGATCGGCAATTATCTGATCTATCTTGCCATGAAACGCACCGATTCCCCCAAGTTGAAAATGTTCTCCCTCTGGGCGGGGATTCTCTTTGATCTGGGGCTTTTGTTCTATTTTAAGTATTTTCAATTCTTCGTGGATAATGTAAACACTCTGGCCCGGACGGATTTTGTGCTGAAAGAAATCCTTCTCCCCCTTGGAATCAGCTTTTTTACATTTCAGCAGATCTCTTTCCTCGCGGACGCATATCGAGGCGAGGTTCCCTGCTGCGATCCTCTTTCCTACGCTTCTTTTGTGACCTTTTTCCCTCAGTTGATCGCGGGCCCTATCGTGTCACATGACGAACTCATTCCTCAGTTTACCGATACCTCTAAGAAAAAGCCGGACTGGGGCAATCTGTCCATGGGGCTTTATATTTTCGCACTGGGGCTTGGCAAGAAGGTTCTGCTGGCGGACACCTTCGGCAATGCCGCCAACTGGGGATTCTCTCATGTGGACATGCTGGACACCACCAACGCGGTTCTGACCATGCTCTCCTACACCATTCAATTATATTTTGATTTCAGCGGATACTGCGATATGGCCATCGGTCTGGGGAAAATGTTAAACCTTGACCTGCCGTTAAATTTCGATTCGCCCTATAAGGCTCTCACGATTGCGGAATTCTGGAAGCGCTGGCATATGACGCTGACCAGATTTTTCACCAAATATGTCTATATTCCTCTGGGCGGCAGCCGGAAGGGCCTTGTGAGAACCTGTCTCAACACATTGATCGTATTTGCCCTCAGCGGCCTGTGGCACGGCGCAAACTGGACTTTCGTGCTGTGGGGGCTCTGCCATGGAATCTTTATGGTGATCCACCGGATATTCCGCAAATTCTTTGACAGACTCCACCCTGCGTTAAACTGGCTCCTTACCTTTTCCTTTGTCAATGCCGCATGGGTGCTGTTTCGGGCGGACAGCATAGAGGACGCCGTTCGACTGCTAAACCGCATTGTCAAACTGGAATTTGGTCCCATCGCCAAACAGATCGCCGAAGTTTTCCGTCTGCCGGAACTTCTTCTCCTGTTTCGCTCGCAGCCGGCGGCCGGCATACTGGACGCCTACCCTTACCTGTTCCTTGGGATACTGTTTGCGCTGGCTCTGTGGATCTTATTGGGCGAGAAAAACGCATATGAAAGAATGCGGAACTTCAAGCCGACGGCCGGAAGAGCGCTGACAACGGTGCTTCTTCTCGTATGGTGTATCATGTCCCTATCCGGAGTCAGCACATTTTTGTATTTTAATTTTTAAATTGGATCATTACATTCACAAATCGGAATGTGGCGGGAGAATGTTTTAGATGAATCAAATCGGGATAAAAGGGCTTCTATTGAGAATATTTACACCTACACTGGTTTTAAGTTTAAGCTATTTATTTCTAGGACATATATGCAATATACCGCATATACTACTGTTCTGTATTTTGGGAACATTTATTTTGGTGCCAATAGAATTGGGGATCATTTTTTCGGCAAGCAAAAAAGAATATGGAACAGTCTCACTAAAAAGTGCCTTTGCAGATTATGTAAAGATTACAAATTGGAAAGTCTTAATCATTTCCTTTGTATTCTTTGGAATAGCCGGTTTGCTTTCTGCTTTTATTGCACCTGTTGAAAATCAATTTTTTGTAGAGATAAGAAGCAATGTACTTCATAATTTGCCAACAGGTTTTGATTGGACAAATTATGAATACCTGAAATTGTTCTCGAGACCGATGCTGGTTTTTACTTGTATATACTATGGTATTTTTAATGTATTCATTGGACCGATAACAGAAGAATTATTTTTTAGAGGGTATCTGACATCTCATTATAAAATACAAAATTCATTTACTCCAATACTGATTGCCGTTTTGTTTTCGCTTTACCATTTTTGGCTGCCTTTTAATAATATATTTCGCATATTAGCATTTGCACCGGTCGCATATGTGGCATATAAGAAAAAAAATCTGTATATAGCAATGTGTTTTCATTGCTTATGCAACCTATTTTCGGTAGTCAGTTTTGTATCGACGATATTAAGATAAATGAATGTTTTAAGCCGATAGATTTCCACTGAATATTGTGCCGCCTGTGCGGCGGAATGAGGGAGACATGAAAAACAGAACCGATACCAATCGCAGAAAACAGAACGAAATAACACAAAAGGATGTGCAGCCGAATAAAAGATGGTTTCTCACGGTTCTCGCCATGTCCCTTCTTCTCTTGTTCGGGCTGGGAATGATCACCGTGGTCATAGACCCCTATTTTCACTATCATAAGCCACTGAGCGCCCTGCAATATCCGCTACATGACGAGAGATACCTAAACGACGGAATCGTGAAACATTTTGATTACGACGCCATCATCACCGGCTCCTCTCTGACACAGAACTTTAAGACCAGCGAGCTGGACAGCCTGTTCGGGGTACACTCCGTCAAGGTCGCTTTCTCGGGCGGAAGCTACAAGGAGGTCAATGACACTCTGGTGCGTGCCGTCCACGCCAACCCGAATCTTAAGCTGGTCGTGCGGGCGCTGGATTACGGCCGCCTGATCACCCACAAGGACAGCATGTACTATGCGGCCGACCAATATCCCTCCTATCTGTACAACGATCTGCTCTGCGACGATGTACAATATGTGCTGAACAAAACCGTCTTAATTGATCACTCCTTGAACGCCGTTTTCTATACGCGGGAGGGAAATACAACCACCAGTTTTGATGACTACAGCCGCTGGTGGATGGGAAACGAATACGTGGACCGGACTTATTCGCGGCCGGAGAAAGCCACTGAGGACACACCGCTCTCACAGGAGGATCTCACAATCATAGAAGAAAATATCCGCCAGAATGTCACGGATCTTGCCAAAGCAAACCCGGATATTGAGTTCTACCTATATTTATCTCCCAACAGCATCTATTATTGGGACAGCTTAAGACAAAACGGAATACTGGAAAAGCAGCTGCAGGCGGAGAAATATGCCGTGTCCCTTATGCTGCCCTATGAGAATATCCACCTGTTCTCCTTTTTCGAGGAATATGAGATGATATGCGATCCCAAGAATTACAAGGATTCGGTCCATTACAAAAGGGATATCAACTCACAGATCCTTGAGTGGATGAAAAACGGAGAGCACGAACTGACAGCGGACAACTATGAGGCGTATTGGGAACGGATATGTGATTTTTATGGGAACTATGATTACGATGCGCTCTTTGCGGACCGCGAGACTGATTCGGATTAAAAATCGGCATTAACCGGAAACGGGCAGAACTGTCCATAATAACAACCTTACCTTTCTCTTATCCTGCGATGTCTGCTCTTACTTTTCCGGTTTCAATGCGCCGTAAAAATAACTTGCCGTTGCACCGCCGTCAATCAGAAAATCTGCTCCGGTGATAAAAGCCCCAGCCGGACTCATCAAAAGTTCTGCCACATTTGCAACCTCATCCGCCGTACCGGGTCTGCCCGCAGGGCATTTTGCAAACATATTTTTATAGAAATCCCCACGAGGTCCATTGAATTCATCAATAGCAAGCGGCGTCACAATAATACCCGGAGAAATGGAATTAAGTCTTGCCCCTCTTTCTCCCCATTTTACGGCTTCTGCCATGACACGCTTTTCATTACAGCGTTTCGCCATCTGGTAAGCGTGAAGTGTGTCCGTTATATTCTCCGGCTGTAAAATTTCAAGATCTAACAATTCTTCTGTCGGCGTTATGGCGAGCTGCTCATCTTCCTCCGGCGTAAGCTGTTTCATGCGATGCCCTGACTGACTTGAAATTGTTACGCCGACGCCGCCCGCCGCAATCACTTTTCCGACTTCCTCTAACAATACCGCAGTGCCATATAAATCCACTTTTAATATCGCTTCGATGGGCGCTTGGCTTGGCGATACCCCCGCGGCATTCACAAGCATTTTAATCTCTCCGTAGCTCAATGCCTGATCTATCAGTTTCAAAATAGATTCCCTTGACGATAAATCCATTTCCACAGGCTCCACATCAAACCCTGCATTATTCATAATTTCTGCAATCGCCTTCGCGTTTTCAAAATTCTTGTCACCCATGACAATCTTTTTCCCATATCCCATGCGTCTGGCAATCGCCATGCCAATCTGGCCTGCTCCTGTCAGAATCATCACTTCTTTTTTCATTGAACTATTTTCTTTCATAATGATACCCCATCCTTTCCTATATCAATAAGACAAACTGTCCAACCATTCGTTTACTGTTTCCCTTGCTTCATCCTGTGAATTTTGAGCATCTTCCCCTTTGATGGAAAGACCGTCTAAAATTACAGAATCAACACAGATATTTTCTATACTCACTTCAGTTCCTGATAAACCGCTTCCCGCATGGGTACAAAAAGGAATGATTGTTTTTCCTGAAAAGTCTTGCTCCTCCAAAAACGTATACACCGGCATCGGCAGATCTCCCCACCATATAGGGTATCCGAGAAAAATCACATCATATTCAGAAATGTCCTTATCTTCCGCAAGCGCAGGGCGGGCATTGTCATTCTGTTCCTGCTTTGCTTCATCCGTACACTTCTTATAATCCGCGGAGTAGGGTGTGGCTCGCTCTATGTGAAAAAGTTCGCCGCCTGTTCCTTCTGCAATCATTTCGGCAATAATGGCCGTATTGCCTTTTTCAATATATCCAACGGCATAATTTTCGTCTGCTCTTGAAAAGTAGGCAATCAATATTTTACTGTCTTCTTCTGTTTCTGTACTATTACTTCCAGTATTGCTGCTTTCTGCAATACTACTTTCCTGTCCTTCTGTTTCCTCGCTGCTTAAAGAATGGTCAGGTGTTTCCACACCTGACGCCCCACAGCTACAAAGTACAAACAGCATACATGAGATCAGAAGAAACAATGATATCCGCTTTGTTTTCGGCATTATTAATCAATCTCCTTACCAATTCTTTTTTTCTTTACTACTGTCATGCTGATGTTTGCGTTCCTCCACCATCTTCACAAACCATTCCACCATAGCCGGATCATAGTGTG
>CAZOIF010000100.1:0-8751 GCA_964579975.1 uncultured Eubacterium sp. | reverse complement strand
CCTCTATCGGCTCAGGTAACAGTTTTTCTTTGGACAACATATATCGTTCATAATAATTAGTATATCATTCATTTGTGATTTTGTCACTAAAACAGCCAAAGGTTGAAATTCAATATAATCAAACTATTTATAATTTGCTCTTGCTAGTTTTACTAACTCGCTTAACTTATCTTCACAGCTTCAAACCCAACGAATGCTGTTCCAGCATTTTCCACTAAATTTATTTAAAACATACATGCTACTTTGTCATTTTTCTATCTGCAAATTTTGTAACTCTGACTATTGATATCTATTCCTTAATCGAATTGCATATTTTCTATAACCACCGCACCCTGGATAATAGTTTTTGCATAATCTTCCTCTGCTTCCATTTCCCTTTTCATTTCTTCGCAAATCTCATCAGAGATTGCTATTTTCTTACCTGAAAATTTGTTCTTTACAAATGAAGTCAAATCTTCAAAACTTTGAATCTTATTACCTGTCTTGCCACAAACATATATCAAATAAAACATAAATACAGCCTTTTTATTTGTTCCGAAAGGATTAAAAACAATCCCTTTATCAATAGCTTTTCTATGTTCTTTTACAAATCTTTTAATCCCCCGCACGGTCAAAGCAGATATGTTCAGTACTTGATCCAATTGTTTACGAATAAGTGCCAATAATTTATCATCCATATCATTACAACAATTCAATTCATTTTTATTAAAATCACAAGAATAATAAATCATTTTATTGGTCATTGTAACATCATTAAAATTTTGTGGACACATAATTTTTAATCCATTAAATTCACCCATTTGGTAAAAGCCATTCTTTATTTCCTTCTTCATCTCTTCTAATGTAGAGTATTTGAAATAACTTTTTTTTGCGTCTACATTTATAGTAAGAAATAAAATATTATTAACGCATTGGGGAATAACATGATCACTTAATCTCACATTATAGATCGCAATTCCAAACAAGCTTATTAAAATATTCACAGAGTCATCTTCATCAACATATGATAAAAGCGTATGACTTCCTATATCCATCATTTGATTAAAAAAATTATATATTTTTTCATTTCCGACAATACTAACAGGATTCTTACCATCTCCTGTAGTAATAAAATTAATAATAGGACTAAATTCTGATAACTTATCTGTTACATTATTATTAAGACAATACCACTCAAATGCTATTTTTGCAATCAATCTGTACATTGACTTTCCAAAGAAAACCGATAAATCTAAAACTATCTTTTTTTCGATTTCAAGTTGATTGATATCAATCTCAGTAACATTTTCATTACTGGCTCCTTTAATATTTTTTATTTTATCAATTGGTCCAATAATACTTTTCCCATCAATACTACGCATAATTTTCTGATTGAACAGCTCCGTCTCTGCAGATATTTTCGTACTAAATTCCGTTCCGTCCACAATAAGACTAGCCGGATAACTTGCATAATGGTTACCTTTACTCGACTTCACATCGAGTTCATTTGTTATAAGAGCTAGTTTTTCAATTACTTCATTTTCAAACATATCACTAAATTTGTTATTATGTGCAACCCTGCAGACATTGGAGTTAATGATTTTAGCACTGGTAAGTGCATCTGGTATTATGTCAGATTTGGATAAATCCTTTTCTGTCCCACAATATATACATCTTCGAATCATATTTTGTCACCTCAATCCTTCTAATCTGATAAATTTACACATCTACTTTGTCTAAATCCACCATACATTATCTTCATTCTACCATGACACCTTCAGTTTTACCATATTAATTAAAAATGTTAATCTCGTTATGAAATTAAGGTGGCATCTCTAATCACATCATCAACTCAAAAAATATCTCCTCCCCTTCCTACATATAGATTAATTTACTAGACATCTTTTTTTTAATATCTAATACTTAAATAAAAAAACTGATAATGAGTTCTTTTTCCTCACCATCAGATATCCATACTTCCCTCTTACTGTATACACATTTTTTCCTATCATTTGTGTATACTGTTCCATATACTCATCTTTTTTCACTGTATGCACTATATACACAGTGAAATACCATACTCCATTTTAGGAAAACCAATGATAACGATCTGGTACTGCGCCATGTCTTTTACCTGTTCACTCAATTTCGGTCTTGCATGATCCTTCTGTTCTGCTTTCGCCTCATCCAACACAGTATTGTAGTCATCAGAATATGTGTTGACTGTTTTGATTTCAAAAATGTCGGCATCTGTTTTGCTTTGGATTTCTTCTGCAATTCTCTTTGTATTACCGGAATGTGAAAAATAAGCAACTAATACTTTGCCATTTCCCACAGAATCCTTCTTTTTCAATTCTTCATTACTGCCGGAAGTATCTGTACCCGTTTTCTTATCTTCCGAATTTTCCCCTGATTGGCTGCCAATCCTGGCATCAGAATTACTGTCTGTTCCATTGTTGCTGCCCGCACAGCCAACCATGGCTGCCGCCAAAATAAATATCATAAACAATACAACAATTGTTTTTACATTTCTTTTAAGCATTGTTTTTCTCCTTTCATCAATTAGAGTTTTTATTCTGATTTCATTGTAATATCTACACAAACAAATGTCTAATACCTATTTTAATTATTAAATCATGCTTTCTGAGCATGGTTTTCTTTGGATATAAAAACCTATAAAAATAGAGCACTCACAAAGAGATACTCCATTTTTTTGTATTCATTTCTGCATCCTTCCCGCAATGTTTTACAGACTGTCCTTCAGAATTTTAAGCACCTCCTCACGATTCAGCACTTTATAACCGCCCTCCATAATAATTGTTCCGTCTGCGATACCGTCAAGCATATCCTCTGTTGCACCAAGCTCTCCAAGATGCATTGCCACTCCCAGCTCTTTCATCCAGCTCTCCATTGCCGCCAGCCCTTCTTCTGCAATCTGTTCCTCTGTTTTTCCGTCTCCATTTACTCCCCACACTTCCTTTGCAAACCTCACAAACTTCGACAAACCATATGGCATGATATAACGGTAATACGGAAGTGATACGGCTGAAAGTGTCATGCCATGCGTGGCATCAGTATATGCACCTGCGGACTGTCCCAGCATATGCACCATCCAGTCGGTGTCCTTTCCTCTTGACACCAGTGTGTTCAATGCCCATGTAGCTGTCCACATAATATTAGAACGTGCCTCATAGTCCTCCGGATTCTGAATGGCAATCCGGGAACTGTGAATGACTGATTTCATCAATGCCTCACTGATATAATCACTGGTATTGTCATCCTCTCCCGAAAAGTACTGCTCACAAATATGGTTAAAAATATCATAAATACCAGCCACCATTTGACGCTTTGGAAGAGAATAAGTAAATTTCGGATTCAAAATAGAAAACTTTGGCATTACATTTTCGCCAAACACATGTCCGATCTTCAATTTACTTTCATGATTCGTGATAACAGCTCCACCATTCATTTCCGAGCCGGTTCCCGCCATCGTCAACACGCAGCCCACTGGAACAATCTCACAATCCGGTTCCTCAAAACGGATATAATATTTTTCCCAAGGTTCTTCTTCACAATGGACGGAAACCGAAACTGCCTTTGCATAGTCGCAGCAGGAGCCACCGCCTACCGCCAGTAGGAAATCCACCTGATTCTCTCTGGCAATCCGAACGCCTTCATGCAGCTTTTCCACTGTTGGATTTGGCATAACACCGCCATCCTCAAAAATCTCTTTTCCATTCGCTTTTAAGATTTTAACGACCTGCTCATAGATTCCATTTTTCTTAATAGAGCCGCCGCCATAAATAAGCTGTACATTTTTGCCGTACTTTGGCAGTTCCTCATTCAGATACTGTAAGGAATCCTCCCCAAAATACAGTTTTGTCGGGTTACTAAAGCTAAAATTTCCTAACATAATTATAATCCACCTTTCTGCAATATATTTTGCCTTTTTTATATTAAACTACCCGGTATGCTTTCCATTTTCCGCTTAGCCACCGGATGCTGAAAACCACTGCACGAAACAGCCAGTCACAGACCATGGCAAGCCATACGCCAAGTGCTCCGATTCCAAGAGTCTCTGCAAACAGATATGCCGCCCCAATGCGGAAGAGCCACATGGAAACCACAGATATTATCATAGCAAACCTCACGTCGCCTGCTGCCCGCATGGATGCCGGAAGCACAAAAGTCAGAGACCAGATGAACACTGCCCCTGCGGTGTGCACAAATACCATCTGTGATGTAAGCTCTGCTGTAGTCTGCGACAAATGATACCATTTCAGTATAACAGGAAAGGCAAGCCACATCACTCCGCAAAATACAAACAGTGCCATATATGACAGAATCAGCAGCACCCGGTTATAATACCGTGCCTGTCTCTCATCCTTCGCCCCGATACATCTCGCAACCACAGTGGTTGCAGCAAGCTGCATGGCAGAACCGGGTATTACCTGAATATTGGCTACCGTCTGGCAAATTGCATTGGCTGTGATCGCAGAAGTGCCAAAGCCGGCAACCAGACTTGCCAGAATAATTTTTCCAGCCTGAAATAATCCGTTTTCTATGCCATTCGGCACTCCGATTGAGAGAATCTTCCGTATCTGCATACCATCCGGCTTGTAATGCAGTGTCTTTTCCAAATACAGCACCCTCTTTTTCTGCAGCAAAAGACAGATGATTACAACTGCTGCCGCATACCTTGAAATTACAGTAGCAGCGGCCGCCCCTGCTGTCCCAAACTTCAGAAAATAGATAAAAATTGTATTGCCGCAGATATTGATCAAATTCATCATGGCTGAAAGATACATCGTAATTTTGGAATTTCCCATCGTGCGGAAAATGGCTGCCCCGGATTCATAAACAGATAGCGCTGGTATCGATAATGCCACAACCAGCAGATAGCTGTCCGCGCACCCATATACCTCCGGTGTGATTGCTCCAAATACGATGGTAAGAAGAATCTTTCGTATGAGATAAATAAATCCCATAATTGCTATGGATACCAGACCGGAAAACCAGACAAGCTGTCCGGATGTAGCCCTTGCCTCCTCTTTCTTTCCTGCACCAAGATACTGTCCGGCCACTACTGCCCCTCCGGTTCCAAAAGCCGCAAAAATATATATCAGGAGCTGAAATACCGTATCAATCAAAGATACTCCCGAAACCGCCGCCTCTCCCACACTGGAAACCATGACCGAATCAATCATGCCCACAAGCAGGGTAAGGCCAAGCTCTACTATAAGAGGGAATATCAGTTTTAATAATTCTTTTCTGCTAAATAATTTCTTTGAAACAGACATTTACTTTCCCCTTTTTATCCACTCCACAATCTCATCTTTCGCAGATGCCGCATCTTCCTCATAGACAGCAAAAACATTATCTGAAATATTCGCATCCGGTATTGCAGCAGAAATATCTTTTACACTGCTTGCCAAACCTCCTGTTCCATGAGAACAGAACAAATACACCTGCTTCCCGCCCAAATCATACTCATCAAAAAAGGAAAACAGAGCCATTGGACAGCTATACCACCAGTTTGGATAACCCAGATAAACTGTGTCATATTCTTCTATGTTTTCTACTGTGTTCCTGAGAGCCGGATGCGTATTATGCTTCTTTTCCTGATTCGCCCGTTCCAGACACCCATCCCAATCTGCAGGGTATGGTTCTTTTACCTGTATCGAAAACAAATCTCCACCTGTTTCCACACTTACCCACGATGCAAGCTGTGCCACATTGCCGGGTTCCGTTACACTGGGGGAAGTCATTGCATCAATATCATCCTGCGTGGCATTTTCTGCCCATGAAAAATAGGCAACCAGTATTTTCTTTGCTCCATTCTGTTCTGTCTGCCCTTTCGTCTGCCCGAAATCAATCGTACTCTCTTGCGTATCTGATTTCCCGCAGGCAATCAACGAAAACGCAGCCAACATAACCAGTAAAAGAGATATGATTTTTTTCATCATTGTACTCATGCTCTGAGCCTCCTTTGCGAATAGCTAATGCTCTATAAAGGCAGACTTTTTATCCATGCTTTCAAATCGGTCTGCGACTGCACTCCATTCAACATTTTCCCATCAAGCAAAACCGCTCCCGGACAACTTGGCGCAAGACTCGTATTCGTCTTTCCCATACCACTGCCACCAGATGTCGCAAATGGAACCACTGTCTTTCCAGAAAAATCATAACTTTCCAGAAAGGTATTGATAATAGTTGGTGCCACATACCACCAAATGGGAAATCCCACAAACACAATTTGATACTGATCCATATCAGCCACCTTTTCTGCAATCGCCGGGCGTGATGTCTTGTCATTCATTTCAACACTGCTTCTGCTCTTCTTATCATTCCAGTCCAAATCCGCACGGGTATAGGGTTTCTCCGGTTTGATTTCATACAAATCAGCTCCTGCTGCTTCTGCCAGTGCCTTTGCCGCCTTTGCAGTAACACCACTTGCTGAAAAATATGCTACTAAACTCTTTTTACTCATGGAAATTCCTCCTTCATTTTTTTACACCATTTTTTTCTAACCACTTTGCTATATCATCTGACAGGCTACTTCCCCCTGAATAGGAAACCGCAAGACCTTCTGCTAATTCAGACTGTGGTGCCAAAAACAGGACAAGCATTCCCGCTCCAAACCACTCATGAAACTCCTGTCCCGTAATCTGAAATGTCATAAGTAAAAGCAGCAGAATAGTCATAAACAGATCGATGACTACTTTTATCTTCATTTTAAATTTCATCTTCTGTCTCCTTTCCATCACAGCCAATTTGGTACTGTATTCTCAGAATATAATGTAATTGTTGCTGCATTTTGTTTCATCTTGCGGGTCAGTTTATTGCAAGAAAAAAGTAAGTGCAACAATTCAAACCTTGTACACTTACATTATATTTCCCTATTCCGTTTATATCAAATACTTAATTTTTATGTCTTACTCATGCCTAAAAAGCATTTTGCGTATTCGATAAACTTTGTTGCTGCCAGACTGAATGGCTGCTGGCGTTTCCATGCCAGCACACAGGTTGCTGTCAACTCTGGAGATAACGGACGGTATGTTATCTTTGACTGATCCCAGAAAGGAACCGAGCCTTCAATTACTACCGAATATGCCAATCCATTCCTTACCATTACCGCTCCATTTGTATTCAGATTACTGGTAAACAATACATGCAAATCCGCATAATAATCACCAAACCAACTGGCGAGCTCACTTTGCACGTTCAGACGTCGTGGCAAAATCATGGGCAGTTCTGATAAATCCTTCGGACTAACAGATTCTTTTTTTGCAAGTTCATCATCCGGCCGCATTAGAACAACCCATTTTTCTCTGATATCCAGACGGATAAACTCATATTTCTCAATATCCACCGGTTCCAGTAAAAGCCCAATATCAATCAGACCTTTATCCATCTGCTCCTTTACCAAATCTGCCGTTGCCGTAATAATGTCATAGCTGACACCGGGATGTTTTTTGCTGAAATCCTTAATCAGTTCTGACAAAATCTGAACGGAAGCAAGTTCTCCGCAGCCTATTGTAATTTTCCCTTCAATCTGTTCTTCCTGTTCCACCAGCTCTTTTTCCGTATTATCCACAAGCTGTAATATTTCCTCTGCTCTCCTTCGGAGCAGCATTCCCTCATTTGTAAGGGTAATTTTCCTTGTACCTCTGTGAAATAACCTGACTCCTATATCATCCTCCATCTGAGATAACTGGCGGCTTAGTGTAGGCTGCGTAATGTGGAGCACATCGGCAGCTTTTGTAATACTTTCTTCTCTTACCACAGTAAGAAAATAACGAAGAACACGAATTTCCATAGGCACTGGCTCCTCCTTGCAATTGTTTTGTTTCATTATAACAAAGCAATGCCCAAAAGACAATAAATCTTTTTATTGTTGCCTTTTTGGCATTGCCCAATCTTATCCTTTTACTAAGTATAATTAAAAATGTGAACCTTTACACAAATCATATACATCGTTTTTTTGTTATTCCTTATTGGTGTTTCTGTGTTCCAGCCCTACTTCCATTCCGTCATGAAATCCAAGAGAGTATGCAGCATCCCCATAACTGGCACTATAATCTCCTACTGCTTCGTCCAGTTTCAATAGGAGATTGAGGTCTTTGGGCAAGAAACTCTTTTGATATAGAATCCACGCCTCTCTCTCCTTTCTGTTGGCAGAGTTTCGATATCATGATCCTCATCCTTCCTAATCTCCTGCACAGATTCTGTTTTGCAGATACGCTCTCTCATACAACTGAGAACATTCTTTTCCCTCGGCAAATTCATCTTCGATAGTAATTTTGTTCGGAATCGGAAAGGCATCCTCCTTCAGAAATCCGTTCATTTGTTCATATTTCTGCCTTTGCCACAGATACAATCTGACTGTTCCCAAACAACATGGATTAAAAAATTCTGCGCACTCTGTCCTCCGATATCCCTAGACTTCCCGTGCCATTTGCTTGTAATTTTATTGAGCTTGTCAGGATGCCCTTTTGTTACGGATTCTGCTGTATAAAATCGTTTCATAATCTACTTCTTTTCCTTTCTTCTGTGCATAATGTTGCACAAAAAAAATGGCGTGATGTATTCCTTTTTGTCTGGAGCACACCACGCCGGGTTTACTGTTTCTTATTCACTTCAAGCTACGCTCGTACTCATGTTTGTCCGTCCAATAATGCCAAACACAATAGCAGCCTTTTTCTATATCGCTATCTCCAAAAGCTCTGTTATCAAAATAGCTTATATAATCCTCTTCCATATCTTTGCTAA
>CAZOIF010000099.1:0-9168 GCA_964579975.1 uncultured Eubacterium sp. | reverse complement strand
TTTCTCAGGACCAGTCTTTTTTATTTTAACTGACAATTCGTTTACTTCATCGGAAGGGGAATCATGTATTGAGGGAATGCCAGGAATGTGTTACAATACAGATAAAAAATTGAGAGGAAGAAAAACCCATGAAACAATCATCTGAATTAAATACAATGCTTCGGCAAATCGACCATAAAGGATACCCGGCTTATAAACAATTAAAAGGAGCATATCAGTTTCCCAATTATGTGCTTGGGATCGATCATGTGCAGGGAGATCCATTTGCAGCGCCATCAAGGGTTAGTGTCCGTGTGACCGGAAAGGCAGCAGGATTTCCGGAGGAGTTATACCGTATGCCATGCCAGAAGACAGCGCTTGAGGATGTACTTTTGCGGGAGATGGGAAGACAGCTCAGAAACGTGTCCTTTCAGGCAAGAGGATCCGGTAAATCGGGACTGATGTCCGTGAGCAGTCCGGGACAGGAGGTTTTGGAACGGAGCGGCTGTCAGATGGATCCTGCGACGGGAGATATCATTCTCCGTATGGAGATTGGATTTCCGGCAAACGGCCGGACGATCAATGCCAGAGAGCTGGAAAAGATTTTGTTCGATTTTCTGCCGAAATGTGTCAGACAGAGTTTGTTTTACCGGTCGCTGGATGCGGCGAAACTGAAAAAGACGGCAGATCTCGCAGAGGATCAGGAGGAAGTGAGGAAGCTTCTTAAGGAAAATGATCTGGTAGCGTTTGTTGCGAATGGTTCAATTTTGCCGAGAGAGTCTGGTGTCAGTGAGAGGCCGATGAAGCAGGCTGTCCCGTTTCAGTCTCCGGAGACCATGGAAATTGAGTTAAAACTTCCGAACCGCGGAAATATAAAAGGAATGGGAATACCAAGAGGGATCACGCTGATCGTAGGAGGCGGATACCATGGAAAATCCACTCTTTTGAAAGCGCTAGAGCTCGGTGTGTACAATCACATTGCCGGAGATGGGAGAGAATATGTCATCACGGATGACTCAGCGATGAAACTTCGGGCGGAGGATGGAAGAAGCGTGAAGAATGTGGATATTTCCATGTTTATCCGGAATCTGCCGAATGGGAAAGATACGGAGCGTTTTTGTACGGAGGATGCCAGTGGGAGTACGTCACAAGCTGCCAATGTGATAGAGGCGATGGAGACGGGAAGTCAGGTTTTTCTTATTGATGAGGACACAAGTGCCACGAACTTTATGATCCGTGACGAGCTTATGCAGCAGGTCGTACATAAGGACGAGGAGCCGATTACACCATACATTGACCGGATTCGTGAGTTGTATGAACAGGATGGTATTTCTACGGTGTTAGTTGCCGGAAGCTCAGGAAGTTATTTTTACAAGGCAGACAGTATCATCCAGATGAAACATTATGTGCCATATGACATTGCGGCATTTGCCAGAGAACAGGCAGAGAAATATGTGAGGGGGAGGGAGGTATCCGCCGGAGATGGAAGAGAAGCGGATGATGGAAAGAAGGAGTCTGTGGCAGAGAAAAGGCCTGCTTTTCAACGTGTATTTAATCAGAACCGGAAACTGGCAGGAAACGACCGGATCAAGATGAAGACGATGGGGATGGATGGCATCAGTATCGACAGGGAGACGATCGATCTGCGATATCTGGAACAGCTTGCAGATCCGGAGCAGTTATCTATGTTAGCACAGCTTGTGAAATACGCTGAGTTGCAGTTGTTTGATGGAAAGAAAAATCTCGTTCAGATTGTGGATATTCTGGAGCAGAGGATGCAGGAAAATGGATTTGCTGGGATTTGCGGGGAAAGAAATGTGTTCTCAGGGCTTGCGATGCCGAGACGCCAGGAAATTTTCGCATGTCTGAACCGATACCGGAAATTATAGGCACAATACACTTCCTTTGGTGAATGGAAACCTATGAGGAGTGAGAGATTGGATTCAGATAAGAGGAGGTGTCTGTGATGGCACGAAGCACAATGAAAGATATGACGGTAGGTTCACCGATCCGGCTCATACTCGGCTTTGCAGTGCCACTGTTTTTTGGTATGCTGTTTCAGCAGTTTTACAGCCTGATGGATATGGTCATTGTGGGAAAATTTCTTGGGTCAAATGCACTGGCAGCAGTAGGCTCTACGGGGTCGATCAATTTTATGATCGTTGGGTTCTGTATGGGGCTGTGCAATGGATTTGCCATACCAGTCGCCCAGCGCTTTGGAGCGAAGGACGAAAAAATGCTGCGGTGTTTTGTCGCAAACAGCGTGTGGCTGTCAATTATTTTTGCTACGGTCATCACGACAGTTGTTTCCATTTTGTGCAGAAGCATACTCGTCTGGATGGATACACCTTCCGATATCATCGATGGTGCGTTTCGTTATATATTTGTTATTTTTATTGGAATTCCCGCTATTTTTTTGTACAATCTTCTGTCAGGGATCATCCGGTCACTGGGAGATTCAAAAAGCCCGCTTATTTTTCTTGTGATATCTTCCGTATTGAATATCGGATTTGATATCGTGGCCATCCTTGTGTTTCATATGGGCGTGGCCGGCGCAGCATGGGCGACCGTTCTTTCTCAGGTTATATCCGGCTTATTATGTCTTTTATATATGAAGAAAAAATTTCCAATCTTGAAAATACAAAAGGATGAGTGGAGAGTACGTGGAAATTGTGTCTCAAGATTGTGCAGTATGGGAATCCCAATGGGACTGCAGTACTCGATCACAGCGATTGGAAGTGTGATCCTACAGACGGCGGTCAATGGGCTTGGCTCTGTGGCGGTGGCGTCGATGACTGCCGGCGGTAAAATAGCGATGTTCTTTTGCTGTCCGTTTGATGCGTTTGGCTCGACGATGGCAACTTATGCCGGACAAAATGCAGGCGCCTGCAAGCTGAAACGAGTGACAAAGGGGATGGTCCAGTGTAGTATTCTTGCCAGTATATACAGTGTATTGGCTGCCGTCGTGTTGATTAGTTTCGGGGATAAACTGGCTCTCCTGTTCGTGGATGATTCTGAGGTGCAGATCATTCAGAATGTCGCCGTGTTTTTGAAATGTAACAGTCTTCTTTACATCCCGCTCGCACTGGTTAATATCATAAGATTTTCAATCCAGGGGCTGGGGTTTGGAAAGCTTGCGATTTTTGCAGGGGTGGCGGAGATGCTCGGGCGGAGTATCGTCGGCTTTGGGTTTGTTCCGATTTTTGGATTTACCGCTGCATGTCTGGCCAGTCCGATTGCATGGATCCTCGCTGATACATTTCTGATTCCGGCTTACCGTTATAGTATCCGGCGGCTTGGGCAGATGATGCGGGAGCCGGGCATTTGATAGAAAGGGGGAAATGGTATGAGGTTATGCATTGCAAAAGCTCCATGCAGGGTCCTTTAGGATAAACTGACATGGAGCGAAAATATTATCCTTGGACTTTGCAGATAACATTAATATGAAATCATGTTTGATAAGGAGCAAAGTCTATGAAATATAATATAAAAACTACTTTTTTTGAGATGCGTACTTTTTTACTGCTCTGGGTTACACAGTCCTTTTCCGGACTGGGAAGTGCCATGACGAGCTATGCTTTGGTGATCTGGTCATACACGCAGAGAGGATCAGCACTTATGACTGCACTTCTGATGGTGTGTTCTTATGCGCCATACGTGGTGTTCAGTATTTTTGCCGGCGCACTTAGCGACCGTTTTGATAAAAAGAAGACGATGTTAGTCTGTGATGCGGTTGCGGCGATGACTTCAGTCATCATGATGTTTTTGCTGCAGACTGACCGGCTGGAGATATGGCATCTCTACATTGGAAATGTCATAGCTGGACTTATGAATACCGTCCAGCAGCCAGCTTCCGAGGTGGCAGTGACCCGTGTTCTTCCGAAAAAATATTATCAGAGGGTTGGTGGACTGAGATACTTTGGAAATTCGCTGAATTCCATTCTGGCACCGTTGATCGCAACGGCGGTTCTTGGAATTGCGGGGATGCAGATGGTGTTTGTCTTTGACCTGTTCACGTTTGCGACAGCTTTTGTGACGCTGGCATTTGTTATCCGCATCCCGGAGGGCAACCCAGAGGGCAGGCAGGAGACAGAACCGGGAGAGGGACTGCTTACTGCCTCCAGGCAGGGAATTTCTTTTTTGAAAAAGGAGAAGGGGATTTTCCATCTGATCCTGTTTTTGGCGGCGATCAATTTTGTGGCCTCTGTGTATGATGCCGCATTTCCGGCGATGGTGCTCTCGAGAAATGGCGGCAGTGAGAAGGTTCTCGGGGTCGTAAACGCTGTGATCGGGGCATCAGCCTTGTTGGGCAGCGTTCTGGCGACATTTTGGAAAGAGCCCAAAAGCCGTGTGCGGGTGATCTGTAATTGTCTGCTCTTTTCCATGGCAACGGAAAATATTCTCCTCGCGCTCGGAAAAACATCTCTTATATGGGGAATCGGCGGATTTCTCGGTTGGATATTCATACCGCTTATGAATACGAATCTGGATGCAATCCTCCGGCTTCGCATCCCGGTAGAGATGCAGGGACGTGTGTATTCGGTGAGAAATTCTTTTCAATTTTTCACGATTCCGGTCGGCTATTTCTTGGGTGGGATGTTAGTAGATCTGGTCTTTGAGCCGTTTATGGCGCATCAGAACGATGCCAGTATTCTGATCCGGTTGTTCGGAGAAGGTAAGGGGTCCGGGGCTGCTTTTCTGTTTTTTGTCCTTGCTTTTATGGGAGTCCTGGTATGCCTCTATTTCCGGCATGACCGCCATATCTGGGAGGTAGAAAAGGAATAGAAGCAGAAAGTTTTCCAAACATTGCAATGGCACGGAAAGCATCCGGCTAGCAAGAAAAGGGAGTAACGGGCTGTTCAAAACTTTTCGCAAGCTTGCTTGTGTTTGTTTTGAACAGCCCGTTACTCCCTTTCTCGCCATACGGTTGGTTTCCGCCATTCTTTTTTACTGCTCTAATTTCCCCAAAAACTCATTCATCCTTACGTTATCTGAATGAAATACTTCATCCGGTGTCCCCTCGACAGCGATAACGCCTTTATCCATAAAGATGACACGGTCGGATATGTTTTTGGCAAATTCCATTTCGTGGGTGACGATGACCATCGTCATTTTCGCCTCAGCCAGAGAACGGATGACTTTTAGCACTTCCCCGGTCAGTTCGGGGTCGAGCGCCGAGGTTGGCTCATCAAAAAAGAGTACTTTGGGATTTAATGCCAGTGCCCGTGCAATCGCTACACGCTGCTGCTGTCCGCCGGATAACTGGTGTGGGTAATAATCGGCTTTGTCTTCCAGGCCCATTTTAGCCAGAAGAGCAGATGCTTCCTGCATAACTTCGCCTTTGGGACGCTTTTGTACATGAATGGGTGCGTCTGTGATATTTTTCAATACGGTGTAGTGAGGAAACAGGTTAAAGTTCTGAAATACGAGGCCAAAGGATTCTTTGATTTTTTCAAGGTCAGAATTTTTCGCATATACGCATGTTCCATTTTCCATGGTGGCCGCTGGTTCACCGAGATAATATAAATCGCCCTGGTCCATTTTTTCTAGGAGGGTCGCACACCGCAGCAGGGTGGATTTTCCGGAACCGGATGGGCCGATGATGGAGAGAACCTCGCCCTCGTAAACTTTGAGGGAAATGTCTTTTAGTACTTCCAGATCACCAAAGGATTTTTTTACATGGTTCATTTCAAGATAATAATTCAAAACCGGTTCCTCCTATTTATAATAATTCATTTTCTTTTCCAATTTTTCCATTATGAACGTAACGATTAGATTAAATACATAGTAGAATACGGCGGAAATAGCAAATGGCATCAGCGTTGTCTCTCTCGCAGCGATCTGTTTTGCCATGCTGAACATTTCCATATAGGAAAGGGAGTAGGCAAGAGAGGTGTCTTTTACAAGTGTGATAACCTCATTCGTCACAGAGGGAAGGATGATCTTGATGACCTGTGGGAGAATGATCTTTAAAAAGGTTTGTACCCTGCTATAGCCAAGAATCGTTGCGGCCTCGTACTGGCCTTTCGGGATTGCTTCAATACCAGAGCGGTAGATTTCTGCAAAATATGCGGAATAGTTGATGGCAAATCCGACGATGATGGCCGGAAAACGCCAGGAAGCAATCGGAAGTCCAAACAGATAAAACGGAAAAAAGTACACGACCATCAGCTGCAGCATAAGCGGGGTTCCGCGCATGATCGAAATGAAAATACGGGTAATGGCACTTACGGGTTTGAATTTTGACATTCGGCCGAATGCCACAAGGAAGCCCAAAGGCATAGAAAATAACAGTGTCAGAACAAAGATGCCGAGGGTACTTAACATACCCTCAGACATCTGTGACAGCATCATGGAAAAACTCATCGTCTGTACTCCTTACTCTAAACAGGTCATATCGCTTAATTTGTATTTCTCAGCTAATTCATCAAACTTGCCATTTTCTTTCAGATCGTGAAGGGACTGATTTACTTTGTCACGAAGCTCTTCGTTTCCAAGTTTGAAACCGATGGCATATTTTTCCGCATTTAAGTGTTCATCCAAAATGATGTATTTGCCATTTCCGCGGTTCTCGATTTGGTACTGTGCAACACCGATATCCATGGCGATGGCATCGATGGAACCGGCCTCAAGCTCTACAAATGCTGTGTTGTAATCACCAAATTCCTGAAGGCCCTTAAATGTGTCAGACAGAGCTTTCTGACCGCCCTCTTCTTCACTATTGAGTAGATCCAGGGCAGCGGAAGCAGCCTGAACGCCGACTGTTTTGTCTTTTAAGCCAGTCAATGCGGAAATGCCGGAATCTTTTGCCACTACGATAACCTGACTGTTATCAACATAGGGATCGGACCATGAATAAGCGTCTTCACGGCCATTCATCGTAAATCCGTTCCAGATACAGTCGATGGCGCCGGAATTTAATTCATTGTCTTTATTGTCCCATGAGATTGGCTGTTTTACCAGTTCCCAACCATTCAGTTTACATACTTCACCGGCCATTTCAAGGTCAAATCCGGTATACTCACCGTCGTCATCCATATAGCCATACGGTGGATATTCAGCGTCGAAACCGACAGTAAATGTCTGTTTTTCAGAAGAAGAGGAAGTTTCTCCAGATGTTGTGTCACCTCCACATCCGGTCAGAAGGGAGACGGCAAGTGCACTTGTGAGTAGTACTGCTAATAATCTTTTTTTCATAATTACCTCATTTCTGCGCATATCTTTTGCGCACCTTGTTTAATTGGATACAAAAGTTCTCCATTGCGGAGCAAAGTTTGCCGGAAGGCAAACTTGAGAGGTGCGCGTTTTTCAGCCGCACCTTGTTTATGTAAGAAACACTGATTATCTTATCATAGGAGAGGGATAGTGTCAAATAGGGACTGTTTTTTGATCCAAATAAAAAAGACGCTGTCTGTCCGGTCGTATGACCGATGAAGACAACGCCTTTTCGAAAAATCAGATATCTTTTTCTACGGACTGCAGCGCATTGGAGTCCTCGTTTAAAGAAGATACCAGAGTATTTACCTGTTGAACAATCTCTTTGTTGTGCTCGCTGCTTAAGTATGTTTCGTTTGTGTGTGCGGAAACTTCTTCTGTGATCGCAGAAATCGTCTCAATGTTTGAGACAATGGTTTTATTGGCAGAAGCCAGTTCGGTGATGATACGGTTTAATTCCTGTGCGCGGGAATTGATGTTTGTTACCCTGTCGCTGATCACTTCAAAAGTTTCTGCTGCTTTTCCGGCAGAGCCACTTTGTTTTTGATTACTGTCAATGAGTGTATTTGTCGTGGTGATCATGACCTGAAGCTGCCCCGAAATATTATTGATCAGGGATACGATATTTTCTGTGGCGGAAGTTGTCTGTCCAGCCAGGTTTGAAATCTGGGAAGCTACGACTGCAAATCCCTTTCCAGCTTCTCCGGCTCTGGCTGCCTCGATGCTTGCATTCAGTGCAAGAAGGCTCGTCTCGGAGGCTACGTTTGTGATCAGATCGGTGATCGAATTCATCTGTTCTGTGTACTCATGGAAGGATTCCAGAGCGGATGCCACGTCGTTTCCGGCAGTTTCTGAGGCAGAGGCAAGTTCCATAAGACCATTGATCAAATCGCGTCCTTTTTCTACTGCCTCGGTCGTAAGAAGCATATCCGAGGAAATGGAAGAGGAAGCAGACTCTACATCTGTGATGTGATTCTGGATCTCCTCTGTTTTTCGCAACTGGTTCTGGATCGCCTCTGCGGATTCTGAAGTACCGGCAGTGACCTCAGACATCGAATCCATATTTTGCGATACGGTGTCCTTTAAGATATTCATCTGTTCTGTCACAGATTCTACATTTTCGGACATATGGGTGGATACGGAAAGTACTTTTTCCAGTATCTGGACTGTTTTTTCTTTTTCCTGATCGATTCGTGATATTTTGATCTGTTGAAATTTGGCAGATGTATGTGATACGGCAAAGAAAAAACCAACGGAAACACAAAGAAGTGCAATCTGTATTTCCAACGTTACGATATCCTGTGCAGCCAGATTTCCTTTCATTACGGTAACGATCGCATAGATAATATTTTCAGCAATGACGATGATTCCGATGACGCGGGTGAATTTAAGATCATTGTAAAGCGTAACGACGATCAGCATCGGGATCGCATAGGTAAAGACAAGGGCGTTTTGTGCAGTAAAGAGCAAAAAGCTGTAAAAGACCATAAAACCATATAGCAGGGCACGCTTTACATTAAGACTGTCGCGGTTTTTCTGAAACAGGGTCCATCCGGAGATCGCGGGTAGATATCCAAGGACAAAGGTGGCGAGGACATAAGGGACTCCCCGGTTTCCTTTGACGACTTCGAGTGCATAGGCAATGCATATGACGGAGACCATGATCGTCAGGGTGATGCATGCCACTTTATTGGCGAGTGCGATTTCAGAGATGTCTGCAAGTTGGTTTTTGGTCGTAGTTTCTTTATCCATACGTGAGTGCTGCATATTTGTATCCTCTCCTCATTCTTTATTCCTGCAAAGCAACGGGCCAAGTACGAGTTTACCCGCATTTGGTAGCTCCACGAGGTATTTAACTTTGAAGACATATTATTATATCCATTATACCACGTTTTTGCTTTAAAAGGAAGGAAAAATCTGCGGATACAAAAAAGTTTTTTATTGATTTTAGATAGGGAAAACAGTAAAATAAAA
>CAZOIF010000098.1:0-9328 GCA_964579975.1 uncultured Eubacterium sp. | reverse complement strand
CCCCGCCGGGCTTACGAGAGAGGGAGAGAAAGAAATAGTCTGGGCAGACTTAATTGCGAACCGTAGATCAATTCGTCTGCCCAGACTATTTCTTTCTCTCCCTCTCTCGTTGCCCTATACACGGGATGCCCCAATCCGATCAGTGCTCCGAACACGTCTCCGTCGGCACATTTCCCTTTGCAAAATACTCCTTTTTCCTCGCTGAACTATACGAATCGTCAGGAAGGAGTTTTCCGCATTTCGAGCATACATAAGCGGAGACGATGGAATCCGGTTTTTCAAAATCAGCTTTTTCGTAGCGGCTGTTTATTTTTTCCATGATTGCTCTCCAGATTGCTTTATGGAACGTGGTGTTTGTCTGTTTTTCACTGGCGTCATAACCACCCCATACACCGGCAGTCAGATAGGGCGTGTAGCCGACAAACCATAGGTCTTTATTTTTGGTAGTTGTCCCGGTTTTTCCGGCAAGAGGCATATTGATCTCCCGGAAGCGTAAGAATGTACCCGTTCCTGATTTAACGACATCCTGCATGGCGTCGGTAAGGAGCCATGCGGTAGAATCTTTCATGACCTGCTGGCTGTCAGAGCCGACGGTGATCGTTGTCTGTTCATTGTCATTGGAAGTTACAGTCTTCTTCACCGGAGATCTGTTTAGTAAAACATTTCCGTTGTGATCGATCACTTTTGTGTAAAAGGTAGCTTTGTTGTAGACGCCATTATTGGCAATGCTGGCAAAAGCAGAAGTTAATTCCAGATTTGTCACACCTTTTGTCAAGCCACCAAGTGCCATAGGAAGGGCGATATCCGTGAAAACTTTTCCGGAAGAGTCTGTATAACTGTCGACCAAAGATGTAAAACCTAAATTTAATAAATAATCATATCCGATTTTAGGCGTCACCTGTTCCAGTGTTTTGACGGCAATGACATTCATGGAATCGGCGATGGCCTTTCGGATCGATACATTTCCCCGGTATCCACGATACCAGTTTTTTACGAGGCGTTTTGTTCCGGGGTAATAATAGGGTTCGTCTGTTTGCACAGTAGCCAGTGTCATGCCAGAGGTATCCAGAGCCGGGAGATAGGTGGAGAGCACCTTGAATGTGGAGCCGGGCTGCCTCAGAGAAGTCGTGGCCCGGTTCAGTGTCCGGCTGGCTGTCTTTTCTCCGCGTCCTCCGGCTATGGCTTTTACCTGTCCGGTGTGCTGGTCCATGATGACAAAGGATGCCTGAGGCTGAATGATATATTCAATCTTTTCTCCTTCCACGGTTTTTCCCTTACTCATGGCTTTTTTATAGGTGTTGATATATTTTTTTGCACTCTTTTGGTTTGAATAGTAAAGGCTGACGGTTTCATTCTTTTCTTTGGCAAACCAGTTTATCATAGTTCCTGCGTTGTAGTTTTTGGCTTTGCCTTCCGAATCCGTCACGGTAAGCTGATAATTCAACTGATAGACGGAATCAGCCGGGTAGTAGGAAGCGTCATTGATCACTTTGTCACAAATTTTCTGCATGGAGGAGTCTTGTGTCGAGTAGATCGTCAGACCACCGCGGTAAAGGGCATTATAGGCCTGAGTCTCAGTATAACCAAGTTCATCTTTCATGTCGGCGATCACCTGGTCGATCAGGGAGTCCGTAAAGTAGGAAGTCGTACCGGAAAGGGCAGCCGTCTCTTTGTTTACGGATTTGATACGGGCATATACTTTATCGGCCATCGCCTCATCGTACTCAGCAGAGGTGATAAGACCCTGTTCCTTCATATAAGAAAGAACGGTTGAACGTTTTTTTGCATTTTTTTTAGGATGGGTGATCGGATTGTAGCCGGCGGGATTCTGAGTGATGCCGGCCAGTACGGCTGACTCTGAAATCGTCAGTTTTGAGATATCTTTATTAAAATAGCGTTTGGATGCCGCCTGTACGCCAAGGGTGTTCTGTCCCAGATTGATCGTGTTCAGATAGTATTCCAGAATCTGGTTTTTGGACAATTTATTTTCAAGCTGGATCGCAAGGTACTGTTCCTGGATCTTCCGCTCCACTTTCTGGATAAAAGAAGATTCCTCACCGCCGCTAAAGACCTGGTTTTTTAAAAGCTGCTGGGTCAGGGTACTGGCGCCCTGATTAAAATTTCCGCCATGGGACAGGCCGCTGAATGTGGCACGGAAAATTCCACGCAGATCGATTCCATCGTGTGTCCAGAAACGTTCATCTTCAATGGCAACAAAGGCATTCTGCACATGGGACGGAATTTGGTCAAGTGTCACATACTCGCGGTTTGCTTCGCGGCCGACAAGTGTCTGTACGACTTTTCCTTTTGTATTCAATATCGTAGTGGCATAGCCATCCGGAACTACATTGATGGATTCAATGCTGGGAGCTGTCTCCATGAGACCGTTGATGATTCCGGCAAGAGCGCTTATTCCTGTAACTGTGCAGACGACAACTATGATTAGAAGAAACCGGGTGGCCATGACCTTGACTTTATTTATTCGATGGGTGGAAGGAGACTTTAAGGTACGTGCCTTTTCAATCACCTTTTTTTTACTGAAATTCATAGGATACTCATCCCTTTCTGAAACATATAAAATGCTTTATGGTATATAGTATACCAAAAACTCTTGCAAAGGAAAAGAAAAATTAGTAAACTAATGACAGGGTTTGCAATTTTGTCGGCTTGTTACAACAGTTCCGCCGTGTACGGCGGGAAAGAAAGGAACGGTGAAAAAGATGTGTTCGCCGCTGAAAATCGTTCAACAGGGCGGTACTGGAGAGGTTACGGAAAAGAAATCCCGGTTTATCGCCAGTGTTTTTCCAATCAGTTCGGAAGAAGAGGCACTGGAATATATTTCCAATGTAAGAAAAAAACATTATAACGCAAGACATAACTGTTTTGCCTATGTCCTCGGAGAAAAAAATGAGACGGAACGCTGTAGTGACGATGGTGAACCGTCTGGCACGGCGGGAAGGCCGATGATGGATGTGCTGACGGGTCAGGGGATCCATGATGTTCTGGTTGTTGTAACCCGCTATTTTGGAGGGACCCTTCTGGGAACAGGCGGACTTGTAAGAGCATATTCGGCTGCCGTAAAGGCCGGACTTGAGGCCTCCGTAATCCAGGAAAAAATCCGGGGATATCATGTGAATGTACAGGCCGACTATAATAATATCGGCAAGATCCAGTATATCGCCGCCGGGATGGACATCAGAGAGGAAACATCGGAATATGGTGAGAAAGTAATGGTGACGTATGAGGTTCCCGAGGAGAAGGTTTCGGCCTTTGAACGTGAGATCACGGAGAGGACTGGCGGACGCACGCAAATAGAACGGGGGGAGGCCTCATGGATTTACTTGAATATATGAATGAAAAAAATAAAGAGAAGGAGTCTCCGCTTGCATCCAGACTGCGGCCACAGACATTAGATGAGGTTGTCGGGCAGGAACATATAATAGGAAAGGATAAACTTTTGTACCGGGCGATCAAGGCGGACAAACTCAATTCAATCCTTTTGTATGGTCCTCCGGGTACGGGAAAGACGACACTGGCGAAAGTGATCGCAGGTACGACGAAAGCTGATTTTCTTCAGATCAATGCGACTTCAGCCGGAAAGAAAGATATGCAGGAGGTCGTTGAAAAGGCGAAAGAAAATACCGGGATGTATGGCAGGAAGACAATTCTTTTTATCGATGAGATCCATCGGTTCAATAAAGGCCAGCAGGATTATCTGCTTCCTTTTGTAGAGGATGGTACGGTGATCCTGATTGGTGCCACCACGGAAAATCCGTATTTTGAGGTGAATGGGGCGCTGATTTCGCGGTCGGTTATCTTTGAACTTCATCCCCTGTCAAAAGAAAATATAAAGGAATTGCTTCTTCGGGCGGTGAACGATACGGAGCGGGGACTTGGTAGCTATCATGCGGTGATCGAAGAAGATGCCCTTGAATTTTTAGCAGATATCAGTGGCGGGGATGCCAGAACAGCATTGAATGCAGTGGAGTTAGGTGTTCTGACTACAAAACGGTCTGAGGATGAAAAGATCCACATCACTACGGAAGTTGCAGAGGAATGCATACAGAAGCGGACGCTGCGTTATGATAAAGCCGGGGACAGTCATTATGATACGGTGTCCGCATTTATAAAAAGTATGCGGGGATCGGATCCGGATGCGGCGGTTTATTATCTGGCAAGGATGCTTTATGCGGGCGAGGATATTAAATTTATCGCCAGGCGCATTATGATCTGTGCGGCTGAAGACGTTTCCAATGCAGATCCTCTGGCGCTTGTCGTGGCCACACAGGCGGCACAGGCGGTCGAGAGGCTGGGGATGCCGGAAGGACGGATCGTACTGGCACAGGCGGCAGCGTATGTGGCGTGTGCGCCAAAAAGTAATTCTGCTATTATGGCGATTGATGCGGCGATGAATTATGTGTCCTCTCATCCAAACCACAAGATACCCGCATATCTGCAGGATGCACATTATAAAGGAGCAGCCAAACTCGGGCACGGAATTGGCTATAAATATGCACATGATTATGAAAATCATTATGTGAGGCAACAGTATCTCCCGGATGAGATCAAGGATATGACTTTTTATCATCTGTCCGATGAGGGATATGAGAGAGACTTAAAACAGCACTTGATGAGGATCAAAGAGGAAGGAAATGAGTGAAATGGACGATACAAAAAAGGAACATAAGGAAATAAAGAGCTCCTATCCCAAGGGGGCCCGGGTTATTGCTATAGCAGGAGTGGTAGTTCTTCTGCTTATGTATGTAATCACATTGATTGCGGCGCTGACTACCTCTCCAGCCTCGGCAGGATTATTTAAGGCATGTCTGGGAGGATCTATACTGCTTCCTGTCATGCTGTGGCTTTATATTCGGTTTGCCAGACTTCTGGGAGGTAAAAATGAAAACTAATGTGTTTGATATCGTTGCAACAGAGGGTAGGGCACGCCGGGGAGTTATGCACACCCCGCATGGGGTGATCGAGACGCCGGTGTTTATGAATGTAGGAACAGTCGCCGCCATAAAGGGCGCAGTATCTACGGTGGACTTAAAAGAAATCGGCACACAGGTACAACTTTCCAACACCTATCATCTCCATGTGAGACCGGGGGACGATGTGGTGAGAAAACTGGGGGGACTGCACAGATTCATGAACTGGGACAGGCCGATCCTGACAGATTCCGGTGGGTTTCAAGTATTTTCGCTCGCTGGATTACGAAAGATCAAAGAGGAAGGCGTCTACTTTAATTCTCATATTGATGGCAGAAAAATATTTATGGGGCCGGAGGAGAGCATGCAGATCCAGTCTCATCTGGCATCGACGATCGCCATGGCGTTTGATGAATGTCCGCCCCATCCTGCTACGAGAGATTATATGGAGGCATCGGTCGCAAGGACGACGAGATGGCTTGTGCGCTGCCGGGACGAGATGGAACGGCTGAATGCCATGGAGGATACGATAAATCGTGAGCAGATGCTCTTTGGAATCAATCAGGGTGGCACCTTTGAGGACATCCGCATCGAGCATGCCGAACAGATCGGGGAACTGAAACTGGATGGTTATGCGATCGGCGGCCTTGCGGTAGGCGAGAGCCATGAAGAGATGTACCGTATACTGGATGAGGTCATACCGCACCTGCCGGCAGACCGGCCGGTTTACCTTATGGGGGTGGGAACCCCGGAAAATATTCTTGAGGGAGTGGAGCGGGGAGTGGACTTTTTTGACTGTGTGTATCCGGCCAGAAACGGAAGGCATGGCCACGCATATACGAATCTTGGAAAGATGAATCTTATGAATAAAAGATTTGAATTAGATGAGCGTCCGGTCGAGGAGGGATGCCAGTGCCCGGCATGCCGGCATTATACGCGGGCATATATCCGGCATCTGTTAAAAGCAAAAGAAATGCTCGGACTTCGATTATTAGTCTTGCATAATCTTTATTTTTATAATACAATGATGAGTGAGGTTCGTGAAGCGATTGAAAAGAACTGCTTTGCGGAGTATAAGAAGAAAAAGATAGATTTAATGCGGTCAAATGAGTATTAAATCTTAGTTTAGGACTTAGGAGGTACTAGAACATGGACTCAACTTGGGGTATGCTGATCTACCTGGTTGCAATTATCGGTGTATTTTATTTTTTGGCAATCCGTCCACAGAAAAAAAAGGAGAGAGAGCACGCGGCGCTGGTTTCAGCGGTGGCAGTCGGTGACAGTATTCTGACCACAAGTGGTTTTTATGGTGTTGTGATCGACATGACAGACGACGTGGTCATTGTCGAGTTTGGAAGCAATAAAAACTGCCGTATTCCGATGAAAAAGGAAGCGATCGTGGAAGTGGATAAGGGAGAATGACACTACTTTCCTAAATAAAAGAAGGGACGATGAATCGGTTCAAAAATGAACATTAGATTTATGGTTTCTTTTTTTTATATGATTTTTTTTTGTATTTTATGCATAAAAACTACAGTTATTACCGGGTTGAACCAGCAATCGTATTGTGATACTATATAGTTATAAGTTCTAAGAAAGCAAGATTATTGCGGACCGGAGTAAAAAAAGACAAAAAATACTAGGAATGTCCGACAAAATTTGTTAGAATAAAAGAAGTATATACGAATCGAGGATCAAGCAAATGGCTAAGTATGATCACATATTAAAACAAACCTTAGAGAATGTTTACTTTATCTGGGGAAATGACAAAACGGCGGTGGCAGAAGCCCTTGCTGAGAAATATTTACTGTATGTCTATCATACGGATAATATCAGGAACAAACACATAAAAAAAGAAATTTCACGGAGGCTGGCAGGGTCAGGTGGTGAAGTATCTGGTGAGCCGGTACAGGAGACGCCGGAGGATGTCAGGCAGACAGAACAGGAACTCCTGCGTGAGTTTACCCCGATGGTCGTGTCAGAATTGATTGCCTTGTCAGCAATATATGGCAAAGTTCTTTGCGAAGGGGAGCTTGATTTTAGTTCGCTCCTGCCGATCGCTACCCATATCGTTATGATTTCTGATGGTGAGGATGAGAGTAATCCTTCTGATTGTACGGATGAGAAGCAGATGCTGGAGGAGTTTGGCGCAAAACAGATCATCCGTGGAGAGGAAATGACGGTTGATGAGATCGCAGAAGAGGTTGCGAAATACTTTGGTTTTGCTGAGGATGCCCTTCTCTGAAACTTCCTTAAGGAGGGAAAGGTATGAATATTCTTGCACAATGCTGTGGAGTTGTGCTGATGATCGTTATATTGTATTTCCACAGTAATCAGAAAAAAATACATCTATATACAGAACGCGCATTTGTAAATATCTGGAGAATTACTTTTTTAAGTCTGATTCTTGACATTCTTTCGATGGTAGTTCTTACTTATCGGAGTGAACTGCCAGAATTTCTTGTTCAGGCCAGTTGTAAAGCTTATGTGGCTTCTTTAGTCTGGGTGGCGATTTTTTGTGTTAATTATGTGGGTACTGATATTTATGCTGGCCAGGGGCATTACAGACAGTATCAGCGGGGTCTTATTCTGGTAGGAGTATTCCTGACAGTAGGAGTTTTTGCGCTTCCAATTTATATCAGTACGGAAAGCGCAGCAAAAACGTATACATATGGTCCTGCCACAACAGTTACTTATGTGCTGGCCGCATCGTTTTTAGGCCTGCTTATTTTTTTAATGCATAAGAATAAAGATACGATCAAGCCAAGACTGCGCAGGGTAATGTGGGCATGGATGGGTGTCTGGATGTTAGGCACCGTGATCGAATTTATCAGTATCCAGTTTATCAATGAGGCCCTTCTTGTGGTGGGATATGCCAGCGCCGTGGGCACAGTCATCATTTATCTGCGGTTAGAAAATCCGGAGGCGAATCTTGACTGGAAAACAGGATTTTTTAACCAGAATGCGTTTTTAATGTATACGAGACAGCTTTTGGAACAGGAAAGAGAATTTTGTCTGCTCTGTATGTCATATACGATGGGGATCGGCGACAATGTGCCTGCCGATACGGAGGAAATCATTCTGATGGATATTGCCCGGTTTATATCTAAGATTCAGGGGCCAAAGGTTTTTCGGATCACAGAGGATGAAATTGTCTTTTTGTTTTATGAGACGGAAGAGCTGGAGTGTGTCTACCGGATGTTGTCGGAGCGTTTTAAAAAACCATGGGGAAGAGAAAATATGCATATGATCAGCCCGAGATGGTTTTGCCTGATGGAGACCGGATTGGTAAAACGATCCGAAGATTTTACCAATTTGTTCCATTACATGACGCAGAGAGTCATTGGAAATAATGTAGATGAAAATGATTTTATTTTGATGGATGATTCCGTCATTATGGAGGTTAGAAGAGAGAAAGAAGTAGAGGCCCTTCTTGTGGAGGCCATGGAAGAAGACCGGGTGACTGTATTTTTCCAGCCGATTTATTCGACCAGAAAATATCAGTTTGTCTCAGCGGAGGCGTTGGTACGTATTTATGATGCAGAGGGAAATATGATACCGCCTGGTGAGTTTATCGAGGTGGCAGAAAAAACAGGACTGATCGTAAAACTGGGAGAGATGGTGTTTGAAAAGGTGTGCCGCTTTATTCAGAAGGAAAACCCGGCACAGTACGGGATTGAGTACATCGAAGTGAATCTGTCCGTGATCCAATGCGGTTATGAATATCTGGCAGAGAGTTTTATAGAGATTATGAAAAAATATAAGATTTCACCCCAAAATATAAATCTCGAGATTACGGAGACGGCCAGCTTAAATGAGAAGCGGATGCTTCTTATGAATATGAGGCAGTTGCGTGAATTCGGTGTGACATTTTCCCTGGATGATTTTGGGACTGGCCGTTCTAACCTGAACTACATCGTGGATATGCCAGTAGATATCGTGAAATTTGATAAAGATATGATTCAGTCGTATTTTCGCAGCGACAAAGCGAAATATGTCATGGATGCGGCGATGCACATGATCCAGGGGCTTGAGCTTCACATTGTCTCTGAGGGGATCGAGACAGAAGAACAGTATGCCACGATGGAAAAACTTGGCATCAGCTACATACAGGGATTTTATTTTTCCAAACCTCTGCCCGAGAAGGAATTCTTAGAGTTTATCCGGCAGGAAGCGAGAGGGTGATGATTTGGTATCGCTTGGGTAGACATTGTCTACCCAATTTAATTTAGAGAATACATGTCTATTGACTTCTGTGCGTTATAAATGTATAATAACAAGCATAAAAGTCAATAGAAAGTAGATGATTATTTTGGGAGTAACTGAAGAGATTATCAAGATGGCGAAAGAGAATAATGGTATAGTTACTACTGCAATGGTAGTTGCAGCAGGTTTTTCCC
>CAZOIF010000097.1:0-9514 GCA_964579975.1 uncultured Eubacterium sp. | reverse complement strand
TTTGATGAGCCGGATGCGGTGGAATGTGTGTGCCCTGAGGGAAATATCGCGTTCCGCAATGTGAGCTTTGAATATCCCGATGACCATAACGTGGTATTTCGGAATCTGAATTTAGATATTCATGCGGGAGAAAAAATCGCGATCGTGGGGCCTTCCGGTGGCGGCAAGACGACGCTGTGCAATTTGATTCCCCGATTTTACGATATCAACGAAGGGGAGATTCTGTTGGATGGTGAAAACATTCATCATTATACGATCAAGAGTCTGCGCCGGAATATCGGTATGGTCCAGCAGGATGTATATCTTTTCTCCGGCACGGTTTTTGAAAATATTGCTTATGGCAGAGAAAATGCCACAGAGGCGGAGGTAATTGAAGCGGCAAAGCAGGCGGGCGCTCACGAATTTATCACAGCCCTCAAGGATGGGTATCATACTTATGTTGGGGAGCGTGGTGTGAAACTCTCCGGCGGGCAGAAACAGCGTATCAGCATTGCCAGAGTTTTTCTGAAGAATCCGCCGATTCTGATTCTGGATGAGGCCACTTCCGCGCTGGATAATGAGAGTGAATTTCAAGTTGCACGGTCTTTGGAGGCGCTTGCCAAAGGAAGAACAACTATCACGATCGCTCACAGATTGTCCAGCATCCGTAATTCTGACAGGATTTTAGTGCTGACGGAGGAGGGGATCATGGAGGAAGGAACTCATGAGAGCCTGCTTGCGCTTGGCGGTATTTATCACCACTTCTATGTGACAGCGAATGAGTTGAAGTAGTGAGTGGAATATTTGAACACCGGAAATGTAGAGGATAGAATAAAGCGGAATAACAAGATGAAACAGAACAGTCAAACAGAACACCATATATTGATCATAGAGGACGATGTCACGCTGGCAGGCGGTTTATGCAGAGCCCTGCAGAACGAGGGGACAGAAGCTTTGTACTGCACAACTCTGTGTGAAGCGAGGAAACTGCTGGAAAAACAGCAGACGGCAGAGGAGCAGTACTCACTAGTGTTACTGGATGTGAATCTGCCTGACGGAAACGGATTCGATTTTTTGCAGGAGATCAAAACAAAATATGACATATGCGTCATAATGTTGACTGCCAATGATATGGAGACAGATATTGTGGCAGGACTGAATGCCGGAGCGGATGACTATATCACGAAACCTTTCAGTCTGGCGGTGCTGCGGGCGCGGGTGGAGACCCGGCTTCGCAGAGTGGCGCAGAGCAGACCGGCGGGCAGAGCAGGTGATGGCAATGTGACAGCGGGAGGCATAGTAAACGGCGGTACAGTACCGGACATATGGGAGACCGGACAGGATATCGTAATGGATGATTATAGCTTCAATTTTTCGCAGATGCTCTTTAAGCATGGAGAAGAGCGGATTGAACTCAGTAAGAGTGAGCAAAAACTGCTGCGTATTCTCGTGGAAAATCGGGGCATTACGCTGACCAGAGAGAGGCTGCTCGATCATATCTGGTCTGTGGATGCGGAGTTTGTAGATGAAAATACGCTGTCTGTCACGGTCAAGCGTCTACGTGACAAGCTGGGGGCCCAGGATCGAATCAGAACGGTGTATGGGATCGGATATCGGTGGGAGTAGAGCATGACAGAAGATAGAATAATCATTATTTTCATCATTGCCATATTGTGTCTGGTCCTGGCGGTAGGAATCGTTATTTTTGATTTTTCTATTAGAAGACGCAGTCTTAAAAGGATGTACGACATGATACTGTCCGCCATGGACGGCACTTTTCAGGCGGATCTTTATGACGAGTCTCTGTTTGCCTCCGTAGAAAATAAGCTTGCGGAATATATCGCTGCATCGCAGACGCAGGCACAAAAGACGATTGTAGAGCAGGAGAATATTAAGACGCTGATTGGGGATATTTCCCATCAGACGAAAACGCCGCTTTCCAATATTCTGCTTTATACAGAACTGTTAAAAGAGGAGGGCGTAAAGGACAGTGAGACAATCACGCTGCTGGAAAGGCAGGCCAAAAAGCTGGATTTTCTGATTCAGTCTCTGGTAAAGCTTTCCAGACTGGAGACGGGAATCCTTGTGCTGTGTCCACACAAAAATGCGGTGTCACAGCTTTTGGAAGAAGCGGGAGAACAGTACAGAGTCCGGGCACAGGAAAAAGGTCTGTATCTGCACATTCTTTCGAAGGAAGCAGAGGGCATAAACGCCTCTTTTGATTGGAAATGGACACTGGAAGCGCTGGGAAATCTCATAGACAACGCTATCAAATATACACAGACAGGCGGTATCACAGTGCGGGTGAAGCGATATGAGCTTTTTATCTGTATTGAGGTGGCGGATACCGGCATCGGGATTGCGGAGGAGGAGCAGGCAAAAGTTTTCGGGCGTTTTTATCGGTCTCAGAACGTTTCCGATCAGGAAGGCGTGGGGATAGGATTGTATCTTGCGCGCGAGATTTTAAGGCAGCAGTCGGGCTACATGAAGCTGGCTTCTGCGTTGGGTGAGGGCACGGTTTTTTCTATGTATCTGCCTGTGGAATAGCGTGAGAAGTACTTCTAAAACTCAGCAGCAAAGGCTGCTTCGCTAAGAAGTACTAAGTCTCACGCAGTTATTTTTGCGCATATATCTGTAACCTGCGGAATGTTTCAAAACAAGTACCGTCCGGCTGCTGTGCTCTTTCCAACATTTCTTCAATTACTTCTTTGCGAAATGTGCCTTTCAGAGTATCGGGAATACATTCTATAAAAGGTACAATACTTGGCTGGTCTATCCACTTTATCAGTTCATCAGAAGTTGGAAAATACCTGTCCCGGTTCACTTCGGTAATCGTAAAATGAGAAAAACCGATATTGGATATCAACTCCGCGTAGTGGCTTTTTGAGGGCATAAACCACGGCATTTCAAAATCTTTGAAAAACTCGATATATTTATCGTCAGTTATCTTTTTCTGTATGACAGAAAGAAAATTCGAACAGTTGCCTTCGCTTCCGAAACTCCATAACAGGATACCATCTGTTTTTAATGCCGCAAGTGAATTCTTCAGAAGACGATCATGGTCTCTGACCCAATGCAAAGCCGCATTGGAAAAAATAATATCAAATTCATTAGAAAAGCACAGGCTGTTAATATCCATATGGACAAAATCAAGGTTATCCCGACAGATCTTTTTTGCTGTTTGGATCATTCCGACAGACGCATCTATTCCTAATACCTTTCCGCTTGGCACGAGCATTGCTAACTGCTCCGTTAAATAGCCGTCACCGCACCCCAAATCTAATATTCTTTCGTTGCCGTGTAAAGAAATTTGTGAAATAAGGCTTTCTCCCCATTCCTTTTGAGGTGTAGAAGCTATTTTGTATTTTTCGCCGTCAAATTCATATGTTTTCATAAGTTTCCTCCTTGTTCCGTTTTCTTGCATTATACTTTTGCCACTGATATAATTCAAATATATGTAATTTATAAAATACATAAAATAAATTTATAGGAGAGGCGATATGGAAACGTTTGATAATCTATCAAGATATAAAATCTTTCTTGCAGTTGCCGGGTGCAAAAGTATTTCAAAAGCGGCCGCGCAATTATATATCTCTCAACCGGCAGTCAGCATAACCATTAAGAAACTGGAAGACAATCTTAATACAACTCTTTTTATCAGAAAATCAAAAGGAGTGGAGCTGACGGAAAACGGGAGAAAGTTATATGAGAATGTAAAGCGGGCATTTCATATACTTTTAGATACGGAAGACAGGCTCAGATTTCATCAGAATACGGGTTATTTGCGAATAGCCGCCAGCAATGTGTTGTGCAAGCATTTCCTCATGCCATATCTTAAAGAATTTACAAGTTTATATCCTAATACAGATATAACCATTACCTGCACATCATCATCATCAGCTTGTACAATGCTTGAACAATGCAATATAGACTTAGCGCTTGCTGCAAAACCGGAAAATTTAGGAACAGCAATATTCCATTCTTTAGGAGTCATTGAATATATATTCGTTTGTACCCCCACATACCGGGACAAATTAAATTGCAATAACGATAAGATATTTGAACATGGAAATATCATATTGCTCGATAAAGATAATGTTTCCCGCAGGCATTTAAACAGCTATTATGCACAAAATAAAATTACTCCTCTGCATATCCTTGAAGTAAACGAAATGGATCTGCTTATTGAATTTGCCAAAATGGGGATTGGTGTATCCTGCGTTGTAAAAAAGTTTGTTGAACAGGAATTAAAGACAGGTTCACTGATAGAGATAGAATTGTCTAAGCCAATAGCACCTCGCGAGATTGGGTTTCTATATAATCGTATTCAGCCAATAAATGAAAATATATTGAAATTTATCAAAATGCAATAACAGCAATTCTTACAAAATTGTCACAATTGATTTTCCTGCGGAAAGAATGTGGAAAGAATGTTATGAGATAATCTGTATTGTGGAGAGAAATCTTTCACAGTGCAGATTCTCTCGGGCGGGCAGCAGCAGAGGGTGGCAGGCTTGTGACAAAGGAGGTGGTTTAAAGTATGAATGTTTCCAACAGAAAGTGTATCCGCCGTCTCAGCGTGGCAAGTTTTAAGGCGGCAAAAGTCAGAAATATCATAACGATAGTGGCCATTGCACTTACTACCATACTGTTTACAGTTATTTTTACGGTGGTTATGTCCATCAAACACGGGTTTGAGCAGTCCAATTTCCGAATGGCGGGCGGTTACAACCATGGCAGCTTTAAGCATTTGACAGAAGAGCAGGTTGAGGAGTTAAAGGATGATCCGCTGATCAAAGAATATGGCTTGCGGATAGTCTGTGGTATGCCTGAAAAGGCGCCTTTTCAGAAAAGCCATGTGGAGGTCAGTTATTGTGATAAAAACGCGGCAAAGTGGATGTTCTTAGAGCCGAAGGAAGGGCGTTTCCCGCAGGAGGGGACAAACGAGGCAGCTACGGATTTACGTGTGCTCTCCCTCTTGGGTGTGGAGCCGGTGATCGGCAATGAGTTTACCATGACTTTTCTGGTAGATGGTGATGAGACCACGGAGACTTTTATCCTGTGCGGGTATTGGGATTATGATGAAGCGGTCGTGGCGAATCATGTGCTGATTCCCTATAGCCGGACACAGGAGATATTTGACAAGCTAGGCACACAGCACAAGGAGCACAAGGCTAATTACATTGGTACTTGGAATTTGGATGTGATGTTCAAGAACGCTTCCCACATAGAAGAAAATATGAAGACGATTCTGGAGCGGCATGGATACCAGACGGAGGGCGAAGACCAAGGCGATAACTACATTTCCATAGGTGTGAACTGGGGCTATGTGACGGCACAGTTTGAGGATAGTATTGATCTTGGGACGATTCTGGCGCTCATCGCGGTCTTGCTTTTAATTATATTTACGGGATATCTTATCATATACAATATTTTTCAGATATCAGTCTCCAATGACGTGCGTTTTTACGGGCTGTTAAAGACCATCGGCACTACCGGACGGCAGATCAAGAGGATCATTTCCCGGCAGGCACTCCTGCTTGCGGCGGCAGGCATTCCTATTGGTATGGTGTTTGGTTACAGCATGGGCGTAATTATGACCCGCATTGTGGTGTCACAGCTCAACGGTGTGGTTTTGACTTATTCAGTCAGCCCTGTAATTTTTGTGGGTGCCGCGGTATTTTCTCTGGTGACGGTATGGATTTCCTGCCGGAAACCCCGAAAGATGGCGGCGAAGATCTCTCCGGTGGAGGCAGTGCGCTACACGGAAGGGAATGAGAGTAAAAGGAAAAAAAGAAAGGGAGAAAAGGGAGCTTCCATTTTCCGCATGGCAGTGGCGAATCTGGGCAGGAACAGGAGTAAGACCGTGATCACGGTGATCTCCCTGTCTTTTGCAGTGGTAGTTTTAAATCTCACTTTTATTCTGACAAACGGGTTTGATATGGATAAGTATCTGAGCAACAGGGTGGTGACAGATTTTCTTACTGCGGATGCAGCCTATTTTCAGACACTCACAACTATTTTCGATCCCTTTCCGGAGGAGGTGATCGCGCAGATAGAAGCGCTGGATGGTGTGACCGGAGGAAGAACCTATCAACAGACCTTTGCGGCAGAGGAGTTGATCACCGAGGAGTGGATGCGGACACAGCAGGGACGATGGGGATGGGGGAGCCCGGAATATGTAGATCAGTATGTGGCGCTGTCAGAGAAGGTGGGGGATTTATATGCTGACGATGTACGGCTTTATGGAATGGAAGATTTTGTGCTGGATAAGCTCAATGTTTTGGAAGGCGATTTCAGTAAGCTGAAAGAGGACGGCAATTATGTGGCGGCTGTTTATGTCCCGGATGATTATGGTAATATCGACGAGGGCTGGCATTGGGCAAAGGTGGGAGATCAGGTGACGATCCGCTATGTAAAGGAGGAGGAATATTTTAATCCAGAAACCGGTGAAATTTACGGGGAAAATGAGGATATCAGCAATAAACCCTGGCGGATGCGGGCTAAGGTATATGAGGATAAAACCTGCGAGGTGGCGGCGCGTGTGGACATACCAGATTCTCTCACCTACCGTTATTACGAGTACGATGAGTTTGTGATGGGTGCGGATACCTTTATCCGGGATTCCGGTACGTCAGACGTTCTCTATTACGCTTTCGACTGCGAGGATGACAAGGTGGATGCGGTGGAACAGTGGATGCAGGGTTTTGCGGGCAGCGACGATTCCGAATATGATTACGAGAGCAGAAAGACTTATGAGGAGGATTTTAACGGCTTCCGCAATATGTTCCTGATGGTGGGAAGCGGCGCGGCTCTGATTGTGGGATTGGTGGGAATTTTAAATTTCCTGAATGCGGTTCTCACAAGCATTATGACGAGAAAGCGGGAGTTTGCGGTGTTACAGTCTGTGGGTATGACAGGCAAACAGTTAAACCAAATGCTGATCACGGAAGGTATGGTGTTTGCAGGAAGCTCTGTTGTGATCACGTTTGTCCTGACAGTTGTTATGGGGCCTGTGGCCAGCAACGTTTTGGAGGGGATGTTCTGGTTTTTCAGCTATCACCTGACCGTTGCGCCGATTCTTGTGGTGGCGCCCGCCTTCCTCATTCTGGGGGCGGTGATCCCACTCATTTCGTACCATTATGTGGTAAAAAGGTCTGTGGTAGAGCGATTACGGGAGGCCGAATGAGGAAATACTATAAATAAAAAATATTTTATCTACATTTTTCCAAATAAGAGGTTGCACGAAGGGGCGCAAATAAGGTATAGTATTATTGAGACATTAGCACCGAAGAATGTAACTATTTTAAAGAAGGATGTAGCGAAGGTATGGCACAACTAGCACCATTGGATCAAGATAAAATGGCGGAAGTAGCACATATTTGTATGTCGCATTCTGCGACTTCCCTGAATACTTTGACCGGAAAGGTTGTTAAGGTCAGTCCGCCTTCGGTAAAAGTAGTCAATAGTGCGGACATCAGGAATATTCTGATGGCGTTCGGCGTGGGAAGCGTGACAGTGCAGATTGACTATAAAGATGATTTTCATGGCAATAATCTTCTGATGTTTAAAGAGGATGACGTTAAGATCGTTATGGACTTGATGATGGGAGGAGCGGGAGTTGCGGCGCCCGGTGAGCTTAACGAGATGCACCTTTCCTGTGTATCAGAGGTGATGAATCAGATGATGGGAGCCTCTGCTATTTCTCTCACGCAGATGATCTGTAAGACAGTGGACATCAATCCCCCTAAGGCCACATTAGTTAACGCCAGGGAGGATGTGGATCAGATTGATATTCTTCCCTTTTCGGGGAATGAGATGGTCATCATTCTGTCCCGGTTTGATGCGGAGAAGCTGTTGAAGGGTATCATGATCCGTATTTTCCCGATGGAGGAGACCAGATTTATCTGCGATAATTTTAAGGCGCGTTGATTACCTGCATTCTGATTAAAAGACGGACAGGTTGTAGGAAAAATAAAAAGTGTAAGGGGTATTATTTAGGAATCGCTTTTTCAGACATAGTTTTATTTAGTAGATTTTCACAATCAGAGCGGCGGCTTCTACCATAAAAAGTGCCGAAAAATACTTTTCTGTTTTGAAAATACTTACAGAAGAAATTTTAAAGTGCTAAAATGGTATGTAGGGGATACTGCAGTTTGATGTGCGTCTATGGAGATGTGGGACAGACTGTTGTCGGACTCGTTAATGTGAGGGTCAGAAGATTTGGAGGGCGTTATGTTTGAGAAGGGCGAACTGATTATGTGCGGCGGACATGGGGTATGTCGTGTGATCGATATTACGGATAATCCGATCGATCGAATGGATAAAGAGAAAAAGTACTATGTTCTGGAGCCCGTCTTTGAAAAGGCGAGCACGATTTACACGCCTGTTAACAACGATAAGATCGTTATGCGAAGGATCATGAATAAAGACGAGGCGGAAAAGCTGATTGAACACATCACGGAGATCGATACCGTGTGGATTCAGGAGGAAAAGCGCAGAGAACAGACCTACAAGGATGCAATCCGCACCTATGATTCCAAAAGTCTGGTGCAGATCATTAAAACCCTTTACCAACGCAGGAAGAGTCGTATCAACGAAGGGAAAAAGGTACTTTCCTCAGACGAGCAGTATCTCCACAAGGCGGAAGAGCTTCTCTACAGTGAGATGTCCCTTGCCCTCGCCATCCCAAAGGAAAAGGTGGAGGAGTATATTGCTGAGGCTGTGGACAGGCAGAAAGCTACCGTATGATAACGTAAATGCAGGAGCAGAGAATGAAAGTTCTCTGCTCTATTTTTTGCATTTTAGAAAAATGCCATAGAGTTAAACATTGAGGAAGAATGCGAAGCATTCTTGAGATCGTCGCTGCGAAGCGACGATCGTGGCACCATTTAGGGGGCTGCGGCGTGTTATAAATAGGGACGTCCAAAAACAAGGAAAGGCAAAGTGCTTATGACAATAGAAGAAGTAGTGAGGGAATACAGCCCCATGCTCTACCGCATCTGTGTGATCATGTTGGGCAATGAGGCAGACGCACAGGACGCGGTGCAGGACACGATCTGCAAATATCTGGAACGGACGAAGGGTTTTCAGGACAAGGAGCATGAAAAGGCATGGCTGATCAAGGTGGCGCAGAACCGTTGCCGTGACATGCGGCGGTTTTATCTGCGGCATCCGCAGGTGGACCTGGAAGAGATTACCACCGGCTATGAAGATCCGGAGTACAGTGATGTGCTGGCAGAGCTGATCCGTCTGCCTCTTGCCGTAAAGGCGGCTGTTTATCTGCATTATATTGAGGGCTATAAAACGACAGAAGTGTCGGAAATATTGGGTATATCTGTCAATGCCGTGAAAAAGAGGCTGCAGCGCGGCAGAGAAATGCTGAGGCTGCGGTTGGAGGAAGATTGATGGATGCTGCGGGCAGTATGGAATTGTTTGAGGAGAAAGGACAGGGATAATATATGAAGATTACAGATTTGAGAGAAGCGGTGCAGGAGATAAAGTTTGAGGAGAGCAGACAGGAGCAGATGATCTC
>CAZOIF010000096.1:0-9620 GCA_964579975.1 uncultured Eubacterium sp. | reverse complement strand
CGTCCGAATATCATCCATCAACTTCCAATAAATATCCTTGTTCGTATGATGATAAGTAAATCCACATTTCTCCTGCACACGCTTGGATTTGGTATTCCCCTCAAAATATCCACACCAAATTTTATTCAGTTTCAAATCCTCAAAACCATGACGAAGCAATTCGCTTACTGCCTCCGGAATAAGTCCCTGTCCCCAATACGGTACGCCAATCCAATAACCAATCTCACCCTCCGTATCAGGCAAACTTAGATTACTGGCAGCACCCACCATCAGTCCGATGCTGCCAATCGCCCTCCCATTCTCTTTCAAGCACACAGCATAGGTCTCCTCTGCTGACAAAACTTCTCGGATAATCTCCCGACTGTTCTCCACACTGGTGTGAACCGGCCAACCGGCAATCGGCCCCACTTCTGGGTCTTTCGCATATTCATACAAACTTTCCGCATCCGATTCCTTCCAAGGACGCAAAAGCAGTCTCTCTGTCGTCAGTTCCATTCTTTTTAACTCCTTTCCAAGTCTGTATCAACTCAGAAATATCTTTTTTAAGAACGCTCTTTAAAGCATCTTCTTCATATACCCACAGGTAAAAGGGAAGAAATCATATTTCTCTGTCCCGATATGCTCCGCCCCATGTACTTCATACCATTTTCGTAATTTCACATTTTCCTCCACAATTCCGATATTCACCTGCGAACATCCCATCTTTCTCGCCTCAGCGAAGGCATGCTCCAAAAGCTGTTCTCCGATCTTTTTATGTCTGTGCTGCTCTAACACACATAAATTATTCAGTTCACATTCCTTTTCATTTTGTTTGAGCAAAGAATAATATCCTACCATCTCACTGCCCTCGTAGCAGGCAAACATAAGCCTCTGTTCCTGTTCCATTTGATAAATAAGACGGTCCTCCGTTGTCGCAAATGCAGTAAATCTTGGTGCATTTTCTATCGTAAATCCAAACTCATCTGCCACTGTCATAAAACTTTTACAAATGACTTCTACACAGTTCTGTATCTCATTTTTTCTAATTTTTCGAATCATCAAACCACGTCCTCTCTGCCAAATATCAGTTAGCATGTTTCATCCATTAAAACTCCTTCTTGACACCCGTGATACAGACTTCCACCGCATATTGACAGGTTTCCTTCATTACCCCATGACAATGTCATTCTCCACATCTATAAAGCCGGGAAACTCCCGGCTTTATTCCGCATAAGACACCCTGCTCTCTGGAATTTCAAATCATTCTGGCAACGCTTCCAAAACTTCCATACAAGTCTTTTCTTTTTCCTGTTTATTGTCAATCTTTTTAATCATAGTTCCTTAACCTTTAAATCTTTTCACAGAACTATAGCTTCCGTAGACTTTTTTACCTGTCTGGTCCTTCCGGTAGGCCCGTACTTTGACAAAATATTTTTTACCTTTCTTCAATTTCTTTACCGTGTAAGCTGTCTTCTTCGTGCTGTATTTCTTAGCGCCTTTTTTCATCTTTTTATCGGTCGCATAAACGACTTCATACCCGGCAGCACCTTTTACTGCTTTCCATGTCAGTTTCGCTTTTTTTCCTTTCTGTTTTTTCACAGAAAGACCTTTCGTCTTCGCCACCGTCACTTTTTCCACCTGCGGCTGTGCAGACGGCGTCACAGTCGGAACTGGTGTTGGCGAAACTGTTGCCTGTGGAGCCGGTGTTTGTGAGGCCGGTGTCTGTGGAGACGGCGTCACAGTCTGTTCCGGTTCTGTCTCGAACTGCCAGTAATCAAACTTACACAGTTCCATATCTTCCTTGCCGGTAAATACAAAATACAGATCGTGGATACCTGTGAGCTTATTCACGCTGACGGAACAAGTCTGATACGTATCCATACTGCCCGTATTGGGAATTTCAATCGTACCTGCCACGTCACCGTCCTCTGAATCTAAACGGACTTCGATCGCTGCGCCGGTATCACCTTCACTCGCAACTGACGCATGGAATTTAACCGCACCCTTTTCACCGAAATCTACATTTCGCACCTTCAGGCTGCTTCCGTTTTTAATATCGCAGACGGTCACTCCACCCTGCGGACAGGCTTCCGTTTCCACGTTCGTCCCCCAGGCAAATGTCTCAGCCTCTGTCCGGCCATATGGATCCAGTTCCGCGATCGGATCCGGACCTTCCTTCGTCATGTTCATTTCCGGGAACGTGCCGTCCTCGTTATACGTAAATTCCTCGACGCAGACAGACCGATGATAACTTCCTCCTCCGGGTAATGCCTGATTATGGTAGAACAAGTAGGAATGTCCCTGAAAATCTACGACGCCCGGGTGATTCGTATAACATTTTCCCGTATTTCCCAGTCCCTGAAAAGGCATGATCACACCACGATACGTCCATGGTCCTATCGGTGAATCACTCGTCGAGTATGCCAAATGCTCGGATTCACCCTTCTTAAATGCCGCATAAACCATGTAATACAAATTATTCCTCTTATAAAACCACGGTCCTTCCGCATATGATGTGCTGTGATCCTTATCTCCTGCTTCTCCAAATGACTCTTCGTTCATTTCGACATCCACGATTCCTTTTTTTCCAATACTTTTATCATAGGAAACCATATCTTCATTCAGCTTGACATACATCAGTTTCGGATTTCCGAAATACAGGTATGCTTGGCCGTCATCATCGACAAACACAGTGGGATCAATATTGTCCCAGCTGCCATTCGATACAAGCGGTTTACCGATGGCATCGGTAAACGGTCCTGTCGGGCTGTCGCTCACACCAACTCCGATATCCATGCCCTTCCCGCGTATCGGTACATACAGATAAAATTTCCCGTTTCTCTCCACGCACTGCGCCGCCCATGCCCGTGGCACTTTTGTATCACTTACCCAGTCGAATGATTCAAATGACATGATCGTTCCGTGATCCGTCCAGTTTACCATGTCCTTTGTCGAATAACATTTCCAGTCATTCATTGTATAGAAATCATCGCCCCAATCAGCCTTTATGAGCTCATCCTCATCGTGTGTCGTATAGACATACAGTGTATCCCCTGATACCATCGGCGCCGGATCAGCCGTATAGATATTTTGTACGATCGGATTATCGGCGCTCGCCGGAATATCCGCAAACATGATCCCGGAACAAAGTGCCAATACTCCTATAAGAGCTTTTACGCATGTTTTTTTCATTTTCTTTACCTTCCTTTCTTTTTCGTCAATCCCATAGGATAAAAAATCGCTTTTCGCTTTATTTACGCTTCCACTGTAACCTTCGCATCTGACTGGCTCAAAATCTCACCATTCGGGCCGACGACAGTAAGAATATACTCACCCGCCCGAACCGGCGCCGTCATGGATCTGCTGTTTCCTGCCGCCTTTGACATCGTCGGATCGCCCGCATCAAATGCCGATAATCCAGACGGTGCAAGCCATATCGTCTTTCCGGCATCTGATAGAACATTGGAAAATCCAATGGTTCCTCCGCTCGTCGTACTTACATTGTCCTCTAACAGCTGGTTTGCCTCGGTAACGGTCGTCGAAAAGGTCACGCTGATCTCGTTTTTCGTCCCCTTCTCAGTCGCCTTTAACGTCCAGACACCCCCTCTGTCAATAACATCACCATTCGAAACAGCTTTCCCGTTCAGAGTGAACTGGTAGGAATCTTCCCTCAGTTCCAGTGTGAGCGGACGAAGCTTGGATACATTGTAATCCCCGCCGTCTGCTACGTTCGCCACGTCTGTATTTTCCCCTACATACAGGGTAAACGTAGAAGCATCGGAAACTGAGCCGTCCGCATATCGGATATAAAGTTTATATTCACCCGGTTCGCTCGGAATGTTCATCATCTTTTCATTACCGGCTGCTTTTGTCATCGAATCGCTTTCTGCAAAAACATCCGTACCCTCTTTCGCAAGCCATACTTCATCCTCTTTGCGCAGAAGTCCCCTTCTCGGAAGTTTCTGCCCGGCTGCGAGACGCACGTTCGACGCCAGCTCATAATCTGTATCCGGGATCACATCTTTTCCGACCATATGGACATACGCATCCTCAAGTCCTGAATACAATACGGTCTCATAGCCTTTGAGCGGCCATATATACTGTTCGTTCACGTACTGCTCGAGCGTACAGTTCGGTGCAGTCGTCTCCGAACGGCTCGTATTCGAAAAACCATTCGTGACGATCATGTCGTGCTTCCTGCGCCAGTCATTCAGCTCATACACATTACGGATAATATTTGTTACTACGTTGCTGTCAAATTTGATATAAGCGCTTCCCTCATCCGGATGGAAACCATTGATCATCTTACTTCCATTCGCTACCTGCCGTTTCCGCTTCGCATTGATATAATTAAAACTCATTTCAGAATATTCTGTCCAGTCGTCATTTCCCTGTCTGCCTAGTGTGTAAATACCGCCTGCATCCTGGAGCAGAGAACAAATCTCCTCGACGCGGTTATAATTCACGTGATTGTTTTTCGACGTATCGGTCGGCACGCCGGGCAGCTGGGAGTCGTCTCCCTTCACACCGTCGAAGTTACACCAACCCCAGCCGATGCTCATACCGCTGTAGGAACACTTATAAACAAAGTTGTGAAGCACCTGCAGATTGTATGTAAAAAACGTCGTAATTGGTGAATTCCCCGGGAAAAAGTAACAGTTTTCATATAAATAATTGTTCGTGACCGTAATATTCTTCGGAACCGATTCTGTGCCATTTTGGAATTTTTCCTTTTCCGGCCCGGCTGCATCCGAGGCCTTTGTCTTGTGGATCTCGGTATCGTTTTCGTATACGTGCTGCGGATGCCCGACGACGATCCCGGCCCCACCGGTCTTCGCTACATAGTTTCCTGTGACTTCACAGTCGTTCACGTCATTTTCCAAATGGATTCCCAAATATCCAGTGTGACGGATCTCTCCATTTAAAAATTTGATATTCCTTCCCGTCGTTACATGAATCGCCGCCGGCGGAACATCGTAGGAACGGTAAATATCGTCATGCTGGTTCTCAAGAGCAAATTTTGTCAATACGATAGAACCCTGTACCGATGCATAACCATGCGAGCCATCCAGCTCATACAGATTCCAGTCCGTATAGGCGAAACTCAATCCGTCAAACGTCACATACTCCACATATTCGGACTTCTCTGCATCGCCGCTCATGTCAAGGAGCGTGTCCGTTTCCGGAATGATAACTTCCGCATGCTGGATGTCCTCACCATCTCTCGGAATGTAATAGAGCATGCCTCCCGCCTGATCAAAATAAAATTCGCCAGGATTTTTCAGCCATTCAAATACATTCGAAACATCGTTGATCTTAGTTTTCTCCGGACTGTACGCCGTCCCCCATCCCAGATTTTGTGCAAGCGCCGCATACGGCATCTGCAATGTCACTTCCGTGCTGCCCTCTGCCGTAAGGGAAAGGGACTCTGCACAGACGAGCTGCTTCGCCCATGTGGAACCGGATTCCAACTCAATATTCTGAGGATTTCTCGTATCTGCCGGCAATCCGAATGAAGACGCAAATTCTGCTCCGGTATATATCTTCTTGTTACTTGCTGACGATGCCCACGCCCATTCTGCCTGATCTTTTTCAACTTTGTAACTTCCTACGGCATTTGCTGGTTTCCCGGATCTGGTCGTCATCGAAGCACGTTCTCCATTGACATAGATCGCACGGAGCTTTTCCGAACGCTCCAGCGGCGCTTTATATGCCGTCAGACCGTTAGAAAGCCAGTCTACGTCATCTGCTTTTTGCCATGCCGCTTTCAGTTTTTTCCCGCCACTCAAAACAGGTTTCGCACCTTCGGCTGCCCGGTAGATCACACGTCCTTTTTCCGTACCGGAATCCTCGGACGTAAATACAATCGTTTCGGAGACCGGATAAAAACCATCTGCGATCTCGACGATAATATCCCCTGAGGCCTTATCCATCGCACGCACCGCCTCTTTTGCGCGGGCGAGTGTCTGGAACGGATGGGACTTTGAACCGTCGCCACTGTCGCTGCCCTGTTCAGACACATAAATCTTCTGCCCGCCTGCTGCTTCGGTCGGCTGCGGCGTATTCAGATCCGGCGTGGCAGAAGCGACCGGTGCGACAGAAACAGCCGGTGTACTCGGAACAGGAATCGGTTCATTTCCTTTTACTGGTTTTTTCACTGTAACCGTAACCTTTCCGACCAATCTCGCCTTTTTTTTCTTTTTTGCCTCATATTCCCTCACCGTAATAACAGCCCTGCCAGCCTTCTTTCCCTTCACGACACCCTTCCTTGAAACGGTGGCAATCCTCTTTTTACTGGTAGAAAATGAGTATTTCTTTTTCTTATTCTTGTTCTTAATGGTAATCTTTTTTGTTTTTCCGACAATAATGTTGATCTTCTTCTGTTTTACAACTGCCTTTTTCGCCGCATCAGCAACAGGTTCCGGCAGACATACAGAAAGCAGCATCGCAAACATTACAGCCGAAGCTACAAATATCCTTGTGATTCCCCTTTTCATGATAAAAACCTCCCTACATAATATTTAAACAGCAGCATCAAGATACTTTTGTAATTTATCTGCAAATTTTCCAATATGCATACCGTCTACAAATGAACGTAAAGGAAAAATCTTGACACGATCTCCTATGTAAATTCTGATCATATCACTTTCGCACCTGATTGACCACTATAAAATATAGGGCATAGCAACCGCCATGCCCTGAAATGTCTGTCAAACTGCGTCCACATGGTCACACTTTGCAATCGTATCAATCGACCCGTCAGGGTTGTAGTGGAATTCCGCAACACAGACGGAACGATGAAACAGACTACCACCCTCCAGATCCGCAGTGTGATAAAACAGATAGGAACGTCCTTTAAAATCCACAACGCCCGGATGGTTTGTGAAAGTCCCACCCTCCTCGGTCATCAGGACGCCACCGTAGCTCCAGGGACCTGTCGGGGACGTGGAAGTGGAATAGCCAAGGTGCTCATTTTTCTGCCCTTCACCAAAGGCCGCGTATACCATATAGTACAGGTTGTTTCTCTTATAAAACCACGGTCCCTCGGCATAGGTCGTACCGGTCATGTGACCACCCTTTGCAAAAGATTCCACCGTCATCGGAATCTTCACGACTCCCACTGTCTTGTCGTAGGAAATCATGTCCTCGTTCAAAAGAACATACCTAAGTTCCGGATTCCCAAAGTAGAGATAAGCCTGCCCGTCATCATCTATAAAAACTGTGGGATCGATATCATTCCAGTCGCCCTCATCCACAAGCGGTTCCCCAATATCCTTAAACGGTCCCGTGGGACTGTCAGATACTCCGACAGCAATCGCCATGCCGCTGTCCTTCTTGTGCACGGGACAGTAGAGGTAGAATTTTCCGTTGCGCTCTATCGCCTGAGGCGCCCATGCCCTGTCGTCCGCCCACGCAATATCATCCAGCGAAAAGATGACTCCGTGGTCTTCCCAATTCACCATATCCCTGGTGGAATAGCAACGCCAGTCGAACATGGTGTAAAAATCGTTGATAAGCTGGTCTTCATCATGAGTGGTATATAAGTATAATGTATCACCCAGTACCATAGGTGCAGGATCCGCAGTGTAGATTGAGGTGATGATAGGGTTCTTGCAGATTTTTGGGGGTTCGTTTTGGCTGCTCATAAGGATTCCTCCTAATTTAACTGTCAGTTAAGATTAAAGTTTAAAATAGGCAACAGATTCTTTTAATTCTTCCGATATGTTATTGGTATCTGTTGTCTGGCTATTTATCATTTCAATATTTTCCCGCAGCTCTTTTATGGAGTCTGTCGTTTCCTGACAACTTGCAGTATTTTCCTCCGATACAGCAGACAGGCTGCGTACTTCCTCAAGCACCTTTTCCTTATCTTGATTGAGGGCATCTATTTCCTTTGATATATTATGAATGGTATCCACGGTAATATAGATTTTATCATTAACCCTGTCAAAACTGTCACTTACCGTAGCCAATGCATTTCCTTCTGAATCAACCGCTTCTTTAATCTGATTCGCCAGCTGCACATTGTTTCGAGATTTCTCCATAATTTCATCTATAATGGTTTGAATTTCTTTTGCCGATTTGTCGGATTCCCCTGCCAAAGACTGTATAGAGGCGGCAACGACCGAAAAACCGGATCCTGCTTCGCCTGCTCTGGCCGCTTCAATGGAGGCATTCAATGCCAACATACTGGTCTGGCCCGCAATGTTTGTAATTGCATCCGCAGCATTTCTGATATGTTCGATTGCTTCATTCGCCTCATCAATCCCCATTACAACATCTTCAGATATCGTAACTGTATTTTTGTTTGCACCAATTAAAAGGGACAAATTGTCCTTTGCCTCACTACTAATCGTTTCAATTTCCTGCGCCTCTTTTTCTGTTGCCACCGCACTTTCAGCAATAGAAAGTATGCTCTCCCCCACATTCTGCATGGATTGTGCTGTGCTCTGAACCGATTCTGCAATATTCAAAGAACCCTTCGATAATTCATTTACGGCATCTACGATACCTTCAGTTGCTTCATTCGAAGTCTGAATACCACTATGAATCGTTTTTACATTCTCATTCAACCTTTCTGTCTCGTCATCCACTTTTGAAATAATATTTTTTAAATTACCGTGAAGACTTTCCGCAGAATCTATCAACGTCGAAATTTCCTTAATAGATGATGCATTGGCTATATCAACACCCAAACTACCTTTTGACAGCAAATGCGTATAATCGGCTATCCGGACAATCGGTTTTCTTATTTTTAATCCGACACCTATAATCGCTGCGGCACAAATCGCCGCCACGCATGCGAACACAATCACTATAGTCTTTGTATTGTCTGCAATATTGTCTCCTACAATTGATTCCGGCATCCCGGCAAATGCCATGCCAATGACCTCATCTGAACTGTTGCGAACAGGAATATAACAAACATAGTATTCCCTGCCTCCAATTACAGTTCCATCCGCATAGTACTCTTTCCCCTGACTGACAGTCTCCCAAATTCCCTCTGAAGCCTTTGTCCCAATATTACGTTCACCGTCCTCCTTATAAATGGACGTGATAAATCTTTCATCCTTAAGAAACAATGTAAGCTCCATATCCTGATCTTTGTAGCTGTCAATAAACTCCAGGCTGACATCATCTACCTCCAGAATCTCTTCATCAATATCCCACTCAAAATATTCCCTGACTGCCGTGGAAGCTGCCTGCAAACGCAAATAGACATCTTCTTCCAAATTGTTTTTCATTTTATAAATCGCTACCAGAGAAATCGTAGCTGATGCTAAAATTAAGGGAATCAATCCAATTAGCATACTGGTCACCAAAAAAGGTAATTTGTGCTTTTTCATAAGTCTCCTCCAAAAGTTCTTTTGGCATCTGTCAATATTCAAAATGCCTTTTCCAATTTACTATATCATATCTGATATGAAATGTCATTTAGATCAGTTAGTTACCCATTTAATATAGCATAATCTGAGAGTAATGTAAAGAAAAATGCTAATAGACAGCTCTCGACTATCTGCCATTTAAAATGATCTATGTGAAATTTTCTCCATATACACAAATCTCAATTCTTCCGTAACCGATTTCTCGTCAAAAATTCTATAGCCAAGTTTCTTATACAATGCTATATTCTTTTCACT
>CAZOIF010000095.1:0-9815 GCA_964579975.1 uncultured Eubacterium sp. | reverse complement strand
AGGATGCAGTCACAATAAATGTACTTTCTGTACGATGTTTCGGGGCATTGATTTCCGAACCGTTCCAATCTATGAGATTGAGAACGATCTGCGTCAGGCGTCTGCTGTCAGTCAGCAAATTGACAGGGTATTTCTGGAAAGCGGTGATGCTTTTGTGCTTCCTGCTAAGCGTCTGCTTGAAATTGCTGAACTGATCCATCAATATCTGCCTAAAGCAGAGGTGATTGCAGCGTATGCTTCTGTTAAAAATATTATGTCAAAAACGGATGCGGAACTTAAGGCATTGGCAGAGGCAGGAATTGGAGAAGTTAATATTGGAATGGAATCCGGACTTGATAATGTCCTGTCTTTCATGAATAAGGGTTTTACTGCTGTACAGGCAAAAGAGCAGCTTCTACGTCTGCGGAAAGCTGGTATGCCTTTTTCCGTTAATATCATTGGCGGTTCAGCAGGCCCGCAGCAGTTACAGGAAAATGCGCTTGCAAGTGCCGCATTTTGCAATGAAGTCAAGCCTGGACTGATTTATTTTATGCCGCTTCGGGCAGACAAAGAGAGCCGTCTTGCGCTTGCGATGGAAAAAGGTGAATTCAGGAAATCGAATCTTGGTGAATTTATAACAGAGGAACTTGAATTTCTGGGTCATCTTAAATTAGATGATTGCACCTACTTTGCGGCACATATGTTAAATCCTGTTCAACTGATGGGTTCTCTGCCAAATGATCAAGAACGGATGCTTGGTGAATTGCAGGATGCTTTGAAATATTATCGCAAATAGTTGATAATATCCACTAAAGTTTATATGATGTTTAGTGGATATTGTCAACTATTTAAGATTTGTCATTACGATTTATAGTTTTTTCTTAACACTAATACACAAATCACTAATACAATCGGGAAACCAATTCCTGCAAGCACCCCTGCCTGAAGATTTTCTCCTGCTTTTTGCGATACATTCCCAATAATCGCCGGACCGACAGTACCCCCGACATCTCCTGCTAATGCAAGTAATGCAAACATGGCAGTCCCTCCTGTTGGAAGTACTTTCGATGATATACTAATCGATCCTGGCCACATAATGCCAACTGAAAAACCGCATATAGCGCAGCCCAATAATCCCATAATTGGAATAGTAGTTAATCCTGCCAACAAGTAGCAACACAGACAGAGTATTCCGGATGCAACCATAAACACTGTCAAATCCACTTTTTCGCCAAATTTACCATATAGTGTACGGCTAATTCCCATAAAAACCGCAAATCCACATGGACCTGCAAGATCCCCTATAGTTTTAGAAACATTCAATGCAGATTCTGCAAACGCAGATGCCCATTGAGCCATAGCAATTTCCGATGAACCGGCACATATCATCAATAAAATGAAAAGCCAAAATGTCTTTGTTTTAAACAATTGCACCATTGTCATACCGCTACCCTCTTCAATTAGATTTTCAATCGGGCATGTGACAAAGTTAAAAATATTGTATATTGGTATTATTGCCCATATCACAGCTAATATCCTCCAATTCTCTATTCCAAATAAAGAGAAGAACAAAGTGGAACCGAGTGTAACGCCTACCCATCCCCAACAATAAAACGAATGAAGCAGGCTCATCATTTTCTCTTTGTTTTCAAAAGGACATGCTTCAATAATCGGACTTCCCAAAACCTCTGTAAGTCCACTTCCTACAGCGTAAATGATAACACAAATCAAAATTCCCAATAATGGAGATGGCATCAAGTCGGGCAATACAGCAAGACCTGCCAAGCCTACCCCAGAGGCTATTTCTGCAACTACGATACAAGGTCTATAGCCGATTTTATCTACTACTTTCGCACAAATAAAATCTACCACCAATTGCGTAAAAAAGAAAAATGTCGATATCAACGCTAATTTGCTGAATGATATTCCATATATATTATAAAATGTTAAAAATAACAAGGGCACAAAATTGGCACAAATTGCCTGTGTGACAAATCCTAAATAACATGCCAACAATGTTTTTTTGTATTTTCTTTTATTTTCCATTTTCATTTTCCCTCCACCTGACATCTTGTGTATGTACATTTGATTTTATATAATTATATTACAATAATCAAGTGATTTTATATAATTTAACCACCAGACATATGTTAGATAAATCCCTGAATGTGCATGATGATAAGACAATAGAACAATATTTGAATTCCGCGAGGCTGCTGTTGGCAAAGTTGATGAAGTGTGATATAATAATGTGAATGTTTGTTGGCGGTTGCGGGAGCACGAAGTGCGGAGCAATCGGACGGGTTCTGAGATATCAGATGATGAATACAAGAGAATTGAGGATGATTATGCAGCGAAAATCAAGGATGAAATCGTTATATTTAATATTGTTGTGTATCACTGCCATACTGTTTCTGTTCAGTGGCTGCGCCAAAGATAAAAATGTAGAGAAGAACGAGCCCAAAGAGGTGCCGGAATTTGTTGCGCTGAATGAGGTGGTGCCCGGAAGACCTGATATATACCTGATTGTAAAAGTATTGGATAACAACTATTGGAACGTAATAGTCAAAGGATTTACTGATGCCGGGCTGGATATGGACTGCAACGTCTATTACAGTGGGACTGTTGTGGAAACTGACTGGGAGATACAGCAGCAGCTCCTGAAGAACGCTGTGGATGCGGGAGCGGACGGTATTGTTTTTGCCCCCGACGACTCTGTCCGTTTGTCGGAGAGCGTAAGTCAGGTCTATAACAGCGGTATTCCGATCGTGTTGATAGATACGGTCGTTAATACGACGGATTACGGGATGTGTTACATGACGGACAATCTTATAGCCGGACAGACGGCTGCAAAGGAAATGCTCGAACAACTGCATAAAAAGGGGACTTCTGAGGAAGAAGAGGCGTTTGTCGCCATTCAGGTGGGGGCTCCTTCATCACAGACTATAAGCGAGCGTCTGGCAGGTTTTTGTTCCTATTGGACAAAAAATGCGCCTGAAAAGTGGCAGATTATTGACGAGGTGAAGACTAACGAGGGCGATATTGACAGGGCGGTAGAATGTGCGAATTCGTTCTTTGACACGTATAAACAGATCGACGGTGTATTTGGCAGCAACAACGGCTCTACTGTCGGCTTTGCCCGCGTGGTAAAGGAACGCGGAAGAAACGACGTGGTCGTTATCGGATTCGATTATGCTGCTGAAATGGCTGACTTGATTAAGGATGAAAACTATTATGCGTCTACCATGCTGCAGCGGCAATACGATATGGGATATCGTGGTGTAAAGTCTGTTCTGGATTGTATTGATGGCGCCACGCTTAGCTGTAAGTTCCAGGACACGGGTGTTGTGGTGGTCAACCGTGATATGCTCTCGGACGAAGACGTGCAGCAGATCATAAAATATAACGAATGAGAGGTTGAGATGAAGACGAAAAAGAAACAGAATTCAGATGCTGTGATTAGCGGCTTTCTGGCGGGTAAGCACGGTTCTTTTAATAAAATCATCGGCATATACCTTGCAGTCTGTCTGATATGCGTGATGACGATTCTTTTTGTGTTTAACGACCTGATTGAAAAGCATGATGAAAAGATCGCCGGACAGATGTGTAACCTGATAGCAGAAAAGATAAACAATTCGATCCGTTATATGACCGGCTCGGTTGAAAATCTCGCCACGGTTATGTCAGAGTATGATCTTGAGAATACGGAGCAGGCATATCAGCAAATGAAAAACAGCGTGGAAAATTCGGATTATATCAGTATTGGAATTATTTGCGCCGACGGAACGATTTATGCGCAGGACGAAGAAAAAGAGGAGTTTGTCAAGTGGAATCTGACGGATCACAGCGAGCCGTCAGACCATGTTGTATTTTCCGAACCGTTTCGTTCCAGTCTGACCGGGCAGTTAGTATTTGCAATGTTTTCGCCGGTTTATCAGCATGGAGAGTTTTTCGGCGATCTCTATCTTACATATCCGCTTGAAGAAATCGAGGAAATGGCGTATACCAAAGCATTCAAGGAGGACACGGAGATCTGGCTTATGGACGCATATTCAGATAATATTATCCGCTGTTCCGGAAATGATGTGTTTCAGAAGGGAAGCTGGTCAAATCTGAAACTCGATAAGAAGCGAATTGAGGAATTCTCGGAATATCAGGCATGGGAAGAACTTATGCGCAGCGGGGAAGCATCTGCGGCATTGACCTATACGATTGACGAACTCAGCTATACGCAGGTGTTTGAGTCGATTGATTTCATGGAGGGCTGGAGCGTGGTGGTTCGCGTTAAAAGCTCGGCATTGTCTGGCGCGCTGTCACTGTTCCGGTGGGCCACGGTGCTGTTTTCGTTCACATTGGTACTCGCCTCAGGAATTCTGCTGATGCTCAGTCATCGCCGTGAGTCGATGGAAAAGAAACTTTTTGCCAATCTTTCTATTTATGATCCGCTGACAAATGTAATTAACCGACGGGCGTTTGAGTACTCTGCGTCGGAAACTGTCAAGGGCAATGAGCGGGGCATCGGCGCACTGATGTTCTTTGATGTGGATTACTTCAAGCAGGTCAATGATAAATATGGGCATGATGCGGGCGATTTCATTCTGGTGGAATTTGCAAAGCTGTTGATGAAGCATTTTGGCGAGTACGGTCTGGTATCCCGCTATGGTGGCGATGAGTTTGTGGTACTTGTGAAGGGACTTGACCGGAGCGATGTGGATAAGCGGATGGAAAAACTGCGTGTTGAATGCTGTCAGGTGAAACTAACGGAGGAGCAGTGTCCGAATCATGATTTTGAATTGCATTTCAGCTGCGGTATAGCGGCGTATCCGGAGCATTCCGGGGATTTCCGGGAATTGACCAAATGTGCGGACAACGCTCTGTATTCGGTCAAGGAAAGCGGCAGAAACGGCTACGGCTGGTATGATGTAAACCATGAGTGAACTTCATTTGTTTTATAATTAGGTTTTGGACACAACATTGACTCTACTTGTCTTTAGAGAATGGAAAACAGTGAGAAACTTAAATCAGTAGTAGAAAGGAATGGTGAATCCAATGAAAAAATGTAGAGCAAAAGTATTTCGTATGGTATCTGTGATCCTCATGCTTGCCATGGTGGCAGTGGCTTTTCATGTAAGTGCGCCTAAAGCTGAGGCAAAGAAAAAAGAAAATGTTGTAATTCTTTATTTTTCAGTGACAGAGACAACAAAAGGGGCTGCCCAGAAAATAAAAAAGACGACAAAAGGTAAGCTGCTTGCCATCAAGGCGGCAGATCCGTATACGGAGGACGATGTTGATTATGGCAAAGATGACAGCCGTGCGGCAAAAGAACATAAATCAGCAAACAGTCCGGCGGAGAGTACCGTACGCCCGAAGATTTCAAATCTGAATGCGATCAAAAAAGCTGTTAACAAGGCAGATGTAGTTTATATCGGGTATCCGATCTGGTGGGGAGAAGCACCTCATATCGTATATGGCCTTGTGGAGAACGTAAATCTCAAGGGAAAGACAGTTGTTCCGTTTTGTACATCGGCCAGCAGCGGACTGGGAAGCAGTGCCAAAAACCTGAAGACAAAAGCGAATATATCGACAAAGACAAAGTGGTTGGCAGGACGTAATTTTTATGATGTACCGTCGCAGAAAACAGTAGATAAGTGGATTCAAGGATTAAAATGAGCGTGAAACAAAAAATAAAAATCGTGATCGATATCGGTATGATGTTGCTGCTATTTGTCCTGATGGCATTTCACTATGTGGGGGCTCAGGCACATGAGATAGCAGGAAGTGTTATGCTTGTTCTCTTTATCCTGCATCATATTCTGAATGGAAGCTGGTACAGAACGTTAGGAAAAGGAACCTATCGGACTGGAAGGATTTTCCTTACGGTGGTGGATGTGGTTTTGCTTGTTGATATGTTCCTTCTGATGTTCAGTGGGATCGCCATGTCCCGTTATGTGTTCCGGATATTTGAGTTGCCGATAAGCAAGGCTTGGGCGCGAGAAACGCATATGACAGCATCGTATGCGGGATTTTTACTGATGGGATTTCATACCGGGCTTCATTATGGCATGATACTTGGGATGATCCGAAAAGCTTTTTCCGTCACAAAGCGAAATGCAGTGCGTACATGGATCCTGCGAGGAATTGTTTTTCTAATTGCAATTTATGGCGTATATGCATTGTATACGAGAAAGTTTATGGATTATATATCACAAAAAGTGATGTTCGCATTTTTTAATTATGACGAGCCGGTCATTTTGTTTGTTCTGGACTACGCAGCTATTATGGGACTGATGATAGGTATTGCCTATTATGTACAGCGGTTCTTGCAGCGGAGAGGAAGTTAGCTCGACTGTTTTCTGGCAAGACTTTTTTGAAATACTCTGCAGTTTTTATTAGTTATCCAATCTGGTGGGGAAAAGAACCTATGATTATCCGTACTTTTCTGGAGTCTTACAATCTGGAAGGGAAAACGATTGTGCCATTCTGCACCAGTGGAGGAAGTGGAATCTCTGGCAGTATGAAGGGAATTAAGGCATCTGCTAAGAGCGTGAAAAACTGGGCAAAGAAGAAAGTAAAATAAATATGAGGGTATCCCTCAAGTCATGTCATATGACTTTTGGGATACCCTCTACTCGATTTCTATACTCTTAACATCGATTTCTAATGTCTGTCCATTTCGCTTATTTCTCCTTATTATTCTTTAGTATCATACGCTTGTACTTGGAAGAATAGGTCCAGTACTTTGAGGAGAGCTTCGGACAGTTTTTGCGTGTAATCGAGGAAACCTTTTTCACCCGCGGCGTTTCCGTCGAGGGAACCTTTTTCTCTGGTGCTCCAGATCCAGTGTGGTTGCAGAGGAGGTATGCCTTCTTGCAGCCTGTGGAGGCTTTGTAATAGTTATTGTATACATGGCATTTAGAGTCAGGGGCTGTGGTCACTTCTGTAAAAAGCGCAGCTGCCGTTCCGCCCTTCTTAGCAGAGACAGCTCCGGTCGCATAGTTACCGGTCGAGGTCATATACTTACGGCTCCAGAAATCATAATTTACCGTTAGATGAGTCGCAAGCCCTGCCGCCCTGCCGCCCTTGCCCTTGACAGCAACCTTTCCCGCATTGTAGCTGTTTCGTATCTGATATGCATACTGAAACAATCCTCCGGCGTATGAACTATCTTTTTTGGTAGCAGATGCAGATACCGAGCCCTTGTTATAGCACTGATCGACAGCAACCTGGGGATTCCTGCAAATACCTACCGCACTTGCGTATGATCCGGTGGCGCTCACCTTGCCCTTGTTCCAGCACTTTGTCAATCCCCCCTTTTCGGACTCTGTGTACAAAAAATCATTCGCCAGACCTGCCGCCACCGCCATGTTGAAGACAGTATTGGTGTCTGCCTTGATGTTTCCCTTGTTTCCGCAGGAAGACATGCTCAGCAGGGTTCCACCACCGATACCGTAAGCAGCGCCTGAGTCGTCCATAGCGCTGGGCGTCCACGTTCCGTTATAGCGTATTTTAATCGTGAGGTTTCCCGAATTTGTACATCCAGATACCTTTGTTCGACTAAAATCTGCGCAGATTCCCGCCACAGTGCACTGGCCTAGTATTACTCCTGGACCTCCTGCAGGTTTTACCATTGCTGATATATCGCCGGAGAAGGAGCAATTTTTAACGGTTCCTTCATATAGCGATCCTGCAAGTCCGCTGGTGGAGAGAGCGTTTATGTTTTCTCCGCTGACATTGATCTTCAGGCTGCTGGAGCAGTTCGTAAGCTTACAGTAATGGCCATCCCCCATCAGCCCGGTTACCTTCAGCTCCCTTACAGGATAGGACTCGTCACTGCTGCTGCTCTTGACCGTAATCGCTCCGGAAACCTTGATCTTGTCAAACGTGCATTTAGTCGCGTTCAATACCAAAGGATGCACATTCATTTCGTTAGCGATTTTATCGGAGTCGACGCTGCCCACGTAGTTGATGTTGAAATTCACGTTTGTAATCGAAAAGTTTTTAAAGGTTGCATTCTTTGCATAGCCGAAGAGGCCGATTTTTTTTATTTCAGCGGGGTTCTCCGAGTACGTTAACTGAAAGGTATAATTATTCAGCTTATGTCCATTGCCGTCCAGAGTTCCCGTAAATTTAAATTCTTCTTCCGAAAACATCATCTCCATATTTTGGGGAAGTGTGATATCATTCGTCAGATAATAGCTGCCGGACGGATTGTTTTCCATGTTCATAAAGTCCTCCACAGAGGAAATCGGTATCTTCTCCGCCGCTTGTATGGGTGTTGTACCGCCAAGCACGATGGCAATCCCCAGTGCCAGAAGCACACCGGTCATACACATGCTAAGCCGTTGCCACATTCGGTTTCGCAATAGTTTCTTCATAAGTTTGCCTCCTTAAATCATTTTTTTGATTATACTATATTTTTCTTGTTTTTTTCTGATTTGGCGCGAATGGTAAATATACGGTGCAAATGGTAATGCTCAACGGATTAAAAGAGGTTAGCAGGTCGGGTTACATTCGACCTGAATCTGTCGCTTTCAAAATGGTAAAGTGCAAGTTATACCGAAAAATGTGCGGATTGTACCAAAAAGGTGGATTTGAAACAATAAGATATGTTATACTAAAAAAGTTGAACGGTGCAGAAATGAGGTGAATTATGTTAGGAGGTTCTGTATATATCGCATTTATTCGGTTTGCAATTAATTGTATAGGCGTAGCCCTGCTGCTTATCCAGATTGAAGAATCACGGTTTGACAGAAAAAAAACGATACTATGTTATGGATGCTTTTGTGTGGCTATGTCTGTTGTGGCATGTATCTGGTATGCGGTGGATTGGGCAAGTTGTGTGCGGATGACGCCATTTACCCTGTATCTGTGTTTTTCCATTTTTTCCTTTTGGATGGATAGAAATACGATTTGTCTGAAATTTTATAAGTTAGCACTGGTTTTTTATCTGATGGCGGTATTTATCGTTGGAGGACTGGAGATTTCCATTATTTTATTTGACCGGAATATATGGGCAGATATCATTGTACGTATTGTGATAATCGCTCTTCTTACATTGCTGTTGAATAAATATGTACGGAAATCCATACGGGGATTTGCCAGATATGTGGAGCGGGAGGCAGATACATTCAGTGTTGCTGTTATGATTCTCTGCATTCTGCTTGGCATCGGTTACGTCCTGAATCCTGGTTTGAACAAAGAAATGACACCGCATCGTATATATCAGATCGTCACTAATTTTCTCCTGACAGGGATGTTGCAGCTTTTGGTGTTCCGTTTCTATCTGCATATCGGGAGAGAGAAGGAATATGAGAGGGAAAACCAGCTTATCCAGATGAACTACAGGCTGTTGGAACGGCAGATTGAGATACTGGAAGAGTCCGTGGAATCCGGCAGGCGGATCCGTCATGATGCAAGACATCACAATGCAGTCATAGCAGAGTATGCGCGCAAGGGACAGGAGGAAGAATTACTGCTGTACCTGAAAGAGTATGAGGAGGAAATCACACAGGGCATACCGGAAACGATATGTGCCAATACCGCAGTCAATAACATTCTGGCGGCATATACCAGGAAGGCGAGAAATGAGGGCATCGAAGTCACACTGGATGTTGAGGTTGGCAAAAATCTGAGGTTTTCAAGCTTGGATCTGGTGGCAATTCTTGCCAATGCATATGAGAATGCAATCTATGCCTGTATGGAAGTGAAGAAGAATCCAGATGACAGGGAATGTTTTATCCGGTTGATGCTTAAGATCAAAAAAAATAAACTGATCATTACCTGCAGAAATACCTGCAGGATGGAAACGGAATTAAAGGATGGGCAGCCGAAATCAG
>CAZOIF010000094.1:0-9849 GCA_964579975.1 uncultured Eubacterium sp. | reverse complement strand
CCGGTGATATATACATAATCCCCCGCCTTTAATTGTTTTGCAGTTTCCCGATCAAGCGGCGCTATGATATGCTGCTCCATAGTTTTCTCCATTCTAAAATGCTTCCAACATCTTGTGCTTTATTTAACACTATATCTACTATATATAGAAAAAACTCATAAGTGATATCTCTACAACACCCGCACGGCATGTCTGTTCACATGACAGCAAATGTTCACTGCTACGGGCAGGCCCGCAATGTGTGTCGGATAAATTTCAATATTCACTGCTAAAGCCGTCGTCGTACCCCCCAGACCGCCCGGCCCGATGCCCGTCTGATTGATTCGATGCAGCATTTCCTCCTCAAGCTCTTTGATGTATGAAATATCTGAACTTTCCGTCAGCGGTCTGGTAAGTGCATGCTTCGCCATCAGTGCACATTTCTCAAAGGTGCCACCGATTCCGACACCCACCACCATCGGCGGGCAGGCATTGGGACCCGCATCCTTTACCGCCGTTAAAATTGCATCCTTCACACCCTCTATGCCATCGGCAGGTTTCAGCATAAACACCCGGCTCATGTTCTCACTGCCAAAGCCTTTCGGCGCCACCGTGATCTTTACCTGTTCTCCGGGAACAATCTCACTGTGAATCACTGCCGGTGTATTATCCTTTGTATTTTCACGAATCAGCGGATCCTTCACCACCGACTTGCGCAGATACCCTTCCGTATAACCCTGGCGCACGCCCTCGTTGACTGCATCAGTCAGACTTTCTCCTGACAAATGAACGTCCTGCCCAATTTCCAGAAACACCACTGCCATTCCTGTATCCTGACAGATCGGAATCATGTCCTCTCCGGCAATCTTCAAGTTATCCTGTAACTGTACTAAAATCTGCTTCCCAAGCGGCGATTCCTCCGCCTGCACGGCCTGGGAAAGCGCCTGCTTCATATCCCCAGAGAGAAAATGATTCGCCTCTATACACATTTCTCTGATATTCCGGGTGATCTCTCCCGTCTCTATCGTTCGCATCGCTCTTTCCTTCCACGCTCCCCGATTTTATCAATCTGTTATCTGCTTTTTCACCTCGTCCAGTTCCTCCGGCTCCACTTCCTGCGGTTTCCAACCGATTTTCTGTCCATCCCCGCTGTAGCGTGGTATCAGATGGAGGTGAAAATGAAACACTGTCTGTCCTGCCAGATCTCCATTATTCTGCACCAGATTAAAGCCCTCACACCCCAGTTTTTCGCGCATCTTAATGATCATTTTTTTCGCCAGCTTCATCACATCGCCCGCACTCTCTTCCGGCAATTCAAAAAGATCTACGTAATGGTCCTTGGGCAGAATCAGAGCATGCCCCTTTGTGGCCGGTCCCTGATCCAAAATCACACGAAACTTTTCATCCTCATACAGAGTCCTTGACGGAATCTCTCCATTTGCGATCTTACAAAAAATACAATTATCCATTTTCATAAAAATGAGCCTCCTTTTTAAAAAATAATTCTCCCTTTCCTTTATGACGCTCCAAACATCAATACCTGATCCAATGCGCGAAGTACTTTAAAGTCACCCTTCATCTTCATATCTCCCGCCATAAAGGAGGTCTGAAAACTCGTTCTCCCGGAGACAATATCTGCAAAGGATGCCCTGTCAAGCTGGATTTCCACATCTGCCCGACCGCCTTCCCCGTAACGGCATTCAAGGCTTGTCCCGTCAATGGCTATCATAAGCGGCGTTTTCTTCTCCTCAATCACCACCTTAAAGCTCCCTGCAAAACCTGGCTGAGGAACAAAGTGCTGTCTGATCTCCTCTACAAACTCTGTCGTATCTTCCTTCTCACTGCTGCCCATCATATCACGGAACAGGCTGGCGAGCTCCTGAATGTCCGCTTTCTGACGCTGCACATAAGTATCATCCGACACATATTGCGAAAGCTGTTCTGATTCCTGTGGCGTAAAATTGATGCTTTTCGTAATGGCCACCTTCTGTTTCACCGCCTGATTACTGGCCGGCAGACAGGGCATTTTCTGGTTGATCGTACGATATAGATTCTCAGCATTTTTTTCTATGATCCGGATATAATCTCCATTCTCCTCCAACAGGGACGTATCCGCAATGTATCCGCAAAGCCCACTGCAGGGAAGTCCTCCCAGGATCTCCCATGCCGTAGCCAGATTCAGCTTCCCCTCCTGCTCCCCATAAGTGGTAGACATGACAATAGGACACATATAGACCCGGCTGATCCTTTCTTTATCCCCATACAGCCAGCAGGCGTCCAAAAACTGCTGCATGTATCCGCCGATTCCGTACCATTCTATAGTAGTTGCAAGAATGACACCATCCGCATTTTTCAAAGTCTGCGGTAATGTAGGAATACTGTTTTTCAGTTCATAAAGATAAAAGACTTCTACCGTCACGCGAAGCTCTTCCAGCACCTCTTTCATCTTATTCAGAACAAAAAGTGTGGGATCATCCATAAGTCCTCTCCCACCATAATAAATATTGATCTGCATAGATATCTGTCCTTTCTCATCTGTTATCAGAAAGTATCCTCATTCTCTTACACACAGCAATCACCGCTGCCGTTATAAATCCCATCAGTACGCCGCCCACATGCGCTGCATTGTCTACGCCCGCGCTGGTAAAGCCGCAATAGAGGGAAAATGCAATCGCAAAAGCCACCCTGCCCACCGGCATAGATTTCAGCTTTTCATGCCGGATCATAACAAGAAACAATAGAGCCCCCTCTACACCGAAAATTGCGCCGCTGGCTCCCGCCGAACTGCTATATACTCCTGATAAAAGTTCATAGCCTATGGAAAAAATATTGCCGGCAAGCCCGGAAAGCAGATAAAGCACTGTGTAAGGGATCGGTCCAAACTCACGTTCCACAAGCGCTCCCACATAATACAAAACAATCATATTGCTGAAAAGGTGCTCTACGTTCCAGTGTAAAAACATGCTTGTGAACAAGCGATAAAACTGACCGCCCTGCCAAAGATCCATAAGGCTCAACGCACCCTTATTATATAACACATCTCCCGTAAATGTACATATCAGAAATACAATTACATTCACAGACACCAAAATGATATTCGCCCAAGGCAATTCCCGCAGATTTATCGTTTTTTTCTGCGCTGTTTCCTCAAATATTGGTGTTTCGCCGCTCTCTTTTGCCAACGCAAACAAGTACTCTTCCAAAAGATTTTTCCAGCCATAAAAATCAGACGCCTGTGTTTCATGAATCATAAGCCTGTACGCCTGTGTATCAATGATCCAACAAAAGCCGTCCTTCTCGCAAAGTTGTCGCGCCTTCTCCGTATCAGCGCATAAGACCAAAGCCATTACATGAATCTCATGTTCACCTCTGGCTTGGAAAAAATCTATAATTCTCTTTTTGATATGACTATACTGGTCTGCCGAAATATATAGCCCCTGCTTGTAATCAATCACATAGAGCACATTGATCCCCTGCACTTCTCTGCGACAGTAAAAAATAAACTCCGGCAGATTCGATGGGATCTTGTCATACCCCTGCGAAAGAAACAATTCTTCTAATCGATTCAACGATAAAATATCCATGAATAGAGAGTATCATTTTCAAAATGTGATGTCAATTGAACAGTCTTGATAAGTTGCTCCGGAAAACACAAAAAATACCAGCTAAGTGACATGCTGAAGTATTGATCCTTCATTTGTGTCAAAACCCGCTGGTATTTCTTTTCAGTTTTTCTTTACTGCAGTATCGTCATAATCTTTTCAATTCTCTGATTCGACTCCGCAATCATAGCCGACCCCATCCGGAGAAGTATGCTCAGATTTGAATACTGTATCATTTCCGATGAAAGATCGGTATCACGGATAGTCGATTCCGATGCACCTACTTTTTCAACAATATTATCCTCGTTGTAAACCGTATGCTCCAAACGATTCTGCTGTGCGCCGATTTTACTGCGGCTTGAAGAAAGTCGGCTCAGAGCTTCCTTTACCCGGATATTCGCTTCGGCGGCGCCATCCTGTGTTGTGAGATCCAGATGTTTGATTCCCAAAACTTCGGTGTTCATTTCATCAATTTCCAGCCAAAGGCCAGAACCTTTTTCATTTCCTGAATGAATCCATAATTTTTGTCCTGTACCTTGAACTTTGGAATATATTTCTTTGGAATCACAGAAATAAGCCAGTTCCTTTTGATCCTGAGTCCAAGAGTTGTTATCAATATCATAAATATAGAGAACCGAATCCTTGTATCCAAATTCAACATGTGGAATATCATTCTCTGGTAAACATAAAGATTCGACAATATCTTTACAGAAATCAGCCGCATTGTTGTAATAGGACTTATCTTTTTTCTGCAGGCCAATTTCCAGTTCATGATCATTATTTTGATATGTATGGATTATGCCTTCTGAATCAGTAAATTTAACAGTTGTAGGGCAACAATCCGTACAACAATTCACGAAAAAAGTCGTACCGATTAAATCCTTTAAGTTGTTTATTTTACCCATATCCAGATGGACACTTACATATGGCTGCCCATTATTCAAAGTAGAAGTTGATTTTGTAACGTCACCAGGTTTCAGCTCTTCCTGCATATAGCCGGTTTTGGTAATATTATTTCCAAACAGTTGGAAAAATTTTCCATCTGTCGACGGTTTTGCAGCAGTGCCTACACTTTCGGAAAGAGAATCTTTACCTTTAAAAATAAGAAACTCATTAAAGGTTGTCGTATCGGCAACTCTATCGATTTCTGCCAGAATCTGCTCGACCTCATCTTGAATTGAGTGGCGGTCAGTAAGGGTATTAGTGCCGGTTTCTGACTGCACAGATAATTCATTAAGCCGCTGCAACATTTCCGTGACTTCATTTAATGCCCCATCAGCTATCTTACAGACGTTTATAGCTGCTTTGGTGTTTTCAATACCCATATTAAGACCTCTGACCTGTCTTCTCATTTTTTCGGACATGGCTAATCCCACAGGATTATCCCCCGCACGGTTTATTTGATATCCTGAGGAGACCTTCTCCGTAGACTTTCCATGCAAACTAATGTTTTCATTGGTAATCCTGTTTGTATTCATTGCCTGTATATTGTGGGAAACAATCATCTTCCTACCCTCCGGTTTATAATGATTTTCTGGTTTCGCAATATAGTAGTATATATTATATCGGATACCTTATTGAAAAAGTTTAGATTTTTAACAGGAACCGACCCGCTCCCGGATATAATCAAAATTACCACATTAATCTACCGATAACAGTAGTTTAAATTCCCAAACCGGATCTCATCTCCCGGCTCGATCTCCACCGTCTCCTGAGGCTGCATGCGCAATCCATTCCGATAGGTTCCGTTTGTGGAATTCATATCTGTCAGCTGTATGGTATCTCCCACCTTTTCAAATCTGGCATGAATCCGGCTAATAGAATCATCTGTAAGTACACAATCCACACAGCCTGCCATTTTCCCCACGGTATAGGGAAAACGCGTCAGCTCGATATGTTTTTTATTCTTTCTATCCAACGCATACAGTTTGTACTCTGCCGTCTGCGCGCTGTCAAAAAAGACTGTATTGCCATACTGCTGCTCTTCGGTTTCCGTTATCTTTTCCACAAATCCCTCTCGCTCAGATTTCCCTGGAGGCGTGTTTCTCGGCATATCCATATCTCTACTCAATACATTCTCCAGAGAAACGATTTCTGCCGCGGAAAAGTCCTCCTCTTCCGGCACCTCTCCATAGTCTTCCCGCGTTCCCTTTTTCTTTGTCTCTTTCACGCTGCCCTTCATAATGCCGACCAAACCGATTAGAAGGCAGACTCCCATCACACCGCCACATCCCAGAAGCGTAAGTATTTCCTCCTCGGATAAATCATATAATCCATAAATGCAGACAATTCCTGCAATCCCTAAAACAGAAAAGACTGCCAGACAGGGATAACGCAGGCTCTTCTTTTTCCTGTGTGCAGCAGCACATTCCCGTTTTTCCTGCAAGACCGATTCATCCGCCCGAAAAGATCTATCCGGAAAATCCGATGGATAAACCGGGGGAAACACTTCGGATTGCAGCTCCGAAACAGCATTCGCAGGAAACGGCGCGACCGGCTTTTCCTGCCCTTCCTTTCCCTTCCCGGCTTCACCCAAAATCCATAACGCATCCTCCAACGAGAAGCTGTCCTCCTCCATCCTCTCATACATCTGATATACACAGTCGGTCAGGCGTTCATCCTGATTGTCCGTATGCTCTAAAAGAAAATTCATAAGCGCTTCACCGAATCTATCCTCCTCATAATCAGGATAGTAAAGACCTATATATTTTTTACGGGTAAGATCATGGTAGATGAATTGTGGCAACAGCACCAGTTTCGTCTCCTCCATAAAATAATCGCCCAGCTTACAGTAAATTCCATAAAGCTGTTCCAACAGATCCCGCACCTGTTCAAAGGACATCTGCCTGTCATGATACAGATTATCCAGCGTCGTTTTGGAACTGATTTCGTAGTAAAAATAAGATTCTCCGTTGACATGCCGCAGAGAGCAGCGCAGGATCTCCCCAATCTTATCAGAAATGAGCAGCTTGCACTGATAGCTTTTATCCGGCTGCGCCAGTCCACATCGCAAAATGATATAACTATGTTTGTAGTCTCTAAAATATCTTGGCTCTAACACCTCAATCCTCCTTCTTTCTCATACCTATATTCTCTATCGCAAACAACTTCCCATTCCTTGCAAAGTTTAATCGCTAAACAAATTCCCCGCCCACCTGCATTTGCGTATTACCTTCGTGGGATTTATGATCTGCGCCTTTGCTTTGGTCTTAATCTTCCAGCCGGCTTGGTCATGCATGGTAAAAACCTGCCGGATCGGCACTTTCACCTGACACTCTCCTGTCACACTGGTGGTATTGCCGTTTCTGTCCACTGTACCCTGCACTTTTCCCACCCCGAAATATTTGCTGCCGAACTGCTGTTGCATATGTGCATTGATATAAGGCACCACTTGATCCTCCTCCTTTTGAATGCTCCCTCTAAAACAGACGGTATAGGCATCTTGAAAGAGAACACACTTATCGTAGGAATAAAAGGACAGATAGATTAAAAGAACAAACAGAAAAATTGTCCAGGTGATCAGAAAGGCCGCCTCCACCGTCATATAGCCTTTTGCAGTTCTCCTTAGAAACATAACGTTACCCCCATTCCCAGAAGCAGAAACGGCGAAAAAGGAATTTCCTTATCCCGCTGTATTTTTTTAAGCGTAAGTAAAACGACGGCAACCATCGACTCCAGCAAAAGTCCAATTAATAAAATCAAAAAGCATTGAAAAAACCCAGAGAACAATCCTATCATCAAAAGCACCCAGCCATCTCCATATCCTACCTTCTCTCTTGTCAGAAAGCTGAGCAGAAAAAATCCCGTCCCCGGTATGAGAGAGAGCAGAGCCGCAGTCACGCCCACTTCTCCCATAATGCCATTTGCGCGAAGACAAGCAGCCGTTAACATACCCAGCCATACCACCGCCAAAGGAATCTGTCTGCGCAGACCGTCAAAAACCGCGCATACCGATAAAAACAGAAACAACAAAATTTCTACCCACATTTAGAACACCTCCTTCTTGTGCCGACTTCCGACAATGGCACCGTATAGATCGTGCGTTTCAAGCCCGGACAGGTAATCTGTCTATGATAACTGCTGCCATAATTCGTAATATAAACCTCTTTTCCAACCCCGGTGCCTCCGCAGAAACCGCATGCCGCATATTTTGCGCCGGATGCATTACGTCTGCCGGATACACCCTCCGCAGAAACCGCCTCTACAGTCGGATTCAGATAAGCGCAGTTTCTGTCCAGATGATAGACTTCTCCCGTCTCTGTGACATAAACCATCGGGTCTTCCTGCGTGACATCACTGATGGAACCGGCGACGTCATATCCCGTCCAGGCTCTGCCGTAGTATCGCTGGGACATCCAAAAGCCATCAAAACTGAACAGTTCCACAAAAGGTCTGACTCGATAACTCACCTTCAGATCGATCAAATCATCTGCCCCCATCACTGAGGATCCGGCAAAGGAAATGCCTCCGGTACCGCCCTTCACGCAGGATTGCTCCAGATAAGATCTCCCCGCATACTCTAATATCTGCCCTCTGGCGTAGCCCTCACTGAGCACTACACTGACCAGACTATCCGGCAAAACGCCACCCACCGTATTTTCATAGGTATAGCCCGCAAAAGCCATTTTATTGCCTACCTGATGCATCGCTGCCTGAAGCCGGCTCTGCGTACCTATGATGTTCACCGCAAAGAGAATGTTGAGCACAGCAAACAGAAAAAACGGAAGCGCAAAGGCTGCCTCCAGCGTCATGGAACCCCTTTTGTGGGAGAAGATAAAAGACGCCCTCTTTAACAATCGATTGGTATTTAGACGTAGTTGACTACCTTGATCTGCCTCAAGATATGCCCGGAGAGAATGTGCTGTCGTAGTTTTTGGTTTTTGGTATTGTGATCGCAAAAAGGGCATCTTTTATCACCTCCCACCTTAGTAGAATCCGTATCTTCTGGTCATCTCGTAAGAGTACCCGAAGCGGCTCGCCACAGACAAATCTGCCTGATAGGTATCAAAGCACCCGTCCATCCGAAATCCGGCATTGCCGGGCGTACAGCGGATATCCATCTCCATAATGTCCATGGCCCGCTCCGCCGTCTTTTGAGAATCCTGCAAAAAAAGCATAATCTGTAAATATTCTTTGTAATTTAATCCGCCGCCTCCGGAATCATTCTCAAGGCTTCCCCTCACATTTTTAATGCAGTTGATCCCTGTCTTCCAATCTGCAGCGGTCTTATAGATCGGTACTCTTCCACCGCTTAACAGCGTTTTCACGTCTTGCAGACTCTCCACATAGGCCCAGGCAAAAAGAATCGTATACTTGACCGGTTCCGCCAGCTCAGGCAGAAGTATCACTGCCGTAAGCGCTGTGGCCATGGCCTCCGCCTCCGCTGCCTTTGCGCTGTCAGTGAGGATGTAAAGAACATTGGCGACCTCCCTCCAGAGCAGAAGTCTTTTTGCCACCTGCTCCAAATTCTGCCAGTCGGTATCTTGTCCCATCAGTATGTATTCCATCTGATACTGCATAAGCGCCTTTTCCAACTCATTCCCATGATACCCACATTTCTCAAAGAGATAAGTCTGAAAAACAAGATCGTTCGGCTCACCACTCACCGTTGCCGCCTCCTTGCACACTCCCGTGCCTGTCAGTCTGCCCGAACGATGGGAAAGGTAGTTCCCCAGATCCACCTTCACGGCAGATACCGAGGCAGGATCCTCCAATACAAGGTTCAACACCCCGCTGCTCCTCGTGGCATTGGCAATATCCGCCGGATTATTCAGAGGCACTTTCTCAAATTTCCCTTCCTCCACTTCCTGTTCCGGCAGACCGATGGCCTCAATCTGGGATTCATACTCCTGCCGCCACGCTCCCACATCCGTGGAATCCAGTCCAAACTTCTGTAACAGACCAATGTTGCCGTTTAACAGTTCTAATGCAGTACCCAGCGGATAGTCATTCATATAGTCCGTGACCTGCCTCTTCAACACCGCCCCATTATCATCCGATGCAATTGAATATTCCCCGATCTTTGCCATACCCACATCCATAGCCAGAAAATCTTTTCCGCCAAACAGCCCTTTTTCTCCTGCCGACTGTAAATTCTTCTGCATATAGTTTCGCAAATGAGCTTCCGTATTCGCAATCTCCGGATGAGATCCCCCATAAGACATATCTACAAACAAAAGCTCATACTGTTTCAAAAGCTCCCTGTGGTACTCAGCTAAAACGGAATTCATACCGATATCCGCCACACACTCAAACTTCATGCGGATGG
>CAZOIF010000093.1:0-9923 GCA_964579975.1 uncultured Eubacterium sp. | reverse complement strand
GAACATCGCTTGCAAGGGCAATGCCGACCGCCTCATATGCCGGAAGCCCCAGAAAAGTAATCAACATGGGACTGATCACGGCGGCGGCGCTCATCCCCGCGAATCCCGTTCCCAATCCGGCTCCGATTCCCGCGATAAAACAAATGATAAATTTAAACATTATTCTGCCTCCTTCCCTTTCAGATGGGCATTGATGTTGCGCAGAATACGGTCATTATACTGTTTCATGCCGGCAATTTCTTCCTGTGAAAACCCATCCAGCATAATGGAAATGAATTCCTCCTGCGCGGCCTGTCCATCGCGGATGATATCCATTGCCCCTTCGCAGATCCGCAGATGCGCTGTCTTACGGTTACATTCCAAATACTCTTTTCTCAGATAACCGCGCTGTTCCAGAAGTTTTACGGAAGATGATACCTGAGATTTTGACAGATATCTGACCTCAATCATATCTGTCGCAGTGTCAAAACACGGATTATTTGCTAAAAAGAGAAGGATGTCCAATTCCATCCGGGTAATGTGATGCTTTACACAGACTCTTTCCACACAGTTTGAATATAGTGCCTTGATCGCATTTTGATGTTCCCATGGATTTAGTGGAATCATTGTGTTCTCCTTTTGTTCTTTTTAGAACTATTTTACGACAAAAGGAGATTTTGTCAAGTACCGATTAGAAAAGTCGATTAGAAAAAACAGAATTGATCTTTATTCTACCGCAAATATGTGCTAAAGTTAATCCAGTACCGTCCAATAGTAGTGAGCGTAGATGATCTTAAAAAACGGTGTCCGTTTTACTTCAATGTCGGCAAATTTTTTCCTGTCTGCCAGTATATAATAGTTTTGGGCTTCTATATCATAATGAACCGTAAATTCCTTGTCAAAATCATATTGAACTGCGTTGTATACTCCTATATCAACCCACAATTGCTTAAGCTGACGCTGGTATTCTATCGTTTCGGGAATTATTTCGTCAATGAGCTCTGTCGGTGTCACACTGCTTAAAACTTCATATTTAAAAATCTCTTCCTGATGGGGCAGCCCTGTGTTCAATTTCCAAAGTTCTTTATCGTTTTCGGACGACACCGTTATAAACGTTCTGCCGTGGTGCAGGTCATAGAATCTGCCAATCTGCATAACCGTTTCCGGGAAAAACGGTATCAATAGCACTCCCGTAAAGAAAGTCATTAAGGCATAATACATGGCATAATGATACCATCTTATGTCAGTGATCCATTCTTTCCTTCCGGCATGATAAAATACGGCACGTTTAAATATCATACGAAATATGAAAAACAGTATCACTGCAAAGGGCAGAAATATGATACTTTCCATTTTTGTTTCCCCCCTTCAGAAAACTATTTCATATCATTTGGACTTCAAATCCGAGTTTTCCCTTTTTTCAACCCACTTTATTTGTTTCCGCTGAAAGTAAAGTCCCAAAACACAGACATTTGTTTGGGCATGCTTCCACGCATCTGCCGCATCGGATGCATTCCGGAGAACGGGATATTTCCCGGACAGAGAGTGCAACCGGACAAGATTTCTCACAGGCCATACAGGAAACACACTTCTCCTTTTCCCAATGAATCTGAACAAGGCTGAAACGGTTGAACCATCCATAGATTGCACCTAAGGGACACAGATACTGACAGAACGGACGATAAACCTTGATCGATAAAACTACGATCAGCAGCAATATCCCAAGTTTCCAAGAAAACAGCCATCCCAACTGACCGCGCAGCATCTCGTTTGCGGTAAGCAAAGGGATTGCGCCGAACAGCGTACCCGACGGGCATAGATATTTACAGAATGCGGGAACTTTTGCAAATCCTCCGAATAAAAAAAGCGATCCGACTCCCACCAGAAGAAACAAAACGGCGTACTTTCCATATTTTAGAATACGATGAAAGGGAAGATTTTTTCTTTTGCGAAAAATCGGGATCTTATACAAAAGATCCTGTACCAAACCAAAGGGACACAGCCAGCCGCAGACAAAACGCCCCAGCAGGCTTCCGAACAGGAAGAAAAACCCAAGGGCCGCAAAGGGAATCTGAAATCCCTGCCGATTCAACAATGCCTGTAACGCTCCGATGGGGCAGGAAGCAACCGCACCCGGGCAAGAGTAACAGTTTAACCCGGGAACACAGGCATATTTCAAGTTGCCCTGATATATTTTCCCGCTCGTGAAACCATAAGCGTATCCGTTTGTAAGAACGGTAAAAACGATTTGTACGATCAGCCGCAATTTCTTCATATGCTCACCCAAGTCCGATACATTCCATGCAGATCATCGTTGCTTTTCTCCAGATGACGGCCAACTGGCCCTGTGCGGCGCCGATTCCGAGAAACGCGATCCCGATCAGTATCCCCAAAAGCCACGCATTCTGCTTAACTGTCTTCCAAAAGCGCATTGATTTTTTCCTCCCACGCCGTTTTTTCCATCGCGCCAATCACCGTATCTACCACCTCACCGTTTTCATTCACAAAAAAGGTTGTGGGAACGGCTGTCACATCCGTTAAGAGGGCATCATAGACGGATTTATTCAAAAGCAAATGCGTGTAATCTGCGCCTGTCAGCTCAATCAACTTCGCCGCATTGTCAATCATCGCAGCATCTGCGCCCTCCGGCACATCACTGATAATTCCGATGATGCGAAACTCTTCCGTTTCATATTCTCCGGCCAGCTCGCCAAGTCCGGGCATCTCGCTCAGACACGGATTACAGTATGTCGCCCATACGTTTATCATGATGAGCTTCGATTCCGAGAAAATCGAGGCGGAAACGGTATTCCCGTCCATATCCTGACATTCAAAAACAATCTGCGAAGCCTCGCTCTCTGTTTCCGTCCTGTTTTCTTTCCCATTTCCTTCCCTGTTTCCTTCCTTGTTTCTTTCCCCGCATCCGGTCAGCAATGCGGCCAGTAATATCCATGTAAAAAAGAATTTACCATATGCTTTCTTCATTTCTGTACGTCACCTCATTTCAAGCAATATTGTACCCGATTATCGGAACAATAGCAATTCTTTGTCTATATTTACCATCTGGTTTGACTCTCCCTTAATAAACCAGTCCGCACACACTTAAAGTAATACGGAATTTCAAACAGCAGCATGACCGTCCATCCGGCGGCGCATGCATAGGCAATACCCACAATTCCCATTTGCGGTGCAAGAAGAACGGTAGCCAAAGTTCGAATGGAAATTTGAATGGCGGTGCCCAAAATCGTAGTATACATTTTACCCATTCCCCGATAAAATCCCTGAAATCCGTTTGTCAGTGCCGGATACAAATAGAAAAATGCCATAAGACCAAGATATTGACTCCCTGTCTCTATTACCTCCGCCGCACCTTTCCCCAACACAAACAGGCTTACTATAGGCATTCGAAACAGTGCTGTGATCGCCCCAATCAGAATCCAGTAACCGATCTCCAACCGAAGTCCCGCGCGGAACCCCGGTCGAATGCGTTCCTTTTTTTTTGCCCCCCTGTTTTGTGCAATAAATGTGGAGATAGAGGCTGCAATTCCCTGCTCGGGAATACAGGCAAAGTCATCTACTCTCGTCACCGCATTAAAGGCTGCTATCGTTGTTACACCTAACGCATTTACCTGTCCTTGAATTAACACTTTCCCGATGGGCTGCACAGCCTGTTGAAAGGCGGATGGTGCGCCGTATTTTAATATTTTCTCCAATAACTCTTTGTCCGCTTTCCATTCTTCCCTTCTGGGGAAAAGCTCCGGAAACTTTTTGAACAAATAACCAATCGCCAAAAGGGCAGAGACGGCTTCCGCCACAACAGTTGTTACCGCACTGCAGACAATACCAAGATGAAGGACTCCTAAAAACAACAGATCAAGACCTGCATTTAAAACGGAAGAGAAGGCTAAAAATTTTAAAGGTGTCTTGGAATCTCCTGCACTCTTTAGTCCGGCGGCAAGAGCATTATAGAAGAAGGTAAAAGGCATACCCAAAAATATAATCCGCAAATATGCCGTTGTAATGTCAAAAATTTCATCCGGCACGGCCAGCAGCTTTAAAAGGAAAGGAGAAAGCACAATACAAAGCCCTGTCATGAGAACACTTGTCACCGCACCAACACTCATGGTAGTGCCCAGACTTTGTCTATATCGCCTCAAGTCTTTTGCACCGAAAAATTCACTCATCAGCACACCGGTTCCAATGCACAAACCCGTTATGGCAAGAATTACCAGATTCATCACCGGACCGGCAATTCCTTCCGCCGCCAATGCATCTTTTCCGATAAATCTGCCTGCAATAATAGAATCAATGGCATTGTATGCCAGTTGAAGCCAGTTTCCCAAAAGAATCGGCACCGCATAGCGCCATAGATGCTCATGGGCAGATCCGGTGGTCATATCCCTCATTTCATTTTCCTCCTCACTGAAATCACGCTTCAGTCTCGGATTCCTTATCCAAACTGCCACTTGTTGTGACATTATACCATATATCCCATCCTATCACAATAAAACATCCTTGCACTACAGTTCACCTTTTATAGGGGGTCATTCCAAAAATACTCAGGAAATTTATTTATAAGTTCGGACGCAGCCTTCGCCTGTGCTTTCTGGTTTTCAAGAACTTGTGCTTTAGAAGAAAAGAAAACACCGAATTTCCTGAATGTCTGTCCTGCTTACAAGGGCCATTATCTTGCAATGGTTTTTTAGTATGCTAGAATAGGATTGAAAAAAATCGAAGAGAGAGTTTCAAGTTTTGTATAAACTCTCTCTAAGAAATCACTGCATTCTGCCGCCTGTATGTATCGTTATCCTTTTGGCTCAGCTCGCCTTCTATCTGGGATAACTTCTTCTCCAGCTCCTTTACCTTTTCTTCGTCTCCGGCAGTTGCTTTTATTTGCTGTTCCAACTGCTGTTTCTGTTCTTTCAGTTTTTTGATTTCCCTGTCAACCATATCGGTATTCATTGTACATTTCTCCGCATCACTGCCCTTTTTCGGATCATCATACATCACTTTCGGATTGCCATTTCCATCCTTCCCCATATGATATAACCCGCTTGGTCTGCTGCCGGACTGCTCACTGCTGATATACTCGTCTTTTGGAACCGGCATGTTCTCATTTTTGTTACCTGCATCCTGTTCTTTTTCAACTTCCTTTGTTTTATCCTTACCTTCCTGCGATCTTTCCAAATATTCATTTTTGTAATTACTGTTTATTTCCATTGACATTATTTTGTCCTCCTTTTTCTTCACTTTTATACCGAAACGGAAATGCCTGTACTTGTACTCTGTTCTGCGGAAACCGTCTCTCCTGTTTTTGTATAGGTTACGGGTTCTCTTGCAGCATCTGTCTTTGTTTCAGCAGAAACCGCATTGTCCAAACCTGTGCTATTTTTTAACAGCACTTTTCCTTCCTCACTGATCTCCAAGAGACATTCCTGTGTCTCTTTGGCATCAGCCTTCCTGCTCTCTTCAATCCTTTCCTCAATCCTCTCTTCCACTTTTTCACGTTCATCCCTGTGTTTCCGGATAGCCTCCTCACGCTGCTCTTTCGCGGTCTTTCGTGCTTCCTCCGCATCCTTCTTCATGCCTTCGTCAGCTTCCGCCTGATATTCCTCCGCCCTGTCAGAGCATTCGATAGCATATCCCATTGCCCTCTCCATTGTTGCCGTATCGCCTTTTCGTCGCGCCTCCTTATAAACGCGCATAGGCGTATTCATCAGGTTCATATTTGTCCTCGCGCCTATGAGTCCTTCCATTGTCTTTGTGTGCATAATACCATCCTCCTTATCACCGTTTTTTAGGAGCATAAAACCCTCATTTCTCTTTTCGACGGTGAAAATGTGCGATATTAGATTTATGCTTTAAACAGCCGTTTTAATGTCATGTGCGGCATCAGGGAACGGTATTAAAACGGATGTCACGAACATTCCTTTCTCAGATTCGATATTCAATACTCCATTATATCCATGAACTACATCACCAACATTCAGCAAGCCGATTCCATGTTCCCGTGGATTCTCTTTATTCGTAAATCCATCTACATACTTTTCTGCCATATCTACACTGTTTTTTACTTCCAGCAGAAAACATTTCTTTACTGTTTTTGCCTGAATATTGATGAAACGCCCTTCACCGCTCTGCATCCTATCGCATGCATTAAGCGCATTATCCAATATATTTCCAAACAACACACACAGGTCAAACTCATTGATATGTCTGTCTTTCGGCATCTGCACATCACATTCCCATTTGATATTTTCCTCTTCTGCCCGTTTCCGCTTCTGGTACAAGAGCGCATCCACTGCCTTGTTCCCTGTCATATCCCCGCCATCCTCCAGACCGCTTCCCTCCATATTTTTCAGATAGTCGCCCATCTTCTCCCATTCTTTATTCCGGAACAATGCCGACAAAACAATGACATGGTTTTTCATGTCATGCCGTAATCGTTCCGACTGCCTGTACTGTTCTGTCAGCATTTTGTAGACCGCAACCTGCGAATGGTACTGACTGCTTTTTTCCTGCTCGAAATAAATCCTGTCCATCCCAAACACATAAAACCCTGCCGCAAACATAGACAATAATGCCATAACCAAAAATTCAGCATAACTGAAAATTTGGTCATAATACAGCCCCATGCTGCCTCCGCTTCTGACCATGATCCCGTGGCTCGCACCCCAATTTGTCACATCAAATACTGCAATGATCATAATTAAAGGAAGCGCCAATATCACATACCACTTTTTACGCTTACCACGATAAACTGACTCCATATGCCCCGACATCCAGTATACGGCAAATATTACAAAACAACAGCTGATACCACTAATCACTCCTATCTCCCACTCATTTAATACCGGCTCTGAAACCAATTTTATCGTATGTTGGAATAGCAATATGAAACATGATAAAAAACACGTGAAAAAGGTTGACACCAATGTCATAAGTGTCGTCAACACAGATACTACCAAAAATTTTTTCTCCCAGCTTTCTCTGAAAAGCACTAACACCAGCCCCATAAATAATATGTGTTCCACCGTTACAGAGAAAATGTGCGGAACAAGAAACCATCTACTTACAATATTTAACATCAGCCAGCCAACAAAGGAAAATATCACAAACAGCAGTTCATTTTTCTTTGAAGCCTCCAAATATTTTTTACAGAATTTATCTGTCATACATGAATACCCCAGATAGCATGGCGCTACAATTAAAATATCTATATAATCTAAGAGTTGTTTCATAGAATCCCTCCGTTTTCCCGCATAACCTTAAGCACCTCTTGGACAAACTGATCATATCTTCTTTTTGCGATCACAATTCTTTCCCCGTTTTCCAAGATCACTTCCTGCCTGTTATACCCGTCAACATATTTCAGATTGATCAGATAGCTTTTATGGCACCTGAAAAAACCTTTATCCCGCAGTTTGTTCTCCAGCTCCCCTATCTGCTCATAATAAGTGAAAATACCTTCCGGCCCATGAACATCAACCATTCTCCCTTTTATCTCGAAATAGTATATATCATCAAGAAATAACTTCTTTTTCTGCCTTTCCCTGCTGACAATAATAAATTCCTGTGAACGCCTTTCTGTTTTGAGGACGGCTTTTTGCAGTACCCTTTTCAGTTTCCTGTCATCCACAGGCTTCAGCAGATATTGGAAAGCCTCCACGTCATACGCTTCAAACACATACTCCCTGCTGGATGATACAAAAATGAGTATCTTATCTGATGCCTTTTCACGGAAAATCTGTGCTGTTTTCATCCCATCCAAATCCCCCATGATAATATCAAGGAAAACAATGTCAAAACTTTCCAGTGCCTGCAGCAGTTCCCTGCCACTCCAGAACTGGCGGATAATGCATGGTATATTCATCTCTTCCAAAATAGCTTTAATTTTTCTCGCCATGTTACAGCATTCTATGACTTCATCATCACATACTGCTACCTGCAGCATTTTCATCACCTCTTTTACAGGTATATCGTATGTATCGGCATAAATATAGACATAGTTTTGTGAATGTTATGAACGGGCATTTCGATGTAATGACCGTAATTTCGTCTGGTTTTCCTTGAAACCAAAAAGCGCATGGATTGTAAATAATGCTTACTTTCCATGCACCTTTGGCTCGCTCCTTTCAATTCAGAGCTGTTCCATAATCTTAATCATATCATAGTACCCTGCTTTTTGCATTATGTGATTGATTCCGTCTAGAACCTCCTCTTTTGCATAATTATGCTTTTGCAAGAAATCATCACTTTTTTCGGATAAATATTGATAGAAAAGAGCAGCGGCAGCTAATTCATTTTCATTACTATAATCAATGCCATCCAGTATTAAATTTTCTGCCTCATTGATTTCACCCTTATCTATCATTTCTAATAATTCATTTAACTTTTTCCCAGATACTTCATATCCGTTTTCCGCTTCCCGTTCCACAGAAACATATTGTTTTCCCAGCATTAGGGAAAACAATACTCGTACCATTTCTTTGATTATACGCATGATATAATCTTTCTCATCATTGAAATTCATTTCGGTCTCCCATATTGTATGTTATTGATGTTTTAACTCATCAGACTTTTTTGATGAAAGATAAGAGATTCCCCTAAGCAGAGCATACGATATTACTGAAATGATAATAAAAAAGCTGATTGCTGCTCCGATGGCATATAATGAATCTGATTTTCCCTTTAGCAGTAAATAGAAAATAATACTGAAGATTCCCGTGCAAATAATACTTAAAACAAAATCCTTTTGGGGAGTGCTTTTAATCATTGTCCCATTCCATGAACCATTTCTTATAGCAGTAAAAATATATACTACACCGCCGGCAATCAATATGATCGTTTCCCCAATAACCAATGACAATTCTCCTGTTATAATCATTTGCACAATAATAGCCATTGCACATACGAGGAACATAATACCAAATGAAATGTTTCCTGTTCTGGCGGCTCTGTTCTTTTCTAATTCATTATAGTCAGCAACCTTTAATAATGTCTCTTTTAACTCGCTATCCATATTCTCGCTTTTCCTTTCTCCATTCAAAATCTCTTTCATTTCTACGTCATAATATTCAGAGATTTGTACTAAAACACTGAGATCAGGTAAATTGTTTCCTGTTTCCCATCTTGAAACAGTTCTTCCTGAAACTCCTAAAATTTCTGCCAACTGTTCCTGTGTGATCCCCTTTTCATTGCGAAGCTGTTTTAAGAACGCTCCTATCTCCTTTGGATTCATAACTTTTCCTCCTTCCACATACAGACTATCCTTTTTACGATAGAAGAACACGACACAAAGCGAGAAATGCCATAATTCTCTTGCCGGACAAAGGTGTCTACTCATATTTTTGTTGTTTTTCTAGGAAACATGTTGCTGGCGATAAGCGGCACTACATATTTTCGCAGATGGTGCCACAGATCGCTTCCAATCTCCCAGTTACGGATTATTTGTAAAAAGAAATGAAGTGATCTGATACCTGCCCATCATATATGTGTCCCCCAAAACCTGTTGATCTGCTGCTTGACCGCCTGTAAATGAGAACGGCTGATCGGCAGCGCCTCACCATTTTTGAGAAACGCCATTCCGTCAGCCACCTTCATAATCTGTATGATATTTACGATGATGCCCCTGTCAAGATATATATACTCCGGCGCAGCAAATTCCTCATAAATCTACTCCTTTCCCGCTTCCAGTTCAATCAGTTTTGCCGCGTCTGCCACGACAGTTTTCAGCCTTTTCTCAAGGTCATTTTGGGGCACATATCGGAAAATCGAAAGTTCAAATGCGTCAATCGCATATTCCATGCCTGTCACATCGGGCATTTCGATATCAAGCAGGAGCAGGTCATAAAAGTTTCCATTAAATACTCCACAAACCAGAAATTAAGAATATCTTTCCAAAATCCTCTTATAAATCCGATATGCCAAATAAATCCCAACCG
>CAZOIF010000092.1:0-10013 GCA_964579975.1 uncultured Eubacterium sp. | reverse complement strand
ATCATGTATTCTAAGTATAAGACCAAGTTTATTGACAGGAAGGCGGAGTAATGAATATAGTCCTTTTATCCGGCGGCTCAGGCAAACGCCTGTGGCCTCTTTCCAATGACACACGTTCCAAACAGTTTATCAAGATTTTTAAGACTGCCACAGGCGATTATGAGTCTATGGTGCAGCGGGTGTATCGCCAGATTCTGACAGTAGATAGCTCCGCTACGGTTACGATTGCCACGTCTAAATCCCAGGTGTCTGCGATTCATAATCAGCTGGGTACCGATGTAGGTATTAGCGTGGAGCCATGCAGGCGGGATACCTTTCCGGCTATCGCTCTGGCGGCGGCTTATCTTCATGACGTGCAAGGCGTTCCGGAGACGGAGTCCGTGGTAGTCTGCCCGGTAGATCCTTATGTGGAGCAGGATTATTTTGAGGCGCTTAATGCCCTTGGACGGCGTGCGGCGGACAGCGAGGCGAATCTGGTGCTTATGGGTATCGAGCCCACTTATCCCAGCGCAAAGTACGGTTATATCATTCCCGAAGATAAGGAGGCAATCAGCCGTGTGTCCCGGTTCAAGGAAAAGCCGGACGAGGGGACAGCCAGAGAATACATCAGCAAGGGTGCACTCTGGAACGGCGGCGTGTTTGCGTTCCGGCTTTCTTATGTATTGCAGCGTGCCCATGAATTGATTGAGTTTCGGGATTATCGGGATCTCTTCGAGAAATATGATACGCTGGAAAAGATCAGCTTTGACTATGCCGTGGTAGAGCATGAGCCGCACATTGAGGTGATGCGTTTTGGCGGCATGTGGAAGGATATGGGGACCTGGAATACGCTGGCGGAGGCGATGGAAAGCTCCAGTATTGGCAAAGCGATTCTGAACGAGACCTGTGAAAATGTGCATGTGGTGAATGAACTGGATGTGCCGGTGCTCTGTATGGGGTTGAAAGACATGGTGGTCTCCGCAAGCCCTGAAGGAATCCTTGTTTCTGACAAGGTACAGTCGAGTTACATCAAGCCCTTTGTGGACGCTATCGACCAGCAGATCATGTTTGCGGAAAAATCCTGGGGGAGCTTTCGCGTCATAGATATCGAAGAGGGCAGCATGACCATTAAAGTCACCTTGAATGCGGGACATCGGATGAATTACCATAGCCATGAACACCGCGATGAGGTCTGGACGGTGATCGAGGGAGAAGGCCGTACCATCATAGACGGTGTGGAACGTAAGGTCAGGGCGGGGGATGTGGTCAGTATGGCGGCAGGTACACCCCACACGATTATTGCCGATACCGCCCTGCAGGTAATCGAGGTGCAGTTGGGACAGGAGATTAACGTGGGGGATAAGAAGAAGCTGGAATGCTGATCTGGTGTGAATCAAATAAATTGACAATAGTAGTTGCTTGTAGTAAAATTTCGTTACTTACATTTTAGCAGGGAGTAAGATACGGATGACAAGGGAAGAGTGGCAAGAGTGGTGGCAGACATTTCTGGAGGAAGAAAAGCTTCAGGGAAAAGTCGGTGATCTTGATGAATGGGATTGTTTGAATGGAAACGAAGCACAAACAGAAAAAATTTGTTTTGAAGTATATAATAACTATGATACAATCAAATCAGATTTGGAAAAGGTAAAAAAAGATCTGATAGATTCACTTGGACAATTGAAACAGGTGCATCTGCAGAGCGGACGCGTGAAAGGTAAGGACAGTCTGATTGAGAAGATTGTTCGAAAGAGGTATGATTGCATCCGATCGCAAACAAGCGATTATGCTCATCTAAATAGTAGTAACTATGCTGATATTATAACGGATCTGGCAGGAATCAGATTGATTATAAATTATCGTGGAAAATGGCAGGATATTCACAATGAGATTTTAAAGAACTTTCCGCTTAAGGACTTGGAATTATATGAAGGGATAGAGCATTTACCACATAGTAAAGGAGAAAAATTCTTAGCGGAAATTCCTGTTGTATATTATGCCGAAGGAGACCTCAAAGAACAATACGAACAGGCAAATCTCAAAACAGAACAGCACGAGCAAGGATATAGAAGCATCCATTATGTGATTAGCTACCAAGGCTGTTATGTTGAGTTACAAGTCAGAACCATATATGATGAAGCGTGGAGTGACTGCGATCACAGTTATGTATATAAGCATGATGCGAAGCCGAATAATGCGGCTTTGCGTAACTTGTCTGGTATCCTGTGTAAGATAACGAATGTGGCAAATGATATTGGAGACAATATGCATGATGTGTTTATAGAAGGCAGATTTTCCGGTGCGGATGGAGATATCTGGATAGCATCCTCAGAAGATATTGAGTTTTTTAACGATAAGGTAAAAAAATTAAAAGAGGCGGAAGAAGATCTAACAGCGTTTGTCAACAGATTAAGAGAACATGATTGATCGGCCAGGATTTTAATGGAGGACAATGTATGAAATCGGAAGTGAGTGAAAGAGCAAAGAAATTTGTAGAAAGAATTGCTGATGGAACGATTCAGAAGAATCACTTGATCAATCATGGGGAAGATTTTACAAAAGGACCGGAGGGTATTGCGTGTAGGCGCTTTAATCGCTATATCGGTTCTTGCGGGTATCAGTTAATGAGACATCGTATTGAGGCGGAGGCAAGAATATATCGTGGATGACAGACATAGTGTAGCAGAATCTAAGGGATATGAGTATCTAATTGACAAGTTTGGAGAAGCGAAGATCGCTTCCCGGTTTGATTTTGTCAACAATATTTTGCAGGAGTATATTAGACAAAATCAATATGAGGATAGAGTGATGATTTGTCAAAATATAGTTGAGCATATTGTGGTTGACTATTTTGTGGATATTGCTCGTCTTAAGGAATTTCAGGAAATTGAGTTTGTCAATGAAATTAAGATATATTCCTATCTGTCTTATTGGATGCTGAGACATAAACCTTTGCAGATTACTGCCTGTGATGGGCAGGATGATCTGGTGTTTGTCAATGAAGAGTGCGTGGCAGATTTTCTTTGTAGTTTTCTTTTCGCACAACCGGACAGTGTTCCTTTTATAGCAGAACAGAAACCCCAAATTGATGAATTTACCAGAACGCTGAGATATCATCTGGTTTATCGAAGCTATTCTGCACAGAATATTGAATTGATGTTGCTTGCCTTTAATGCCGGAAGAGGATATCAGTACTCTGTAGATTATCAACATTAAAATAATTTGCAAGCCGTATTTTTTTTTTTTTTAAATCTACAACCCGTTCTTCGCTGCAAATACTGTACCGAAGAGCGGTTTTTTACTACTTATTTGAATTCAATAAAGGATTTGTAGTAAAATAAGAGCATTAAGCAGTACGATATCGAGATATAAGTAGAAGCATGCAACGTAAGTATTCGCTTTATGAGGAGATACAATAAATGAAAAAGCTTATTGTAATACTAGGGCCAAACGGTGTAGGAAAAACTACTGCTGCAAAAGCATTTTTAGATAAGTACGAGAAATGTGCTTTTGTAGACGCGGACTGGTGTCGGGCGATCAATCCGTTTCCGCTTACTCCTTCGACAAAAATAGCAGTAACAGAAAATATATATTGTATGTTTAAAAATTATCTGCTCTGTGAGGACATTGATAAAATTGTATTTCCTTATGCCTTTCATGGGGACAGAAAAGAAATCTTTGACACTGTGATTTGCAAATTAAAGGAAGACGAAATAGAGTTCGAATTATTCTATATTGTACTGAAATGTTCCATGAAGGAAAATAGAGAGCGTTGCGAACGTGATGGCCGGGAGGAAGAACGCATTGAGAGGGGGATGAAAAACACATTCTATTTTTATGATGATTTTCAAGCCCCCAATATTATAACAACAGAATTAAGCCCTGAGGAAGTTGCAGAGCGAATTGCAGGTATCATATGTGGGGTTGATCATCTAAATACACCTTAGATCCGGTAGCGCCCCGCTGGCCTTGATATTTGCCGCGGTAGGGATTCGAAGCGGCCTGATCCATCTGGGCAAACACTAATTGTCCGATTCGACGCCCGGCCTGTAATTCGATGGCACAACGGTTTGCATTAAATAATTCCAGTGTGATTTCTCCGGAAAAACCGGGATCAACCCAGCCGGCATTCTGAATAAACAATCCCATACGCCCAAGAGAACTGCGGCCCTCCACAAAAGCGGTCAAGTCGTCAGGCAGGCTTATGTACTCTTTGGTGGTTGCTAAAACAAATTGTCCCGGCAAAAGCAGATAAGTTTCCGCATGTATTTCTTTGTAGGCTATTTTGTTTGTAAAAGTGAGAATTCCCGTGGAAGAATCTTCTACAACGCTAAAGGTATTTCCGAGTCTGATATCTACGCTTGCAGGCTGAATCTGGTCATCTTGAAGCGGTGATATGGATAAGCTGCCTTCTTTGAGCAGAGACATAATAGTTTTGTCAGATAGAATCATTCTGAATACCTCCGTAATACCAGCCCGCAAGTATCTTTTGTATGGTTGTTTTCATATTGTGATTGTATCATACATTTTTTATGGCTTGCAACCAGTGCTTAAATATAAAAATGAAGGTGTAAAAATGTATCCTTATTAAAAACGGTGATTGAAGTGCACAAATAGGGAATGATATAATTAATAAAAAAAGAAATAGATGGGTTCATTATGGTAAATCGTTTTGTTTTAAATGGAATTTCTTATCATGGGAGCGGTTTATGATACACCCCCATGGCGTGGCATGAGCAATGATGTTTTCGATTGTTATGGAAAACTATGAAACGGGAAAAAGTATGTAGAATGGATACGAAGGATATTAGATTTTTCATGAGAGTTTATGAAGAGCGCAGTATTAATAAGGCGGCGAGGCAGATGTTTATTACTCCGCAGGGGTTGAGTAAGATTATTCAGCATTTGGAGGAGGAATTGGAAGCCAGTTTGTTTGAGCGCTCGTCAAATGGAATGGTTCCGACGGAAATCGGAACATATTTTTATCAAAACAGCCAGTTCATTCTGGATAAGCTAGATGAAATAAAAATTGGAATCTGTCAAATTCGTGATAAGGAAAGCAAATTAGTGATGGGTTTTTCCTGCGGCGTGTTAAATGTTTTCCCTCTTCAAAGACTGGAAGAATATAAAAGTGGGGGCGCTCGGGTCGAGGTGCAATGGGAGGAATTTTCCAATCAGGAAGTGATAGACAAGGTGCTTAAAGGAAGTATTGATATCGGGTTTGTGATTGGTATAGTGACAGATCATGGATTGTGGAGTAAAGAGCTTTTCAGCAGAAAGATGAGTGTCGTTGTTTATGAAGGACATCCTTTTTATAACAGGGAATCGCTTTCAGTTAATGATCTGCGGGGAGAACCGCTGATAACGTTGAACGAAAAATATTACAGTTACCACAGTCTTTTACAACGGTGCCATGATTTTGGTTTTGTACCATCCATTGTCATCAAAACAATGGAGAGTAAAATCATCTATCGCTTCTGCAAACGAAAGATGGGGTTGGGAATCGATGTAAATATTCATCAGGAAGAAATTGCGATGGACGGATTGAAGCTGATCGAACTGCATGATTCCATACCGTGGAAAATATCCATGGTCATCAGAAATGATAGGAAAGAGGAATATGCAATACGTTCTGTGACAGAGCTTTTTTTATAAAAAATCGAGCGCTCGCGCGCTCAATTCAGAGAATGCTTCACACTGTCGTAATTTTCCAAACAATAAAAGTATTGTTGATAAATGTCTCTATTTAGTTGATAGATAGGGGCATTTTTTTATGTTACATTTTTTATATAATTTTATATATAATGTAGTGTCATAACTAAAGATATTAGTATTGGAGGGTAAGTTTATGGTTAAAAAGTTTCCGAATTTGTCAAAACCAATCACGATTGGACGAGTGACATTCCGCAACCGCATGTTTTCAGCGCCTATGGGAGGCACGGACATCACCAATGACGGCTGTATCGGTCCCAAGTCGACTGCGTTTTATGAACTTCGGGGCAAGGGCGGCGCAGGCGCTGTCACAGTCAGCGAGTGTATGGTTCATCCACAGACGGACGGTTCCCACGCCTATCATTTGGATACGGCCATTTTAAATTCTCTGGCGGCGGCCACTTATACGGCTGATGCGATTCGCAGGCATGGGGCGATTCCGAGTCTGGAACTGTCCCATTCCGGTATGTATGCGGGGACGTACATGACAGATAAGAGTAAACAGCACTCCATGAATCAGTGGGGGCCTAGCGATACGGTCCGCCCTGACGGGGTGCAGGTAAAGGCGCTTACAAAAGAGATGCTTGCTGAGATTACGGCTGCCTACGGCAATGTGGCCGGACTTGCCAAGCGTGCCGGTTTTGAAATGCTGATGATTCACGGCGGGCACGGATGGCTTTTAAATCAGTTCTTTTCTCCGTATTTTAACAAACGTACAGATGAATACGGCGGCAGTCTTGAAAACCGGTGCCGTCTTGCCATTGAGGTATTGAAGGCGGTGAGGGAAGCCGTGGGACCGGGATTCCCGATTGAATTCCGAATGAGTGGGTCGGAATTGTTTGAGGGCGGATATGATCTGGAAGAGGGCGTTAAGATTGCACAGCAGATCGAGCCGTACATAGATTTGCTGCATGTTTCTGCAGGAACTTATCAGAGAGGTTTTGGCGACACCCATCCTTCCATGTTCAAAGAGCATGGCTGTAATGTGTATCTCGCCGCAGAGATTAAGAAGCATGTTTCGGTTCCTGTTGCGACTATCGGCGGCCTGAATGACCCGGAGCAGATGGAAGAGATTATTGCGAGCGGTAAGGCGGATGTGGTCTATATGGCAAGGGCGCTTTTGGCTGATCCGTTTTTGCCAGGAAAAGTGATGGCAAATAAGGATGATGATATTGTGAGATGTCTGCGCTGCTTTACCTGTATGGCGGAAAGAGCGGCTACTTCCACAAGGAGGTGTACGGTAAATCCGCTGATTGGACGTGAAATGGAGGGTAGCGAGGTTGTGAAGGCGCCTGTATCTAAAAAAGTGGTTGTTGTAGGCGGCGGCCCGGGCGGTTTGAAAGCAGCGCATACCGCAGCCTTGAGGGGACATCAGGTGATCTTAATGGAAAAAGAAGCAGAGCTTGGTGGTATTTTGAAGAGTGAGCAGGCGATTCCTTTTAAGCAGGAAATGTATCAGCTTTCCCTGACATTTGCGAAACAGTGCCGGGAGGCAGGCGTTGAAATCCGATTGAATACGTGTGCCGATAAGGAACTGGTAGAGAAGGAGAATCCGGATGCGGTGATCATCGCCGCAGGTTCCAGACCGCTGGTACTGCCTCTTCCGGGAATTGACGGGGATAATGTGACTATCGTAAACAATTATTATCTGGAAAAAGAGAAAGTGGGTGACGAGGTTGTCGTACTGGGCGGCGGCCTTGCAGGTTGTGAAGCGGCGATTCATCTGGCGCAGGAAGGGAAAAAGGTTACCGTTGTAGAGATGAGGGAAGAGCTGGCTCCCGATGCCAACGTGCGCCATCGTCCTCTGCTTTTGAAGGAAATTGACAAACTGGTGGAAGTGCGTACCGGACTGCGGGGTAAAGAGATTACGGCGGAAGGCGTTGTCTGTGAAGATAAGGACGGAAAAGAGCATCTCATAAAGGGAAGCTCCGTCATCTGTGCGCTGGGACAGCGGGCAAACACGGATGTGGTGGAGGCTTTGCGCGACAGTGCTCCGTATGTTGTTTCCATCGGCGACTGTGCAAAAGTGGCAACCATTACAAATGCTGTATACCAGGGGTATCATGCAGCGCTTGATATTTAAGGAATACAGGGGGACTGACAAATGAATTTAGATAAAAAGAGATGGGTGATTCTGACTGCTTCGTGTCTGATCAACCTGTGTTTGGGTTCTATTTACTCATGGAGTGTATTTGCCTCATCCATGACAGAATATTTTAATACGGTTCTGCAGTTGAATGTGACAGCGGGGGATCTGGCTATTGTTTACACGATTGCCAATGCGGTAGGCCCAATTACTATGATATCGGGAGGATGGTTTAATGACCGGTTAGGGCCCAAGAAGGTCATTGCACTTGGCGGAATTATGTTCGGCGGAGGCATGATTTTATCAGGATTTGCGACAAGTGTAGGCTTCTTGGTCTTTTCCTACGGTATTGTTGCAGGTTTAGGATTAGGCATGGCATATGGAAGCACAATTTCAACGTGTGTCAAGTATTTCCCGGACAAGCGCGGACTGATTGGAGGCGTTACAACGGCTGTTTACGGGTTGAGTTCTGTGATTCTGCCTCCGATAGTCACCGCTATTGTGAATAAATGGGATGCGACGTTTGCATTCAAAGCAGTGGGCGCAGTGTTTCTTGTGCTTGTTGTGGGAGGCACGTTCTTTTTGGAGCAGTGTCCGGATGGGTATGTACCCACAGGATTTACCCAACCGAAGCAACAGAGTTCTTCCGGTGATATGGACTGGAAGGCCATGATAAAGACGCCGGTTTTTTATATTATGCTGCTGCTTTTGACAAGTGGCGCTTTCAGCGGAATGATGGTTATTTCCCAGGCGTCTGCAGTGGCCCAGAATATGATTGGAATGTCTGCCATTGCGGCAAGCGCGGCGGTATCCATACTGGCGTTGTTTAATGCTGTCGGACGTATTATGGCCGGATATATTTCCGATAAGATCGGCAGGTGCAATACGCTGATGACGGCCTGTGTTTTATCGATCGTTGGTATGCTGTGCCTATATATGTCTGGCACGGGTAGTACGGCAACCTTTTACATCGGCATATCTGTAGTCGGCGTCAGTTTCGGATCGTTCATGGGCGTATACCCCGGATTTACGGCAGATCAGTTTGGTGCCCGCAATAACAGCGTCAACTATGGTATCATGTTTATCGGCTTTGCGCTTGCAGGTTACTTTGGACCGCAGATTATGAGGAATGTGTACCAGAGTTCGGGTGCCTATCAGAATGCGTTTTTGATTGCATGTGGGTTGAGCGCCGCCGGAATTGTGCTTTCGATTTTGTATCGGAAATTAAATCGCTAAATCTCTCATTTTTGTCAAACTTCTTCATGGCCCCTGCCTCTTGTAGACAGGGGCCCCTTCTTGTAATAAGCTGGATCGCGAAGTGTGACAGCATTTGTTGTTAAAGTAAAAAGACGTTGTACGGAGGTTTTATAATCAGTTTTGAGAATGTCAGTAAGTTTATATTGTCTGACGTCAGCTTCTGCATTCCGGACGGCATTATTGTCGGTGTGATTGGCAGAAGTGGTTCCAGTAAAACTACATTATTGAATCTTGTCTGTGGGCTACTTGCCTGTGAAAAGGGGAATGTCAAGACATTCCTGCAGGAACCTGTAAAAAAGCGCAGCCGTAAGACGATTTATGCCGTAGAGGGTATTTCATTCGAGATATGTGAAGGCGAATCGGTAAGGTTTATCGGTCCGAACGGGGCGGGAAAGTCTACATCAATTAAAATACTGGCGGGTATCCTGCATCCGACAGATGGAAACGTAGAAGTTTTTGGAAAGGAGCCTTACAAATGCCGTAAGGAAAATGCAAAACGCATCGATGTTGTCTTCGGGCAGAAATCGCAGTTGTGGTGGGACTTGCCGGTGATCGATACCTATACACTGCTGAAAAAGATATACAAAATACCGGATGAAGTCTATTGCCAGAATTTAGATTTGTATGTAAAATGTCTTCAAATCAACGATTTTCTGCATCAGCCGGTGAGACAGTTATCGCTTGGACAGCGTATGCGGGCGGAGCTTTGTGCAGCCCTTCTCCATAATCCTGAACTTCTGTTTCTGGATGAACCGACGATTGAGGAAATTGTTCAGAAATACTATAGGGAATGAAGTGGACTTTGTACTGTTTGGGGAATGCTCAGAAAGGAATAGAAACGAAATGGAAAAAGTAATTGATAATTTTTTGAAGTATATATCTATCGACACGGAATCGTCGGAGGACAGTACGTCTCTTCCTTCTACGATGAAGCAGCATGATCTGGCGTCTTTTCTGGAGAAACAGCTTCAGGAAATGGGAG
>CAZOIF010000091.1:0-10220 GCA_964579975.1 uncultured Eubacterium sp. | reverse complement strand
CCCTCCCCCACTTCCCCTCCCTAAAAACTGCCCTTACCACCCTTTTCGGAAATGACACCAAAGTTGTACGATCCACCCCGGTCGCCGGAGGAGACATAAACACCGCATGCCGGCTGGAGCTGTCGGATGGTACACATATTTTCATGAAATCAAATGCGAAGAAGAATCTCTCGTTTTTTACCGCTGAAGCGGCGGGGCTTGATGCCATCGCACGGACAGGGGCGATTGGTACGCCACAGCTTCTTTGTAGTGGAACGGATGAGGATAAGGGTGGTTTTTCTTTTTTGCTTATGGAATGGATCCAGGGTGGGAGTCGGCTGACACGTTACTGGGAAACCTTTGCACAGCAGCTTGCGGCGATGCATCGGGCGACAGCGGAAGAGTTTGTAGCTGGTGGGAGATATGGCTTTGGGCAGGATAATTATATCGGTGCAGGAGAGCAGGCCAATACGGCGAGGGACAGTTGGATCACATTTTTCCGTGACTGTCGTCTCGAACCGCAGTTTAAGCGTGCCAGACATTATCTCGGGACGGCGGATTTAAAAAAGATGGATCGGCTGCTTGATCATCTGGATGAGTTTCTGGTGGAGCCGGAAAAGCCATCATTACTGCATGGCGATCTGTGGGGAGGAAATGTTATTGCCGGAAATGACGGAAAGGCATGGCTGATCGATCCGGCTGTCTATGTCGGACATGCCGAAGCGGACATTGCGATGACAGAGCTTTTTGGTGGATTTTCACGGGAATTTTATGCGGCTTATCGGGAGGCAGGGCTTTTGCAGCCGGGCTATGACGGCCGCCGTGATCTGTACAATCTTTATCATCTTCTGAACCATCTGAATTTGTTTGGGAGGAGTTATCTTTCATCGGTGAGGCGGATTATAGACCAATATACGCCATAACCAGATATGCGGATTGCCATCGGGCTACATAAGTGAAAACGGACAGACGAAAAGCGGAGGTGCAATATGCAAAAAGAACATAAAAAATCGAAAAACAAAATCCAAATCGAACAAGGCGATATCACGCAGCTAGACTGTGACTGCATCGTAAATGCGGCGAACCGCAGCCTTCTTGGCGGTGGAGGCGTGGATGGTGCGATCCACCGTGCGGCGGGGAAACGGTTGCTTGAAGAGTGCAGAGCATTGAATGGTTGTAAGACCGGAGAGGCGAAGATCACGAAGGGCTATGATCTGAAAGCAAAATATGTAATCCATACGGTTGGTCCTATTTATTCCGGAAGCCCGTCGGATGAAAAATTACTGTCAGCTTGTTATTGGAACTCATTGGAATTGGCAAAGAAAAATGATGTACACAGTATTGCCTTTCCGGCCATATCGACCGGAGTATACGGATATCCGCTGAAAGAGGCGGTGCCGATCGCGTTTAACACGATCACAAGATGGCTTGGAAGCAATGAGGATTACCAAATCACGATTATCTTATCGTGTTTTGATAAAATGACATACGACATGTATCAGGAACTTTTGTAAGTCAGATTTGTCGTAGCTCAACGGTGCCGTTGAGCTAGGTAAATTAAAAAGATGCGAATTTTTCAGTCGCATCTTTTTTTATTTACAAAATGGTTATACTATACAACGATGACTTCATATCCGCTGTGCTAGTTTTGATTTCTCCAGTTTTTTGGAGAGACGCCGTGGACGTTTTTGAAGGCGCGGGAAAAGTGGAGCTGGTTGGGATAGCCGACAGCATTTCCGATGTCTGCGATCGAGAGAGTGGTCATTTTCAATAATTCGGCTGCTTTCATCATGCGGTAACTGATCAGGAATTCCTGAGGTGTCCTGCCGACGGACTCATGAAAGATCTTTCCGAAATAACTGCGGTTGATGCCGCAGTGGGCTGCAAGGTCTTCGATCGATATTTCATAAGGGAAATTCTGCTCGATATAATTGATCGCCTCATGTATGTAATAATCGCTCATTTTGCTCGTTTTTTTCAGACGGACAGTGGAGACAGACCGGATCAGTGCATCCAAGAGGAGATACAGGTGGCCGATCAGATGGAAAGGGGTTTCATCCGAATGATTTACAATATAAAGTAATTCGTCTGCCATGGTCTCGCGAAAGTTTTTCACCGTGGCATGGTACAGTGGCTGGTCGGGAGAAAGACCTGCGCTGTCTAACAGCTCCTTTACGCGGAGTCCGTCAAATTCGATCCAGGCATATTCCCAAGGTGTGCTTTCATCGGCGACATAAGTGCTGATCTGGCCGGGAAAGAGGAGAAATCCCTGTTCGCTCCGGATATTATAGGTTTTTGTTTCTTTTTTCTTATTGTCGGCCATCAGGGTTCCGGAACCGGAGAGTACATAATGAAATAAAAAGTGGTTGCGGGCGGCCGGCCCATACATATGGGCAGGTTCACAGCGTTCCCATCCATATTGATATAAACCTAAGTCAATAAATTTTTCATTTGGAAAAATAGAAAATAATAAATTGTTCAAAGTGTCCTCCATTTGTGCGCACATGTTTCACATTAACGTTCACTTTTACTATATACCAAAATGCTAGGTTAATGCAATAGAAAAGTCAAAAAATGGCATTTTGCTATAAAAGTCCAATAATAGTGATATTTTGCGTCGCATTTTGATATGTTATAATAAAATAACGACAGAATATATTAGTTTTTAAGAAAGGAGAAATGTTTAAATGCTAAGAAAAAATAGTAAGATTTTATTTGCTCTGGCATTGTTATTCGTTGCATGTCTGGCAATGACAGGGTGCACAAGTACCGGCAAAGAGGATGGAAAGACTGTCATTGAGTTAGTGCATTACAAACCGGAGGCAGTAAAATACTTTCAGAAGGTGGAAGAGAAATTTAACGCATCTCATGATGATATTAAGCTCAAGATATCCTCTCCGAATGATGCGATGACGGTGTTAAAGACACGTTTTGTCAGGGAGGATAACCCGGATATCGTCGGAATCGGTGGGGACTATAACTATTCAAATTTTGTGGATGCAGAAATGTTCATGGATATTTCTGATTTTGATGGACTGAGCCAGATCAAGCAGAACTATCTGGACATTGATGAAAACCTTAAGTTTGTGCCGACAGAGGGTGTGTATGGCGTGCCTTATATGGCAAATGCAGCCGGGATTTTGTATAACAGGGATATGTTTGAGGAACACGGCTGGCAGATCCCAAAGACATGGGAGGAGCTGATCTCACTTTGCGAGCAGATCAAGGCTGCGGGCGTCCTGCCATTTTATATCGGGTATAAGGATACATGGACGTGTCTTTCCCCATGGAATACAGCAGCGTCATCGCTGGCGCCGGCTACGGTATGTAAAGATGTAAATAAGGGAACCACTACATTTTCTGAGCAGTACCGGACGGTGGCAGAACAGATGAAGACACTTCTCCAGTATGGACCGAAAGAGTTCGTGGCATATTCGTATAATGATGCATGTACGGCATTTGCAAGGGGAGAGTCTGCAATGTATATGATCGGAAGCTATGCGGCGCCTCAGATCAAGTCGGTAAATCCGGATATCAATATTGATTCCTTTGTTTATCCGGCATCGAGCAATGCAGAGGATAATATTCTGACGTCAGGGGTTGACCTGCAGTTTTGCGTGATGAAAGACTGTCCGAATAAAGAAGCAGCTTATGAGGTACTTCGTTTCCTTCTGGAAGATGAAAATGTACAGGATTATATGGATGACCAGAATGGAGTTCCTTGCAAAGAAGGAAACTTTACGCTGGCGCCGATGCTCGATGGGATGAAGGAGTACATTGAAGCAGGGAAAGTGACAGATTTCCAGGATCATTTTTATCCGGCGGAGATGGCGGTAGACGCCTTGATCCAGACATACTTGCTGGATGGCGACACGGATAAATTCCTAAAGAAATTTGATGAGGAATGGGTGCGGTATAACCGGGATCTGATCGAGAAGGTGCAGAAATATGAAGAAGAGCATTCTTGAGAGGAAATTTGTGAAAGGAGGAAATAAAAATGCAGGAAAACAAGAGTAAAGAACCAAACAAGCAAAAGACCAAACTCAGTGGAAGAAGCCGTACCTTTCTGCTGATCACAATACCGATCGTGGCGCTGTTTTTTACCTTTAATACACTGCCGCTCATACAGGGTGTGATCTATAGCTTTACCAATTTCAGAGGATATGGAAGCTATGACTGGGTTGGACTCCGGAATTACCTGGATCTGTTCCAGGATGCCAGAGTTGGGAATTCTTATCTTTTTACCTTTAAGCTGGCAGTTGTTACGACAATTATTGTAAATGTACTGAGTTTAATGCTGGCGATGGCATTAAACAGCAGGATTAAGTTTAAGAATGGACTCCGGGGGTTGTATTTCCTGCCAAATGTACTTGGCGGCCTGGTTGTAGGTTATATTTTTAATTACTTCTTTACCTACATTCTTCCGGAAACGTTAAAAATGATGGGATTTGCGGGAAATAGTATGCTTGCCGATTCGAAAACGGCGTGGCTTGCGATCGCAGTGGTATGCGCATGGCAGTCGATTGCGATGAATACGATCATTTATATTTCCGGTCTGCAGACAGTTCCGGTCGATGTATATGAGGCGGGGTCTCTGGATGGTGCAACCGGCTGGTCAAAATTCCGCCATTTGACATTTCCCTTGATCTTACCGTTTTTTACGATCAATTTAGTATTGTGCATGAAAAACTTCCTGATGGTATTTGACCAGATCATGTCACTTACAAAGGGTGGGCCTGCCCAGAGTACAGAATCGATTTCTTACCTCATTTATAACAATGGAATGAGTGGCGGGCAATTTGGATTCCAGAGTGCGAATGCGGTGCTGTTCTTTGTGGTCATTGTTGTGGTTTCGGTATTACAGATGAGGTTCTTGGGTAAAAAGGAGGAGCAGCTATGATGAAAGAAAATAAAAAGAATATCGGGGTCACGGCCCTGTTGATCCTTGGATTGATCACGATTTTATTTCCGCTTTATATGACTGTTGTCATTGCCTTTAAGCAGCCGTCTGAAATGACGAATAGTATCAAAGGGATTTTATCCCTCCCGTCCCACTGGAGTCTCGATAACTTCCGGGAGGCGATGGAGGTGACAGACTTCTGGCATTCTTTGCTCAATAGTCTGATTATCACACTGGCGACGATCGCTCTGTCTGTTGTTGTCCATTCGCTGATCGGATACGTGCTGGGAAGAAGTAAGGCTAAAAATAAATATTATAACAGTATTTATTTATATCTGGTAAGCGGTATGTTTGTTCCTTTTGCCATTCTGATGATGCCTCTCGTAAAACAGACGGCGCGCATGGGACTCTCGAACATGCTTGGTGTGGTTTTGCTGTATACCGTATTTTATCTGCCGATGAATACGATGCTTTATTCGGGTTATCTGACGAATCTTCCTCTGGCGCTGGAAGAGGCAGCCTGTGTAGATGGAGCCAGTACATGGAAAACGTTCTGGACGATCATTTTCCCCAATATGCGGCCGATGCATGCGACGGTTGCGATCCTCACAGCTCTTGGAACATGGAATGATGTCATGACGCCGTTAGTCATCATGTCAGGGGATCAGAATACGCTTCCTTTGGCACAGTTAAATTTCCAGAGCCAGTTTGGTACAAACTACAATTTGGCGTTTGCATCCTATTTGCTGGCATTGTTGCCGATCGTAATCTTCTATATTATTTGCCAGAAGCAGATCATTGCTGGTGTTGCAAACGGAGCAGTGAAATAAAAAGGAGAACGGGTTATGGCGATCATATATGATGAAAATACACAGATCTTTTCTCTGCATACGAACAATTCTACTTATCAGATGAAGGTAGATGATCACAGATATCTGCTGCATTTATACTATGGAACGAGGATAGATGCACAGATGGACTATATGCTTACGTATTATGACAGAGGATTTTCTGGTAACCCCTATGACTCAGATGGGGATCGCACGTATTCGCTGGACGTTCTGCCACAGGAGTTTCCGGTGCTTGGCACCGGGGACTACCGTGGTACGGCGTTAAAGATCCGGGAGGAAAATGGCTGTTATGGTTGTGACCTGCGTTATGCAGGGTATGATATAACAGATGAAAAATACGAAATCCCAGGGCTTCCGGCCGCATATTCGGATCAGGCACAGTCAGTAAAGATAAAATTGCGGGATGATCGGATCGGAGTAGAAATTACATTGATATATGGTGTACTGGAAGACTGTGATGTCATCACGAGAAGTGTGAAGGTGACAAATACAGGAAAAGATAAATTATATTTAGAAAAGGTTTCCAGTGCATGTCTGGATTTTTTATATGGAACATATGATGTCATTGCTTTTTATGGAAGGCATACCATGGAGAGAAATGTGCAGCGGACAAGCGTATCCCACGGGAGACAGATGTTTGGCAGCACGAGAGGGGCTTCCAGCCACCAGTACAACCCATTTGTCATTCTGGCGCATTCCGATGCGACGGAACAGATGGGTGAGTGTTATGGTGCGGCGTTCGTCTATAGTGGTAATTTTTGTGCAGAGGTGGAAAAAGATCAGTATGAACAGATCCGTTTAATGATGGGGCTTTCTGAGGAACAGTTTTCCTACCCATTGCAAAGCGGGGAAACTTTTTATGCGCCGGAGGTTGTTTTATCGTATTCGGCAGAGGGGTTGAATCATCTTTCCCACAATTTCCACCAATGTGTGCGTGAACATATCTGCCGCGGCAAATATAAAGACCAGGTGCGCCCGGTGCTGGTAAACAGTTGGGAAACCTGTTACTTTGATTTTGACGGAGATGCCATCGTAGAACTGGCTGAACAGGCGGCAGAGTTAGGGATTGAGATGGTCGTTTTGGATGACGGGTGGTTTGGCCACAGGGACGATGACAATTCATCTCTGGGAGACTGGGAAGTAAATGAGGCAAAACTGGGTTGTTCTCTTTGTGAACTGACAGAGCGTGTCCATGAAAAGGGTGTGCAGTTTGGGATATGGATCGAGCCGGAGATGATTTCAGAGGACAGCGATCTGTACCGGAACCATCCGGAATGGGTGCTGCAGATCCCGGGGAAAAAGCCCGTGCTTGCCAGAAATCAGTTGGTGCTGGACTTTTCCGACCCACATGTGGTACAATTTATTTTTGACAAGATATCTCATGTTTTAAAACAGGGAAAGATCGATTATGTAAAGTGGGATATGAACCGGAGTCTCGCTGATATTTATTCAGGGAGTACGAGCAGCCAGGGAAGGGTGTTGTATGATTATATGCTCGGTGTCTACCGCCTGCTTGACATGCTCACCTCAGAATTTCCGGAGATATTGTGGGAGGGGTGTTGCGGCGGCGGAGGAAGGTTTGATATGGGAATGCTCTATTATACTCCCCAGATCTGGTGCAGCGACAATACCGATGCGATCGACCGCATCCGGATCCACTACGGAACCTCTTTTGGATATCCATTGTCTACGATGGGCTCTCACGTCTCTGCTGCGCCGAATCATCAGACAGGAAGAGAGACGGACCTCCATACGAGGGGGGTCGTGTCGCTGACAGGAGCGTATGGATATGAACTTGACCTGGGAAAACTGAGTGAGGAAGAAAAAGAACAGGTCAAAAAGCAGATTGAGACATATCATAAAGTGGCGCCTCTCGTACAGAATGGGAAATATTACCGCCTCAGTGATCCTTTTACGGAAGAGTATGGGGCGTGGATGGTCGTAGATGAAGAAAAAAAGAGTGCGCTGTTTAGCGTTGTGATGTTGAATATCCATGGAAATATGCCGGTCATCTATGTAAGACTGGCTGGGCTTGATGCGGACGAGAAATACAGAGATACAGCCAGTGGCAAAGTATATGTGGGAGAGGCACTTATGTCTTATGGTCTTCCGGTTCCGTTAGAGCAGGGGGATTATCAGGCATATCAGATACTTTTTGAGACAGTGTGAGTGAGGAGGCAGAACGTGAAAGAATTATATGAAAATATTGACAGACTGATTTCTTATGCTTTAAAACGAGGTTTGATCCCGGAGGAAGAAGTCATCTATTCAAGGAATCTGCTTCTGGATCTGTTTCAGGAAGAAGAGTATGAGCCGACGGGGGCTTCTGACGATGAGTGGGAGCTCTGTGATATTTTAAAGAATTTACTAGATATTGCGGTAAAGAAAAACCGGATCGGGGACAGCATCGTATTTCGTGATCTTTTTGATACAAGGATCATGAACACGGTTACTCCCAGACCAGGGCAGGTGATCAATCGGTTCTGGGAGGAATACAAGGAATCCCCCCGGAAGGCAACCGACTATTTTTATAAATTCAGCCAGGATACCGATTATATCCGCAGATACCGCCTCTGTAAGGACGAGAGATGGACCGTGGAAAGTGACTATGGGACGATTGATATATCCATTAATCTGTCGAAGCCGGAGAAAGATCCAAGGGCGATCGCTGCGGCAAAGACAGCGAAACAGAGCGGATACCCGAAGTGCCTTTTGTGCATGGAAAATGTGGGTTATGCCGGCCGGACCAACCATCCGGCGAGACAGACGCACCGTATCATTCCATTGACGATCAATAACTCCGCATGGGGGCTGCAGTATTCCCCATATGGATATTACAATGAGCATTGTATTTTGCTGAATGCGGAGCATATCCCGATGAAGATTGAGCGGGATACGTTCGTAAAATTATTTGATTTTGTAAGGCAGTTTCCCCATTATTTTATCGGGTCGAATGCAGATCTGCCGATCGTCGGGGGATCGATCTTGAGCCACGATCATTATCAGGGCGGCCGTTATGAGTTTGCCATGGCGAAGGCTCCGTTGGAAAAGGAATATAAGATCCCGGGCTATGAAGATGTACAGGCAGGTATCGTAAAATGGCCGATGTCTGTCATCCGTATTCAGGGAAAGGATGAGCAGAGACTGATCTGTCTGGCTTCCCATATATTGGACAAATGGCGTGGTTACACAGATGAGAGCGTAAATATTTATGCGTATACGGATGATGAGCCGCATAATACGATCACGCCGATCGCACGCATGAAAAACGGGCTGTTTCAGCTCGATCTTGTGCTGAGAAATAATATCATGACGGAAGAAAGGCCTTATGGACTGTTTCATCCCCGGGAGGACTATCACCATATAAAGAAAGAGAACATCGGATTGATCGAGGTGATGGGGCTGGCGGTACTGCCGGCCAGATTGAAGGAGGAGATGTCTGCGATGAAGGATGCTCTGCTCGGTGATGGTGATTTCAGGAAAAACCCGATGTTACAGCAACACGCAGACTGGCTGGAGAAAGTAAAAGATCAATATGATAATATGACAGAACAAAATGTGGTGGAAATTTTAAAAAAAGAAATCGGCATGGTATTTGTCGGAGTTTTAGAAGATGCGGGAGTATATAAGTGGTCGGAGGAAGGACAGTCTGCCTTTGAACGCTTTATCCGGTCACTGTAATGTTTTCAGGGTAGCCGGGCGACGCCAATTTGAATTACATCATATTCCGGAGAAATCTTAATATATATTATATGAGTGATGAATAGAAAGAAGATTTTGAATGGAAGAAAAGGCAAATGTCATGGCGAATACGTGCAGTTTTGCAAGTGTAAGGCCGATCATGGTAGATCTGCCATATCCCCCGATTCAGGTGAGTGGGAAAAATCAGGTTTATGCGGATCTGCTTAGCATTGATTATTGTGGCTCGGTGTCTGAACTGTCTGCGATCACACAGTATATCAATAATGAAAACCGCATATCCTGCGAGAGATGTGAACTGGCGAAAACGATCCTCGGGATCGCAATGGCGGAAATGATGCATCTGCAGAGGCTGGGCGAACTGATTTCTCTCTTGGGTGGAAATGTAGATTTTATCGCAAAACACCAGAATGGGCAGAGGCGGATGTGGACGCCGGAATATCTGAATATTCCGGAGAATATCCAGAAGATGATACTGGCTGATATCGAGGCGGAAAAGGCAGCAGTCAATCAGTACCAGATGCATATCAAGATGATCACGGACGGCTCAGTCAATGCGGTGCTTAGAAGAATCATCATGGATGAGGAGTATCATATTATGCTGCTCCGGATTTTATTAAAGGATTTATCAGCTTCGTAGGGAAATCAGATTTATTAAGGGTTTGTGCATATTGCCAAGCTTTTAATCGGGAAATCAGTTTTTGAGTTTCTTGAGAAGTGGGGGAGTGTTGTACAGAAGCGGGCGGCAAATATTCGGAGGACCTTATAAACATGTCGGTTCTTGGGCTGCG
>CAZOIF010000090.1:0-10232 GCA_964579975.1 uncultured Eubacterium sp. | reverse complement strand
CAAGAATTGTTTCCGGATCGCCATAGGCCAGCCTGACAGTCGCATCTTCCTGCATATCAGAGGACATTACAAGGGAATCGTCATCATTGGCCGCCAGTGGACATCGTAAAATATCAATATCACCATGTTCCAAAAAAAGTGGGAATTCCAGCGTATTGGAAAAAAACCTGTCATTTCTGTTGATATTTAAAAATCTCCGGTATACATCTAAGGCGGGGTTGCCGTCCAGCTCATACAGGATCTCCCTGTCTGCCTTTGTAACCCTAAATTTTCTTTTTAACGGCTTCCATCCCGAAATAAAAGTGCTATATGTATGAAAATCTGCTCCACCTAACATAAGAAAAACGATACCCTGCTTTAAAAAGCCGTTTCCTTTGGAAAACACAGCCGCCGTATCATCATCCATATCGGGATTAAATGCACCGCCGCCAAATACCTGAATATCCTCCCGCAAATAGCTCATTTCATTACAGAACTCCATCATGGACATATCCATGATCGTGGCATGCATTTCCACTGCATGAACCCATGGATTTTCGTCACAGCATTTTTTCAGCGCCGCTACATCCTGAGCCGCATTTTCCTCCGAAAAGGGAAGCTGCAGAATTTTCGCCTGCGTCGTCTCATATTCAAAAATGGTACAGGTTAAAATAATTTTGGTGTCTGACAATGCCCCATCCATGATATTGGCATTCGTTGTACATCCCAAATACAGCGCATCCGGCATTTCATCATCCAGACAATCACAAATATGCTGGATATGCTCTAAATCCATATCCTCTGAATATATTCTGAATATGGTTACATAACCCGAATGGGAAGCGCGCCATTGCTTGATTTCCTTTAGCTTTTCTAAGAATCCCCTATCGTCTTTATAAAGGATTTGAAACTGTTTCATATTCTTCTCCTTGTTATTTGTTCTTTAGCTCCTGAAGCACCCTATCATATATATTTTACTCCTTTTTTTCCCTTCTGTAAAGAAAAAAACCCCTACCTGTTCATATGAGGTCATAATGGATATCTGACATTTTTTGTGCATCCCACAGATATTTCATTTTCAATGTTTTTAAAAATGAAAAAAATCCGGCAAACACAAAAACCATTTCAACGAAATGGCTTTGTTTACTGGATTTTTACACAGTGGGTTTGGAAACGCATCTGCTGCATTTCCGATATTCCATGCATGTATCTGTTCCTCAATAGCCCAGTGAAAAGCCCACTCATCGTGCATGATATTTTCCTGTCAGGCAATACTCTTGATCTTTTTCCGTTTTCCCCACTCCGGGCAAAACTGCTGGTAGGCAACATTCATATGCAAAGTGATCTGATAACCCTTTCCCAGCTCAATGCGGTCAAATAACTGGCAGGCTATCATTTTCTTCTGCTCCTTACTTGCGGTATCAAATTCCTCTGCCCAACTTTTGAAACGTCGGTAGGCTGGTAGGACTGCTTCTGTCATTTCTTTTTTCTGAAGCATCTCATCATCCAGCTTTTTCATCTGCTCTTCGCCTTCCATGATCCTTTCTTTGATGGTATTTATTGCCTCTTTCAAATCTTCCGGCGTGTAAAGGCTCTCGCCTAACAGCGTCTTTCCGATCTCTTCCTGCAGTACTTCCAACTGTTTCCGGTTCTTGTCGAGTCCCAGACTGATCCTGCGTCTGCTTGCGTTGTGTGCTGCCTGTTGTTTTTTCAAGATTTCCATATACTTATCTTCTTCCGGCGCCCCTGCCATATTTGCAAAAACCTGACGTATGATCTGGCTGACCACTTCGTCTACTTTTGCAGCGATGTAATTCGTCTGCCCGTCACATTCACATAACTTATTCGCTTTATGATAACAGCGGTATTTCAATTCATCTTTCAGGTATTCACTGCCATCTTTGCGGATATAGTGGTCTTTGTGGTGTGTGGTCGTTATCCTCCCGCCGCAATGTGCACAAAAGATATTTCCTGACAACAGCGCCTCTCCTTTCGTCGTTGTGGCAATGCGGCGTTTTTCTTCATCCATCTTTGACCTGTGTTTCAGGATCTCATCAATTCTCTCTGCTTCTTCTTCCGTAATGATCTTCAGTTTCTGCAGTGCCTCGGAAGTCTCGCCCTCTTTTGTGTACCCTCTGGCAAGCGGCGCTGTCAGCATCCTTGTGACCGTCATGCAGGTAAATCTGCCACCGTTGGCAGTTTTATACCCCTGTTCGTTCAGGTTATGTGCGATCACATAACTGCCTGTTCCATTATTGATCGTCTTTTCAATCACTTTCCTGTACACCACATACTGCTCAAGGTCAATCTCAAATTTCTTCAATTCCTGTCCTTTGCGGTTCTTCGTTCCGCTCGGCACCGTCCGGTAGCCATATGGAAGCGCCCCGCCTGTATAAAGACCGTCCAGCCTCAGCTGCTGCATCCTTGTCTTGATACGGATCGATGTCTTTTCACTCTCGCCGGATGCCTGCCAGAAACGGATATAGTTGGTCAGTTTGTCAACATGTGTTTCAAACCGCTGCTCGCCCTCTTTGACGCTCCAGACTTCTATCCCTGCTGTCTTGACGAACCACTCCACTATAAATGGTGTTTCATCATCAATACGCCCGATCCGGTCAAACATGAATACAAGCAGCACATCAAACTCCTTGTTCAGTGCCGCCTCCTGCAGGTCGATGATGGCGTCCCGGTTCTTTGCTGACACTTTGAACCCGGACACGCCTTTTTCCTCATATTCCTTCACAATCTCCCAATCCGGTCTGTACTTTACAAATTCCTGACAGGCTCCCCTCTGCATGGGGATATCGTTCGCATGATCCTCACTGACATTGATCTGTTTCTTCGTGGAAACCCTGTATAAAGTGTAAACTCTTTTCATTGGCTATCTCCTCCCGTAATCTGATATTTCTACGGGATGCACTATAAAATTGTCAAGGTACGCTACTGGTTAACCAGTAATCATCTTTATTATAAGAAGAAACACATTTATCCGCAAATGTGCGAATCTAAAATTTACATGTGCTTTTCATTGTTTCGACAACTTATAGTGTAACCCGGCCGGCTTACCATTTTCATTGCTGTTTCAGGCTGGCAAGTTCCATAAGCTCCTTTTCTACCCGTTCCTCATAAGCATTTGATAAAATGGACTTTATCTTATCTGCAACATCCTCTGCTGGTTCCGCCACAAAAAGCACCGTAACATGGCACCCGTTTATCTTACTTTGTACTACCGGTATAGCTACATCCTTCAACATGCTCAGCCCCTTCCTGCTTTCTTATACGTTTTCAGGCTGACGCTCACCGCAAGGCAGCGGTCAACCTGCTCCATGTCTTTCTTTTCCAAACGTCCGATATAATCACGAAGACGCTTTTTATCTATCGTCCGTATATGCTCCAGCAAAACCAGCGATTCCCCTTTCAGTCCGGCATATGCCCTGACCTTATAGTGTGTTGGCAGATTTGCTTTTTTCGTTATCTTTCTGGACATAGCCGCCACAATCACGGTAGAACTGTAACGGTTTCCTGTATTATTCTGAATAATCAGAACAGGGCGTACACCTCCCTGCTCCGATCCTACGACGGGTTTCAGATCTGCGTAAAACATATCGCCCCGGTGTATTTTCTTTGACATACTTTTCCTCCATAAATATCTGATATGTTATGCCATTTTCAGCGACACCCACATGACCGCTGTTATGGTAAGTAATGCCTATTTGTCCCCGACACCCCGGCAGTTGCGTCCACTGGACACATTACATCCTGAAGGACATATTGCGTCCCAAGGGACACAAGTACAATTTGTACTGGGAAGTCATCAGACGGCTGGCTGCTAACCAGCTCCACGGGAATTGCACCCCTCCGGGGATCGCCCCAAGCTGCCCTCATTTGTTGCGACGCCAATGAATGCGAAGCATTCATCCGAAGAACACTACGTGTTCTTCAAAAACGAATCCGCATTGTACGCTCGACTTTATGACTGGACAGGAGTATCATTATGCCTGATGCCTGTTATCGCCCTGCCAGTAGCAATCTGACAGTTATAGCCCGGTAGTTCCCGCTCCCCGGAACAGGCAGGCAGACCGCAAACCGTTTTCTACATTTTAGTGAGATTTCGCTGCATTTGTCTGCTCCGGATCATGGCGTACCTGCTAATGTGGCTTACGCTCATCACGATAACAACAGGAATGTGCCTGATGAATGGTCTATGGAATTGTCAAAGTCCGTTCTGCTCCATGAAAAAAGGAAACAGATGAGGGGGAAGTCAATTCCCTCTCACTTGTTTCTTCACTTATATGCCAAAACCCGAAAGTCTTTTTTTAAATTTTTTTCAACTTGCGGATAGCATTATGTACGCTGTATTTCACCGCTCTTACGGAACAGCCTTCTTTGACTGCGATTTTCTGGAATGTCATTCCATCAAAAAAATGCATTACCCGCCTTCGTTTCTGCTTTTCAGGCAGCTGACGGATTGCCCGGTGCAGCTGCTCTGCTAAAAGCTTGTCCAGTACCGTTTCTTCAACACCCGGCGGTATCCTGACCGCCCGCCTGTTCAGCGTCTCTTCATATATTTCTGACTGCTCCAGATGCCTGTCCCACACATTCAGATAGGACAGGTCCTCTAATTCAAATGAATCAAAGGCACGGTAAAGCGGTTCGCTGATCTCAAACTCGTGCAATACCCCCTGTCCGTCCTGAAAGGAAATATAATAATGCCCCTCCAGTTAGCATATGTGGTAGGGATTGTATTTGTCACGTCTCCTTTTCGGGTGGTTTCCCTTCATATTTTAAATTCCTCCAATCTGAAATTTTTTGTTGAAATTTCAGATTGGAGGGAGGGGAGCGCCCTTTGGGAAGGAAAAGCGGAAAATTTACTCTAAACCCCAAAAAACGTATCCGCTTTTTTTCGGGTACGTTTCTAATGCAACTTGTATTATTTTTCGCGTCACTAGTACGAAACAGTGGAAAATATGCTAAACAAAAAAATACCATAATCCATCGAAAGACTATGGTACATATGATTTCTTTATTTTTCTTCGTATGGTGTTTCTTTCTATCTTTATCCCACCGCAAATCATCTTCCTGTTTATCCTAAATTTTTTGCACGAAATACTTTTGCAAAATTTGTTGATAAAGAGAATATATTAAATAAATTTGTAAATATGCATGAAATCAGAAAATGCAACATAAAAGTATCGCATTTTTTGACATCATGTTACATAAGCTGACTTTTCGTTATTTCAAGTTTCAATGGTGCTGGAATAAAGAGGTTCTCTGCACGCTCAATCTATCAAAACTCGGTCTGCTTACCAGCCGCAACATCGACCTGAAGCAGAAAGTCGCATTCAAGGTTCACAAATGCCAAAAACACAAATCACAAACCATGAAATGTTTTACGATTGGCTATGCAGTGATTTCCAGAAGTTTCCACCTACACATGTGTTTGAAATAAACACGGTCAAATCTTCTCAGGATTCAAAAAAATGTATCATGACATTTTATTTTCAAGATGAGAAACGGTTCTTTCTCAATTCTTTCAAAACATACGCCCTTAGTTTCTGTACATCTTCCAAGTAATAATATGCATTGGCTGTTTTGCTTCGCATAATCTCTTCTTCAGCCTTATTAAGACATTCCAAAGTCTCTATCAGTAATGGTTCCTTTTTCCATTTATTATAAGCTCCTAATCGGACTTCAGCTGCCTGATAGTAGGTTACATACAACTCTTGTGTAATATCACCCTTAATTTCTAACTCCAATGCCATATCAATTTCTTCGATAGCTTTTTCATAACATCCTCGATAACCTAAATTCTGAGACATAACATAATGCAATTCAGCTAAATCATTTATATAGGAAAAGCTCCCCACTCTATACAATAATTGCTGTTGTAACTCTATCGCTTTTTTCAGATCCCTGTCCGCAAGTATTAAATACTCATTATCAGAATCCTCTCCTACTGTCAACATACCTGTTTCTTCTGACAAACACTCATTCTGTTCACAATAAATATCATTATATATCTGGGCACGTAATATCAAATCACTGACTGCCAAGCTTTTATCAGGACTCAATACAGAAAGAGCACAATCTATATATTCAAGAGCCAGTTTATACTGAGCTATATTCCAATACACATAAGCAACATTATGGTAAAACAGAATAAGATAATTAAGATTGGCATAACTTACTTGTTCTGTTAAACTCACAGCTTTTTGAAGCCATTTATTCAATGTATCCATAATATTCTTTTTTTGTTCAACAGAACTATCTTTTTTATCCCAAAAAAACGCATAAATATATGCACCTGCTATATATGTATCAATTTTATTCTGAACAAAAGCCTGTTCTTCCGTCATCTCCAGAAAACGAATTGCCTTTTCAATATGGTCAATTGCACAATCATTTCCCAAATCTTCATATAAGCTTGCTATCTGCTGATGATATGAAGCCATCGAAAAAGCATCTCCCCCTCTATCAATCAATATTTGAATTGCATCTACTGCATCTTCTATTCGATTTAATGTACTCAAACCATCAGAAACTGTATAAATTTCTTTTTCAGAATATTGATCTGGATTCGCTACAAGTTGATACTTCCAGTTGTTAACAACTTGATTCCACTGCTCCTTTGACAAAACACGATCAATCCCAGCAAAATATAAAGAAGAATTCGTGTGTATGAGATTCCAATTTTTTATAGAGGACAAAAACTCAACCAACCCGTCTCTGTCTGACAACATTACTAATTGCCAGCACAATTCAATGACAGCCCTGTCTGTTCCAATGCTTTCGAAATACTTTACCAATCTTTTCCTGTATCTCAAAATTTCTTCTTTTGAAATATTATTTATTTGCTTCTCTACGATACCTTCCGGCAACATAAACAGATCTTCATTTTGGACCAGAACAAAATATAACTGATAAAATATATCTATCTTGCCTTCCATCAAATCTGATAACTCATGTTTTGCAAGCCCCCTTTCTGTAAGCGCTAAAAGAGAAATGCTTTGATGAACCGTATCTGTATCAAAGTTATCCTCTAAATACGTTTTAGTATTTGTAAAAACGCCATACATTGAATCAAATTTCCCTAGATATTCTCTAATCTCAGTTGAGTCCCAATCTGTTCGTGACGAACCAGGATGGTACTTCATGATCCTAAGAAACTGCTGGATTCCTTCCGTAGCCTGTCGAAGAGACCAATTATTACAAATATCTTTCAATATTTCCTGAATAAAAGGATATTCTAGTCCTTTTCCCTCTCTTTCATATATATGCTCTATTAAATCCTGTACTGGTAAAGAGGATATACTTTCCAAAATAATATTTTTTTTAGGTAAATATTTATTGTAATCACTATTAAGACTAATAATTATTTTTACCGATGAATCCATTTTTGTAATAAGCCAGCCAACATCAAACGATTCTTCCAGATAATCAAGGCCATCCAGTATAAACACCTGCTTTGTATTATTTTTCTTCAATGCCACATTATAAAAAGCATGTACTGCATCATCCTGATAAGAAAAATCTACAACATTTTGTTCATCTGTAAGCAAATCCATCAATACCACGGAGAGAATATCAGCTCCCTCTTCATGAAACCAACAATGAATTGATATATCGTCTCTTTCCATATTTCTTGTAACCCATTCAGCAAGCACCATAGACTTTCCACAATCTGTATCTCCAGTTAATACAAATGTATCTGTCAAAAAACTATCCACATATGTAGAAATCTTCTCAATTACAGTCTCCTGTGGTATACTATACCGTAGCTTACGCGACAAATATTGCATCTGGGATCTCGATAGATTTTTAGTTATACTACTAGGTTTAATTTTGCATTCCTCAGAAAATAAAGTTGTCCTAAAATCTGTTATTTCAGGATTGAACACGTAACCGCTATAATAAATAAAACGGTTAACAGCTAAATCCACTAAAGATTCTCTAGATTCAAAAACATGAATATCATAATTATGTGCAAAAAGAGCTGCCAGAAGCCTAACTGACCTATTTTCCCGCTCTGAAATATTCCAAACAAAAAATGAAGTTCTTTCTGGAATGAATAAAAGTGATGCCAATATTTCAATTTCAAAAAAACTAATCAAAGTATCTTCTACAGAATCTGGCATCAATCGTTCACGAAACGCTAACAAAACTTTAGGTATCTTTTTTTTCTCAATACAATAACCATATCGTTTTCCTAAAATGCAAATAACCAAATCTGCTTTCTTTACACTTGAAACGCAAATATCAATTATTTGTTCCGCTTTAAGTCCATCTGGAATGCCATATTCAAAATCCGTAATAAAAGTATTTTCTCCATACTGTCCACTAAGTTCATTAAACCTCGCAATTAAATCAGCCCTAAATATTTCTCGATTTTTTTGCATCTCAAAATCAAAACAAGAAGATAAAAAAATTTGGTATGGCATCCTAATCTTACTCCTTTGCAAATTCCCAAACAAATATGTATCCTATTTTTTGACATAATAATGTCTTTTTAGCCACATAGTCAATCCATCTAAGCCAGGATAAACAATTCTCTCATTAATATTCATTTGATCCAACATGTCACGAATTCGCCATCTCAAACCAGCATCTATAATATATTTAACTGTATTATTAGTATCATCAAGAAACTCTTCAATCCCTAAATCATCTCCACCATGTTCTATTACAGATGGAATAACAGAAAAATAAGAATACTGACTGATAATTCTCTGATCAAGAGAAGGAGGTTCCAAAAGCACCATTGCCCTGTCTTCCATATCCTCATCATATCTTTTTAATGCTTCCTGCTCATTCTTTGTATTTCTTGTCAATTCATCCATCATATCAACTGTCATCAAAAACGCATTTCTACTTTTTAGAATATTTTGATACCGTAAAGGAAGTCTCCCATTCATTTCTAAAATATCAATCTGCCAAAGTGCACAATCATGCCTATCCATACTACCCAACTCCTCACCACTAGTAGCAAAATGCAATGCAACTAGAACTGAATAAGTCCAATCCAGTAACCGAGTTGGTAAACCATGATGCTGCCCTATAATCAATTGTCTCCAAACAGACGAATTTAATATAGGATCTTCTATAGCTGCATATTTAGTAAAATTGCGAAGAATTGCTGATTCTACGTGATCTTTTTTTATTCCGCAATTTCTCTGTAAACTGGTAACCAAACGAAAATCTACATTTGGAATTCCTCTATATAAATAATTGGATCTATTGCGTTTTATACTATTGTGATACTCTTGGTCCCAAATAATTGAATTTAATTGATCTATATTTTTAATTTCAATTTCTTTAATGGCCATTTTTCTTCTTGTATGATGTTTATAGAAACAAAAACATCATATTTCCTTTCTTTTTGATAAGTATCGTGGTTTAATACATTCAGATACTGTGGACTTTTGATTTTTTTCTGTAGCTTGACTACTCGACTGGAGTGTATTGCCGCTACTTTTATCTGAATTGTTTATCTGCTGGATGTTGTTGGGAGTATTTCTCCTGAGTACTTATTTCAATCAAGTCTACGATGATGATCGTTGGTGGATATCACGGTATCAGACTTTCGGAAAGGGATGTACAGCCTCATGATCTACGTTGGTATTGATATTGCCAAACTTAACCATTTGGCCTCAGCCTTATCTTCTGATGGTGAAATACTCATGGAACCGTTCGAATTCTCAAACGACGCTGATGGGTTTCAACGGTTAGTTTCCATACTGGAGCATCTCGCTCTTCAGGATGACAGTCTCATCATTGGTCTTGAATCGACGGCACACTATGGCGACAATCTTGTACGATACCTTGTTGCCAGTTGCTTTAGAGTGTGTGTGCTCAACCCTATTAAAACGTCTGTGATGCGGAAAAACAACATCCGCAAGACCAAGACGGACAAGGTCGACACATACATTATTGCTAAAACCCTTATGATGCAGGATTCCTACAGGTTTGTCACCTGCTATCACATTGACCTGATGGATTTAAAACAACTTGGTCGTTTTCGCTAGAAAACCATGAAGTAGCGGACTCGGTTAAAAATCCAGCTGACTTCCTACGTTGACCAGGTGTTTCCGGAGCTGCAGTATTTCTTCCGATCCGGTCTGCATCAGAAAGCTGTCTATGCCCTTTTAAGAGAGGCTCCTACGCCTCAGGACATTGCTTCCGTGCATATGACTCATCTAAGCCACCTGTTATGAAGTGACCTCTTGTCAAGAGTAAATTTCAAAAAATCACCACAT
>CAZOIF010000089.1:0-10487 GCA_964579975.1 uncultured Eubacterium sp. | reverse complement strand
AATTTCTCAGGACCAGTCTTTTTTATTTTAACTGACAATTCGTTTACTTCATCGAAGGGCGGATTATTTTTGCAAAAACCGGCGGTTTTGTGTTAAAATAAAACCATAGATGTTTAAGATGATACGCGAAAGAGAGTGATGCGTATGGAAGAAAAAATACTATACCGGGGAAAGTGGTATCAGATCCGTCTGAACAAGGATACAAACCGAAGGCGTATGAGGGTGGAACTAGAGGAGGATATCATGGTGCTCCATACACCGGGAATTGATGAAGCATTTCTGAGGGAGGGACTTGAAGGGTGGTATATGAAACAGGCTCATATGATATTTCCTGTAAGGGTTATGTATTATCAGCAGATTACAGGGGGACGGGTAAATCAGATCCATATCCGGGATCAGAAAACCCGATGGGGGAGTTGTAGCAGCCTGCGGAATCTGAACTTTAACTGGAGGCTTGTCATGGCTCCGCCCGAAGTGCTGGATTATGTGGTGGTGCATGAACTTTGCCATCTGACTCATATGAACCACAGCAGGGAATTTTGGGAGATGGTGGGGAGTGTGATGCCAGAGTATCGAGAGAGGAAAAAGTGGCTGAAAGAGAATGGAGAGCTGCTGAAGTTACCTGCTTATACTATGAATACACTTTGCCGGCCCGACAACGCCGTCGGGCTAAAATAGGTAAAATAAGAGACCAGCCGGATTGCGACGGGTCTCTTTATAAAACTATTTGATAAAAACTGTCCTGTATGGCTGATTATTTATCAGCGGTGGAAAGACCATCACGCCAGTCCTCCAGTTGTTTTATCGTTTCATCGACTGTTTGCTGGCAAATGTCAGGAAGCTGACCACCCCAAGCTTTTGCGGCCTGATCATAACCCTTTTTGATAGCGGCGATCATCTTGTCAGCCTTTGCGGGATCCCCCTCGCTCAATGCCTGAGCCATGGATACCATTCTCTCACTGGTCTGCTTAACACCCCAGTAACCATCGTCACCGATGTCTTTCTGAGCCTGTGATACGACGCTTGAATCAACACTTACGTTACCATTCTTAATGTCAGTGAATAACTGTGACAGTGAAGTATATTTTTTTGCCTGCTTACTTAAAAGCTGATCAACCAAATTTTGAAGCTGCTGGTTTTTTGAACTCAGCCCTGATTTCAGTTTTTTTACAACACTTGAGTAATCCTTAACTTTAGAATCAGCATCCGTGCTATCCTTAGCGTTTGAAGGCTCATAAACTACGCCTGTTTTTTCAGCAGATGAAACTGCTTCTGACTGCTTTTTGTCCTCTGTCTTAGTTGTAGTAGACGGAGTCTGACTGTATGTAGCAGCCTGAGAATTTGAAATTGCATTAACACTCATTTTTTTCCCCTCCTTGGTTTAAAAATATGGATACGAGTCTTTATCTAACATATATATCGGAGTAAATCCGGAAAACTTTACCTTGAGATTGAGGAAATTTCGAGGTAAGATAAAAGCAGGAGCAAAGTCACATGATTGGGGGCATACGATTTGATAAAGAAGATTATTTTGTTTACGAAAGGAATCGAGACGCTGTGGTTTTTCTCAGAGCAGATGGGAAAAACGTTTGAGCTGCTTGGGTATGAGGTGTTCTATTTTGACCAGTGTAAGGAATACAGAAGTCTGAGCGACCTGATCTGGTTTTGTGAACCGGGTGTCACGGCGGCGGTCAGTTTTAATTTTGATGGCTGCTCTGGGGAGGATTATTTTATTGACTCAGACGGGGTTTCTTTTTTTGATGCCAGAGATGTTTTGTTTTTGAACATTGTCGTTGATCATCCTTTCTATTACCATAAATTTCTTCCGTATCTGCCAAAAAATTATATCCAGATTTCGATCGACCGGGAACATGAGGCCTACTTGAAACGCTTTTTCCCGGGGATAAAGCGCGGGCCGTTTATGCCTCTTGCCGGAACCGGTCTCTGGGAGAAAAAGAAAATACCAGGATGGGAGGACCGGGAATATGATATCGTGTTTGCGGGAAATTATAATCCGCCGTCTATTTTTGAGGAAGCGATCAACCGTCATGGGCCGGAGTATGCAGCCTTTTATTATGATATTATCAATGATTTGAAAGAACATCCGTGGAAGTCGATGGATGCGGCGATCATGGAGCATCTGGCCCGGGATGTAGAAGATATCAGTGAGGAAGGGATCAAAGCCGTGATGCCAAACATGATCTTTATTGATCTGTATGTGAGACATTATTTTCGTGCAGAGGTGGTTAAAACGCTTGTGGACAGCGGTCTGAAAGTGCATTGTTTTGGTTCCGGGTGGAAGGAACTTCCATGCAGGCATCCCGAAAATATCATAAATGGAAATATTTTGGATTCGCTGGGATGCCTTCAGCAGATCAGCCGGGCGAAGATATCGTTGAATGTGATGCCTTGGTTTAAGGATGGGGCGCACGACCGGATTTTTAATTCTATGTTAAATGGTGCCGTTTGTGTCAGCGATGGGTCAAAATATCTGGATGAGATTTTGACAGATGGGAAGGATTATATCAGGTATGATCTGGCGGAGATGGAAAAGCTTCCCGGGAAAGTCCGGGAAATTCTCGAAAACAGGGAAAAATGGGAGTATATCGTGAAGAATGGATATGGGCGTGCTGTGAGAGGACATACATGGGCCGACCGGGCGCGTTTTCTGCATTCAGAAATTCTTTGCAAGATACAGTAAATTGTGTTAAAATACTCGTATGTGAAAAAAACGGAGATCCATTTAGATTAGGAGAATGTTTATGGCTGGAAAAAAGGTAAAGAAGAAAAGGCAGAAAAAGCATCCTAAGTTCTGGTTTGGATTTAAAATATTCACTTTGCTGATGCTTGTCGTGATTCTCACGGCAGGGATCGTGTTCTATGTAAAATATGGACGGGATATTTTCAGAATGCAGGATGAAGCGATCCAGCTCATAAAAAATTCCACGGAGGAGACATTCCGGGAATCGGAGACGACGATCGCTTACAATTCAAAAGGCAAACAGATAGCCGTACTAAAAGGGGATAAGGATTCCTATTATCTTCCGATCGATGAGATACCACAGTATGTAAAGGATGCATTTATTGTCACAGAAGATAAGAAATTTTATTCTCATAATGGAATCGATGCAGGGGGCATCGTGCGTGCAGTGTGGGTGCAGATCCAGAATAAAGGTGCGATCACCCAGGGAGCAAGTACGATTACACAACAGCTTGCCCGGGGTATATTCCTCAGCACGGAAAAAACGTATGAGCGTAAAATAAAAGAGATCTTTATTGCCATGGAGATTGAAAAAAAATACAATAAAGATCAGATTTTGGAATTTTATCTTAATAGTATTTATTTCGCAAATGGTTATTATGGGATCGAGGCGGCGGCAAAGGGATATTTTAGTTCCAGCTGTAAGGATCTAAGCCTCTCCCAGCTCTGCTTCCTGAGTGCAATTCCGAATAATCCAACATTGTATGACCCGATTGAGAAAAAGGAAAATACACTTAAAAGAAGGAACCGTATCCTCGACCAGATGCTGGAAGATAAGGTGATCACGAAGGAAGAGTATGATCAGGCTGTGAATGAAAAGATCAAACTCAATGTCACTGAGCCGGTCAAAAGAAATTATATACAGACGTTTGTGACGTATTGTGCGACCCAAAAGCTGATGGAGGTAAATGGCTTTAAGTTTCGGTATGATCTGAATTCGGAAAAGGATAAGGCCGCTTACAAAGAGGAATACGATGAGGCTTATGCGACGGCACAGAAACAGCTTCTGAACAATGGGTACCGTATTTATACATCCATTGATCTGAAGAAACAGAAGGCGCTTCAACAGGCCATCAATACAAATCTTTCTGCTTTTACGGAAAAAGGAACAAATGGCATTTATAAGATGCAGGGAGCGGGAGTCTGTATTGATAATGATACCGGGAGAGTAGTGGCAGTCGTGGGTGGAAGAAGCCAGCAGACAAGTGGTTATACCCTGAACCGTGCTTATCAGTCTTTCCGGCAGCCGGGGAGCAGCATAAAGCCGGTGATCGTGTATACGCCATCTCTCGAGAGGGATTATACGCCGGATACTATAGTAAATGACCATAAATTTGAGGGAGGTCCCTCGAATGCGAATGGAAAATATTCTGGCCATATTTCTCTGCGCTCTGCAGTAGAACAGTCCAAAAATACGATCGCATGGCAGCTTTTTGATGAACTTACACCGTCTGTTGGCCTGCAGTATCTGTTGGAGATGAATTTTACAAAGATTGACAAGAATGATTACTACAGTGCCTCCTCCCTTGGAGGGCTTACGTATGGCTGCAGTCCGTTGGAAATGGCATCTGCTTATGCGACGATCGAAAATGACGGAAAATACCGCCAACCGACCTGCATCGTAAAGATACTGGATGCAGAGGGGAATACGATCGTGGCAGATGACGTGGATGAAAAATATATTTATGATGCCAAGGCGGCTAATTTGATGGTAGATATTTTGAAAGGGGTTCTGATTAGAGGAACCGGTGCCGGTCTGTCGCTTGAAAATGGTATGGTCGCTGCTGGAAAAACGGGTACGACCAACGATAAAAAAGACGGATGGTTTTGTGGTTTTACCCCATATTATACAACAGCGATCTGGATCGGGTGTGACAATCCGACTCCGGTAGCAGGGCTTTCGGGAGCCTCTTATCCGGGGAGGACATGGAATACATTTATGAATGCGATCCATGCAGATCTCGAGCCAAAGAATTTTCCATATGAGGATAGGGAAGATTGGGATGAGAAGAATTCTTCCTCTTCGAAACCTTCTTATTATTCATCAAAGCATAATGATTCCGATGGAAAGAAGGCAGATGATGATGATGACGAGGACGATGAGGATGATAAGCCGAAGAGGACAAAGAAACCAAAGGCGACACAAGAACCTCAGCCGGTAGATCCACCAGAGGATAATACACCGGTTGCAGATCCACCGGAAGATCAGAATCCGGTAGATCCGGTTCCGAATGATCCAACTGGAACGAGCCCCGATGAGGGCAGCAGTACGTCCAATGATGATACGAGTTTTTCAGGGGATGATACGACGTTTCAGGATGAGAACGGAACGGTACAACCATAAAAAAGCGTCATGAGAAAAAAGGACAGCTGTTTTACGACAGCTGTCCATATTTTTTTAGTATTTTCTGGATTCGTTCGGATGGATCAAGAAGCCCTGCGATGGAAGCATCATGATTCAGAGTATTGATCAAAAGAGCGATGTACTTACTCATATCTACATTGATATAATATTCTTTTGATAAGAGTTCTTCCGGCTGGTATACGAGATTTGTCGTCAGCAGACGGTAAATCAATCCGCTGCTAAATGCCTTGTCAAATTTTTCAAGCCCGTTTGTAAAAAGGCCAAAAGTTGAAGCGACAAAGATCCGGTTTGCTTTTCTTCGTTTTAACTCGGTAGCGACATCGATCATGCTTTCTCCGGAAGAAATCATATCATCAATGATGACGACATCTTTTCCTTCTACATCTGCACCAAGAAATTCGTGTGCCACGATTGGGTTGCGCCCTTCCACGATCTTTGTATAATCGCGACGTTTGTAGAACATACCCATATCAACGCCTGCTACACCGGCAAAATAAATCGCACGTCCGGTAGCTCCTTCGTCCGGGCTTATGATCATCATATTTTTTGGATTCATTTTGAGGTCCGGTACATTTTTCAGCATTGCCTTGATGAACTGATAGGTAGGCTGTACGGTCTCAAAAGTATTTAGAGGAATCGCATTCTGAACACGAGGGTCATGGGCATCAAAGGTGACGATGCTGTCCACTCCCATGTTGACAAGTTCCTGAAGGGCCAGTGCGCAGTCAAGGGATTCCCGTGAGCTTCTCTTGTGCTGGCGGCTTTCATACATAAAAGGCATGATGACAGTAATTCGTCTTGCTTTGCCGCTTACTGCTGCGATCATACGTTTTAAATCCTGAAAATGGTCATCTGGCGACATGCGGTTGATCTGGCCGCACACCTTGTAGGTGAGGCTGTGGTTGCATACATCTACGAGGATGTATAAATCCTTACCACGGACGGATTCATTCAGGATTCCTTTTGCTTCACCGGAGCCGAAACGGGGACAGACCGCATCCAGAAGATAGGAATCTTTTTTATAACTGCTAAAGTGGATTGATTCCTCATCGTTTCTGCTCACGTTTCTCCATGAAGAGATGTAAGTGTCTACTTTTTTTCCAATTTCACGGCTGCTCTCCAGTGCAATGATTCCTAAGTCTCCGTATGGGATGATGTCTGCAAAGTTGTTTTGATTCATTATGTCTCCTCCAAAAAAGTGTGAAAGTGTGTATTTACCTGATCCCCGCAGTTTGTTACAGGGTATTTTATGAATGTCTTGCATGGATGGCTTTTTTAAGACGGATGTCATCCCCGGTAAGTTTTAACAGGGAATAGCCACTTGTAATTCTTGAGAAAATGCGTTCACTGTATTGTTCACGCAAATCATCAAAAGAAAGGTTTGTAGAAATGATCGTGGACCTTTGATGGATCAGACGGGAGTCGATCACCCGGTAGAGCTGTGAGGAAGTAAAGGCGTTGTTTAATTCCGTCCCCAGATCATCTAAAATAAGAAGGTCACAGTTCAAAATATAAGACACGGTAGCGCTCTTTTCTACAGAGTTTAAGTCCTTGTCAAATTTATTCTTTTCTAAAATATCAAATAGCCCGAGAGAAGTCAAGTAGACGACTGTATGGGAGTGGTCAAGGGCTTCTCTGGCGATGCAGTGCGTAAGAAATGTTTTGCCGACACCGGTGTTTCCATATAATAGGAGATTGTCGTGTGTCTCATAAAAATTTCTGCTAAATGAAAACGCTGTCCGGTGAATGTTCCGTATGTTATCCCGCGGTGTGAGACCGGTCGTTTTCTCGATATAATCGTCCGGATAATATTCTTCTGAAAAGTGGGAAAAATTATCCGTCTCCAATATTTCTTTCAGATTTGACTGCTCATACAGGTACTCCACGATCTTCTTCTTGAAGCAGTGGCATTTTTCATCTCCGATATAACCAGTGTCCATGCAGTCCGGACAGTGATAGACCGGTTGCAGATAATCTGGCGGATATCCATTCTGCGAAAGAAGGAGTTCTTTTTTTTGGGAAATGTCAGAAATGTTCTTTTTAAGACGTTCAATATCTGCTCCGTCTCCGTCCAAAGCAGCTCTCGCAGAAGCGACAGAATGGGAGGCGATGGCATCATCCAGTTCCTTCAGTTCAGGAATGACATCATGGACTTCCTTTTGTCTTTCGAGGAGAAGACGGCTGTTTTTTAGCTGTGTCTCATTGTATTCGGAATAGATGGACTGGAATTGTTCGTTTAATAACTGCATAGTAAAAAATTATCCTCGCTTTTTGGTCTGTGTCCGAAAGACAGGTTGTTGGGCGTTCCGCTTATATATTTGGCAGACAGCCGGTCCGTCAGGCGGTTACTGTTGGAGTAACTGTCTTTCCAGATCAGCAGACTCTGATTTGGAATAATCCCTTTGAGGGAAATTCTGGAACTTATTTTTAGTGATTGGAGTGATCCGATTTCTTGCTGTATTTTTCTGCCGGAAATAAGACCGGTCACAATCTTCAATATCTTTCAGGCTGGTGACGCCTTTGCTGTGCCAGTCCTCAAGAATCTTCGTCGTGTAATTCAGATTTGTATCACCTGACTGGAGAACGGTGCGGCTGCATGCCTCCTCGATCACACTATCTGCAAACTGAAATTCTTTCCATTTATCAATAATGCGCCTTTCTGCTGGCGCCAGTGCGCGTTTGATCCCGAGGGCGCTGGAAACAAGCTTGTACATACCGTGGAAGGAAGAGGCTTCGGCCTCTGCCTCTTTTGAAGTATGGATGCCCTTTCTGGCCCAGTCCAGTGCAATGGCTTCGATATAACGCGGTTTGCTTTTTCCTCTGGATAGTGCGGTTTCATACAGCGTTATGACTAGTTCCATCGAAAAGCCCAGGTCGGACATAAGATACAGGATAAGCTGCATATGGGAGTCACCGAGAGTTGTTCCTAACAACGCTTCTACCATGCTGAGACAGGATTCGATTTCAGAATCTTTTTTCAGCGCTTCTGCCTGTAATGGTGAATATGTATGGCGCTCAGGAAGCGATAGAGAGGCAGAAGGCTCTGGCACGGAAACTGCCGTGTCTGTCTCCCGGGTAAAGGGAAGAAGGCAGATTTTCTCAATTTGTCCATTTGTTTCTATAATAGAAACCAGTCCCTGTTTCTCCCAATATTTTAAAGCACGCAGAATGTCTGTCTCTGTATTAGAAAGCATGTCTGCCATATTTTCGATCGTCAGGGAAGCTGCGTCGGAACCAGTGTGGCGTAACAAATATAAATACACTTTTACAAAACTTCCGTTCGCATGAGGCATATACTTGTCAATAAAAATATTTGGAACCTGTGTTATACTTTGTGTAAACTCGTTTGTCAATAAAAACCCCATACGTTGTGTCATCCTCCTAAAATCTATCCTCAAAAACCAAAGCACATAGAGAATCCACAAAGAGGATTTTCCATTAAAAAAATACTTTGTACTCTAGATAATACCCTAATTTTAAATTTCTGTAAATAGCAAAAAAAATGTACCTTTTCAGTAGAATAAAGCCTGTGGATATTGTGGATAATGTGGACAACTAACAATAGGACATACTATTCATGTAGAAAAAAATCAAAAAAACAACCAAATTCCGGCATTAAAACAATTTTGCACTCAAAATAAAGTTATTCACAAATTAAAAAAGGCAAAAATGTATCCACAGTCTAACTTTTCTACACATTGTTGATAAGACTGTGGATAATGTGGATAACTTAATGGTTAATTAAAGATTCGCCAACTTCTACAATGTTTCCTGCCCCCATAGTTATCAACAAATCACCGTTCACTAAATTTTTTTCAAAAAATTTCTGAATGGTTTGAAAATCTTTGAGGTAGATGGCATCTTTTCCCAATTTTTGGATTTGCCGGGCCAGATCTTCCGAGGAAATATCTCCGGGATCCTTTTCTCTTGCTGCATAAATGTCAGCTAACACGACGTGGTCGGCGAGGGAAAGGGCATCGGCAAAGTCCTCCAGAAAGTTTTTAGTCCTTGAATAGGTATGGGGCTGAAAAGCGACCCACAGTGTTTTGTGAGGATGATTTCTGGCAGAGGAAAGAGTAGCGCGTATTTCCGTCGGATGATGGGCATAATCATCAATAACAACGGCCCCATTATATTCTCCTTTGTGCTCAAAACGCCGTTCGGTACCCCTGTATTTTAAAAGACCGCGCTGGATGGCATCCGCAGGGATTTTCAGCACGGATGCGAGGGCGAGACAGGCGAGTGTATTTGAAATGTTGTGTTTCCCCACGACATTTAATTGGTAGTGTTCCTCTTTTTTTCCATTGTGAACGAGGGTAAAACTGCCACAGCCCATCTCATCAAAAGTGATATCCGCAGCAGAGAAGTCTGCATCCGGATCATCTGTAGAGTAGGTCAGGATCCGGCACGTAAGCCCGTCTGTGAGCTCTTCGACCCGTTCAATATCGGAATTGATGATAAGGGTCCCGTTTTCCGGGATAAGGGAGGCAAAGCGGCGGAAACTGTTTCGGATATCATCCAGATCCTTAAAAAAATCAAGATGCTCTGCTTCAATATTTAATATGATGCCAATCGTAGGAAAAAATTTCAAAAAGCTGTTTGTGTACTCACAGGCTTCCGTAATAAAATTTTCAGATTTGCCCACACGAATATTTCCTGCAATCTCAGGCAGGATACCGCCGACAGATATGGTAGGATCCATATCCGCAGCCAGCAGAATGTGGGAAGCGATCGATGTAGTCGAGGTTTTTCCATGAGTTCCGGAGACGGCGATCGCAGTCGGATAGTTTTTCATGACCTGACCAACCATGTCGGCCCGCTCCATCATAGGAAGTCCCAGTTCCTTTGCCCGTACAAATTCAGGATTATCTTCTGCAATTGCAGCAGTGTATACAACAAAGTCAATATCTGGTGTAATATTTTTGCCGGTTTGTTCATATACTATTTCTATTCCAAGCTCTTCGAGATGTCTTGTGATTTTGGATTCAGTCCGGTCGGAACCTCTGACGGTAAATCCCATTGTCTGGAGAAGTTCAGCAAATCCGCTCATACTGATGCCGCCAATGCCGATAAAATACGCAGTCTGAGAAATCTGGCCCGCACTGGGGGAATGTTTGAAATCAATGTTATACATGGCTGGAAAACCGTCCCTTCTATATAATAAGTTTCTATAAGTATAAATCTATTATATGAAAAATACAAGTTAAAAGGTGAAATTGTAAAAAGATAGGAATTGTGATTTGTGCAATTTCAACAAAAAAGTAAAAAAAAATAAAAAAAATTTATGAAAATTATTTGTTTTTTTACAAATATATGGTATAATCATTTTATAAGTTTATACGGCTTGCAGGAGGTCACGTC
>CAZOIF010000088.1:0-10510 GCA_964579975.1 uncultured Eubacterium sp. | reverse complement strand
TTTCTCAGGACCAGTCTTTTTTATTTTAACTGACAATTCGTTTACTTCATCAGCAGGCAGAGAGAAGTTGACGCTTTCCGATAAAATTGATAAAATTGTTACAAACCGTATTCTTGCACTCCCGATCTTTGCGGCTATAATGATCGTCGTGTATTATATTTCGGTCACATCTGTAGGGACATTGGTGACGGACTGGACGAATGACGGTCTGTTCGGGGATGGCTGGTATCTGTGCGGGATCGGCAGAGGAGATTATGAAGATGCTGTTTCTGAATTTGCAGAAGCAAATATTTTTAGTGAAGAACTGCAGGCTGTAGCACAGGCGTCAGAAGATGCAGGGGTAATTGGTGCCGATGAGGTGCTTGGCGCAGTCGAAGAAAAAGATTATGGTGCCTTTGATGAGGCTTATGGTTCTTATGGTGATTCACTGGCTGAAGAAGGATATGATATTTCAGAACTCGTAGATGAGCCAATCGAGGCATTGGAAGAGGAAGTGGATCCGGCGGATTTTGGCATCTGGGTTCCCGGTGTTCCTGTACTTGCCGGGAATGCGCTGGAGGCGGTCGGATGCGCCGAGTGGCTTGAAGGCCTTCTGGTAGACGGCATCATCGGTGGTGTCGGTGCGGTGCTCGGATTCGTTCCGCAGATGTTAGTTTTGTTTATTTTCCTTGCCTTTTTGGAGGCTTGTGGCTATATGGCCCGCGTGGCATTTATCATGGATCGGATTTTCAGACGATTTGGACTTTCGGGAAAATCCTTTATTCCGATGTTGATCGGTAGCGGATGTGGAGTACCAGGTATCATGGCTTCTCGTACCATCGAAAGTGACAGGGATCGCAAGATGACGATCATGACGACCACATTTATCCCGTGTGGGGCGAAATTGCCGATCATCGCTCTGATCACAAGTGCATTGTTTGGCGGTGCGGCATGGGTTGCGCCGAGTGCGTATTTCCTTGGTGTTCTGGCAGTTATCATATCAGGGATCATATTAAAGAAGACAAAAATGTTTGCCGGAGATGTGGCGCCGTTTGTCATGGAGCTTCCGGAGTATCATCTGCCGACAGTGGGCACGGTTCTCAGGAGTATGTGGGAACGTGGCTGGTCATTTATCAAAAAGGCGGGAACGATCATTCTTCTCTCTTCCATTCTCATCTGGGCTGGTTCAGTTCTGGGATGGACAGACGGAGCATTTGGTTTCAATGCCGACATGGAGCTTGCTGACAGCGTGCTGGGGCATATCGGAGATGGGATAAAATGGCTCTTTGCCCCGCTTGGATTTGGAGAGGCGACCGCTACGGTGGCTACCATCATGGGCCTTGTAGCAAAGGAAGAGGTCGTTGGTGTATTCGGAGTACTTGACTTTGAGGGATTGTCACAGATTGCAGGATATTCCTTCCTAGCATTTAATCTCTTGTGTGCGCCTTGCTTTGCGGCAATGGGTGCGATCAAGCGGGAGATGAACAATATAAAATGGTTCTGGTTTGCGATTGGATATCAGTGCATCTTTGCTTACATCATCGCATTGATCATTTTCCAGTTTGGTTCGCTGTTCATCTCAGGGACATTTGGAATCGGAACAGTTGCGGCGGCAGTGCTTTTAGTACTCCTGTTGTATCTATTGTTCCGGCCCGCTAGAAAGGACTCTCCATTATATAAAGGAAAGGGGAATATTGCATGGGGACAGCAGTAGTTTTAGTGGTCATTATCATTGCAGTTGTTCTTGCGGTGAAGAGTATGGTAAAAGATAAATGGCAGGGAAAATCCCTTCAGTGTGGAGGGGATTGTAAGCACTGCGGTGGACACTGCCATTAGTATAATGGAAAAGCTGGCAAGAATTACTTAGTTAACTCCTTTGTTAAATATTTTTTATAGAATCTAGTAGAGTCCGGCAGGGATGCCGGAAAGCAAAACCGCCTTATCTCAGGGATAGGGCGGTTTTGTGTTTTGGGGTATTTTTTTTGATTCGTTGTAAGCAAATGAAAATTCAGTGCTGGTTGCTGGTTTTAGCAATACCAGCTTATCTTCTCTTGGATAGTAGTCAATTTCCAGAGAATACTCTTCATCTATATCATATATTACGCTATAAACACCGGTTAAGCCCTTCCAAATATAAAATGTTTGATTGTTATTTAAAAATATTCTGTTAAAATCTATTTTTTCCGGATAGTAGGTGCCCTTTAAATGTACATTTAAATCGAAATCCTCAAACATGATATTATTTCCTTCTGAGACGACCATTCTTCCCGTCTCTTCTCCGGTTAACTCATAAATCCCCGGTTTTAATTTGACATCATTTACAGGAAATAAATTTTTGTCATAGATATACAAAAAAATCAAGCCTAAAAAGATAACAATTAGCACCATTAAAGATTTAGGAATTATAATTGCCCGTTTTCTCTTCTTATCTTCCAAGCAAAAACCTCCTCGGTAAGCTTTGTTTTTTTCATCATTTTATTAAAATATCTTTGCATTTATTATACACCGGCTGGAAATATAAGTACAGCATTTATAAAAAGAACATGTTTTATAGAAAAATATGTTATAATTATTGAGAAGGCTTGGAGAGTTTTAAAGAATAAAAAATTATACGATAGGAATTAACAAGGAGGAAGCCCGATGAAAATAGTGATCCGCTATTTGATGCGTGATAAAAAAAGAACGATAAAAACGATTTTCTGCATCGCTTTTTCAGTGGCGCTCATGTTCTCGCTGATGCAGATGGGAGATGCTTTGAAGGAAGGCTTTCAAAGTATGGTACTAAACGGGCTGCACCGTGACTTTACCATAACGCACATGACTTTTAATGAAATCAGCCAGATGAAAGAAGCGATGACGGATGATATGGAGGCGTGTTTATATACGATCTGGGTCGGTGACGTGGAAGTGGAAAACAGAGCCACCTCAGCGACGATGGTTGGGTTGGAGGGTGATCTGGAGTACTTTAAGGATTGTGAGATGGTTTCCGGGAGAAAACCGACCGGGAATGGCGCAAAGGAAATTATGGTTTCCCAGAGCCTGTCCGATGCGCTGCCAGATGTGTATACAGTGGGAAACGATGTGGAATTGGAGATCATAGATGAGAAGGGAAGGAAGCAGACAGAAACGTTTTTGGTCTGCGGTATATTTTCAGACATAAGGGATGAGGGAGATATGATTTTTACCGGGCTGAAAACGGCCAGTGATCTCATAAAACAGTGGGGACTGCCACCGGATTCCGGAAGTAATGCAGCTGCTATCGTCGTGAACAAAAATGAATATGACGTGGACAAGATTGTGGACTGGATCGTAGCGGTACAAGAAGTCCTTTATCCGGAAGGTTCGGAAGAGAAAGATTTCTTTTACAGAGACCGGGTGCTTATGAACGAAGAAAAAGGTTCATTATACGAAGAAGAAGGAACGTTTTCTTCTGTGTCAGATACCCTTAAGGCTCTGATGCTCGTAATCGGCGTTGGTATGATGATTTTTATTTACGGTGCATTCCGCATCAATGCACTCCGAAGAATCCGGTATCTGGGAATCATGAGATGCCTTGGCGGGAACAAAAAGACGCTTGCGGGGAATATCTTTGGTGAAAGTATGCTGATTGCGCATGCTGGTATTTTTCTTGGTGTGACAGGCGGAAATATTTTAAATCAGCTGATTGCAGAGAAAATGCTTCGGTATCTCACAAATATGGAATATGATGTTACGGTAAAGCAGTTGTGGGAGACTTATGTGGGGATTTATGTGGTAACGATCGTTCCTATATTGCTCGCAACATGGAAAGTGTGGTATGATATGGTAAAAATTTCGCCGATGCGTGCCATGCATTATGAGGATAATACAAAACTTAGAAAAAAGAAAAGTTCCTATCGTCCAAGCAAAAATATTATCTGGTATCTGTCGCAGAGAAATTTGTGGCGGAACCGCTCGGAGAGCATTGTTATGGTATCTGTGATCAGTATTACTCTTACGCTGGTTTTTATGATCACAAATACATTTTGCATCGTGGATTTTTCGCCCAAACAGGGAAAGCGGGATTTTTGCCAGTTTGAGTTGATCTATGAGTTGGAGACAGAGAATTATTTCAAGGAAGAAGACAAAGAGGAACTGAATGCTTATGATGGGGTAAAAGAGGTTTATGCCCAATATTTTGCCAGAGAATTTCAGGCACAGACAGAACGGGACAGCATTGTGGTTATTTACAATGATTCTCTGTGGCAAAAACTGATCGAATACAATCCGGGACTGAAAGATTTGAATTATAGAGAAAAACCAGTAGCGGTGGCATATAGTAGCGAGGAGTTTGAAGCATTCGATATAGTGTCTGCCAAAGAGGAGGGGACGGATCGTCAGATTGAAATCCCAGTCACTAAAAATTGTGTAGGCGAGCAGAGTCTCGTGGGAGAGGTGACAGAAAATGATGAAGTGATAAAGATTATCCTTAATGAAAAAATGGCAGAACAAATCGGGGTGAGAACAGGACAGTATACAAGTATATGTATCGGAACAGGACAGGGGTTTGACGCTTCTGGTTTTCAGAGTTATGTGCAGGAGAATTTTAGGAATGTTTTGATTTATCTGTTTGGGTCGGAGACCTCCTATGAAAAACAACTGCTTGCTATGATCGTTTTGGCGGCGTATATCTGTGTTTCATTTTTTGTGTTTTTACTTGCCATCATCGAGAGCATGCTTGCTTTTAATATGCTGAACCGCCAGCGTGAATATGGAATCATGAGAGCGCTTGGAATGGACAGGAAAAGCTATACCCGATTTGTATGTATGGAGGGATTACAGCTTGAGGGATATGCGGTATTGATTTCAATGGCTTTGTCGCTTCCGCTAAATTGCTATTTGTCTGACATGATCCGTGGTCATGTTGAGATCAATGTGGCAGCATATCTGGTTTCCCTTGTTTTTCTTACACTGATCATATGGGTAAAAAGCATCGTAACGGTACATAAAAATATGAATACAGGCATCGTGGCCATGATCCAGAATAAGGAATAAAGGAGGAGGACATGAAAGAAGTTATACTAAAGGGGGTTTCCAAGTCGTATGTGACGGGCGGAAACCGATTGGAAGTGCTGAAAAAAGTGAATATGGAAGTCGAGAAAGGCGAATTTGTGACGATATATGGCCCGAGTGGGGCAGGGAAAACGACGATCATGAATATCATCGGAGGGCTGGATGATTTTGATGAGGGAAAAGTAATTGTCGATCAGGAAGATATTTCAAATCTGTCTGACAAAAAACTGTCTGAGTACAGGCGGAAACATGTGGGATATATTTTTCAGATGTTTAATCTGATCCCGGTATTGACGGTTTATGAAAATATTGTTTATCCATTGCTGTTAGATAAGAGCCGCATCAATGATGCCTATATTGAAGAGTTAATGACTGATCTGGGGATTATAGAAAAGCGGGACTCTTTTCCAAATGAATTGTCCGGCGGACAGCAGCAGCGGGTGGCGATCGCAAGGGCATTAGCGAATGATCCGGATGTCATTCTTGCGGATGAGCCAACGGGGAATCTGGATGGGAAAACAGGTGATGCCGTATTAGAAACCCTTTTGTCAGGAGTCAGAAAGTATGGCCGTACACTTATTATGATCACTCACAATCAGGAAATCGCCAGATTATCTGACCGGGTATACCAGATAAAGGATGCTGAGTTATATGAAATTGAGTAAAATAATAAAATTAATCCGTCAAAAATCCAGGCTGGCATATGTTGTATTCATACTTACTTTGTCAGTTACCGGTATGTATGCGTTTTACAGCATGCTGTATCTTCAGGCAAATGATAATAAGTGGAGTCCTCTCGCAAGAATGGGGGAGGGCTGGTATTATTATGCCAGTGATGTTGTGGCTGAAAACAATGATCTGGCCGATGAGTATATCAAAAAAAATTTTGAAAATCTGGATGTAAAATATGTCAATTCCTTTCAGGGGTATGATGTGTTTAGTTGTTCAGAACGAGCATGGGAAATGTTTGATTATCCACTGGAGAAAGGGACGGGTTTCTCCGGGACGAAGGCGAATGAAGTCATCGTATCAAAAGATATGGAATACAGCCATCCCGTTGGCTCGAAAATAGAGATAAAAATATATGGTACAAATTCTTTTTATGGTAAGCCCGATCCGGTGGAGACGATGGAATGTGAAGTGGTTGGGATCATGAAACAGGATGAAATCTTCTTTCGTCAGCCGGTAGGAAGTGTTACGCTGAACAGCCGTGTTGAAAAATCGATGTTCTGGAAAGGGGAATATGGGGTGGATTCATCGCGGCAGGTTATGCACTGTTTTTTAAGCCCGCAGATCGAGATCGAAAATCCTAAATGGTATGTAAGATCCTCTGGTATTTTCTTTCAGGCGGATACAGATAAGGTTAGTGAATTCCAGAAATCATTTCCAGAAAACGGAGAGATATACCCGGTGGGCGATATTCTGAAAAAAGCAAATCCGGTCTATTGGGCAGAGAGCAGGGGAAGAGTGATAAAATTACTGGTTATGTCGTTGCTTTGTGTGATTTATCTTGTGGTCTGGCTCTCTGTTCTTTTCATGAAAAACAAGAGAGATTTTGCGTATCTGATGTACATAAACGGTCATTTACAGGGAAAAGAAAAAAAGAGAAAGAATAAATATTACTACCACAAATTTTTTCGAGCGCCGTTTTTATGTATAATACCGGCATTCCTTTTATCCTTTGTTGCTTATTTCCTTCCTAACGATGTGGAGAGTTTTTGGGAAGCCCGTTATTACATGCCACTTGTGGTGTCAGGGGTACAGTTTGCAACCTGCCTGTCTGGCGCTGTTTTTCTTTCAGTTGTGAACCGGAATTATTCAGACAGGGTGGCTGACTATTTGGAAAACTGTGACACGAGAAAATTGTTTGTGGATGATCTGAGTGTCTGTGATAATCTTGTTTTGATTTTGACAGCAAAAGGTTTTGCGTACTCATGGGCGGAAAATCATGTGCAAGAGATGTTGTCGGAGCGGCAGCTGGCATATTGTCAGGGAAGACGGGCGGATATGCTGTCGGATGAGGAGAGAATGCAGATCAATGGGATCAAAGAGGAGTTTCTGAAAAGTGATGGGCAGCTTTAAATATTTTGAAAAAGCTGCCTTTTTATTTTCTTGACATATACCCCGTGGGGGTATATAATCATAGATGCAGAGTGAACCTGGCATTGCTACCAGACTAGCTTGACTGTGCATATCCTTGAATACATCCTGAAAGAATGGAGAACAATAAATGAAAAAAGAATGTAATTGCACCAATAAGAAAAAAGAGCGAAGTGAAAAGGAACACAAGGAGCTCTTAAACCGTTTGAAACGAATTGAAGGACAGGTTCGTGGTGTAGAAAAAATGGTAGAAAAGGATGCCTATTGCGTCGATATCCTCACGCAGGTGTCGGCGATCACGGCGGCTTTAAATAGTTTCAATAAAGTGCTGATGGCAGATCATATCCGTACCTGTGTGGCGAATGACATCCGGGAGGGAAAGGATGAGACCATTGAAGAACTTGTGGGGACGCTGCAGAAGTTGATGAGATAGCTCGACGATGCCGTTGAGTTAGTCTGGCGTCGCCAGGTAAAACATATTTATAAATTCAGGAGGACAAGACAAGTCATGGAACAGTATCGTGTGACAGGTATGAGCTGTGCGGCATGCAGTTCGCGGGTGGAAAAGGCAGTTAGCAAGATTCCCGGCGTGGAGTCAGTGTCTGTCAGCCTGCTGACAAACTCCATGGGGGTTGAGGGGACTGCGACAGCTCAGGAGATCATAAAAGCAGTAGAAGATGCAGGATATCATGCCGAACCAAAGGGAGTGGCAGGAAATGTGGAAGGTGTTTCCAGTGGAAATGCCAGTGGGAGTGTGACCGGAGACATGGCGGGGGCGCTTGAGGACCGCGAAACACCGTTATTGAAAAAACGGTTGATCTCCTCGGTGATATTTCTCGCTGTACTGATGTATATTTCCATGGGAAATATGATGTGGGGGTGGCCGCTGCCGCAAATTCTCGAAAAGAACCATATGGCATTGGGACTGATCCAGCTTTTGCTTACCATTATGGTCATGGTCATTAACCAACGATTTTTCGTTAGTGGTTTCCGGGGGATTTTACACTGGGCGCCGAATATGGATACACTGGTAGCTCTCGGTGCGGGTGCGGCATTTGTCTATAGTGTGTATGCCCTGTTTGGCATGTCTTATGCGCAGATGGCGGGTGATATGGCGGGGATTCACCGGTATATGCATGAATTTTATTTTGAGTCTGCGGCAACGATTCTGACACTGATCACTGTCGGGAAAATGCTGGAGGCGCGCTCAAAGGGAAGAACGACGGATGCCTTGAAAAGCCTGATGAGACTTGCCCCGAAAAATGCGGTGATCGTAGTGGACGGAGAGGAACGGGAAGTCCCGGTGGCGCAGGTAAAAAAGGGAGATGTCTTTGTGGTGCGTCCGGGAGAAAGTATCCCGGTAGACGGAATCATCGTAGAAGGAAATGGTTCGATCAATGAGGCGGCTCTTACCGGAGAGAGTGTGCCGGTGGATAAAGAAAAAGGGGATATGGTTTCCGCTGCCACGATCAATCAGGATGGATTTCTCACATGTGAGGCCGAACGTGTCGGAGAAGATACTACTCTTTCCCAGATCATTCAGATGGTGAGCGATGCGGCAGCGACGAAAGCGCCGATCGCCAAAGTTGCAGACCGGGTATCCGGGGTGTTTGTACCAGTTGTCATCGGAATCGCCGCCTTGTCAATCTTTATCTGGCTCTTGGCGGGGCAGACGTTTGGGTATGCGCTGGCGAGAGGGATATCGGTGCTTGTCATCAGCTGTCCGTGTGCGCTCGGACTTGCTACGCCGGTTGCGATCATGGTCGGAAATGGCATGGGGGCAAAAAACGGGATATTGTTTAAGACGGCAGTGTCATTGGAAGAGACCGGAAAGGCACAGGTCGTCGTACTCGATAAGACGGGAACGATCACACTCGGTGAGCCGAAGGTGACGGATGTGCGCGCGGGACTGGGAGCCGGAGAAGAAGAATTGCTTCGGGCAGCTTATGCGTTGGAGAGTAAAAGTGAGCATCCGCTCGCAAGGGCGGTGATCGAATACGGAGACAGTCATGGAATAAAAGCGAAAGAGGTTTCGGACTTCCGGGCTGTGGCCGGAAACGGGTTGCGGGGGATGATCGGGAATGAGCAGATCGCCGGAGGAAAATACGAATTTATCGAACAGTTTGCTCCGATTCCCTCTGATGTGAAAGAGATGGGGGAGGGATTTTCCAGCGAGGGAAAGACGCCGTTGTATTTTGCAAAGGATAAGCGCCTTCTTGGCTGTATTGCTGTGGCAGATGTGATCAAGAAAGATAGTCCGCAGGCGGTCAAGGAATTGAAAGGTATGGGAATCCGGGTCGTGATGCTGACTGGCGACAATGAAAAGACAGCCGAAGCGATCGGAAGACAGGCCGGGGTGGATGAGATCATTGCCGGGGTGCTGCCGGATGGCAAGGAAAATGAAGTGAGAAAACTTTCCGGAGGCGGAAAGGTGATCATGGTGGGAGATGGGATCAATGACGCACCGGCTCTTACAAGAGCTGACATTGGGATTGCAATCGGTGCCGGCACGGACGTGGCAGTGGACGCCGCAGACGTGGTGTTGATGAAGAGTCAGCTTCTGGATGTGCCGGCGGCGATACGCCTGAGCCGGGGTGTATTGAAAAATATTCATGAAAACCTGTTCTGGGCATTTATATATAATGTGATCGGGATTCCTCTGGCGGCGGGAGTGTGGATCCCGCTGTTTGGATGGCAGTTAAACCCTATGTTTGGGGCAGCAGCGATGGGACTTTCCAGTTTCTGCGTCGTGAGCAATGCACTGCGGCTCAATTTTCTTGATCTGCGGAGTACGAAACGGGACAGGAAGAAAGAAAATAGAAAGGAGAAAAATAAGATGAAAAAGACGTTAAAAATCGAAGGAATGATGTGTGGACACTGTGAGGCAAGAGTAAAAAAATGCCTTGAGGCACTAGGAGGAGTAGAGAGTGCCGAGGTCAGCCACGAAAAAGGGACAGCGGAGGTTTCCCTGAATGCGGACGTCGAGGACGGCGTATTAAAAAAGGCGGTTGAAGATCAGGATTATAAAGTGCTGGGAATTGAGTAAATGGATTTTGGTGAAAAAATTTCAGAGGTTTAATACATCCGATTTGTTAGTTTTTTGATCAAAAGATTCTTGACATTTATTTTGATTTGTCATAGTATAATCTTAGCTAGAAAAGTGATAATAAAATTCATTGAACCAAAAGAACCCCCCGGAGCGGCAACTCCGGGGGGTTCGACCATAAGGCGGTCTCTTCCGTCAGGCTGTGCTGTCATTCATCTCTGTTCAGCCATTTGCATATGTAGTAGCTAACTACACCTGCTGCAACAGAGATAAGAAAAGTGATGACTATATTCATTGAACCACCTGTTATGAAGTGACCTCTTGTCAAGAGTAAATTTCAAAAAATCACCACAT
>CAZOIF010000087.1:0-10702 GCA_964579975.1 uncultured Eubacterium sp. | reverse complement strand
CGCTTCCCATGATGATATCCATGCTGGTGCAGGCGCTTTATAATGTGGTGGATTCAATCTTTGTTTCCCGTGTCAATGAGAATGCACTGACAGCCGTGTCACTTGCGTTTCCCATTCAGACACTGATGATCGCCGTGGCAGGTGGCACCTGTGTCGGTATCAATGCTGTGCTCTCCAAGGCGCTGGGTGAGAAGGAGCAGGAGCGGGCGGATAATACGGCGGCCAGTGGAGTTCTCCTGATGGCGGCAAGCTATCTGCTATTTTTGCTGGTAGGATTGTTTGTGACCAGAGGCTTTTATCTGAGTCAGACGCAGGATGTGCAGATCGTAGAGTACGGAGTGGAATACCTGAGCATAGTGTGCTGTTGTTCCTTCGGACTTTTTGCACAGTTTGTGTTTGAGAGGCTCTTACAGTCCACGGGCAGAACCTTCTATATTATGATTACTCAGGGAACCGGCGCTATCATCAATATCATTCTGGATCCGATTTTTATTTTTGGACTGTGTGGAATGCCTGGAATGGGAGTCGCCGGTGCGGCGGTGGCTACGGTGACGGGACAGATCATTGCCGGTACAATTGCCTTTGTCATCAACAGCAAAAAGAATGATGACATCCATTTTTCCCTGAAGAGGCTGAAGCTGGAGCGTCAGATAGTGGTGCAGATCTATAAGATCGGCATCCCTTCCATGATCATGCAGGCAATCGGATCGGTGATGACCTATGGCATGAATCTGATCCTGATCTCCTTCACCTCCACTGCGACAGCGGTGTTTGGCGTATACTTTAAATTGCAGAGTTTTATCTTTATGCCGGTGTTCGGGATGAACAATGGTCTTGTGCCGATTCTGGCCTACAATTACGGCGCGGGCAGAAGAGACCGCTTTGTGCAGGCGTTAAAGTGCGGTATCTTCTATGCGGTGGGAATCATGGCTGTGGGAGTGGTGATCTTTCAGAGCATTCCCGATGTACTTTTGGGCCTTTTTGAGGCTTCGGAGGAAATGCTTGCGATCGGCGTGCCTGCTCTTCGAACGATTAGTCTCTGTTTTGTGATGGCAGGGTTCAGTATCATCTGCGGCACGTCTTTTCAGGCGTTGGGCAATGCGGTCTACAGTATGATCATCTCCATTGCCAGACAGCTTCTGGTGCTGCTCCCGGCAGCGTATCTGCTGTCTCTGACAGGCAATGTGGATTATGTATGGTGGGCATTCCCCATCGCAGAGCTGGTATCTCTGGGAATGACGGTGTTTTTCCTTGTTCGGATCAATAAGAAGGTCATCCGGTATATCGGGGAGAACGAGTGACAGAAAAATAGATTTAGAGCTTGTATAATAGAAAATGTAAAGAAAAACAGGGTTTGTAAGGCTTTTAGGGTCTTGCAAACCCTGTTTTGACTGTTGTGTTTCTTAATTTACTTCTTTGAATTTGACAATATTCAATACGATCTTTGTAAGTAACGCAACTTCTTCATCGCTCAGATCTTTTAAGGACAAGATAAGTTGTTCTATGTCAATGGAGCGTATCGTAGAGGGAGGAGGGGACTCTGTCGTTATGGGGGTAAACAATTCCACAAGGCTGATGCCCAGCGCTGTCGATATTTTTTCTAATGTATTGACGGTAGGACTCTTTAATCCCCGTTCAATGTGTCCGACAAAAGCGGGAGTGATCCCGGCGGATAGGGCCAAAGTCTCCTGACTCATATTTTGTAGGTGTCTGTAGTATCTAATCTGTTCTCCGATATAAATGATTTTAGAATTTTGCATTATAATTCCTCAGCAATATTATAGTAATGATTCTGGAAAAATTTTTATTACTATAATTACTATAAATCTTTTATACGAAAACAGACAAAATACTATAGTAATTGATATATAATAACTATAGTATTGATTGTGGCGTAAAAAAATGATATGCTGTCTTAAACCTATTATGATAAAGAGTGGATTGGGTTATACCAAAACCATGAAATGTGCCCGGGGAGACGGATATCTGCTTAAACCATGAGAAATCGGTCATATTTGTTTAATTCCGGCAGGATACAGGACATCCCTTTATAATTTGACTGCTGTGTAAGCACACATCACAGTTCTTAGTGATATTTGCTTTGCAAAGCAGTTTTCCAAACTGGAGCCCCCTAAAAGCATTCGAGAATCGATTTTGGGTATTTTCATTTAATACCAAAGATTGGGTGTTGTTTTTATATTAAGGCACCAATTTCTGACATTATTTTACCCTAAATCCGCGAAACTGGCTGTTCGTAATAGGAAAGAAATCAAGAATTATCTTATGAAGGGAAGGAAAGTGGATGGGGGATTCATTATTTATTGTCATGCCGGCTTATAACGAGGAAGCTAACATTGAAGCGGTTGTGAGGCAGTGGTATCCTATTCTGGATGGTAAAGGGGAAAACTCCAGACTTGTTATTGCAGACAGTGGCAGTTCAGATAGGACACATGAGATATTAACAAATTTAAAAAAAGAGTTTCCAAAGTTAGAAATTCTGGAAGTTTTTGATAGGCGACATGGACCGAAAATTATTGCTCTTTATGATTATGCCATTCAGCAGGAAGCAGATTATGTTTTTCAGACTGACTCTGATGGGCAGACCAACCCGGATGAGTTTGATGCATTTTGGCAGGTACGCACGGAATATGATGGTATTTTTGGTCACAGAAACGCCAGAGGGGACGGGAAATCAAGAGCGTTTGTTGAGCAGGTTGTCTGTTTCCTTCTGAGAATATATTTTGGAGTTAAGGTCCCGGATGCAAATGCTCCATTTCGGTTAATGAAGGTTAATATTGTTAAGAAATATCTATATAAGCTTCCACCGGACAATGATATTCCGAATATTATGATGACAGCATATTTTGCTTATTACAAAGAAAAGATGACATTTAGCATAATTTCTTTCAAACCAAGACAAGGCGGTGTGAATTCCATCAATGTTCCAAGAATTGTCAATATTGGCTGGAAAGCAATTGGTGATTTCAGAGTGCTTAAGAAAGGGATGAAGTAGTAGTGAATTTTTATTAGTTATACGAAAGATACAAGGAGGTTACACCGTATTTTTCTTTGATCTTTGTTTTAGAAAAAAGGTAGGAATACATGGAGAATAAAATAAAAAACGTATTTAATAAACAGAATATATTTATTTGCATAGCCTTTGCATTTTTCCTCTTTATGATGTGCTATAACATTACACATTCTGCATTATGGGGCGATGAATGGACAGAATATGATTTTTCTCAAGCTCAAATTAGAAATGGAGATTTATATTATACAATTATTAGAACATTTCAACCTCCATTATATAATTTTGTAATGCATTTTTGGTTGAAGATTAGTCAGACAGTGCTGTGGTTTAGACTCTTCAATATTGTGCCTGGTTGTATATCTGGTATTTTTATGTTCATAACACTCAAAAAGTTATTTAATGAAAAGATTGCAGGTTTGGCAATATGTGTATTGGCGGTTTGTTACCAATGGATTTATTGTATTCAGGAATGTTCTGAATATGCGCTTATGTTATGTTGTCTGTTTGGGGCTTTGTATTATTATATCGCAGTTTTTGATAAATTTAGCTATTGGCACATGATTATGTTTATTTTTTGTGCTGTATTGGCAATATATAGCCAATATGGAGCTGTATTTGTTGCATTGCCATTACTGCTTCTTTTTTTTGTAGGAAATATATTCAACCGTGACATCGAGAAAAAAAGAAAAATAGTCATTATACTTTCTTACGTTGTATGTCTGGTTGTTTTTGCAGCTCCTTTGTATTTTTTCTTTCTCAAGGTACAGCTTGCCAAAAATCAAATATCTAGTCATACAATTGAGCTTACGGCAGATTTACTAAAGAATTTCCCCTTTGTTTTAGGTAATATATTGGGTTATTTTTATAATCTGAATTCAGGAGATACATGGAATATATTATTCAGTGTGTTAGGTCTGGTTCTTATAATAATTTCTATTTTTATAGTAGTTGAAAGGAAATTGAGCTGGAACAAGAAAAGTCTTATTATTTCTCTTTGGATAGGATACAGTGTTCATTATTTTTTAGTACAGCTACATATTTATGCAATGGTTCATCCAAATCAAAGCTCTGGTTTTTGGGGAAGATATAGCTATTTTTATATTCCGATACTGAGTGTTGTGCTTCCAATAATCGTTGTAGAATTTAATTCTTTTATAAAGGAGGAATGTACAGGCAGATTATATAAATATTTTGCAGGTGTACCCTTTGTAATATGTGTGTGTTTATCTTTTTTTTCTACATTAGAAAATTGGAATAAAACCTTTGATGATCAATTTGCATCCATTTGGATGGAAAATGACGGTTGGAAGGATACAACATATTTATTTGGAATGGCTCCCTTCGGTTTTAATTATTATGTTTCGCATTCTGTTGGGTATGAAGAAGGGTATTTAGATAACGCGACCGCATATAACGCGGCCACATATGTTGATACTAATAACTTGTCACTGCATTTTTGGGCTTGGCGGACTAATTGGGAGGGAGATGGGTGGCAAACCACTATTGATGCAGCTACAGACTTGGGTTATACAATTACCGTGTACAAAGATGCTGGATATTCAGGGCAGTTAGCATACTGTAGTTATGATCAGGAAACCAATAACTTGCTTGCGGATGATATTGTACTGGGCATTGGTGATACAAAATATGCTGATGATGGATCACTGCATGTACAAATTAGTTTTAGAAATCCGGAAGATTCTACGACTAAATATAATAGGAATGATTACGAGCTGTCATATCATATTTTAGATTCTGAAGGGAATATAATACAATGGGACAATGACAGAAATCAAATCAATAAATGGGTAAATTATTCATCACAAGAAATGATTATTGATACAACACAAATATTGCAGTCAGATTATGTTATTCTGTTTGACGTTGTTCAGGAACACAATGAATGGCTTTCTGATAGAGGAAATAGTTGCCCGTCATTGGTTGTTCATGATGGTGAGATTATTGAGCAGAGACAAGACTAAATGAAGTTTCATTATGTAGATTATTGATTGGTTGATTTGATGAAAGAATCTTTGACCATAAGATAGGCATTTTTTGCAGAGTAATATTTCTTTGTACGATAGATATCAGTCATCGTTACTAATGCTGGCTAATATGTAGTTATCAATTTGTTCAGACAATGAGTCTCACGGATTCAGTTATGGGTTGTCTAATCATGAGGGGATGGATAAGGATTTATTAGGATCATGACTTATGTGGAAAATTAGATCTGTGTCCCTATCTGAATGCGTACGAGCATCTAGGCGGGTATGCGTATACAAATAGTTACTATTTACATGGATAGTAGAGGGAGGTTTTCGGGTTTAGTCTGAACGGGTGTAGGATAGGAGTCGTTGACAGACTTCATGGAAAATGATATGATACATGGGCGAGCGGAAGAGAAGTGACATGCTTGTCATGTTTGCTTCCGGCTGCAGAATAGGCGGATATGGCGGAATTGGCAGACGCGCTGGATTTAGGTTCCAGTGGGAGACCGTGCAGGTTCAAGTCCTGTTATCCGCAGTTAAATTTTTCCTCTTATCGAGTGCGTGAGCACTCGATTTTTTTATAGTCCCTTTTCTTTCAATCCCTTTACAAGGTTTACATAAAATTCCCTCACATCAAATCCTGCAATATTTTCCCGGTTCAGATCGATCATATCGCCGTGGGAGATGCCTCTGCCTTCGGGCACAGTCAGATAGATAAATTCCTCGCCCCACTTCATGCTGTCCACAGAGACCAGTCCGTCATTGGCTCCATCGAAATGCTTCACCATCGGATAGGAAAGATTCAAGGGAAATCTGCCGCTGGCAGCTTGGTTCATCTTAGTGCCGACACTCTGATAATATACCTCCGGGCTGTCGGACAGTTCCTCGTTTAAGCGGGCACAGGCGGAGGCGGTCAGATCCTGTACGGCCTCCATAAAATTCGGATCGTGGTCGCCAAGCAGAGTCAGCGCTGCATTGTATTTTGCAGCCACCTTATCGCAGACAACATCGGGGATATGTTCCAGAAGATAATCCGCAAAAATACAGCCCCGGTGAGGCGTGTTCACGGTGGTCAGTGAGGCTACATAGGGAGCCATGCCGCATTGGGAGATAGCGTAGCGGCTGTCCAGTCCTCCCTTGGAGTGGGCGATGATATTGACCTTTCCCGCACCGGTTTCCTGCAGGATCTGCCGGATACGCTGGGCCAGTTCCTCGCCGCAGACTGCTACGGAGGCGGCAGACTGCTGGCTGCCGTAATAAACCTGTGCGCCGTTTCTTTTCAGCTCCGCCGGAACCCTGCCCCAGTAGTTCAGGAAACGGAAATCTCGAAAGAATACCCCGTGAACGAGCAGGAGGGGATATTTTGTCAGACATTCCTGATTCTCGGCGCGCACTTGATTGAGCAGATATTTTTCGTTTTCACAGAGTACCTCATTTTGGGTGATCTGAATGATCTTATGGAGGATATAGAGGTTCACAATCGGGATCAGTCCGCAGAGGGCGCCGATCACACGCCATTTGATACCGAGCTGTGACGAAGTCAGATACACGCGTATCATACCGTTCCAGAAAAGAATAAATTCGACCAGAAAGGCCAGCCCGAACTGTCTCAGCCAGAAGAATGGCTTACTGAAGCCGGTGTCGTAGCCGGGCAGTCCCACAATAAGCATGGTGAGACAGCATATAATTTCAAGCACGGTCGTTCCCAGAAAGATCTGAAGCAGGGCAATACCGTTTTCCAGAATCTGATTGCGGGTCGTAGAGACCTTGCGAACCGTCAGCGTGGGAAAAAAGTTAATGTATAAAAGTAATAGATAACAGATAAACTCTGCGGCGGCACAGGGGGCAGGAAACAGGGTGCCGATCCGGTCTGCATAAAACAGAAAGGTACAGACGGAGCGGATATTGAGAGCCATCAGTACGATTGCCGCACTGAAGAACTTCGCAAGAGTTTTCGAGGGTGTTTTCATAGTCTTCTCCTGTATGTCGGTTGCAAAATACGGGCACATTGGTATAATGTAATATCATGCAGTACTTTCTGTGTTTATCGTAGCAGATGCAGTGATGTTATGCAAGATTAAGGAGTGGAAACCATGGTGGTCGCAGTGGCAAAGACCCGGGAAGAACGGATGGCAACAGATTCAGTGGGCAGATTGATGGTGAGTATGACGCTGCCCGCCATTGTGGCGCAGATCATCAATATCCTGTACAGTATCATTGACCGCATTTATATCGGTCACATGAGCGGGGTGGGAGCCAGCGCGCTGACGGGCGTGGGCGTGACCTTCTGTATCACCATGTTTGTCTCGGCCTTCTCCGCCTTTATCAGTAACGGCGCGGCGCCCCTGGCGGCGATCTGGCTGGGGAAGGGAGACCGGGAGCATGCGGAGAAGATACTTGGCAACAGCACAAGTTTCCTTCTGATCTGTACAGTGGTGCTGATGGCATTTTTCTACGTCTTTCAGAGACCGTTGCTTTATATGTTTGGCGCCAGTGACGTCACCATTGGCTACGCCACAGAGTATCTGTCTATTTATCTGGCAGGGACACTTTTTGTGGAGTTGGCGCTGGGATTAAATGCTTTTATCATCTGTCAGAGCCAGTCAAAGACGGCGATGCTCTCCGTACTGATCGGAGCGTTTGCCAATATCATTCTGGATCCCATCTTCATCTTTGGATTCCATATGGGAGTCCGGGGCGCAGCTACGGCCACGGTGATATCGCAGGCGCTTAGTGCGGCGTGGGTCGTAGGATTTCTTTTGAGTAAAAGATCTTCTTTAAAAATACGGAAAGATTGTATGAAGCTGGATGGCGGAATATTAAAGAGCATCTTTTCTCTGGGGATATCGCCCTTTATCATGAATGCCACAGAGAGTTTTATCAGCATTGTACTGAACCATGGACTGCAGCTCTATGGAGGTGACATGTATGTCGGTTCTTTGACGATCATGCAGAGCATCATGCAGTTTTTCTCAGCGCCGCTCAACGGTTTTACGCAGGGCATGACGCCGATTGTCAGCTATAATTATGGGGCGAAGAATTTTGAACGTGTCAAACTGCTGTACCGGTGGCTGATTGGAGTGTGCTTCGGTTTCCGTTTCCTGACTACGACGGCGGTCATGATTTTCCCGTGTTTTTTTGCTGGCTTTTTTACGAACGAGACAGAGCTGGTGCTGTTGACGGGAGAGGTGATGCCTATTTTTATGGCGGGTATGCTGGTATTCGGCCTGCAAAACGGGATCCAGCCCACCTTTTTGGCGCTGGGGCAGGCGAAGGTTTCACTCTTTATTGCAGTGCTTCGCAAGATCATTCTGCTGATTCCGTTAGCGATCATTCTGCCGCACTTTTTTGGTGTGATGGGCGTGTACTATGCAGAGCCGGTGTCGGATACCCTTTCTGCTCTTACGGCGAGTGTATTGTTTTTATGTAATATCAAAAAGATCTTGTCGCAGGAAGCACTTGAAAAGGTTCGGTAGGAATCAGATAATAGAAAAAGGAAAGGCTCCGTATTTCGTCGTAGAGAGAGGGGCATTTCAGAACGGAGGAAGATATGACAGTAGTAATTCAACTGGCGTTGCTGGCGATAGGATTCGTACTTCTGGTGAAAGGGGCGGACTGGTTCGTGGAGGGCGCAAGCAGGGTGGCCGAGAAATTTGGGATTTCGCAGCTTGTGATCGGCCTGACCATCGTGGCCATGGGGACTTCGCTCCCGGAGGCGGCGGTCAGCGTGTCTGCGGCATTGAAGGGGAGTGCGGAGATTACCATCGGCAATATTGTGGGGAGTAATATCATGAATGTGCTGCTGATCCTGGGAATCACCTCTGTCATCACGCCGATCGCGGTGCAGGCATCCACGGTGAAATACGAGATTCCCTTCGTGATCCTGGTATCAGTGATTCTCATGGTGCTTGGCTGTACGGACAACGTGGTAGGACGAGTTGACGGTATGATCCTGTGGGCGCTGATGCTCTGTTATCTGGGATATCTTCTGGTAATGGCGAAGAAGGGTGGTGGTCTGCCGGAGGAGATGCCGGAGACGGACAAGCCCATGCCGGTCTGGAAAATGCTTCTTTTGATCGTGGCTGGCGGCGTGATGATCGTGGTGGGATCTGATGTGGCTGTGGATGCAGCCACGGAACTGGCCCGGATCTTCGGCATGAGTGAGAGACTGATCGGTCTGACCATTGTTGCCTTCGGCACTTCTCTGCCGGAACTTGTGACCTCTGCCACGGCGGCGATCAAGGGCAAGGCGGATATCGCGGTGGGCAATATCGTAGGCAGTAATATCTTTAATATTCTGTTTGTGGTGGGCACCTCAGCGCTGATCACGCCGGTGGCGTATGCGGATAATTTCTTTGTGGATAGCATCGTGTGCATCGCGTCGGCAGTTCTTCTGTGGCTGTGTGTCATTAAAAATAAAAAGCTTGGCCGTGCGGGCGGCGCGGTCATGCTGGTGTGTTACGCCGGATATTTTATCTATCTGATGAGATAAATAATGTTATAAAAACGGGCCGACTGTTCAGTCGACCCGTTCTTTTCCCCAGAAGAATACAGCTACGGTTCCCGGACCGGTGTGAGCGCCGATGGTGGTGCCGATGCTGTTGATTAGGACATTGCCGTCCAGATTCGGAAAACGCTCCTCGATCAAATCGGCCACGAGCCTTGCGTCTGCATAGCAGGCGGACTGGGAAATATAGCATTTCCCACTGTAGTCGCGTCCCTCCTCGATACATTCCTCCATCTTGTCTACAATGGCGTGAATGACCTTTCTTTTGGTACGGATATTATGGCGTGGGATCAGCTGTCCCATATGATTTACATTTAAGAGCGGGCAGATATTTAACATATTGCCGATCATACCGGAGGTTTTTGAAATGCGGCCGCCCTTGATATAGAAGGTCAGGTCGGTGGAGAAGAACCAGTGATTCAGACGCAGCCGGTTGTCGCAGGCCCACTGGCAGAGGTCTTCCGCGGACATGCCCTCATCGCGCAGATCCGCCAGCTTATCCATGAGAAGGCCGAAGCCTGAGGAGGCAGCCAGAGAGTCTACGATATAAATCTTGTGATCAGGGTATTTTTCTTCCAGAGTTTCTTTGGCAGTCGTGGCGGAGTTCATGACGCCGGAGATGCCGGAAGAAAGGCACAGGTGCAGGACATCCTTGCCGGCCTGCAGGAAGGGCTCAAAATATTCTATAAATTCCGCCACATTGATCTGAGAGGTTTTCGTTTCGGCTCCTTCCGTCATGGCCCGATAAAAGTGTTCAAAGGACATACTTTTACCCAGATCGTCCAAATATTCCTGCCCGTCCAGTTCATAGTGGAAGCAGGCGTAGGAAATGCCCCGTTTATTAAAGTGATCCGGTGAAAGGTCTGCCGTTGAACAGCAGCTGAGAATGTATTTCTTCATAATGATAGGAGACCCCGTGTTTTTCTCACAATGTGAAGATTGTGTTTGCTATATTGGATTTAACTTATGGTAAAAGTGTAACATGTTTAGAAGAAAAAAACAAATAGGACTTTCGGTCGAGTGTGGCATTTCCAACATTTCCATGCTTGTACTTGTTTTAAACGGAAATTTTTGGTATACTTAAGCGCAGAGAAAACCAACTTAATTAAAAAATAAAAGATAAAGGAGAGACAGTCACATGAAAGGAAACATTGTTGTTGGTCAGTCCGGCGGCCC
>CAZOIF010000086.1:0-10772 GCA_964579975.1 uncultured Eubacterium sp. | reverse complement strand
ACTTCCATCCCGATCTGATCCGCATATAGCCGAAGCAGCAGATTTTTCATATAAGCTAGGCGCTCATCCGTCACTTCCATGTCGTGTTCCTGTTGCACCGGTGCAACTTCCTGTTTCCCCATATGCTTCACCTCCGTTACATCCTATGTGGTACTGTTTGTACATGTTGACTGTCTGTGTGTGCGTTACCGACACTTCGTAAACTAAATCACTTGAACATTTTGCTAAACGTTGTCAAAGTAGAATCAATCGGATCAGAGGCCCTCTTCCCCTCCTCGCTTGCCTTTTCTCCTATCTCCTGATATAATTTCCTCAAAAATCTGAAGTGAGGCTTTGCTATGATTCCTGAAGGCTTTGATTCCTCTATCCAAGTCGAAAAACTGCATAATGCTGTGAATGATACACAAAACCGTATTTCTATGAATGTCCAATCTCTTTCTGAATATCAGGACGAACTTGACCGTTGTGCTTTTGAAACCCGTGATATCTTACGCAAGATGCAAGAAGACTCTATTAGGGAATCCCGATATAACCGTCGTGCAAATTTCATCATTATAGCAATCGCTCTATTAACTCTAGTTGCGACTGTTGTATTTGGCTTAGGTCTCTTATGACCTCGTACATACGCATTCCTTCCTTTGGAAGCTTACAAAGATGCTCTATTTGAGACTGATACAACTCTGCTACTTTTCTCAAAGTTTCAACTTTCTTGGCTAATTTTCTTATTTGCAATACCATGAATAAAATGTTTGCCATTACGCACACAACGCCTATAGCCATGGCTATAATTGCTATCTTTTCCCACATCATACTTCCTCTCGCCTCCTTACTTTCTTATCCCTAATCCTTGCTATTGCCTTCCATTTCTCCTATAATCTGAATACAGGGTGTCGCCACACCCAAATACAAAAGAAAGGAGCATGATATGTTTACAGAACGTGAACAAGCCTATCTAAAAGCTCTTTCTGTATCAATATTGCAGGTAATGCGAGAAAAAGATTTTTCAACGTTCTCTCCTCAAGAAGTTGCAGACTGTTTCGAGCAATGTCTGGATGATTATCTGTCTCATAACCCGTTGACTGATTGTTCTGATACAGAAAGCTAAACATCGCAGGCGTAGGAGCATCACTGTGTTTCTGCGCCTATCGGTTTCCCCCAGTCATCCGTGACCTGTTCTTTTATCTTTGGCTTCCTTTTCCGAGCCACCTGATTAAATTCGTTCTTCACCCTTTCGATGATTTGCGCTACCTCATCATAATCTTTCGCAAAATTAACAATCTCCTCTGCTAAATGATGGCTGAACAATATCTGTTCTTCTTTTCGTTTTTCCCTCTCACTTTTCCCTGACATCCTCTCACCTCCCCTCGTATGATCAAATTACAGATTGTTTTCTTTTCTCCATCAATGTGGTATAATTCCCGTAAGCTAGCGCAAAGGAAAACTTTCTATGGAATACATCACGCCCGAAATATATAAGCTTATGAAGTATACCTATCGTCATAAAGAAGTTACTCTTGCTGAACTTACCCAAAAATTTGGTGAACAGGCAATCTCAAATGTTCGTTATCTTTGTGACATTCAATTTGGTGTCATCCGTAAACCAGACGAAAAACTCACCACAAATACTGATGACCTATCTAGCATCGATAAGTTTGGTCTTATGACTCCCGGTGAACATTACATTTGGGATCGAAGTACCATTACAAGAAATTTTCTTGTTCCAACCATCATCTCCATTGTTGCTTTGGTTTTATCTGTCCTTACAGCGCTTTTTACACGATAGTGAGTATGAAAATGACTATTCCTATTGAAACAGCTATGTTTAATAACCCAAGTGCAATTCCCCATACTGCCAACTCTTTAATCCGTCTTCTCCCCTCCTGTTGATGTAACTGCATTTCCCAGAGATCTCTCTGTGTACAATATTGATCTCCATAACTGTTTTCTCCACTCATCGCTTTATTACCTTTTTTTCTTAAATTACAAAAGAACTGAACCCTATCCTCCATTGCCTCTTTCTCACCTCCTCTCAATCCCCGGCATCCTCGGCTGAAGAAATCTGTCTGATCGTTGCCTTTTTCTCCCCTTCCCTTTATAATTTGCTTACAGGCTACTGGCATAGCCGAGTAAACTCAAAGAAAGGAGTACACTCTTTTGGAAAATATGAATTACTATCTTGAATTGTTCCGCGATGAAGTAATTAACAGTATCATCAACGCGCCTACCGACTCGGTCACTATTGACTATCTGATTACTTGTGTAAAAGAAAATTATGAAACCGTCTTAGAGACCATTCGTGCCGAATCAAAGCAATAATTTCCGCTAAAGATGTGACCATGCAAACCGTAAAAAGTATGGTCGCTTCTTTTTTTGCTTTCTGTTTCGCACTATCCAATATCCTTTTCATACGCCTCTCGCTGAGTTCAATTTCATTCTTTACGAACCTTGTCTTCGCTGGCGATTTATCCCATTCATTCCAATTTTCTGATTTCACCTCCTCGTTACCTCCCCTCTGTTGTATGAATATTTTTCACATCTACTACAAAAAAAATTTCACCTATTGTGACATTATAAAAATCAGCCAAAACTTTTACTTTACCTACCGCTACTTTAGATACATCCTTTTCCCATGCATTATAAGTCTGCACTGAAATACCCAATTCTCTTGCGGCTTCTGCTTGTGTAATATTTTTCCTTGCTCTAAGCTCTTTGAGTGAATACTGTCTCATTTTATTTACCTCCTTGTTCTGTATCATATATGAATATTTTTCATATGTCAATGCCATTTCTGAATATTTTTCATATTTCTCTTATTTTCTTTTCATTCTTGTTGATTTTTTTTCATAAATGTTTTAATATTGTATTTACACATGAAAGTAGGAGGTGGGTACTATAAGCATCGGTAACAACATTCGCTATTTAAGGACCCAGCGAGGTTATAGCCAAGAAGATCTCGCCGAAAAATTGGGATATAAATCATATACGACTATTACGAAATGGGAATCGGGTGTGTCTGAGCCAACATTGAAAAAAGCAAATGAGATTGCCTCGTTTTTTAACTTATCAGTAAATGATCTGTGTTATAAGGATCTTGCCTCTGATTCTTTAACTCCAAACCGCTCTTCTCATTCTACCACCATTAATGTCCTCGGCCGCGTGGCTGCTGGTATTCCATTGGAGGCGATTGAAGAAATTGTTGACACAGAGGAAATCACAGAAGAGCTTGCACGAACTGGCAGTTTTTTTGGTCTTCGTATTCAAGGAGATTCTATGGAACCACGTATCTGTGATGGAGATGTTGTCATCGTCAAAAAACAGGAGGATGCCGATTCCGGTGATATTGTAATCGCCATGGTCAATGGAGATGACGCCGTCTGCAAGCGCCTTATAAAATACGCACACGGTATAGGTTTGATTTCTATCAATGCCGCCAAATATGAACCAATGATGTTTTCCCCTGAGGAAATAGTCAAAAAACCAGTTCGTATTATTGGCAAGGTAGTGGAACTAAGAGGGAAATTTTAGTTTTTCCTTTACCTGTTTAATCCTTTGAATTTTTATGCTATACTAACTTTCAAAAAGCGACTACGGATTGTGATTTTTGAAAAAATCTTTCTGATAGGTATCGCTGAATTTCTCTTGATGGATAATTAAAAGTGCAAAATATTCGCAAAAATCATATGATATTAGAGAAAATTACAGAATATTGCGAAAAAAATAATTACTAAAAAAAGTTATAATTCATACTTGACAAGGTTTTTGCATACAACTATAATGTAGCTAATTAGCGAATGACTGGTGTTCCGGTCACATTTTGAGCCTTGAGATAACATTTATTCAAGGCTCTTTTTGTTTACAGGAGATAACTATGGCAAAAGAATTCCATTACACAACATCTGAAGAACAAATTATCCACCTAAAGAACAATGGGCTTGCATTTGACGACGAAATTACTGCAAAAAGAAATTTAGACAGATATGGATACTACAATATTATAAACAGCTATCGCGGCCCATATCAAACCATAGTAAATGGAAAGAAAGAGTATCTGGCTGATACTACATTCGAGCAGATTTTTTCAATGTTTCTATTGGATCACAATTTACGAAATTCCATCATGGCATCTATGCTTGATTTAGAAGAATGTTTACGCGCTGCCACTGCTGAAGTAATCGCCAAAAACTTCGGATTAGATCATAACCTTTATTTAGATTTCAGAAATTTTACAGATCGCCCATCTTCTAACCCTAAATTTACCTTAAGAAATATTTTAGGTACTTTGCATACAAACATTCATTCCGGGAAAAATCCGATACGATATTATCGAGAAAAATATGATGTTGTTCCCCCATGGATTTTATTAAAAGGCACCTATTTCAGCACACTTGTTAATCTTATAAAATGTTTGAAACATACCCAAAAGCAACAATTAATACATCTTTTAGTACCAAACCTCAAGAGTGAAATCAATCCTGAGATTATTTCCCTGTTTCAAACTACCCTGTTCATCTGTCTTGATTATCGAAATGCGGCTGCTCATGGTGGTCGGATTTACAACTTTCACTCCGCTCACGCAGATAATTTAAATATAACAGACAATATTACTACGCATTTTCCATTGCTTCAGCATGCAAATATTCAGACTGGCATACATCAATTTGTAAATTTATTATCAATTTTTAAAAACACACAGCCAATGCACATTATTACTGCCACTCTAAACAAACAAATTGATCGTCATTTAAATATATATCCCCATGATATCAATCTGCTGGCTGAAAACTTTGGTATTCATATTGATCGAAGAACCTACATTTTCATAAACGAAAAAACTGGAATTTATCATTATAATCGCACCTGTAGCGGTATATCAAACGCACGCATGGTTCCCATGTCAGCTGAAGCCATCATGGATTATAAACCCTGTAAGCGATGCGCCACCTAAATTTATACTTCAAATAAACTCACTTCAATGTTGCTAACACAAGGCCGATCAGAACCATATCAAGCATCATACTCTCAGAAAGGAGTGTCCCATGCCCAAAGTTCAACGCTGTGCCATCTACATCCGTGTCAGCACCGAGGAGCAGCACCTCAACGGGCTCTCTCTTCCTGCCCAGAAACGGGCTCTCACGGAGTATGCCGAGCATAACGGCTATACAATCGCGGGCTACTATGCAGACGAGGGTATCTCTGCCCGCAAGCCTATGAAGCACCGCAAAGGGCTCCTGCGGCTCCTGAATGACGTGGAACAGGATAAGATCGATATGATCCTCGTTACCAAGCTGGATCGCTGGTTCCGCAACATCAAGGACTACAATATCACCGAGGAGATCCTGCAGGCCCATAACTGTTACTGGAAGACTATCTTTGAGAACTATGACTCTTCCACCGCCAACGGCCAGATGGTCATCAACATCATGCTCTCCGTGAATCAGGCGGAGTGTGACCGCACTTCTGAGCGTATCAAGGCCGTCCTGGACTACAAACGGTCCATCGGTGAGGTTACCAGCGGCATGTGCGCCTGTTACGGCTACAAGGTGGTCAATAACCGGCTTGTAAAGGATGAGGCTGTCTCTGACATCGTGGAGGACGCTTTTGAGCACTACCGCTCTTGTTATTCCATCCGTGGCACCTACAACTATCTAGTGAAGAAATACGGCGACCGTACCCCCTCCTGCAATAAGGTGGATCGTCTCTTTAAGAATGAGACCTATGCCGGCCGTGATAAGGATAATCTGAACTACTGTGAGCCCTACATCACCTGGGCAGAGTTCCAGAAGTTCCGGCAGATCACCAGCACGAAAACATATACCACGGGACGCTATGACCCTTACATTTTTTCCTCTCTGATCAAATGTCCTATCTGCGGCAATAATTTTACCGGATACCGCAAGAAGCAAAAGCTTAAGAGCGGCGGAGAAAGCATATATATTAAGTACCGCTGCGGTAATAAATTCGGCCGGCACGGCGGCGCCAGCCTGACCGAGCACAAGATCGAGGACTATATGCTGACCCATGTTTCCTCCAGGCTGGATCAGGAAGTCGCAGAGGTGCGCTTTAAGGCCCAGAGGCGAACAGAGAACCACGACACGGATGCACTCCGCAAGGAATTGGATCGCCTGAATATTCTTTTTCAAAAGGGAAGAATCACGGAAAGCTATTATGATGAGCAGTATGAACAGCTCGAAATGAAGTTAAAAGAATACGACTATGAGGAAGAAATCCCCCCTCTCAGCTCCTATGGCCGCCTTCTGGCCACTTTTAGCGGCAACTGGCAGGAATTGTATGCTTCTCTCGATAAACAGCATAAACAGACCTTCTGGAAAGGTACGATCAAGAAAATAGATGTGGATCCGGAAACGCACCAGATAAGCGGTTTTTCTTTTCTCACAGAATTGGTGTAGTAAAAAGCGTATACTGTGGAATTTGAACCTCATGCCACCTCTTTAGAACAAAAAGGCGACGGTTATGTAGTAGCCTCCCTGGGAGAAGATTCCGGTTATGTGCCTTACACCGCCTTCAGTGCCAGAAAAAGCTATATCGAGAAAAACCCCGAAGTGATAGAAGCCTTCACCCGCGCGCTGCAAAAGGGCATGGATTATGTACAGACCCATTCCGCCGCAGAGATTGCCAAAGTGATCGCTCCCCAATTTGAGGGAACAGAGCTCTCCACCATAGAGACCATTGTGAACCGGTACGCCGCTCAGGATACCTGGAAAGCCGACCTGATCTTCACGGAGGACAGCTTCACTCTTCTGGAAAACATTCTGGAGGAGGCAGGCGAACTGGATGACAGAGTGCCCTACACCGATCTGGTGGACACCACCTATGCCGAGAAAGCAATACAATAATTCAGTTCTCTCACTCAGACACAGTAAATGCCCGACCATTCACGGCCGGGCATTATTATGTAAACCATATATCACTCGCCTAAAAGCTCCGCCAGCGCATCCACTACGATCTGATACTGCTCCAGCAATTCCTCCACACCCACTTTCATCACCGAATAATTCTCCATCTTCGCTGCCTGTTCCTGCTCTCCTGCAAGCTGCGAAAGGTAGTTGGCTCCGATAGATTTCATGGCATTTTTCAGACCGTGCACTTCGATCCGATAGCGCTCATAATCCCCCTCCGCATATATTTTACGAATCAGCGGGATCTTTTCCCGGCCTTCCTCCATGGCGGCCCAGATCACCTCCATGTAGATTTCCTCATCTCCGCCGCACAGGCGGATACCTTCTTCCACATTAAATCCTTTATTTTTAAGATCGTCCAATGTCCGCATTGCTCCCATTTTACTCTTCCTCCTGATTTTTTCCTTTTTTTCGTTTTTCCGCACTGCGTCTGTCCGCAAAGCCATCGATCATTTTTTCAATCAAAAGCTTTTTCACATAAACGTCAAAGCTCAGCATACAGATGAATGAAAAGCTCTTCAGAAACTCCCGCTCCTCCTCCGGAGCATCCTCAAAGGTCGTCTCCTGAGCGATCCGGAATTTTTCTTCCACATCCGCCTTAAGGACATCCCGCTGCTTTCTCTCCAATCCGAACACTTCCTCATAGACACGGGAAAGATCATAATCCTCTCCGTTTTCGAAAAAGTGCTCCGTGATCGGCCTTAAAAGCTCCTGAATGTCACTGATCGACAAAATACCTTTGTAATAGTAGATAAAGATCAGGAGCAGCACATGATCCTTTGAGTATTTTTTCCTGACCGGCGGAGGCAGAAGATTGTTCTTGGCATAATTATTGATCATCGTCTTCGTCAGAATCTTATCTCCGGCAGGATCCCTGGTGGTTTTTTTCAGGTGCGTCTCCATAAATGTGGTCACCTGATCCATATAGAGATCAATATCCGGAATATCCTGTGACCGGATATACTCTATCCGATCCAGACTCTCCTTGATGCTGTTTAGCAGATCCTCTAAATCAATCGTCATTTGCTGTCCCTTCATTCCATGTTTCCTTTTTATTATAAGATTTTCAGTCCTACATGACAAGTATTTCGTTTACAAAAAGCAGAAACTGTGATATATTAATACACGACGTCGTTAAAGTTTTAACGTGTGAAAGTATTAACATCTGACCTAAAATCCCGCTGCAGAATGGAGGAGCTATGAACAAAAAATTAAAGACCGATGCTGTGGACCATCTGTTTCAAGCGGTTCTTTGTCTGGAAACACCGGAGGAATGTTATAATTTCTTTGAAGATCTTTGCACCGTCAATGAACTTCTCTCCCTTTCCCAACGCTTCGAGGTAGCCTCCATGCTGAAGGATCATAAGACCTATCTGGAGATTGCCGAAAAAACGGGCGCCTCCACCGCCACGATCAGCCGCGTCAATCGCTCCCTGAATTATGGCAGCGATGGCTACGACCTTGTCTTTGACCGTCTCGGCTCATAAAACAGCATCCTTCTTCCCGTATTGACACAAATTTGCAGGCTTGATAGAATGAAAACAACAATCATTTTTATTATGGGCAGAGGGAAACTGATATGTATACTTGTCGTCTTCATATATATTTCACCGGGCATCCCAGCCACGCTTTGGATGTGATAAAAAAGATGCCCGCTCTTGAAAATTTTACCCATATTTTTTCCGAAAGTGACGAGGCAGAGGCTTCCTTGTCAAAAAAAGCGGACGTGATCATAGCCGATCTGTCAAATACGGACCTGCACCCCGCACTGCAGACATTTCTGCAAAATCGCAGCGCCGGGACGCCGATTATTTTGCTTGCAAGCAGGGAGCAGATGCGGCTTCTTTGCTCAGACCCGGCCTTAAAGGATATCACAGACATCTGGATCATGCCTATGTCAGATGAGGAGCTTCGTTTCCGTTTTCTGAGATGGCAGCAAACCTTTAAGATGAGCAAGGATTTCTGGGAAACCGCTCACTTCCTTGAGGCTACGATCAACAACGTTCCCAATCTGGTCTGGTATAAGGATAAAGACGGCGTCCATGAAAAAGTAAACAACAGCTTCTGTCAGGCGGTCAATAAGACCAAACAGCAGGTGGAAGGCCGCAGACACGCCTATATCTGGGACGTGGAGGAAGACGACCCTGCCTGCATCGAATCCGAACATCAGGTTATGAGTAAAGAGCAGACTCTCGTATCCGAGGAGACCATTAAGGCCGGGGAAGAGACAAGAACCCTGATGTGTTACAAGTCTCCTCTCTATAACTGTGACGGCACCGTAATGGGAACCGTCGGCGTGGGTGTCGATGTGACGCAGGAACGCGCCTATGAGCAGCAGATCATCAATAAAAACCGGACTCTGGAAACAATCCTTGCCACCATTGACTGTGGCTTAATGAATCATCGTCTGAATGATTCGCATATTCTGAACATAAACAGGGCGGCACTCAAAATACTGGGATATGAGACGCTGGAGGAATTGACGGCGGACGGCTTTGACCTGATTGCCGCCTCCGTAATGGATGAGGATAAGGAATTCCTGCGAAACAGCATCCGTTCCCTGAAAAAAGCCGGGGACACCGTCAATGTAGAGTATCGCGTACGGCATAAAAACGGAGAAATTCTCCACATCATGGGTAATATCAAGCTCTATGAAGAAAACGGAGAATTATTGTGCCAGCGTTTTCTTGTGGACGTTACGGAACAGAAACTTCAGGAACGAAAAGCCAGGAAACGGCAGCGGGAACTGGTTCAGGCGTTGAGCCTGGATTTTACGCAGGTCTGTTTTCTGGAACCCGACACTGGTATACTTGTTCCAATCCGTACCGCCAAGGGCAAACCGGACAATATATTTGAAAACAATATTTCACTGGAAAAAAGCATGCAGCAGTACATAGAGGAATGGGTATATGAGGAAGACCGTGAAATGCTGCGACAGGCCGTTTCTTTCGATACCCTCCGGAACGAACTGTACGACAAACAGATATACTCTGTCAATTACCGCAAGCAGCAGGATGGGGAACTCATCTATTTCCAGATAAAGGCCGTGAGTGTCGGAACAGAGGACGGCAGTATGGGTATTGTACTCGGCTTTCGCAGCGTGGATGCGGAGATCCGCAAGGAGATGGAGCAGAACACACTGCTTGAGGCCGCGCTCTCTCAGGCCAACCGGGCAAGTAAGGCCAAGAGCGTATTTTTATCAAATATGTCCCATGACATCCGCACCCCGATGAATGCCATTGTCGGATTTACGAATCTGGCTATTACCAATATCGACCGGAAGGAACAGGTTGTGGAATACCTGAAAAAGATTCAGACCTCCGGCAACCATCTGCTGAGTCTCATCAACGATATACTGGATATGAGCCACATCGAGAGCGGAAAACTCCAGCTGGACGAAAAGCTCTGCAGCCTTCCCGAAATTTTACATGGCCTGCGCAATATTCTGCAGGCGGATATTCACGCCAAGCAGCTTGATCTGCAGATCGATACGGTGGACGTTGTGGACGAATCCATTTACTGTGACAAGCTCCGGCTGAATCAGGTGCTTTTGAATCTGCTCAGCAACGCCGTAAAATATACGGGAGCCGGCGGTCATGTCAGTATGCGGATCACGGAAAAACCGGGCGCTCCCACCGGCTATGCCAACTATGAATTCTCTATCAAGGACAGCGGCATCGGTATGAGTCAGGAGTTCGTAGAGCATATTTTCGAGCCTTTTGAGAGGGAACGCAACAGCACCATCAGCAAAATACAGGGAACCGGCCTCGGCATGGCCATCACGAAAAATATCGTGGATATGATGAACGGTTCCATTTCCGTAACGAGCGAGCAGGGCGTAGGAAGCGAATTTAA